>NZ_JAGJBZ010000002.1:1316741-1975111 GCF_020010925.1 Streptomyces griseiscabiei | reverse complement strand
GGTACGGCTCAGTGCCTTCGACCGGCTCGAAGTCGCTCTTAACCACCGCTTCGGAACCACAGGCGCACGTTTGCGTGAAGAGGCCGTACGGACCATCGAACAGGTTCGCGCACACTGGCCAGAGCACGACGAACTGTTGGCGGACAACCCGCACCTGCGGGAAACGATCGGAGCATGGATCGACAGCTCCGCCAAGCGACTGCTTGCCCAGCTCTGACACATCAGAACTCGCGCCGGCAACCGTCCCCCTGGCGGTCACCGGCGCGAGCGGCGCTCATCGTGCGGAGCGCGTCATGGTGCGGGAAGGGTCACGGTGTCGGGCGTCACGCCGGGGGCGGGTTGTCCTTGCAGTCGGGGACACCCTCCAGCCAGGCCGGGCCCTTGATGTAGATGTTGGTGACCCAGGCCCTGTAGTCGGGGAGGTAGGACCAGACGTCGTTCTCGTAGCCCTCCGCGGAGACCCACTCCGCGTGCTTCTGGCAGTGGACGCGGATGGTGGTGGAGTACGGGAAGGCGTAGACGCGGCGGGCCGCGAGGCGGGGCTCGGCCTTGGTCCAGACGCCGGTGCCCCAGGTCTGGTGGATGTTGCCGGTGACCTGGCCGGTGTTGACGCGGACCGCGCCGAAGTAGCCGCCGAGGCGGACGTCGCTCACCATCAGCTTGGTGCCGGACTGCTTGGCCTCGACCATCTTGCCCGCGCCGAGGTAGATGGCGATGTGGTGCAGGTCCTGCTCGGTGCCGTAGGCGAGGAGGTCGCCGGGCAGGAGCGGGGCGAGACCCTGGGCGGCGGTGAAGCGGGCGGCGGCGCGGTGTGTGTAGTACTGCTGGCTGGCGACGCCGTTGAGGATGTCCGAGCCGGCGGCCTGCGCGTAGGCGTACCGGACGAGACCGGAGCAGTCGAAGCCCCGCCGCTCGGGGTCGTGTTCACTGGCCGGGTCGGTGGGGTCGACCTGCCCGTACGTGGCGCCGGGCTGGGCCCCGTGGCCGCCGCCCCAGGTGTACCAGGTGCCGGCCGCGACCTCGGCGCACGCGGCGGCGATGGCCCGTTCGGCGGCGGCCGAGGCGCCGGGCGCCAGGGCTCGGCAGTCGGCGGCGGGTGCGGCCGGGGCCGCCTGCGCGGTGGCCGCCACGGACAGCGGCGCCCAGAAGAGGACGGCGAGGAATGTGATCAGTGTGCGGATGAGTGCGGTCCGGCTCACCATGCCGGGACCCCCGTTTCCTGTCTTGGGTGGATCGAATGTGGTGTGGTCGTGTCGCAGCCTGGCGGCGGCGCGGCCCGTGCGTCGAGGTCCGGACGTCGCCCCGCTCGAACGGGCAACCGGGAAACAGTCGGGAAACCGCCTCCGAGCAGGGCATTCGGATCGGGCGATGCGAGGCAGGGACGTCAGGTGCCCGCACACGCCGGTTCCGCCGACACCGGGACTCCGGGGAGCAGGATGTCGCGTTCGTCGGGGCCTATCCCGGCGCTCAGCCGGCAGATCTCCGCCAGCCTGGCGCCGGGGTCGAGGTCCCACAGCCGGACCGTGCCGTCGGTGCTGCTGCTGGCGACGGTCCGGCCGTCGGGGGCGAAGTCCACGCCCCACACGGCGTTGGTGTGGCCGGTCAGGGTCGCCCAGGGGTGCCGGGTGGTGAGGTCCCAGAGCCGGACCGTACGGTCGTTGCCGCTGCTGGCGAGCATCCGGCCGTCCGGGGAGAAGGCGATGCCGCGGGCGGAGCCGGTGTGGCCGGTCAGGGCGGTCTCGAAGCGGCGCGCGCGGACGTCCCACAGGCGGACGGTGCCGTCGTTGCCGCTGCTGGCGAGGGTGCGGCCGTCCGGGCTGAAGGCGACGCCCCGGACCGCGCCCGTGTGGCCGGTGAGTTCGGCCAGCGCGCGGTGCGAGCGGACGTCCCAGAGCCGTACGGTCAGGTCGTCGCCCGCGCTGGCCAGGGTGCGGCCGTCGGGGCTGAACGCGACGGCGTTGGCGTAGTCCTCGTGGCCCTCGAAGGTGGCGACGCCGTGCCGTGAGGCGAGGTCCCAGAGGCGGACCGTGCGGTCGGCGCCGGCTGAGGCGAGGGTCCGGCCGTCCGGGGCGAAGGCCACCGAGAAGACCTCCCCGGTGTGGCCGGTGAGCGTGGCCAGGTGCTTGCGCGCGGCCACGTCCCAGAGGCGGATCGTGCCGTCCGAGCCCGCCGAGGCGAGCGTGGTGCCGTCCGGTGAGAACGCCACCGAGAAGACCGTCTCGGTGTGGCCCTTGAGGCGTTTGAGGAGCCGGTGGTCGCGGGCGTCCCAGAGGCGGACGGTGTGGTCGGTGTCGGCGGTGGCCAGCAGCGAGCCGTCGGGGCTGTACACCGCCTGCCAGACCTCGGTGAACGGACGGGCCGTCAGCACCGGTCCGCCCAGCTCCCACAGGACGACGGACTGGTCGAAGCCGGCCGTGGCCAGCAGGGCGCCGTCGGAGGTGACGGCGACCCCCATGACGTAGTCGGTGTGTCCGGCGAGCACGGCGGTCTGCCGGCCGCCGCGCACGTCCCAGAGCCGGGTCGTGCCGTCGCCGACCGCGCCGATCACCGTCGCGCCGTCGGGTGTGTAGGCGACGGCGTTGATGTCGTCGCTGCTGCCGGTGAACGTCGCGGTGGTCCGGCGTTCACGTACGTCCCACACACGGACGGTCCGGTCGATGCCGCCGGAGACGACCTGCCGTCCGTCCGGGGAGAACGCGGCGCCCAGCACCTCGTCGGTGTGGCCCTTGAGCACGGTGAGCCGCCGGGCGCGGTCGGTGTCCCAGAGCCGTACGGTCCGGTCGGCGCCCGCGGAGACGAGGGTGCGGCCGTCGGGGGCGTACGCCAGCGCGTGGAGCGTGCCCTTGTGGCCGGTGAGGGAGGCGGTGCGCCGGGGGGTGCGCCCGGTGTCCCAGAGCTGGACCGGGCCGTCGGGGGTGGCCACGGCGAGCGTCTTGCCGCGCGGGTCGAAGGCCACGGCGCGGGCGCCCCGGGTGTCGGCGGCGAGGAGGGCCGTCCGGCGGCGGGTGGTGACGTCCCAGAGGGTGACGGGCCCGTCGGTCGAGGTGGCCGCGAGCGTACGGCCGTCGGGGCTGAAGGCGACCGAGCGGACGCGGCCGGGGACGCTGAACGTGGCGAGCTTGCGGTGGTCGCCGCCCGTGGCGCGCAGGGTCACCGTGCCGTCGGAGCTGGCCGTGGCGAGGGTCCGGTCGTCCGGTGCGAAGGCCACCGCGTTGACCGGCCCCCGGTAGCCGTCGAGCCGGGCGGAGAAGGGCTGGGACTGGGTGCTGAGCAGGGCGCCGCGCGCCTCGGCGGTGGTGTCGGCGCGGTAGGCCTCCCCCGCGAGCAGCATCGACGCCTCCGGCTGGCCCCCGGCCAGGGACGCCGAGCGCACGGCGAGGGCCTGGGAACGGGCGGCCCGCTCCTGCGCGCGGGCGCCCTCCCGCTGCTGATAGGCGAGGCCGCCGGCGGTGACGGCGAGGCCGAGCAGGACGGCGAGCGTGGCCAGCATGGACTGCCGCAGCCGGACCTGCCGTCCGGCCTGTCTGCGCCGGCCGTCCTCCTCGGCCTGACTCGCTCTCAGGAAGGCCTCCTCGCCGGGCCCGAGACGGCTCCAGCCATCCGACTCGTCGGCCCACGACCGTACGGTGTCCAGCCGGGTGCCCCGGTAGAGGGCGGACGGGTCGCGGTCCTCGCGTCCCCATTCGGCCGCCGCGTGGGCGAGTTGCTGGTGGAGGAGGAGCCCGGCGCGGTCGGCGTGGATCCAGTCGCGCAGCCGGGGCCAGGCGTGCAGCAGGGCCTCGTGGGTGATCTGGACCGTGTCGCTGTCCAGGGTGATGAGCCGGGCCCGTACGAAGGCGTCGAGGGCGGCGGCCGTGCCGTCGGCGTCGCCGAGCTGTTCCATCAGGGCGGCCCTGCTCATCCGGCGGCGGGTCGCGCCGGCGCCGTCCGCGACGAGCACCAGCCGGGACAGGATGCGGCGGATCGTCTTCTGCTCGGCCGGGTACAGCCGGGCGAACACCGTCTCGGCGGTGCGGGCGATGGCGCCCTGTATGCCGCCGGCGCGTTCGTACCCGTCGACGGTCAGGAGCGCGGCGTCCGTGCGGCGCTGCCAGGTGGCGAGCAGGGCGTGGGAGACGAGGGGGAGCGCGCCGGACGGTGTCTCGTGGGCGCCGATCCCGGTGGGCCGCGCGGTGTCCGGCAGGGGTGTCCCCGGTTCGTCGCGCAGCCCGGCGTCGCGCAGGAGGAGCGGGAGAAGGCCGGGTTCGAGGGTGACGCCGGCGAGTTCGGCGGGGCGGGCGATCGCCTCCCGCAGTTCCGTCACGGACATGGGGGCGAGGACGAACAGGCCGTCGGTGAGGACCGGGGTCAGCTCGGGCAGGCCCAGACAGCTGCCGGTGAAGTCGGCGCGCACACCGAGGACCACGACCGCCGGGGGGCGGGTGTCCGGTTCCGGTCCGGCGGTCGCCAGGGCGCGCAGCACCCGGACGAAGGCGCGCCGTTCCTCGTCGTCGGAGCAGAGGGTGAACAGCTCCTCGAACTGGTCCACGATCAGGACGGGCCGAGGGGGCGGGGGTTCACGGTCCCCGGGGGCGGTCGGCGGGTCGTCCGACACCGTGCGCACCGGTGCGGCGGGCGGGGGCGCCGCCGGTACGGCCGCGGCCCGGACGGCGTCGAGCAGCGCGGCCGGGTTCTCCCGGACCTCCTCCGGGGTGAGGCCGATGTCGCCGCCGAGGGCTTTGGCGGTGCGCTCCAGCAGCTCGTCGAGGGGGCGCGAGGTGGGGGTGAGCAGGACCACCGGCCAGCGGTCGGCGCCCGGCATCGGGAGGTCGCCGCGCCGCAGGGCGGGGACCAGACCGGCGTTGAGGAGGGACGACTTGCCGGCGCCGGAGGGGGCGACCAGCATCAGCGGTCCGCCGCCGAGCCGTTCGAAGATCCGTTCCACCAGGGCGGCCGTCGCGCGCTCCCGGCCGAAGAACCATGCCGCGTCCTGCGGGGTGAACGCCGACAGACCGCGGTAGGGGCAGGTCCCGCCCGAGGGGCGCGGCATGGTGTCGGTCTCGGGAGCGCGGTCGCCGCCCCCGTCGCCGTCGCGGGGTGTGGACTGCTGCACCAGTCGCAGCAACTCGCCCTCCGCGCGCAGGACTTGGTCGCAGAGCCGGGCGACGTCGACGGTGGCGCGTTTCGTACCCGTCTCGATCTTGCTGAGATAGCCCTTGCTGTAGTGCGTCCGACGGGCCAGGTCGGTGAGCGACAGGCCGCGCTCCCGCCTCAGTCGTCTGAGCTGGGCGGGGAAGGACTGCTGTGCGGGGAGGGATCGCGTGGTCGGCGCGCTCCGCTCCCGGTCGGCCCGATGATCCGGATCGTCTCCGAGCTGCGGGTCCCTCAAGGTGTCCCCCAAGGCAGTACTGGCCGTGATACGGCGGAGGGCCAGGTTACTGTCGGGGCGGTCGGGGCAGCCATGACTTTCACCCGGAGTGGCGAAAACACGAGCGTCCGGAACCGCGGCGCGGTTCCGGACGTTCGTACGAGGCTGCCGAGCGGGAACGGGCGGCCCGGGGTGGTCAGTTCCGGGCCGCCCGTGCCGTGGGGGATCAGGTCAGGAAGGCGCCGCAGGCGCTCCTGGCCACCCAGCGGTGCGAGGTGATGTTGTCGTTCGCGTTCACCCCGCTGGTGAGGCGGTTGTCGGTCAGGTTGTCGGCGTACAGCTCGCCGGGGGCGAGACAGGCGTGGCCGCCCCCGAAGTTGTCGTGCTCGTAGAACGCGACGTGGTCGAGGCCGCCGGTGAAGCCGCGGTTCATGACGGACGTGGCCTTGTCGTTGGCACCGGCGCCCCAGTTGGCGCTGTTGCCCGCGGCGACGATCAGCTGCGTGCCGGAGCAGTCCAGGTCCTGCCAGGCGTACATGTTGCCGTTGCGCGGGCCCCACTTGCTGTCGCAGCCGGGGCCGGCGACGGCGGCCTGCGAGGTGGCGGCGGGTACGAGAACGCCCAGGGCGGTGAGCCCGAGCAGCGCTGCCGTGGCGGTGAACTTGCGCATGGTGTTTCCCCTCGTTTTCTTGGTGATGTGTCTGATCGGTGGTGCGGTCGGTCGGTGACGCGGTCGGTCGGTGATGCGTGGGGTGGTGCGCCGGAGGCGCCCCGCGGTCGGTGTGCGCCGGAGGCGCGCGGTGGTCAGTCGCGCTCCGGAACGATGCGCACCGCCCGGTCATAGGCCTGCCGACCGAGGTTCCGGTAGGTGTCGACGTCCTCGCCGAAGCGATCGCGCAGGCGGTCCTGGTAGTACGTCTCCCTGGCCGAGGCCACGGCTTTGAGGGAGGTCTCGCGGGCGCAGGTCGCGTCCGCGACGGCCGTCCGGCGCTCGGCGGCGAACGACTCGTCGGCGCGGGCGCCGCCCAGCCGGCTGGTGTCGACCCGCACGGCGTCGCGGGCGGCCTGGGGGTCGCCGTAGGGCTGACCCGCCTTCTTCATGCAGCGGGCCCACGCCCGGAGGCGGTCGGCGAGCTGGGCGTCCTTCATCAGGTCCTGGCCGTACAGGGCGTTGAGCCCCGTGGCGATCTTGCTCGTGCGGAACCATTCGGCCGGGTCGCCGTAGAGCTCGCGTTCGGCCTCCTCCATACAGCCCCCGCTGCGTTTGCGGATCTCCCCGCCGCTCGGCAGCGGTGCCGTGAGGACGCGGGCGTCGCCGCCGCCGTCGAGCGCGGTGTCGAAGGCGGCGCGCCGGGACGCGGAGAGGCGCTGGCGGTAGGCGCCGAGGGGGTTGTCCTCACGGGCCCGCTGGCTCTTCGCGTCGATCCGCCCGCCGTATCCGTGGGTGCGGGCCCAGGCCACGTCGTCCTGGACGTAGCGCACGGGGCGGCTCTCCTGGAGGGTCAGGGTGCGGTCCTCCCAGTAGATGAAGCCCTGGCGGCGCATGCACTCGGCGGTCAGGTGCTGCTGGGCGTCGCTGGTGCGCAGTTCCTGCTGCCAGGTCAGCGCCTGGGGACGCGGTTTCCGGTCCGCCCGCTCCCGGCCCCCGTCGCCGGTGTCCCCGCCGGCGCATCCGGTGGTGACGGCCGCGGTGGCCGCCATGACCACGCACAGAGCCTTGAGCGCCCGTCTCATGGTCTCCACCTCCCTTGGCCTGTCCGTCCCGTCCCCGGGTTCCGCCGTCGCTGACGAATCAAGAGTTGCCCGGTCGCTCACCGTGGTCGACGGGTTTCCTGTTGCCCTCCCGCACGACGGCCGGGAAACGGTTGATGAGCTGGGGAAACGCGATCCCGGAGGCAACGCCGGAGTGGTACGGGAGAGGGCGGCAGGGGGACCGCGGGGGAAGGGAGCGGAAGGCAGGACGGACACAGCGGCAGCACAGCGGAGTCATGACGGACGCAAAGCGGAATCTCGTCTCGCAGAAAACCTGGCTCAATCCATTGACGCGAACATGCCCCCCTCTTATCTTCTGACCGAAGTTCCGCACAAGAGCCGACATTTCGAACAACATCCGACGCCTCAGGGCAGTTCACGCGTAGACGGGACGAGCGTTGAACAGAACCCTCAGGGCGGTCCTCGCCCTCCTCACCTCGGTGGCCGCCCTGCTGGGCCTGACCACCGCCCTCGCCGCTCCGGCCGGAGCCGCTCACCCGGCGCCCGGACAGGCGACGCGGTACACCATGACCGCGTTCACCAACAGCAGCGAGTCGAACATGTATGTCTACGACTCACCGGACGCGACCGGCTTCACCCTGCGGAAGGGCCCGGCGTACACCCCGCCCTCCGGCCTGATCCGTGACCCCAGCATCTTCAAGCACACGGACGGCTACTACTACCTGACCTACACCACCCGCACCTGGTCGGCGCTCTCCACCACCATCGGCTTCGCCCGCTCCACCGACCGCCTCAACTGGACCTTCCTGTACGACTACACGGTCCCGATCAGCGGTCTGCAGCGCGCCTGGGCGCCCGAGTGGTTCGTCGACACCAACGGCAGCGTCAACATCATCCTGTCCGCGTCCGTCGCGGCCGACGGAGAGTGGATCTTCAAGCCGTACAAGCTGACGGCGACGAACTCCGCCCTCACCGCGTGGTCGGCGCCCACCGTGCTCTCCGGTATCGGCCCGAACTACATCGACACCTTCATCGTCAAGATCGGCTCCACCTACCACGCGTTCACCAAGAACGAGACGACGAAGTACATCGAGTACGGCACCGCCTCCAGCCTCACCGGCCCCTACACGATCTCGAAGACGGGCAACTGGGCCGGCTTCGGCTCGGGGATGGAGGGCCCGGCCCTCGTCCAGCTCGACAACGGCGGCTGGCGGATCTACTACGACGCGTACGGCGCCGGGAAGTACTGGTACAGCGACAGCTACGACACCTTCGCCACCTGGTCGGCCCCGACCGAGCTCCCCGGCCTCACCGGCTTCGTACGCCATCTGACGGTCCTCAAGGAGACGGTCTCCGGCGGGGTCACCCTGCCCACCAACACCACACGCTCCCTCCAGTCCGTCAACTACACGGGCCGCTACGCCGTGGTCCGCTCCGACAGCCTCGGCTACACCGACCCGGTGACCTCCTCCAGCACCACCGCCGTCAAGCAGAGCGCGACCTTCACGGTCGTGCCCGGCCTCGCGGACGCCAACTGCTACTCGTTCCGCGACAGTTCGGGCCGCTACCTGCGGCACTGGGACTACCGGATCCGCTTCGACACGGACAACGGCACGACCGTCTTCGACAAGGACGCCACGTACTGCGCCCGACCGGGCACGACCTCCGGCTCGGTCCGGCTGGAGTCGTACAACTATCCGGGCCGCTACATCCGCCACTACAACTACGAACTGCGGCTCGACGTCCACCAGGCCACGGACACCTTCCGAGCCGACAGCTCCTTCACAGCCGTGACCCCCTGGGCCTGAGCGAGAAAGGCAAACCCCGCGCCCCTGAAAGGGGCGCGGGGAACTGCGCGAGAAGCCCCACCGACCCGCACCATGGGGGTCAAAGGGGCGCAGCCCCTTGAGGATGGGACGGGTAGGGGCGGCGGGGGCGAGAAAGATCCCACCCCCGCCGTCCCCGCTAACCCACCGTCACGGCCCCCGGCGCGGCGGCGTACCCGGCGGGCCGAGCCGTGAACGTCCCCCGCCCCTGCGTCCGGCTACGCAACCGCGTCGCGTACCCGAACAGCTCCGCCAACGGCACGACCGCGCTGACGACCACCGAGCCACCCCGGGTCACGGAGTCCGTGACCCGCCCCCGCCGAGCCGCGAGATCACCGAGCACCCCGCCCACGGCGTCCGCGGGCACCGTGACGCTGACATCGGCGACAGGCTCCAGCAGCCCCATCACCGCCGTCCGCATGGCCTCCCGCAGCGCCAGCCGCCCGGCCGTACGGAACGCCATCTCCGAGGAGTCCTTGGAGTGGGTCGCCCCGTCGGTGAGGGTGACGCTCAGCCCGGTCACCGGGTGACCGCCGAGCGGCCCCTCGGCGAGGGCGTCCCGGCAGCCGGCCTCGACCGCGCGGACGTACTCCTGCGGCACCCGCCCGCCGACCACGGTCGAGCGGAACACGAAGCCCGTGGCGGCACGGTCGCCCTCCGCCTCCAGCGGCGCCAGGTCCAGCACGACATGGGCGAACTGCCCCGCCCCGCCGTCCTGTTTGACGTGCCGGAAGACCAGACCGGACAGCCCGCGCACGACCGTCTCACGGAACGCGACCCGGGGGCGGCCGACGGCGACGTCGAGCCCCTGGCTCTGCCGGATCTTCTCCACCGCCACCTCCAGATGCAGTTCGCCCATGCCGGACAGCAGGGTCTGACCGGTCTCCGGATCGGTCCGCACGACCAGCGACGGGTCCTCCTCGGCCAGCCGCGCGAGAGCCGTCGCGAGCCGGTCGGTGTCGGTGCTCCGGCGCGCCTCGACGGCCACCGACACCACCGGGTCGGCGACGGACGGCGGTTCGAGCAGCAGGGGCGCCGACGGCGCGCACAGGGTCGTGCCCGCGCGGGCCGACTTCAGCCCGACCACCGCGACGATGTCCCCGGCCACGGCCCGGTCGAGTTCGGCGTGCCGGTCGGCCCGGACCCGCAGGATCCGGCCGATCCGCTCGGTGCGCCGCGTGCCCGCGTCCAGCACGGTCTCCCCCTTCCGGATCGTGCCCGAGTACAGCCGCAGATAGGTCAGCCGTCCGGTGGCCGTGGCACTCACCTTGAACGCCAGGGCCGCGAGCGGCACTTGGTCATCGGCGGCCCGCTCCTGCTCCGTACCGTCGTGCGTACCGCGTACGGCCGGTACGTCGAGCGGCGAGGGCAGATACGCCACGACCGCGTCGAGCAGCGGTTCGACGCCGCGGTTGCGGTAGGCCGAGCCGCACAGCACGACCACGCCCTCACCCGTGCGGGTCAGGTCGCGCAGCGCGGCGGCCAGGGTCGCCGCGG
This sequence comes from Streptomyces griseiscabiei, assembly GCF_020010925.1. Classification (NCBI taxonomy): domain Bacteria; kingdom Bacillati; phylum Actinomycetota; class Actinomycetes; order Kitasatosporales; family Streptomycetaceae; genus Streptomyces; species Streptomyces griseiscabiei. The sequence goes on along the minus strand of NZ_JAGJBZ010000002.1, from coordinate 1,964,728 downwards.
AGAGCGTGGACTCGCCGCAGTACTCCTCCAGCGCCCCCGGATGCAGTTCCGCCACCGCCTCCTCCAGAAGCCGTCGGCGCCGCTCCGCCTCGTCCCGCAGGGCGTCCGGCACCGGCCCCTCCACGGCGTCGTCGCCGCCGTCCGCCCAGACCAGCGCCCGCATCCGCAGCAGGTCGACGACACCCACGAAGCCGTCCTCCGCGCCGATCGGCAACTGCACCACCAGCGGCGCCGGATGGAGCCGCCGCCGGATCGACTCGACGGCGGTGTCGAGGTCGGCGCCCGCACGGTCCAGCTTGTTGACGAAGGCGATACGGGGTACGCCGTGCCGGTCCGCCTGCCGCCACACCGACTCGCTCTGCGGTTCGACGCCGGCGACCGCGTCGAACACCGCGATCGCGCCGTCGAGCACCCGCAGCGAACGCTCCACCTCGTCGGCGAAGTCGACATGGCCCGGGGTGTCGATCAGATTGATCCGATGCCCGTCCCAGGCGCAGCTGACCGCCGCCGCGAAGATCGTGATCCCACGGTCGCGCTCCTGCGGGTCGTAGTCGGTGACGGTCGTGCCGTCGTGCACCTCGCCCCGCTTGTGGGTGGTGCCGGTGGCGTACAGGAACCGCTCGGTGACGGTGGTCTTGCCGGCGTCGACGTGGGCGAGGATGCCCAGGTTCCGGACGGCTGCGAGGGTGGTGTTCAGGTCGGTGCGCATGGCCCATGGCCTTTCAGCTGAGCTGTTTCAGGGCGGCGCGATTCCCGTGCGAGGGCGCCGTACGAAGGCGCCGGGCGAAGACGTCGGGGACGTCAGACGTGCGTCACGGGTGTCCGGTACCGGCCGCGCAGCGGGCACCGGCCGGACGAAGACACGAGGATCACCTCGTGGAGGGAACGGGGAACGACGACAGCGGTGCGCTCACACATGGCCGGTCCCCCTCTCTCGTCGTTCGATGGACCGAGCTTAGAGAGAGGATCACGCGAGGGCACCGCATTTTTTTCCGTGCCCCGAAGGACGAAGCCCCACCGAGCTCCGAATGACGAAACCCCACCGACCGGAACCGGTCGATGGGGTCGATGTAGATCTCTGCTGTGCTGCTGTGTCCGAGGGGGGACTTGAACCCCCACGCCCCGAAGGGCACTAGCACCTCAAGCTAGCGCGTCTGCCATTCCGCCACCCGGACCGGGTGTCCGCCGCCTGACAGGGAGTGTTCCCCGCGGCGACATGGACAACAATACCAAGCTTTCGGAGCGCCCTTCACCTGCATATCCGGGCCCCGGAAGGGGTTCCGCGGGGCCCCGCGCGCGGGCCTCGCGTCCCCTCACCGGGGGTGAGGGGACGGTCACGATCCGGCCGGTTCAGGCCGCGGAGGGCATGAGGTGGTACTCGGGGAAGTTGCCCGGGAGCCGCTCCCCCGGCGGGCCGTGGGTCACGGCCTTCACCAGCAGTTCGCCGCCGACGAAGGCGCCCCGCCAGGACGCGCCGAAGCCGCCGAAGAGCTCTTCGCGGTCGCCGCGCGAGCGGGGGGTGCCGTGGCCGACCTTGAACGCGCGGATCTGGGGTGCCAGCCGCTCGTACGTGGCCCGGTCGTCGGTGGAGAGGGTGGCGACGAGCGCGCCGTTGGAGGCGTTCATGGCGGCCAGCAGCTCGGCCTCGGTGTCGACCAGGACGATCGTGTCGACCGGGCCGAAGGGTTCCGCGTGGTGGAGCGGGGAGGACGGGGGCGGGTTGAGCAGGGTGACGGGCTGGACGTACGCGCCGGTGTCCTGGCCGGGCAGGAAGCGGGCGTCGGAGAGCCTGCCCCGGTGGAGGGGGACGGCGCCCCGGTCGACGGCCTCGGTGATCTGGTCGTTCAGCTCCTTCGCCTTGGCCGCGTTGATGACGGGGCCGAAGTCCAGCTTCGGGTAGGGGTCGTCGGGGTGTTCCACGGCGAGCGGGTGACCGACGCGCAGGGTGCGGACCGCCGGGAGGTAGGCCGCGAGGAAGTCGTCGAACAGCGCGCGCTGGACGACGAAGCGCGGGTAGGCCGTACAGCGCTGTTTGCCGTAGTCGAAGAGTTTGGGAATGACGGCGGTGAGGGTGTCCCAGTCGGTGTGGTTCCAGATGCCCCAGGTGTTCAGGCCCTCCTGTTCGAGGACATGGCGTTTGCCGAGGTCGGCGACGGCGGTGGCCACGGCGGCGCCGGTGTCCCGGCCGCCGACGAAGGAGACGCAGCCGATCTCGGGCGCGCGGACCAGCGCCTCGGACAGTTCGTGTCCGCTGCCGCTGACGAGGGTGACGGGGACGCCCTCGCGGGCGGCGAGCGCGCAGGCCAGGGTGAGGCAGGCGACGCCGCCGTCGGTCGGGGTCTTGGCGATGACCGCGTTGCCCGCCAGCGCCTGGACCAGCATGGCGTGGACGAGCACGCTCATCGGGTAGTTCCAGCTGGCGATGTTGGAGACCGGGCCGTCGAGGGGGACGCGCCCTTCGACCATGGGTCCGATGCCGTCGACGTACCAGCGGACGCCGTCGATGGCCCGGTCCACGTCGGCCTGGGCGAGCCGCCAGGGCTTGCCGATCTCCCGGACGAGGAGCAGGGCGAGGAGTTCGCGGTGCTGGGCGAGGGCGTCGAGGGTGGCGGCGACCCGGGCGCGGCGTTCGTCGAGGGGGACGTGGCGCCAGGCCCGGTGCTGGTCGAGGGCGGCCCGTACCGCCCGGTGCGCGGTGGTGCCGTCCAGGCGGGGCGGGCCGGCGACGGGGGTGCCGTCGACGGGGCTGGTGGCGGGGAGTGCCCGGCCGTCGGCCTGCCAGGTGCCGTTCCAGAGGTTGAGGACACGGTCGTCCCGGAAGGCCTCGGGGGCGACGGCGAGACACCGCTGCCAGGCGTCGGTCCAGGCGGTGCCGGACTTGAGGGTGAGGGTGGATGGGGTGGTGGGTGTCGCTGTGGGTGGTGCCATGGGTTCTCCGCTCTCGGTGCACAGTCGGGGGCGGGGTGGCGCGTCGGAAGGAGGTGCGGTCGGGCCGCGGCCTCCAGCCGGTGGTGGGGTGGTGCGTCAGACCTCGGCCTCCAGCGCGGCCAGCACCAGCCGGGCCGTCTCCGTGGGCGTGCCGCCGACGCGCACGCCGACCGCTTCCAGCGCCTCCTTCTTGGCCTGCGCGGTACCGGAGGAGCCGGAGACGATCGCGCCGGCGTGGCCCATCGTCTTGCCCTCGGGGGCCGTGAACCCGGCGATGTAGCCGACGACGGGCTTGGTGACGTGGTCGCGGACGTACGCGGCGGCCCGTTCCTCCGCGTCGCCGCCGATCTCGCCGATGAGGACGATGAGTTCGGTGTCGGGGTCGTCCTGGAAGGCGGCGAGGCAGTCGATGTGGGTGGTGCCGACGACGGGGTCGCCGCCGATGCCGACACAGGTGGAGAACCCGATGTCCCGCAGTTCGTACATGAGTTGGTAGGTGAGGGTGCCGGACTTGGAGACCAGGCCGATCCGTCCGGGCTTGGTGATGTCGGCGGGGATGATGCCCGCGTTGGACTGGCCGGGGGTGATGAGGCCGGGGCAGTTGGGGCCGACGATGCGCGTGCCCTTGGCCTGGGCGTATGCCGTGAAGGCGACGGAGTCGTGGACGGGGATGCCCTCGGTGATGACGACGGCGAGGCCGATCCCGGCGTCGGCGGCCTCGACGACGGCCGCCTTGGCGAAGGCGGGCGGGACGAAGACGACGGTGACGTCGGCGCCGGTGGCCTCGATGCCCTCGGCGACCGAACCGAAGACCGGGACGGCCCGGTCGTCGAAGTCGACGGTGCGGCCGGCCTTGCGGGGGTTGACGCCGCCGACGACGTTCGTGCCGGCCGCGAGCATCCGGCGGGTGTGCTTCATGCCCTCGCCGCCGGTCATGCCCTGGACGAGGACCTTGCTCTCCTTGGTGAGGTAGATGGCCATGTCCGGCTCCTCAGTTCGCGTGGGCGAGGTCGGCGGCGCGGCGCGCGGCGCCGTCCATGGTGGTGGCCTGGTGGACGAGCGGATGGTCGCGGCCGTCGAGGATCGCCCGGCCGCGTACGGCGTTGTTGCCGTCGAGGCGGACGACCAGCGGCTTGGTCAACCGGACGCTGTCCAGGGCCCGCACGATGCCGTCGGCGACGGCGTCGCAGGCGGTGATCCCGCCGAAGACGTTGACGAGGACGGACTTCACGTCGGGGTCGGAGAGGATGACGGAGAGGCCGTCGGCCATGATCTGGGCGGAGGCTCCGCCGCCGATGTCGAGGAAGTTGGCGGGGCGGGCGCCGCAGCCCGCGACCACGTCGAGGGTGGACATGACGAGTCCGGCGCCGTTGCCGATGACACCGACCTCGCCGTCCAGTTTCACGTAGTTGAGGCCCTTGGCCGCCGCTGCCGCCTCCAGCGGGTCGTCGTGCGCGAAGCCCTCGTCGCCCAGCCGGGTCTGCCGGAAGGTCGCGTTGTCGTCGAGGGTGACCTTGCCGTCGAGGGCGAGGATCTGCCCCTGTGCGGTGCGGACGAGGGGGTTCACCTCGACGAGGAGGGCGTCCTCGCGGGTCAGCACCTGCCAGAGCCGCATGAGGACGTCGACGGTCTGCGGGGGCAGGCCCGCCGCCTCGGCGATCTCGGACGCCTTGGCCGAGGTCACGCCCTCCGCCGGGTCGACGGGGACACGGGCCACCGCCTCCGGCCTGCTCGCCGCGACCTCCTCGATGTCCATGCCGCCCTCGGCGGAGGCGATCGCGAGGAAGCGCCCCGCGGCGCGGTCGAGGACGTACGAGACGTAGAACTCGCTCTCGATCGCGACGGGTTCGGCGACCATGACCTCGCGGACGGTGTGGCCCTTGATGTCCATGCCGAGGATCTGCCGTGCCGTCAGTTCGGTGGCGGCGGGGTCGGCGGCGAGCTTCACCCCGCCCGCCTTGCCGCGTCCGCCGGTCTTCACCTGGGCCTTGACGACGACGCGTCCGCCCAGCCTGCGGGCTATCTCACGGGCCTCCTTGGGCGAGTCGGTGACCTCGGCCCGTGGCACCGCGATGCCGTGTTCCTCGAAGAGTTCCCTTGCCTGGTGCTCGAAAAGGTCCATTCCGGCTCCTGACTCAAAAGTGCCGCACGCCCCCTGGACACCACCCACCGGATGCGGGATAACAAGCTTCATACAGTATTCGTCGACTGTATGCAATCAACCGCGAGCACACGCCGATCCCCTACGAAGGGACAGGACTTCGCCATGCCCGACGGCAACAGCCAGGAACTCATCTCCGGTGGTCACCTCGTCGCCAAGGCACTCAAAGCGGAGGGTGTGGAGGTCATCTACACCCTGTGCGGCGGCCACATCATCGACATCTACGACGGCTGCGTCGACGAGGGCATCGAGGTCGTCGACGTCCGCCACGAGCAGGTCGCCGCCCACGCCGCCGACGGCTACGCCCGGATCACCGGCAAGCCCGGCTGTGCGGTCGTCACCGCCGGCCCCGGTACGACCGACGCCGTCACCGGTGTCGCCAACGCCTTCCGCGCCGAGTCGCCGATGCTGCTGATCGGCGGCCAGGGCGCGCACACCCAGCACAAGATGGGGTCCCTCCAGGACCTGCCGCACGTCGACATGATGACGCCGATCACCAAGTTCGCGGCGACCGTGCCGGACACCGCCCGCGCCGCCGACATGGTGTCGATGGCGTTCCGCGAGTGCTACCACGGCGCCCCCGGCCCCTCCTTCCTGGAGATCCCGCGTGACGTCCTCGACGCCAAGGTGCCGGTGGAGAAGGCGCGCGTACCGAAGGCCGGTGCCTACCGGGCCTCGACCCGCTCGGCCGGCGACCCCGAGGCCGTCGAGAAGCTCGCCGATCTGCTGGTGCACGCCGAGAAGCCCGCGATCCTGCTGGGCAGCCAGGTGTGGACCACCCGTGGCACCGAGTCCGCGATCGAGCTGGTGCGCACGCTCAACATCCCGGCGTACATGAACGGCGCCGGACGCGGCACGCTCCCGCCCGGCGACCCGCACCACTTCCAGCTCTCCCGCCGGTACGCCTTCTCCAACGCCGATGTCATCGTCATCGTCGGCACGCCCTTCGACTTCCGCATGGGCTACGGCAAGCGGCTGTCGCCGGACGCGACCGTCGTCCAGATCGACCTCGACTACCGGACCGTCGGCAAGAACCGCGACATCGACCTCGGGATCGTCGGCGACGCGGGTCTGGTGCTCAAGTCCGTGACGGAGGCGGCCTCCGGGCGCATCAACGGGGGCGCGTCGAAGCGCAAGGAGTGGCTCGACGAGCTGCGCGCCGCCGAGCAGGTGGCCATCGACAAGCGGCTGCCCAGCCTGAGGTCCGACGCCTCGCCCATCCACCCCTACCGGCTGGTCAGCGAGATCAACGACTTCCTGACCGAGGACTCCATCTACATCGGCGACGGCGGCGACATCGTCACCTTCTCCGGTCAGGTCGTCCAGCCCAAGTCACCCGGGCACTGGATGGACCCGGGGCCGCTGGGCACGCTCGGCGTCGGCGTCCCCTTCGTGCTCGCCGCGAAGAAGGCACGGCCCGACAAGGAGGTGGTGGCCCTCTTCGGCGACGGCGCCTTCTCCCTCACCGGCTGGGACTTCGAGACCCTCGTCCGCTACGACCTCCCCTTCGTCGGGATCATCGGCAACAACTCCTCCATGAACCAGATCCGTTACGGCCAGGCCCAGAAGTACGGCCTGGAGCGCGAGCGGATCGGCAACACCCTCGGCGACGTGCACTACGACAAGTTCGCCCAGATGCTCGGCGGTTACGGCGAGGAGGTCCGCGACCCCGCCGACATCGGCCCCGCGCTCCGGCGCGCGCGTGAGTCGGGCAAGCCGTCGCTCATCAACGTCTGGGTCGACCCGGACGCGTACGCCCCCGGAACCATGAACCAGACGATGTACAAGTGAGGTGACCTCGGCATGACCAAGGCTCTCGAAGGCATCCGCGTCCTCGACATGACGCACGTCCAGTCCGGCCCGTCCGCCACCCAGCTGCTCGCCTGGCTCGGCGCGGACGTGGTGAAGCTGGAGGCGCCGACCGGTGACATCACGCGCAAGCAGCTGCGCGACCTCCCGGACGTCGACTCCCTCTACTTCACGATGCTCAACTGCAACAAGCGGAGCATCACCCTCAACACCAAGACCGAGCGCGGCAAGGAGATCCTCACCGAGCTGATCCGGCGCTCCGACGTCATGGTCGAGAACTTCGGACCGGGCGCGGTCGACCGCATGGGCTTCACCTGGGACCGTATCCAGGAGATCAATCCGCGTATCGTCTATGCCTCCATCAAGGGGTTCGGGGACGGTCCGTACACCAACTTCAAGGCGTACGAGGTCGTCGCGCAGGCCATGGGCGGGTCCATGGCGACCACGGGCTTCGAGGACGGGCCGCCGCTGGCGACGGGGGCCCAGATCGGGGACTCGGGCACGGGCATCCACGCCGTGGCGGGGATTCTCGCGGCGCTGTACCAGCGGGAGAACACCGGGCGCGGCCAGCGGGTCAATGTGGCCATGCAGCATGCCGTCCTCAACCTCTGCCGGGTGAAGCTGAGGGATCAGCAGCGGCTGGCACACGGCCCGCTCCGTGAATATCCCAACGAGGACTTCGGCGACGAGGTTCCCAGGTCCGGGAACGCGTCCGGCGGCGGTCAGCCCGGCTGGGCCGTGAAGTGCGCGCCGGGCGGCCCCAACGACTATGTGTACGTCATCGTGCAGCCCGTGGGCTGGCAGCCGATGAGCGAGCTGATCGGCCGGCCCGAGCTGGCCGAGGACCCCGAGTGGGCGACACCGGAGGCCAGGCTGCCCAAGCTGAACAAGATGTTCCAGCTGATCGAGGAGTGGTCCTCCACCCTGCCCAAGTGGGAGGTGCTGGAGCGGCTCAACGCGCACAACATCCCGTGCGGGCCGATCCTCTCCACCAAGGAGATCATCGAGGACGAGTCCCTGGTCTCCAACGAGATGGTCGTCACCGTCCCGCACCCCGAGCGCGGCGACTTCGTCACCGTCGGCAGCCCGCTGAAGCTGTCCGACTCCCCCGTGGACGTGACCAGTTCACCACTCCTCGGCGAGCACAACGAAGAGGTCTACGTCGGCGAGCTGGGGCTCGGCGACGAGGAGCTGCGCCTGCTCAAGTCGAACGGAGTGATCTGATTGATGGCCGAAGACCGGGTGCTGAAGGTGCGTGGGCTCCTCGACGCCGTACGGGCCGAGGGCCGGAGCGCGCTGACCGCTCCCGAGGGCAAGGTGATCGCCGACGCGTACGGGATCGCCGTACCCGGCGAGGAGTTGGCGCGGGACGTGGACGAGGCGGTGTCGTTCGCGGCGCGTTTCGGCGGGCCGGTGGTCATGAAGATCGTGTCGCCGGACATCCTCCACAAGACCGACGCGGGCGGTGTGATCGTCGGAGTGGAGGGCGCCGGTGCTGTACGGGCCGCGTTCCACACGATCGTCGACAACGCGCGCGCGTACGCGCCGGACGCCCGGATCGAGGGCGTCCAGGTGCAGGAGCTGCTGCCGAAGGGGCAGGAGGTCATCGTCGGCGCGGTGACGGACCCGACGTTCGGGAAGGTCGTCGCGTTCGGGCTGGGCGGGGTGCTGGTGGAGGTCCTCAAGGACGTGACGTTCCGGCTGGCGCCGGTCGACGCGGACGAGGCGCTCTCCATGCTGGACTCGATCCGCGCGGCCGAGATCCTGCGCGGGGTGCGCGGAGCGCCCCCCGTGGACCGGTGGGCGATCGCCGAGCAGATCCGCCGGGTCTCCGAACTGGTGGCGGACTTCCCGGAGATAGCCGAGGTCGACCTCAACCCGGTGATCGCGACCCCGGAGGGGGCGGTCGCGGCGGACATCCGGGTGATCCTCGCCGAGTCGGTGCCGAAGCCGCGACGGAGGTACACGCGGGACGAGATCCTGACGTCGATGCGCCGGCTGATGCAGCCCTCGTCGGTGGCCGTGATCGGGGCCTCCAACGAGCAGGGGAAGATCGGCAATTCGGTGATGCGCAATCTCGTCGACGGAGGTTTCGCCGGGGAGATCCATCCGGTGAACCCCAGGGCCGATGACATTCTGGGCCGCAAGGCGTACAAGAGTGTCACGGACGTTCCCGGTGAGGTGGATGTGGCGGTCTTCGCGATCCCCGCCAAGTTCGTGGCAGCGGCGCTGGAGGAGGTGGGTCGCAAGGGCATCCCCAACGCCGTACTGATCCCCTCGGGTTTCGCGGAGACCGGTGAGCACGAACTCCAGGACGAGATCGTGGCGATCGCCGAGCGGCACGGCGTCCGGCTGCTCGGACCGAACATCTACGGCTACTACTCGACCTGGCAGGATCTCTGTGCCACGTTCTGCACGCCGTACGACGTCAAGGGCGGGGTGGCGCTGACCTCGCAGTCCGGCGGCATCGGGATGGCCATCCTGGGCTTCGCGCGGACCACGAAGACGGGGGTGTCGGCGATCGTCGGGCTCGGCAACAAGTCGGACCTGGACGAGGACGACCTGCTGACCTGGTTCGGCGAGGACCCGCACACCGAGTGCATCGCGATGCACCTGGAGGATCTGAAGGACGGGCGGGCCTTCGTGGAGGCCGCGCGGGCGACCGTCCCGAAGAAGCCGGTCGTCGTCCTGAAGGCGGGCCGTACGGCGGCCGGGGCGAAGGCGGCGGGCTCGCACACGGGCGCGCTGGCGGGCGACGACGCCGTGTACGAGGACATCCTCAAGCAGGCGGGTGTCATCAGGGCGCCGGGTCTGAACGAGATGCTGGAGTACGCGCGCGCGTTGCCGGTGCTTCCGGCTCCCCAGGGCGACAACGTCGTGATCATCACGGGTGCGGGCGGCAGTGGTGTGCTGCTCTCCGACGCGGTGACCGACAACGGGCTGACGCTGATGGAGATACCGCCGGACCTGGACGCGTCGTTCCGGACGTTCATCCCGCCGTTCGGGGCCGCCGGCAACCCCGTCGACATCACCGGGGGCGAGCCTCCGTCGACGTACGAGGCGACGATCCGGCTGGGCCTGGAGGACCCGCGCATCCACGCGCTCGTCCTCGGCTACTGGCACACCATCGTCACTCCCCCGATGGTCTTCGCGGAGCTCACCGCGCGCGTGGTGGCCGAGTTCCGGGAGCGCGGCATCGAGAAGCCCGTCGTCGCGTCGCTCGCGGGCGACGTCGAGGTGGAGGAGGCCTGCCAGTACCTCTTCGAGCGCGGGGTCGTGGCGTACCCGTACACGACCGAGAAGCCGGTGGCGGTGCTGGGCGCGAAGTATCGCTGGGCGCGGGCCGCGGGGTTGTTGGGAGGCGGCCGATGAGCTGAGGGACGGCTCGAACCACGGGGCCTGCGGCGACCGCTCACCGCGGGCCCCGGCGCAAAGAAGCACGGACAGGGGGCGCTGGCCAGACTTCTTCCACGCGGAGGGTTCGATCGACATGGCAACAACTGACATCTCCACACCCGTCCCCTACCGGGAGGTGACGGACGCCAACGGCCGGATGTACCGGATCGGCGAGTCCGACCTGGACATCATGGGGCGCAAACGCAAGTGGATGGTCATCCTGCCGTGGGTGGGCATGATGGGCATCAGCTCGGCGGAGTACGCGTTCGCGTCCGCCGAGGACACGCTGCACACGGCGCACAGCTGGAGCAGCGCGCACATCTTCTGGATGCTGGGCGTCTGGGTCTTCTTCCAGGCGGCCGTGGCCTTCCCCGCCGGCAAGCTGCGGGAGAGCGGCAAACTACCGGCCCGCTGGGCGATGATGTGCGGTGCCGTCGGCACCCTGCTCGGCTATCTCTCCCTGGCGTTCGCACCGCATGTGATCGTCGCCTACATCGGCTTCGGCATGTTCAGCGGCATGGGCGCGGGCATGGTCTACGCGACCTGCGTGAACATGGTCGCCAAGTGGTACCCGGAGCGCAAGGGCGGCAAGACCGGCTTCGTGAACGGCGGTTTCGCCTACGGTTCGGTGCCGTTCGTCTTCATCTTCACCGGCTACATGGACCTGACGAACTTCCGCTGGGTGCTCGTCGCGGTGGGTGTCTTCCTGGCCTCCGTGGTGGCGGCGGCGGGCTACTTCTTCCGGGACCCGCCGAAGAACTGGTGGCCGGCCGAGGTCGACCCGCTGAAGAAGCCCACCGACGCGCGCGCCCGGCGCGCGATGGAGAAGAACCCGCCGGCCGTGCACCAGTACACCCCCAGGGAGGCATGGAAGACCGGCCGGGTGGCCCTCATGTGGTTCTGTCTGCTGTGCACCTCGGGCGTCAACATCTTCGGTATCGCCTTCCAGGTGCCCTTCGGTGACGAGGCGGGCTTCGCGGGCGGCATCGTGGCGACCGCGATGTCCCTGAAGGCGATCGTCAACGGCACCGGCCGCGGTGTCATCGGCTGGCTGTCCGACCGCTACGGCCGCAAACAGTGCCTGATCTTCGTCTGCATCGTCCTCGGCTTGTCGCAGTACGGCATCCTGTTCTCCGGGAACATCGGCAATCTGCCGCTCTTCCTGCTGTTCTCCTCCATCTCCGGCTTCGGCGGCGGCGCGATCTTCCCGATGTTCGCCGCGATGACCGCCGACTACTTCGGTGAGAACAACAACGCCTCCAACTACGGCCTGGTGTACTCGTCGAAGCTGGTGTCGGGCCTGCTCGGCTCCGGTATGGGCGCGGTCGTGGTCTCCGCCTGGGACTACTCCGGCGCCTTCGTCCTGGCCGGCACGATCTCCCTCTTCGCGGGCTGTGTGGCCACGTTCCTGCACCCGCCGGGGCGGCCCCGCTCCCGGCACATCGCTCCCAACCCCCGTCCGCTCGGTGACGAAGTGGCCTGACAAGTGGCCTGACGCCTCCGCGTACGGCAGCAGGCGGCCGCCCCGTGGTCTCGCACCACGGGGCGGCCGCCTGCTGCCGTCGTCGTCCGGTCCGGTCAGCACTTCTCCCGCAGCGAGTGCAGGTGCGCGCTGGAGCGGCGGGCGAAGGTGAAGGACTCGGTGGGGTTGTCGTGCTCGGCCTGCCAGTGGTGGGCGCGTCGGGAACCCTTCAGATCGTTGACGGCCGAGATGAACTTCTGGTAGTCGATGTCGCCGTCGCCGACGTCCGTCATGCGGTAGCCGAACGGGTTGGACGGGTCGCTCTCGCCGTCCTTGACGTGGAACAGCGGGTAGCGGTCCGGGCGGCGCACGACGTAGTCGAGCGGCTCGAAGGGCGCGGCGGTGCCGTCGGGCCGCTTGGAGAAGCGGAACTGGGCCACGTACGCCCAGAAGATGTCCATCTCCAGGAAGACGAGGTCGGGGTCGGTCTCACGGAGCAGTACGTCGTAGAGGCGCACCTTGGGGTCGTCGGTGGCGAAGGAGAACTCCTCGGAGTGGTTGTGCTGGTAGAACTTCATGCCGCGCGCCCGGGCCGCCGCGCCGTAGGTGTTGAACTCGTGCGCGGCCCGCTTCATCGCGTCGACGGTCGTGCCGTAGCGGAAGGGGCCGGCGGCGGTGCCTATGTGCTTGAGGCCGAGGGCCTGGGCGTCGTCGAGGACCTTGGTGAGGTTCTGGGCGAAGGTGTACGCGTTCGGGTCGCTCGCGTAGTAGCCGACGTGGCTGCCGATCGGGTCCAGGCCGTGGTCGCGCGCCAGCCGCTTCAGCTGTTTGAGGGTGATGGGGCCCGCCGAGCCCTGGGTGTAGCCGGCGAACTCGACCTCGTCGTAGCCGTACTTCTCCAGCTCGGCGAAGACGGGGGCGAAGCCGAGGGTGGAGACCTTGTCGCGGAGGCTGTAGAGCTGGATGCCGAGGCGGCCGTTCGGGAGGACGGGGCGGCCCCGGCCCTTGTCGGCGGCTCCGGTGGCGGTCGCGGCCTCGGTGCCGGAGGCGGCCTGCGCCGGGGCGGCCGTGCCCAGCAGGGCGGCGACGGTGGCGCCTGCGGCCACGCCGAGCATGCCTCGTCTGCTGAGGCGGTGGGTGAGCTCGGGATCGGGCTGGTGCGTGCGGCTCATGCTGGAACTCCTCCGGGTGGGCGGGCGTTGTCAGTGGTGAGTGCTTCACTTGTGACCAGTCAGGACCTGTGGGTCCTGAGCACCGGTCAGGAGAGACCGGCAAGTCGGAGCAGGAGTGCTTTCACATCGGTGGCCGCCACACGGTCACCGACGGCTCGGGGGGTGGAGCAGATGATGAGCGGACCGTCGTCGTCGCTCGCGGGAAGGCGGCCGTGGCTGCCTCGAATAGGCGAGGGGTCCAGCGGCACGACCGCCATGCGGTAGCGCATGCCGAGTTTCTTGCGGGCCAGTGCCGTGGCCGCCTTGAGCTTCACCAGCGGGTCGAGCGGGTCCAGGAACAGCTCGACCGGGTCGTAGCCGGGTTTGCGATGGATCTCGACGGTGCGTGCGAAGTCGGGCGCGCGGTCGTCGTCGAGCCAGTAGTAGTACGTGAACCAGGCGTCCGGCTCCGCGACGGCGACGAACTCGCCGGAGCGCGGATGGTCGAGGTGATGGGCCTTCTTGCCCTCGTCGTCGAGGAGTTGACCGATCCCGGGCAGGTCCGCGAGGGCTTCGCGGGTGGCGTCCAGGTCCTCGGGACGGCGTACGTACACATGGGCGATCTGGTGGTCGGCGACCGCGAAGGCACGTGAGGCCATCGGGTCGAGGTACTCCATGCCGTCCTGGGTGTGCACGTCGAGGAGGCCGGCGCGGCGCAGGGCGCGGTTGATGTCGACGGGCCGTTCCACGCGGGTGATGCCGTACTCGGAGAGCGCGACGACGGTACGGCCCTGCGTGCGGGCGTCGTGGAGCAGGGGTGCCAGGGCCCGGTCGAGGTCGGCGGCGGCCTTGAGGGAGCGTGGGTCGTCGGGGCCGTATCGCTGCAGGTCGTAGTCGAGATGCGGGAGGTAGCAGAGGGCCAGGTCGGGGTGGCGGGTGCGGAGGATGTGCCGGGTCGCGTCGATGATCCAGCGGCTGGAGACCAGGTCGGCGCCCGGTCCCCAGAAGTGGAACAGGGGGAAGGTGCCGAGTTTCGCGGTGAGTTCGTCGTGCAGGGCCGGGGGCCGGGTGTAGCAGTCGGGTTCCTTGCGGCCGTCGGAGTAGTAGATCGGACGGGGGGTGACGGTGATGTCGGTGTCGGCGCCCATGGCGTACCACCAGCAGATGTTGGCGACCGTGTAGCCGGGGTGGACGCGGCGGGCGGCGTCCCAGAGTTTGTCGCCGGCGACGAGACCGTTGTGCTGCCGCCACAGCAGGACGTCGCCGAGTTCACGGAAGTACCAGCCGTTGCCGACGATGCCGTGCTCGGCGGGGAGCGCGCCGGTGAGGAAGGTGGACTGGGCGGCGCAGGTGACGGCGGGCAGGACGGTGCCGAGCGGGGCGCGGGAGCCGGACTGCCCGAGGGCCTTCAGGCGGGGCATGTGGTCGAGGAGACGGGGGGTGAGGCCGACGACGTCCAGGACGAGGAGAGGGGTGGGACCGGCGTCGGGTCGGGGCCCCGGGGTGGTGCTGTCCCGGTTCACGGCAGCTCCTTGGGGTTCATGGCAGCTCCTTGAGGCCGAGGTCCGTCAGCAGGTCGCGGGCCAGGGCGAGTTCGGCGGCGATGCCGTCGGCGAGCTGGGCGCGGGTGCTGGGGCGCAGTTCGGGCGGCAGGGCCTGCCAGGTGTAGGTCTCGACCTCCAGATGGCGGGTGACGGGGTGGGCGCCGCCGACCAGGTGGGTGAGGGCGGCTTTGAGGACCGGGAGGGTGGAGGTGAGGGGTGCGGCGGGGGCCGCGTGGAGCGGGACGTGGAAGTGGGAGCGCCACGGGGAGGAGTCGGGCAGGGTGTCGCCGCTGAGGGCTTCGCCGAGGTCGTCGGTGCCGCGCAGGCCGGCGGCGGTGGAGGTGCGGGTCTGGTGCAGGAAGCGGGGCTCGTCGAAGGCGGCGAGTGCTTCGCGGACCTCGGGGAGGTGGGGGTGCTCGGCGTGCAGGGCGGCCGAGAGCTGGGACTTGACGACGGGGACGCCTGCTCGGGCGAGGGCGTCCAGGGCGGTGTGCGGGTCTTCGAAGGAGGTGGCGAGATGGCAGGTGTCGACACAGATGCCGATGCGGTCGTGACCGATGTCGGTGAGGGGGCCGATGGCGTCGGCGGTGGTCTCGACGGTGCAGCCGGGCTCGGGTTCCAGGCCGACGCGGATGGAGCGGCCGGTCAGCTCGGCGACGACGTCGAGGCGTTCGGCGAGGGTGCGCAGGGCCGTGCGGGACCGGGCGGCGTGCCGCTCGTCGAAGGTGGTGCGCCAGGCCAGGGGCAGGGTGGAGATGGTGCCCTCGGTGACGTCGTCGGGGAGGAGCCGGGCGAGGACGCGGGCGAGGGAGGAGGTGTGGTCGAGGCGCTCGGGGTCGGCCCAGTCGGGCCGGTAGACGCGGTACTTGACCTCTTCGGCGCCGAAGCCCTGATAGGGGAAGCCGTTGAGGGTGACGACCTCCAGGCCGCGCCGGTCGAGTTCGGCGCGCAGACCGCGCAGGGCGGACGGGTCGGTCACCAGGGCCGCGGCGGCGTCCCTGGCCAGCCACAGGCCGATGCCGAGCCGGTCGCGGCCGAGGCGGCGGCGTACGGGCTCGCAGTGGTCGCGGAGCTGGGCGAGGACACCGTCGAGGGTCTCGGCCGGGTGCACGTTGGTGCAGTAGGCGAGGTGGACGGTGGAACCGTCGGGGTGGCGGAAGCGCATCGGTCACTCACCGCCGCGCAGGATGCTGTTGCCCTCGTGGGTGGGGCCGGTGGCGGTCGGGTCGAGGGCGAGACGGCCGCTGAGTCCGTAGAAGGCGACCGGGTTGCGCCACAGCACGAGGTCCACGGCGTCCTCGGCGAACCCGGAGGCGAGGAGTGCGTCGGCGACCCGGCGGGTCTTGAGGGGGTCGCTTCTGCCCCAGTCGGCGGCGGAGTTGACCAGCACCTTCTCGGGGCCGAACTCCTTGAGGACGGCGACCATCCGCTCCTCGTCCATCTTGGTGTCGGGATAGACGGAGAAGCCGAGCCAGGCACCGCTGTCCCTGGCCTCCGCCACCGTGGTCTCGTTGAGGTGGTCGAGCAGGACCCGGTCGACGGGCAGCGCGGAGGCCCGTACGGCGTCGAGGGTGCGGCGCAGACCGGCGAGCTTGTCCCGGTGCGGGGTGTGCACCAGGGCGGGCAGGCCGTGGTCGGCGGCCAGTTGCAGCTGGTGTTCGAGGGCGTGGTCCTCGGCCGGGGTCATGGAGTCGTAGCCGATCTCGCCGACGGCCACCACCCGGTCCTTGAGGAGGTAGCGGGGCAGCTGGTCCAGGACCGGGGCGCAGCGCGGGTCGTTGGCCTCCTTGGGGTTGAGGGCGAGGGCGCAGTGGTGGGCGATGCCGTACTGGGCGGCGCGGAAGGGCTCCCAGCCCAGCAGGGAGTCGAAGTAGTCGACGAAGGAGTCGGGCGAGGTGCGGGGCTGGCCCAGCCAGAAGGCCGGCTCGACGACCGCGCGGACGCCCGCCCCGTGCATCGCCTCGTAGTCGTCGGTGGTGCGTGACGTCATGTGGATGTGGGGGTCGAAGATACGCATCAGGACTCCTCGGACTCCTTGCCGTCGAGGCCGTGCTCGTCGGCCGGTGGGGGCGCGGTCAGGGCCAGGACGCGGTACAGGTCCTCGGGTACGGGACGGCCCGCGGCGGTGCGTTCCTCGGCGAACGCGCCGAGCATGCGGGCGAGTTCGGTGTCGCCGCGGGCACGGCGGTCCAGGCCGGTGATCTCGTCGACGGGCACCGCGGTGAACAGACACTTGAGCACGGCGTGCCGCCAGTGGTGCGCGGCCAGGTGGCGGGCGGCGTACGGCCCGACGGCGGCGGCGATCAGGCGGGTGTCGTTGGTGCGCAGGGCGTCCTCGACGAGGGGCACGGCGGCGGGGCCGGGCACGAGGTGGGGCAGGGCGTGCAGGACGGCTCGGCGTTCGTCGGCGGTGCCCTGGCGGTAGACCCGGGTGAGGGCGTCGGTGTCGGCGCGGGCCGCGTGCAGGATCAGGACGCGGACGGCGTCGGCGTGCTCGGGGCCGCAGCGGCGGCCCGCCTCGGCGAGGCGCGACTCCCAGACGGCGAGGGGCCCGTGGGAGCCCGGATGGTCGGCGGCCTCGTCCAGTGCCCGGCCGAGCCAGGCGTGGGCGGCGTCCGGGAGGTGGGTGTCCAGGTGGCCGCGCAGGTCGGCGGGGGTGGTGCGGGCGGGGTGGGCCGGGTGTGCGGATCGGGCGGGGCGGGCCGTCGGGTCGGCCGGGGTGTGGTCGTGGATCACTGAGCGCTCCCGGGGTGAGCCGTGCGGCCGGTCGTCCGGCGCAGGAAGGCGAGGGACCGTTCGGCGAAGTGGGGGCCGGCGTGGGAGTGGCGTGGCAGTTCGACGACGGTCAGGGCCCGGTAGTCGGCGGCGGCCAGGGCCGCCAGCACGGGTGGGAAGTCGATCTCGCCCTCGCCCAGGGGCAGATGCTCATGGACACCGCGCCGCATGTCCTCGATCTGCACGTGCCGCAGCCAGGGCGCGGCGGCACGGACGCAGTCGGCGGGAGGGAGGGGTTCGAGGCACTGGCAGTGGCCGATGTCGAGGGTGAGGCCGAGCGGGGCGGGGCTGTCCAGGGCCTCGCGGAGGCGGTGGAAGTCGGCGAGGGTGGCGAGGAGGTGACCGGGTTCGGGTTCGATCGCGAGGGGGACACCGGCGGCGGTGGCGGCGTCGAGGACGGGGGTGAGCGCTTCGGGGAGGCGTTTCCAGGCGGTGTCCTCGTCGGTGCCGGGCGGGGTGACTCCGCTGAAGCAGTGCACGGCGTGGGCGCCGAGGTCGGCGGCGACCTGTACGGCGCGGATCAGCAGGTCCGCTCGGCGGGCACGGTCGTCCGGGTCCGGGTCCAGCAGCGTGGGGCCGTGCTTGCGGCGGGGGTCCAGGACATAGCGGGCCCCGGTCTCCACGGTGACGCCCAGCCCGAGCGTGTCCAACCGCCGCGCGAGGCGCCGGGTGCGGGCGGTCAGGTCCGGGGCCAGTGGATCGAGGTGCATGTGGTCGAGGGTCAGGCCGACTCCGTCGTAGCCGAGGTCGGCGAGGAGGGCGAGGGCGTCGTCGAGGCGGAGGTCGGCGAGGCCGTTGGTGCCGTAGCCGAAGGAGAGGGGGGCGAGGGGGGTGAGGGGGGCGGGTGAGGCAGTCATCGGGTCTCCTCGCGCGGCTCCGGACCGCCCGTGCCGGGCCGCCGCAGCCGTTCCGCGAACCCCGCCAGCGCCGCGTACTGCTCCCCCAGTGCCGCCGGGCCCTGCCCCACCGGGTCCTTGAAGTAGAAGCCCAGGTCGGTCAGGGGGCCGGAGAGGCCCGCTTCGTGGGCCCGGGACAGGAGGCGGGCCAGGTCGAGGATCAGGGGCGCTGCCAGCGCCGAGTCGCAGCCCTGCCAGGTGGTCTGGAGCACCATGCGGGCGCCGAGGAAGCCGTCGAAGGCGATGTGGTCCCAGGCGGTCTTCCAGTCGCCGAGGGCGGGGACGTCGTCGATGTGGGTCTCGCCCTCGGGGGTGGTGCCCAGGCTGTCGGTCAGGACGCGCTCCTTGCCGGCGTTCTTCGCGGCGGCGGCGGCCGGGTCGGCGAGGGCGGCGCCGTCGCCACCGCCGAGCAGATTGGTCCCGGACCAGGCTCGGACGGCCAGCGCCCGTTGCGCGAACATCGGGCCGAGGACGGACCGGAGCAGGGTCTGCCCGGTCTTGCCGTCGCGGCCCGCGTGAGGGAGCCCGCAGGAGGCGGCGCGGGAGGCGAGGGCCGGGTGGTGGAGTCCGGTCGAGGGGGTGAAGTTCACGTAGGGCGAGCCCGCGCGGAGCGCCGCCGCCGCGTACAGGGAGCTGGGCGGCAGCGCCGTGCCGGTCGGTGCGGGTTCCGTGGACGCCACGTTCACCACCACCGCTCGGGTCAGCCCCCGCCGTCGTACGAAGTCCTCGATGTCGGCGGCGAAGGCGGAGATCAGTTCGTCGGGGCCCCGGGTGTCGCCCGGGAGGGGGCCGCCGGGCCTGATCTCCCGGTCGGCGGCGGCCAGTTCGGAGGCGAGCGCGGCGGGGAGGCCGTGGGGCAGGACACCGCCCTCGGCCAGGGCCTCGGCGCGTTTGGGCAGGGGGCAGTCGACCGTGTCGTGGCCGCCGAAGACGAGGGAGGCGAGCGCGGGCAGACCCGTGCCGGTGAAGAGCGGGGTCTCGGTGACCATGCCCGTCGGGGGGTGCAGGCCCGCCGCGAGGGCCGCGCAGCCCGCGACGACGGTGGTGGCGACGGAGCCGCGGGCTCCGATCAGCCAGACGCCGACGCTCTGTGGAGAAACGGACACGGACATGAGCAGCCTCCTCGTCGAGGCGGAGAGTCGAGCCGGAGAAGGGAGCCGGTGGGGGGAGCCGGTGGGGAAGGAGGGGGGAAGGAGGGGAACAAGACGGCGGGCGGAGGTCCGGCGTCCCCCGCCCGCCGCCGCTCAGTCGCCCGGGGGCGGGTCCGCCGGGTGGGCGGCCCGCACGGGCAGTTCCTTGATCCGGATGTCACGGAAGGACACCCGGTCGTCGGCACCGTGGTTCTGGATGCCGAAGTGACCGTCGCGCAGGCTCCGTACCGGATCGGTGTTGGTGAAGTCGTTGATCTTCACGCCGTTGAGCCAGACGCGGAGGCGCTCGCCCTCCACGCGGATCTCGTAGGTGTTCCACTCCCCCGGCGGGTTCAGCGCACGGTCGCGCTTGCCGAGGTCGGCGGAGCGGAAGCCGTAGACGGACCCGGTGGTGCGCTCGGGCACGTCGGTGGCGTCGATCTGGACCTCGTAGCCGTTGTTCACGGCCGACCAGGGATCGTCCGAGGGCGGGAAGCCCACGAACACACCGGAGTTGTCGTCGCCGGAGGCACCGGACATCCGCCAGTCGAGCTTCAGGGAGTACGACCCGAGGCTCCGGTCGGCGTACCAGAGCATGCCCATCCCGCCGGACGACGTGATCGTGCCGTCGTCGGACAGGATGAAGGAGCCCGGGCCCGCCTGCCGCCACGCGGCGAGCGAGTCGGCGGTGCCGTCGAAGAGCGGCCGGTAGCCGTTCTCCGGCCGGCAGTCCGCCTGGGCCTCCCCGGTCGCCCACCGGATGCCGCCCAACAGGTGCTGCCGGAAGGCGGGTTCGGCGAAGGACTCCTTGGTGTGGCCGCCGCCGGTGTAGAAGGCACGGCCGCCCTGGTAGTCCTGGCACCAGGCGATGGGATGGTCGCCGTTCATGGTGCCGCCGCTGTACGACGACTCGTCGAGCGAGGCGAGGACATGGGCCCGCTCACGGGGGTTGGAGCGGTAGTTGTACCACTCGTCCGTGCGGTTCCAGGCCGCGTCCAGTCCGGCGGTGGCCGGGTGGGCGTGGTCCTCCACGTCGACCGTCGCGGGCTGGATCGCGGGGTGCGACTGGAAGTACGCGCCCGCGAGTCCGCCGTAGAAGGCCCAGTCGTACTCGGTGTCGGCGGCGGCGTGGATGCCGACGTACGCGCCGCCGCGCTTGATGTACCGCTCGAACGCGCCCTGTTGGGCCGCGTTCAGGACGTCACCGGTCGTCGAGAGGAACACGACCGCGTCGTAGCGCCCGAGGTTGCGGGTGGTGAAGGCACTCGCGTCCTCCGTGGTGTCGACCGCGAAGCCGTGGGCGGCGCCCAGTTCCCGTACGGCCGTGACGCCCTCGGGGATCGAGTCGTGGCGGAAGCCGGCGGTCTTGGAGAACACCAGCACCCGGCGCTCGTCCCGGTGTTTCCCGGAGGCGCCGGCCTCATCGGACACGGCCGGCCCCGACACGCATCCGATCAGCAGGGCGGCACCGCCCACAGCGGCCCACACGCGTCCTTGCGTTCCCATGGCCGCCCCTCACCGCTTCGTGAAGGTGAAGTCGTCCACGTCGAACAGGCCCCCGGAGCCGCTCCCCTTGAAAACCAGGTAGAGCGTGGTGGTGCCGCGCGGGGCCTTGGACAGGTTCGCGGTGACGTCCTGGAAGGTGTCCCAGCCGCCGGTCGTCGGCACGGTCGCGCTGCCGAGGACCTGGCCGGTCGCGGAGCCCGCCCGGACCTCCAGCTTGCCGCCCGCTCCTCCGGAGGAGATCCGCGCGGTGATCTTCGTGGCGTTGGACAGGACGTACGGCTCGAAGGAGATCCAGTCGCCGTCGGAGATGTCACCGACCGTCTTGCCACCGTGCGCCGTGGCCTTGGACTGCACCACGACACCCGACGAGTCGCCGTAGTGCTCGGCCTGGCGGTGGGTGGGCTGGACCACGTTCGTGTCGTGGGTGGTCAGCGGGGCCTGGCCGCCGCCTCCGCCGTCGGTGTACTCGGCGTCGAACACCCCGAAGATGTTGGCGTTCTCGTCGTGGCCGCCGTCGGCGCTGGTCTGGATGGTGCCGGTGCAGCCGTTGGCGGAGGTCACCGGGTGGCCGTGGCTGTCGTGGCCGAGGACGAAGGTGACCTTGACCTTGGCGCAGTCGATGGAGGTGCCGTCCTCCTTGTCGCGCACCTTCACCTTGAACGGGACGGCGTCACCGAACGCGAACAGCTGCCCGTCCTCGGGGAGTCGCAGCTCGACCTCGGGCGCGGTGTTACCGACGACGATCCGCACGCTCGCGCTGCCGGTACGGCCGGTGGAGTCCTTGGCGGTCACGGTCGCGGTGTAGGTGCCGTTCGTCGTGTACCTGTGCTTCGGGTTCGCTGCCGTGGAGGTACCGCCGTCGCCGAAGTCCCAGCGGTAGGTGAGGGCGTCGCCGTCCTGGTCGCTGGTGCCCTCCGAGGAGAAGCGGACCCTCAGTTTCGCCTGGCCCGAGGTGCGGTCGGCCGCGGCGGCGGCGACCGGGGAGTGGCCGTCGGTGGCGTTCTCGATGCGGTAGAGCGCGGAGTTCTCGTCGCCGCCGAACCAGGCGAGACCGTAGTCGAGGACGTACAGCGCGCCGTCCGGGCCGAAGGCCATGTCCATGACCTGGGTGCCGGTCCAGGGCACGTTGTTGATCGACTGGACGGTGCCGTCGGTGTCGCTGCTGATCCGCTTGATCCAGCGGCGGCCGAACTCACCGGCGAAGAAGTCGCCGTCGTACGCCTCGGGGAACTTCACCGGGGAGTCGAGCGCGGCGTCGTAGTCGTAGACCGGGCCGCCCATCGGGGACTCGGAGCCGTCGCCGAACTCCGGGACGGAGTTGCCGTTGTACGGGATCCAGGCGGGCTCGGCGGGCGGCAGGTCGGTGAGGCCGGTGTTGTTCGGCGAGGTGTTCTTCGGGGCCGCGCAGTCGAAGGCGGCTCCCGAGGTGCCGGTGGCGAAGTCGTAGTCCACGTAGGCGTCGTTCTTGCCGGTGCAGTACGGCCAGCCGAAGTTGCCCGGCTTGGTCACGCGGGCGAACTCGACCTGTCCGGCCGGGCCCCGCGAGGGGTTGGCCGCGCCCGCGTCGGGGCCGTACTCGCCGACGTAGAGGATGCCGGTCTTCTTGTCGACGCTGAAGCGGAACGGGTTGCGGAAGCCCATCGCGTAGATCTCGGGGCGCGTCTTGTCCGTGCCGGGCGCGAAGAGGTTGCCGTCGGGGACGGTGTACGAGCCGTCGGCGCCGACCTTGATGCGCAGGATCTTGCCGCGCAGGTCGTTGGTGTTGCCGGAGGTGCGCTGGGCGTCGAAGGCCGGGTTGCGGTTGGCGCGTTCGTCGATGGGGGTGAAGCCGTCCGACTGGAACGGGTTGCTGTCGTCGCCCGTCGACAGATACAGGTTGCCCGCCGCGTCGAAGTCGATGTCACCGCCGACGTGGCAGCAGATGCCCCGGGAGGCGGGGACGTCGAGGACCTTCGTCTCGCTGGCCTTGTCCAGGGTGCCGTCGGCCTTCAGGACGAAGCGGGAGAGGCGGTTGACGCCGTCGAAGGGCGCGAAGTCGGCGGCCGTGCCGGTCTCGGGGGCGTCGCCGGCCGGGGTGTTCAGCGGGGGCGCGTAGTACAGATAGATGAACCGGTTGTCGGAGAAGGCAGGGTCGACGCCGATGCCCTGGAGGCCCTCCTCGTCGTGGGAGTACACGTCGAGTTTGCCCGCGAGCCTGGTGTTGCCCGCCGCGTCGGTCAGGCGCAGTTCGCCGTCGCGGGAGGTGTGCAGGACCGAGCGGTCCGGGAGGACGGCGAGCGACATGGGCTCGCCGACCTCCGGTTCGCCCTTGGCGAGGGTGACCTGCTGGAAGTCCTCGGCCGCGGCGGACTTCGCGTCGGCGGACCTCGGTCCGGAGTCGGCCGCCCCCGCCGCCGGCGCGGTGAGGGAGAGCGAGGCGCCCGCGAGCAGCAGACCGCTGAGCAGGGCGATCGGCCCGCGCAGTCCGCGACGTCTGAAGAGGCTGGTGCTGCGGGTGGGGTGTCTGGTGTCGTCGTACGGGTGCACGAAATGCCTCCAGTAAGGGGCTGGTCGTACGGAGGTGTACGGGTGTGTGCGGTACGCCGGGGTGCGCCGTCACCCCGGAAGACAGAGGGCTGTCGCTGTTGCCGGTGGCCGCCTACTCGTTGCCGCCGAACGCCGCGTCGAACGAGGCCGTCGGCGGTTCGAAGTCGTACGCCTTGAGGTGGGCGAGGGCCTCGGGGGCGCCCTGGAGCCGGTCCATGCCGGCGTCCTCCCACTCGACGGAGACCGGGCCCTTGTAGTCGATCGAGCGGAGCATCCGGAAGACGTCCTCCCAGGGGACGTCGCCGTGGCCGGCCGACACGAAGTCCCAGCCCCGGCGCGGGTCGCCCCAGGGCAGATGCGAACCGAGGCGGCCGTTGCGTCCGTCGAGGCGCTTGCGGGCCTCCTTGCAGTCGACGTGGTAGATCCGGTCGCGGAAGTCCCACAGGAAGCCGACCGGGTCGAGGTCCTGCCACACGAAGTGCGAGGGGTCGAAGTTCAGACCGAACGCGGGACGGTGGTCGACGGCCTCCAGGGCGCGCTGGGTGGTCCAGTAGTCGTACGCGATCTCGCTCGGGTGGACCTCGTGGGCGAACCGCACGCCCTGCGCGTCGAAGACGTCGAGGATCGGGTTCCAGCGTGTCGCGAAGTCGTCGTAGCCGCGCTCGATCATCGACTCGGGGGCGGGCGGGAACATGGCGACCAGATGCCAGATCGCGGAGCCGGTGAAGCCGATCACGGTGTCCACGCCGAAGGCGGCGGCGGCCCGCGCGGTGTCGGCCATCTCGGCGGCGGCCCGCTGCCGTACGCCCTCGGGCTCGCCGTCGCCCCAGATGCGGGCGGGCAGGATGGCGCGGTGGCGTTCGTCGATGATCGCGTCGCACACCGCCTGGCCCACCAGGTGGTTGGAGACGGCCCAGCACTTCAGGCCGTACTTCTCCAGGAGTCGGTGGCGGGAGTCCACGTACGAGGGGTCGGCGAGGGCCTTGTCGACCTCGAAGTGGTCGCCCCAGCAGGCGAGTTCGAGGCCGTCGTAGCCGAAGTCGCGGGCGAGGCGGCAGACCTCTTCGAGGGGGAGGTCGGCCCACTGGCCGGTGAAGAGTGTGAAGTCGCGCGGCATGTGGGGGCCTCCTCAGACCGCAGTGGGGGTGTGGGTCGGGGTGTAGACGGAGTTCTTCTCGGCGCTCTCCTCGACCGCCGCGAGCACCCGCTGCACCTGGAGCCCGTCGGCGAAGGACGGCTCGGGCCGCCGGCCCTCCGCGACGGCGTGGACCAGGTCGCGGGCCTGGTGGACGAAGGAGTGCTCGTAGCCGAGGCCGTGGCCCGGCGGCCACCAGGCGTCCAGGTAGGGGTGGTCGGGCTCGGTGACGAGGATGCGGCGGAAGCCGGCGTGGGCGGCGGGCTCGGTGTGGTCGTGGTAGGCGAGTTCGTTGAGCCGTTCGAGGTCGAAGGCCAACGAGCCTCGCTCGCCGTTGAGTTCGATGCGCAGGGCGTTCTTGCGGCCGGTGGCGAAGCGGGTGGCCTCGAAGGAGGCGACGGCGCCGGAGGCGAGGCGGCCGGTGAACAGGGCCGTGTCGTCGACGGTGACCGCGCCGCGCCCGGCGGTGCCGCCGGAGGACGCCAGACCGCTGGACCCCCCTGCGGGCAGGGGCCGTTCCCGTACGAAGGTCTCCATCAGCGCGGAGACCCCGACCACCGGCTCACCCGCCAGATACTGCGCGAGGTCGACGATGTGGGCGCCCAGGTCGCCGAGCGCCCCGGACCCCGCGGACTCCTTGCGCAGCCGCCAGGTCAGCGGGAACTCCGGGTCGACCAGCCAGTCCTGAAGGTACGTCACCCGCACGTGCCGCAGGGCTCCGAGGCGCCCCTCGGCGACCATCCGGCGGGCGAGCGCGGTGGCGGGGACCCGGCGGTAGTTGAAGCCGACCATCGCCAACTTGCCCTGTGCGTAGGCCTCTTCGGCTGCCGTCGCCATCGCCTCGGCCTCCGCGACGGTGTTGGCGAGGGGCTTCTCGCAGAGCACGTGCTTGCCCGCGGCGAGGGCGGCGAGGGCGATCTCGGCGTGGCTGTCGCCGGGGGTGCAGATGTCCACGAGGTCGATGTCGTCCCGGGCGATCAGCGCCCGCCAGTCGGTCTCCGTCTGCGCCCACCCGTGCCGGTCCGCCATGGCCCGGACCGCGTCGCCGTCCCGGCCGCACACGGCGGCGAGGACCGGGGTCAGCGGCAGGTCGAAGACCCGGCCCGCCGTGCGCCAGCCCTGCGAGTGCGCGGCGCCCATGAACGCGTAGCCGATCATCCCGACCCGCAGCACCGGCTTCCCGGGCCCGCCGGCGATCCCGGCGGGCCATGCCCCGACACTCGGACCGGCGGGGGCCGCCGCCCCGGGACGAGGGCCGAGACCGGCTGCCGCCCCGCCCACACGGGAGACGGCTTCGACCGCCGCCTCGGGAGGGGAGCCGACACCGGCTACCGGCCCGGAGCCGGAGCCGACACCGGAAGCCGGACCGACACCCGAGGCCGGACCTGCGCCCGAGCCGACACCGGAAGCCACCCCGGTGCCGGAGCTGACACCGGAAGCCAGACCGGAACCCGAACCCGAGCCGACACCTGAAGCCGACCCAGAGCCCGAACCGACACCCGAGGCCACCCCGGAACCCGAACCAACACCCGAAGCCACCCCGGAGCCGGAGCCGACATCGGAGTCCGGACCGGAGCCCGAACCGACACCGGAAGCCGGACCCGCGCCCGGACCGACACCGGAGGCCGCGCCACGGAGAGTGTCCGGGGCAGCCGCCGTGCCGGGCCGGGGGCCGGCGTCGGTCGCCGCCCCGGGCCGGCCGGTAGCCCCGGTCGGCGTTCCCCCGCCGCCCGCGGTGTCCCCGCCTCCGGTGCTGCCGTCCGCGTCGGCGTCCGGCCGTGCGGCTCCTGACTCCTCCGCCTCGGCCTGGTCGGGCTGCTGCGGCTGTCCCATGCGTGTGTCCTCCTCGTGTCGCGGCGCGGTGGGGGGTGGGGCCCGACGCGGCGGCCCGCGTGCCAGGTCGTGTCCGCAAAGTCCCGTCGTCGCCCGGAGGGCGGGGCAGACGGGACTTTGCGGACACGGCCTAGGTCAGGCCCGTCCGGCGGGGCTCGTCACTTGAAGCCGGTCGGCATGTACTGGTCGACGTTGCTCTTGTCGACGACCGCCGAGTAGAGCGTGAGCGAGGCCGGGATCTCGAACTCGGCGAGGCCGCCGATGCCCTTGCCCTGGCCGAGGGCGCGGGCCAGGTCGATCGCGGAGGCCGCCATGGTCGGCGGGTAGAGGACGGTGGCCTTCAGCACCCCGTCGTCCTTCTTGATCGCCTGGAACGCGGAGAGCGCGCCCGCGCCGCCGACCATCAGGAAGTCGTCGCGCCCGGCCTGCTCGATGGCGCGCAGCGCGCCCACGCCCTGGTCGTCGTCGTGGTTCCACAGCGCGTCGAACTTCGACTGGGCCTGGAGCAGTTGGGCCATCTTGGCCTGGCCGGACTCCACCGTGAACTCGGCGGCCTGCCGGGCCACCTTCTTGATGTTGGGGTAGTTCTTCAGCGCGTCGTCGAAGCCCTGGGTGCGCTGCTTGGTCAGCTCCAGGTTGTCGAGGCCCGCCAGCTCGATGACCCGGGCGTCGCCCTTGTCCTTGAGCTGTTCGCCTATGTAGTGCCCGGCGTTGAGGCCCATGCCGTAGTTGTCGCCGCCGATCCAGCAGCGGTACGCCTGCGGGGTGTTGAAGATCCGGTCGAGGTTGACGACGGGGATGCCGGCCCGCATCGCCTTGAGGCCGACCTGGGTGAGCGCCTTGCCGTCGGCGGGCAGCACGACCAGGACGTCGACCTTCTTGTTGATGAGGGTCTCGATCTGGCCGATCTGCTGGGCGGTGTCGTTGGAGCCCTCGGTGATCTCCAGGGTGACGTCCTCGTACCGCTCGGCACGGCTCTTGGCGTTCTGGTTGATCGCGTTGAGCCAGCCGTGGTCGGCCTGCGGTCCGGCGAAGCCGATGGTGACCGCCTTGCCGGGCTTGTCGTCGGCGGCCGGCTGCTCGTTGGCGGCCGTGTCGTCCCCGGCCTTGCTGGGCTCATTGCTGGTGCAACCGGTGAGGAGGGCGCCGGCCGAGACGGCGGCGGTCCCGAAGAGCAGTCCTCTACGGCTGGTGAACTGTGACATGGCGGTGGACCTTTCCGGTTGCGGCTCTTCCCGTCGGCTCTTCGGCGTGGCACGTCGTGCTGTCGGGCCGTGCTGTCAGGTCGTACTGGCCGTGCGTCGCTGGACCAGGACCGCGGCGACGATGATCGCGCCCTTGGCGATCTGCTGGACATCGCTCTGGAGGTTGTTGAGCGCGAAGATGTTGGTGATCGTGGTGAAGATCAGGACGCCCAGCACGGAGCCGGTGATGGTGCCCCGGCCGCCGGTGAGCAGGGTGCCGCCGATGATCGCGGCGGCGATGGCGTCGAGCTCGTAGAGGTTGCCGTTGGTGTTCTGGCCCGAGCCGGAGAGCACGATCAGCAGGAACGCGGCGATGCCGCAGCACAGTCCGGAGAGCAGATAGAGGTAGAGCCGCTGGCGGCGGACGTCGATGCCCGCGAGCCGGGCCGCCTCGGCGTTGCCGCCGACGGCGACGGTGCGGCGGCCGAAGGTCGTGCGGTTCAGCACGAGCCAGCCGATGATCGTCACGAACGCGAAGACCAGGACGAGGGGTGGGATGCCGAGGATGTACGCGTCGCGTTCGCCGAGGTCCAGGATGGAGTCGACGCTGACGACCTGGGTGCTGCCGTCGGTGATCTGCAGGGCGAGACCGCGGGCCGAGGCGAGCATGGCGAGGGTGGCGATGAAGGGGACCATCCCGCCGTAGGCGATGAGCAGCCCGTTGACCAGGCCGCAGCCGACGCCGACGATCACCGCCGTGAAGAGGATGCCGGCGAACCCGTACTCCTGGGTGGCCACGGTCGTCGCCCACACGGAGGCCAGGGCGACGATCGCGCCCACGGAGAGGTCGATGCCGCCGGAGGTGATGACGAAGGTCATGCCGACGGTGACGACACCGATCACCGAGGCCTGGGTGAGGACGAGTTGGAGGTTGCGGGTGTCGAGGAACTCGTCGGGCTTGGTGAAGCCGCCGATGAGGATCAGCGCGGCGAGGACGCCGAGGAGGGAGAGCGTGCGGACGTCGGCCCGGAACAGCATGGTCCGCCACGCCGGGGGCCCGTTCGGCGCGGGCGCCTTGTCGATACTGTCCCTGGGCGGGGACACGGGCTGCGTCATGACGCCGGGCTCCCTTCTGTGGCCACCGGGCTTCCTTCCATCACGAGGTCGAGGACACGGTGTTCGTCGAGTTCACGGGCGGGCGCGGTGTGCACGACCCGGCCCTCGCGCAGGACGAGCACCCGGTCGGCGAGGCCGAGGACTTCGGGGACCTCGCTGGAGACGAGCAGCACGGCGAGCCCTTCGTCGGCGAGCCGGCGCACCACCGCGTACAGCTCGGCGCGGGCACCCACGTCGACGCCCCGGGTGGGTTCGTCGAGCAGCAGGACCCGGCAGCCGCGCAGCAGCCAGCGGGCGAGCACGGCCTTCTGCTGGTTGCCCCCGGAGAGGGTGCGGACGGGGACGTCCGGGTTGTCGGGGCGCAGCGACAGCTCGCGGGTCGCGGCCCGTGCGGCACGGTGCTCCGCGCCCCGGTCGATCCAGCCGACGCGGGCGAAGCGGGACACCGAGGAGACGGAGACGTTCCTGGTGACGGACTCCAGCATCAGCAGCCCCTGCGCCTTGCGCTCCTCGGGGGCGAGCCCGAGCCCGGCCCGTACGGCGGCCCGTACGCTGCCGAGCCTCAACTGCCGTCCGCCGACGCTCACTTGACCGGCGGTGGGCTTGCGCGCCCCGTAGATCGTCTCCAGGATCTCCGACCGTCCCGAGCCGACGAGTCCGGCGAGGCCCACGATCTCGCCGGGGCGTACGTCCAGATCGAGCGGCTCGAACTCGCCGGCGCGCGCCAGTCCCCGTACCTCCAGCACGGGCGCGGTGTCGGCCAGCGGCGCGGGCGGCCGGTCGGGGAAGACGTACTCGACGTTGCGCCCGGTCATCAGCGCCACGACCTCGCGTGTCGGTGTCGACTTCGCGGGCAGCCCGCCCGCCACGGCCCGCCCGTCCTTGAGGACGGTCACCCGGTCGCCGATCCGCCGGATCTCCTCCAGCCGGTGCGAGATGTAGACGACGGCGACGCCGGCCGCGGTCAGGTCGCCCACGATCCTGAACAGGTTGTCGACCTCGTCGGGGTCGAGCGCGGCCGACGGCTCGTCCATCACGATCAGCCGTACGTCGTGGGAGAGCGCCCGCGCCATGGACACGATCTGCTGCTGGGCGGCGGACAACTCCCCCACGAGCCGCGCCGGATCGACCTCCGGGTGACCGAGTCGCTTGAGCAGCGCGGCAGTCGACGTACGGGCCGCCTTTCCCCGTACGACGAAGCCGGCGGCCGTGGGCTCATGCCCGAGGTGGACGTTCTCGGCCACCGACAGGCCCTCCACCAGGTCGAGTTCCTGGTAGATGGTGGCGATGCCGAGGCGCATCGCGGCGATCGGGGACTTCAGGGTGACGGGTTCGCCCCGCCAGGTGATGGTGCCGTCGTCGGGCTGGTGGGCGCCGGCCAGGACCTTGATCAGGGTGGACTTCCCGGCGCCGTTCTGGCCGAGCAGACAGTGCACCTCTCCGGCCTGGACGTCGAGGTCGACGCCGTCCAGGGCCCGGACTCCGGGGAACGACTTGGTGATGCCGGACATGGTGAGCAGCGGTGGTTCTGGTGCCATGAGTTCCCCTTGGCGGGCGTGCGGGCCGGTTGCAGGGCAGAGCAGGGCTAGGTCGTGTCCGCAAAGTCCCGTCGTCCGCCCGGAGGGCGGGCCCCGCGGCGTCTGGTGCGTGCTCTCGGCGTGCCGGGCGAAAGCCCTCGTACTGGATGTACTTGGGCTTTCGCCCGGTGCGGCGAGAGTGCGTGCCAGGCGTCGCGGGGCAGGCGGGACTTTGCGGACACGGCCTAGGGCGGAGCGCCGAGTGGTGTGGCCCTCGACGAGGGTCTACGAGGGTCTACGCGGGTGAGAACAGATGGTCGCTGATGAGGCGGGCCGCGCCGATGACGCCGGCGGTGGGCCCCAACTCCCCCAGCACGATGGGCAGATTGCCGGTCGCGAGGGGCAGTGACTGGCGGTAGACCTGGGTGCGGATGGCGGCGAGCAGGGTGTGGCCGAGGCCGGTCACCCCGCCGCCGATCACCACCAGGCCGGGGTTGAAGAAGCTGACGAGTCCGGCGATGACCTGGCCGGTGCGGTTGCCGCCCTCGCGTATCAGGTCGAGGGCGGTGGCGTCGCCGGCGGCTGCCGCGGCGGCCACGTCGACGGCGGTGAGGGTGCCGTTGGTCTCCAGACGGGTGGCGAGTTCCGCCGAAAGTCCCTGCTGGGCGGCGTCCTTGGCGTCGCGGGCGAGCGCGGCGCCACTGAAGTGGGCTTCCAGACAGCCCCGGTTGCCGCAGGCGCAGGGGCGGCCGTCCGGTACGGCGAGGATGTGCCCGATGTCGCCGGCGCTGCCCGTCGTCCCCCGGTGGACCTCGCCGCCGACGACGATGCCGCAGCCTATGCCGGTGCCGATCTTGACGCAGAGGAAGTCGCCCACGGAACGGGCCACGCCCGCGTGCTGCTCCCCCATGGCCATCAGGTTCACGTCGTTGTCGACCATGACCGGGCAGCCGAGTTCCTGGCTGAGCGCCTCGCGCACCGGGAACCCGTCCCAGCCCGGCATGATCGGCGGGGCGACGGGGACGCCCTCGGGAAAGCGGACCGGTCCGGGGACGCCGATACCGGCGCCGTCGAACCCTTCCGCGAGCCCCGAGGCCTTCAACTTGGCCGCCATCGCGAGCACTTGCTCGAAGACGGCGACCGGACCTTCCCGCACGTCCATCGGCTGGTTGATGTGCCCGAGGATCTCCAACTCGGCGTTGGTCACGGCCACATCGATCGAGGTGGCGCCGATGTCGACGCCGAGGAAACGGAGTCGGGGGTTGAGCCGGACGTTGTGCGACCGGCGGCCACCGCGCGAGGCGGCGAGCCCGTCGGCCACGACCAGTCCCGTCTCCAGGAGCCGGTCCACCTCCACCGCCAGCTTCGACCGCGACAGATCGACCCGATCCCCGAGCTGCGCCCGGGAGTTGGGCCCACCGTCCCGCAACAGCCGCAGCAGCCGGGCCTGATGCGTGTTCGCGGGTCGAGCCGTCATACGTCTCACTAGCCCCTCCCCGCCTCATCGGCACCGCCGTGCTTGGCTTTCGAGGGGAACGTAGCAGTGGCTGCCGACGCTGGGAAGAAGTTGCGCATGGATTGCCGCCAACTTTCTCCTCTCACAGGACAAAGAAGGGTGCGCAGAGCCGGCAAAGCGCGCGAAGGGAGCGGTCAGCCGGGGATCGGGTCACCGTGCGCCGAGAACCAGGCCGACGGCCCGTACATGGCGACCTGCTGGTACTCCGACGAGTCGACCACCTGGCCCCGCTTCATGGCGTGCACGCGCTGGTAGACGATCACAGCGCCGTACGACGTCACCGTGTAGAAGTACGAGCGCCCTTCGGTCTTGCTCACCGGGCCGTCGTCGAGTCGGACGGCCGGGCGGCTGTGGTCGTTGAACTCGATCTGTACGGACATGCCCCGAACCTAGCCACCGACGGGCCTCTCCGCCCGCTACTTTTCCCGCTCGTGATACGTCTTCCGCGTGTGCTCCGTATGCGCCCGCATGACCTCCGTCGCGCGGGTCTCGTCGCGGGCGGCGACGGCGGCGATCAGTTCGCGGTGTTCGATCCAGGACTGGTGGCCGCGTTGGCGGGCGACGGGGGTGTAGTACCAGCGGACGCGGCGGTCGACCTGGGCGGCGAGTTCGGCGAGGACCGTGTTGCCGGCCAGGTCCATGACCTTGGCGTGGAAGCGGGCGTTGAGGGCGACGGCCGCGTCGACGTCGTCGGCCTCGACGGCCCGCTCGCCCTCCGCGCAGAGTTCCTCCAGGGCCGTGATGCCCGCCGTGCCGGCGTTCGCCGCGGCGAGGCGGGCGGCCTCAGCCTCCAACAGGGTGCGGACCGTGAGGAGTTGGTCGGCCTCCGCCTCCGTCGGCTCGTGCACGAAGGCGCCCTGGGCGGGCCGCAGATCGACCCACCCCTCGGTGTTGAGCCGCTGCAGGGCCTCCCGGACGGGCTGCCGGGAGACGCCGAGATGCCCGGCGAGTTCGCTCTCGACGAGGTGCTGGCCGGGGCGCAGCGCGCGGGTGGTGATGAGTTCGAGCAGCGCCTCGTAGACGCGGTCGCGCAGCGGGCCGGGGCGTTCGAGCCGGGGCACGGCCCCTTGCGGAAGTCCTGCCGACAACATCGCGATCCCCCTCCAGAGCGCCACCGGGCACTGCAAACGGAAAGTCGGCCAGAGGCAGAAGCCAAGGCCAGTATGGATTGTCTTTCGTCTACAGTCTACGGCCCACAATTTCCAGCCCACTGGAGGGTCGGACGCGTCACATCACGAGGAAGACCAGCTCACGGGCAGCGGACGACCTGGCCCGCGTACGACAGGTTGCCGCCGAAGCCGAAGAGGAGCACGGGGTCGCCGCTGGAGATCTCGCCGCGTTCGACGAGCTTGGAGAAGGCGAGGGGGATGCTCGCGGCCGAGGTGTTGCCGGACTCGACGACATCGCGGGCGACGACCGCGTTCACCGCGCCGATCTTCTCGGCGAGGGGCTCGATGATGCGCAGGTTGGCCTGGTGCAGGACGACGGCGGCGAGGTCGGCGGGGGTGAGCCCGGCCTTCTCGCAGGCGGCGCGGGCGAGGGGCGGCAGCTTGGTGGTGGCCCAGCGGTAGACGCTCTGCCCCTCCTGCGCGAAGCGCGCGGGGGTGCCCTCGATGCGTACGGCGTTGCCCATCTCGGGCACCGATCCCCACAGCACGGGCCCGATGCCGGGCGCCTCGTCGGGACCGACGGCCTCGACGACGGCCGCGCCCGCCCCGTCCCCGACGAGGACACAGGTCGTGCGATCGGTCCAGTCGGCGACCTCGGACATCTTGTCGGCGCCGATGACCAGCGCCCGGGTGGCGGCGCCCGCCCGCACGGCGTGGTCGGCGGTGGCGAGCGCGTGGGTGAACCCGGCGCAGACGACGTTGACGTCCATGGCGGCCGGGTTCGGGATGGAGAGCCGGTTGGCGACCCGGGCCGCCATGTTCGGGGAGCGGTCGACGGCGGTGGAGGTGGCGACCACGACCAGGTCGATGGCCTCGGGGCCGAGGCCGGCGGCGGCGAGCGCCTTGGCGGCGGCGTGCCCGGCCAGCTCGTCCACCGGCTCGTCGGGTCCGGCGATGTGCCGGGTGCGAATGCCCACACGGCTCGTGATCCACTCGTCACTGGTGTCGACCATGCCCGCCAGATCCTCGTTGGTGAGGATCCTGGCGGGCTGGTAGTGGCCGACGGCGGCGATCCGCGAGCCGTTCATGGGTGGTTCCCCTCGTTGCCTGTGGTCAGCGGGATCCACCAGTCTGATCAGTGACTCACGGGTACGAGGACGGGTGAGGCGACAGTAATGCGCGGCCCGAGTTGTGGGCTTCTGTCAGACCCCGGGCGGGCCCTGGGGCGTCCGGGGTGCTCACCCGGTGAACAATTGTGTGGCCTTCCGTACGAGCTCGTACAGTCCGTAGGTGAGCGGCACGCCCACCCACACCCAGGCAAAGATGATCAAGGGGCGCCGGTCAGGCGGATTCGGACTGCTGTCGCTGGACGACATCGGCGGCCTCCCTCGGGGCGGGGATGTGGAAGCGGGGGTGGACGGGCCGGACCAGCTCGTTGGCGACGAAGCCGACGACGAGCAGCCCGATCATGATGAAGAAGGACGTGCCGTAGAGGTCGGCGCCGGACTTGCCGGCCTCCTCCTGCCGGTCGGCGATCCAGTTGACGATCAGCGGGCCGAGGACACCGGCCGTGGACCAGGCGGTGAGCAGCCGGCCGTGGATGGCGCCGACCTGGTAGGTGCCGAAGAGGTCCTTCAGATAGGCGGGGATGGTGGCGAAGCCGCCGCCGTAGAAGGACAGGATGACCAGGGCGCAGACGATGAACAGCGGCTTGGAGGAGTCGCCGAACTGCGCGATCAGCAGATACATCAGCGCGCCGACGCCGAGGTAGACGCGGTAGATGTTCTTGCGGCCGATCAGGTCGGACGTGGAGGACCAGACGATCCGTCCGGTCATGTTGGCCGCGGAGAGCAGCGCCACGAAGCCCGCCGCCGCGGTGACGGTGACCGGGGTCGAGGAGTCGGCGAAGAAGTCCGTGATCATGGGGGCGGCCTTCTCCAGGATGCCGATGCCCGCGGAGACGTTCATGCAGAGGATGACCCACAGGCACCAGAACTGCGGGGTGCGGATGGCGTTGCGGGCGGAGACCTGGGGGCCGGAGAGGACGCCGGGGCCGCTCTCGGCCGGCTTCTCGGTGCGCGGCACCCGGACCAGCAGCACCCCGAGCAGCATGAACACGGCGTACGACAGTCCGTGCACCAGGAAGGCGAGGGCGATGCCGGAGGAGTCGGAGCCGAAGGACTCCAGCATCTGCGCGGACCATGGGGAGGCGATGAGCGCCCCGCCGCCGAAGCCCATGATCGCGATGCCGGTGGCCATGCCTGGCCGGTCCGGGAACCATTTGATCAGGGTCGACACCGGCGATATGTAGCCGATGCCGAGGCCTATGCCGCCGACGAAGCCGTAGCCGAAGACGATCAGCCAGTACTGCTCGGTGGCCGCGCCGAGCGAGGCGAGCAGGAAGCCGGAGGAGAAGCAGATCAGCGCGACGGTCATCGCCCAGCGCGGCCCGTTGCGCTCGACGAGGGTGCCGCCGAACGCGGCGGACAGGCCCAGCATGACGATGCCCAGCTGGAAGGGCAGGGCGCTCTGGGTGCCGCTGAGGCCGAGCGCGGATTCGAGCGGCGGCTTGAAGACGCTCCAGGCGTAGGCCTGACCGATGGAGAGATGTACGGAGAGCGCGGCCGGGGGGACGAGCCAGCGGCTCCAGCCCGGGGGTGCGACGGGGGGACTCATGATCCCGGACGGTAGGCAGTGGCGGGGTGGTTGAGAAGGCGGCACGTCGACCGTATGCGATGAGCGGTATGCACCGAGCGCCGAACGGTCGTTCCCCGGCCAGACTCGCCTTCGAGTACCGGCCACCTTCATGTCCGGGTAATGCCTTGCCCTGTCGTTGCGCGAAGTCTTGTCGGCCCAACTTCCATACTGTAGACAATATTTCGTCGACACAACCCGAACAGAGTGTCATCTCCGCGGTATCCCTCGACCGAACGGAGCTCCCTCACCATGAAAGTCGCAGTTCTCGGCGCCGGTGCGATCGGCGCCTATGTCGGCGCCGCGCTCCACCGCGCCGGCGCGGACACGCACCTCGTCGCCCGTGGACCGCATCTCGCGGCCATGAGGCGGGACGGGGTGCGGGTGCTCAGCCCGCGCGGGGACTTCACCGCCCGCGCCCACGCCACCGACGACCCGGCCGAGATCGGCCCGGTCGACTTCGTCTTCCTCGGCCTCAAGGCCCACTCGTACGCGGCGTGCGGGCCGCTCATCGAGCCCTTGCTGCACGACTCCACGGCGGTGATCGCCGCCCAGAACGGCATCCCCTGGTGGTACTTCCACCGGCACGGCGGCCCGCACGACGGCCACCGGGTGGAGAGCGTGGACCCCGACGGCGCGGTCAGTGCGGTGCTCGCGCCCGAACGGGCCGTCGGCTGCGTCGTGTACGCGGCCACCGAGCTCGAAGGCCCGGGTGTCGTACGGCACCTGGAAGGCACCCGGTTCTCGGTCGGCGAACCGGACCGTACGGTCTCGGCGCGCTGTCTGGCGTTCGGCGAGGCCATGGTCGCCGGTGGCCTGAAGTGCCCGGTGGAGCCGGACATCCGGGGCGACATCTGGATCAAACTGCTCGGCAACATCTCGTTCAACCCGATCAGCGCCCTGGCCCGCGCGACCATGCGGCAGATGTGTCTGCACGGCGGCACCCGCAAGGTCATCGAGACGATGATGACCGAGACGCTGGCCGTCGCCGAGGCCCTGGGCTGCGAGGTCGGCGTCTCGGTCGAACGGCGGATGGCCGGCGCCGAACGCGTCGGCGACCACCGCACCTCCACGCTCCAGGACCTGGAGCGCGGCAAACCGCTGGAACTCGACGTCCTGCTGTCCGCCGTCGTCGAACTGGCGGACATCACGGGCGTCGAGGTGCCCACACTCCGCACCGTCCACGCCATCTCGGACCTGCTCGCGCTCAGGAGCGCGGCATGAGGAGCGTCGTATGAGGAAACGCGACCGGACCCCGAAGACCTACACCCGGCTCACCCGTCCCCTCGTCCGTGACTCCCGCGACGAGCCCTTCCGGCCGGCGAGCTGGGAGGAGGCGCTCGACCGGGCCGCCCGGGGCATCGAGCGCAACCGCGGCGCGTTCGGCATGTTCTCCTGCGCCCGCGCCACCAACGAGATGAACTACGTGGCGCAGAAGTTCGCCCGCGTGGTCATGGGCACCAACAACGTCGACTCCTGCAACCGCACCTGTCACGCGCCGAGCGTCGCCGGACTGTCCGCCGCCTTCGGCTCCGGCGGCGGCACCTCCTCCTACGAGGAGATCGAACACACCGACGTCATCGTGATGTGGGGCTCCAACGCCCGCTTCGCGCACCCCATCTTCTTCCAGCACGTACTGAAGGGCATCCACAACGGCGCCCGGATGTACGCCGTCGACCCGCGCCGGACCTCCACCGCCGAGTGGGCCGAGAGCTGGATGGGCCTGAACGTCGGCACCGACATCCCGATGGCGCACGCGGTGGGCCGCGAGATCATCCACGCGGGCCTCGCCAACGAGGCGTTCATCGAGCGGGCTACCACCGGCTTCGAGGAGTACAAGGCGCTCGTCGAACCCTGGACGCTGTCGCTGGCCGAGAAGGTGACGGGTGTACCGGCCGTCGCCATCAGGGAGTTGGCGCACGCGTACGCCCGTGCCGAGCGCGCCCAGCTGTGCTGGACACTCGGCATCACCGAGCACCACAACGGCACCGACAACGTCCGCGCGCTGATCAACCTCTCCCTGCTGACCGGCCATGTGGGGCGCTACGCCTCGGGGTTGCAGCCGCTGCGCGGCCAGAACAACGTGCAGGGCGGCGGCGACATGGGCGCCATCCCCAACCGTCTTCCCGGCTTCCAGGACATCCTCGATCCCGGCACCCGGCTGAAGTTCGAGTCGGCGTGGGACACCGTCATCCAGCCGCACTACGGGCTGAACCTGACGGAGATGTTCGAGGCCATGGAGGAGGGCTCACTGAAGGCCGTGTACTGCGTCGGGGAGAACCCGGCGCAGTCCGAGGCCGACAGCGAGCAGGCCGTCCGGCGGATGCGGGAGCTGGACTTCCTCGTGGTCCAGGACATCTTCCTGACGAAGACCGCCGAGCTGGCCGATGTCGTGCTGCCCGCGACCGCCGGGTGGGCGGAGACGGACGGGACGACGACCAACAGCGAGCGCCGGGTGCAGCGGGTGCGCAAGGCGGTCGTCCCGCCCGGGGAGGCCCGCGAGGACATCGACATCATCTGCGACCTGGCCGCACGGCTCGGGCACGAGTGGAAGTACGCCGACGCCGAGGCCGTCTGGAACGAGCTGCGGTCGGTGTCGCCGGACCACTACGGGATGACGTACGAGCGGCTGGAGCAGGAGCAGGGCATCCAGTGGCCCTGTCCGGAGACCGACCGGCTCGAACCGACCTATCTGCACGGCAGGTTGTGGGATCCGGACCCGGCGCGGCGCGGCAGGCTCGCGCCCTTCGGGATCGTGCGGCACGATCCGCCGGTCGATCTGACGGACGAGCGGTACCCGATCCGGCTCACCACCGGACGGCGGCTCGACTCGTACAACACCGGGGTGCAGAGCGGGGGTTACGCCTCGCCGCTGCGGCGTGGGGAGTACATCGAGCTGTGCCCGGAGGACGCCGAGCGGTACGGGGTCGCGGTGGGCGAGGAGGTCCAGGTCTCCTCGCGGCGCGGTTCGGTGACGGCGCCGGTGTGGATCGACCTCGGGCTGCGGCCGGGCCTGGCCTTCATGACCATGCACTTTCCCGACGAGGTGGACACCAACCAGCTGACGATCGAGGCCAATTGCCCGATCGCGGGGACGGCCGAGTTCAAGGCCTCGGCGATCCGGATCGAGAAGCTGCCCGTCGCGACCATCGTGAGGTGACGTCAAGTGGACCTGCACTTCGGTGACAGCAAACCGACGGACGAGGAGAAGGCGGCGGTCGACGCGCTCCTCGGCCCGCCGGAGTCCTCCTGGGAGGGCGCGGACCGTACCGACGCCG
Organism: Streptomyces griseiscabiei; assembly: GCF_020010925.1. Classification (NCBI taxonomy): domain Bacteria; kingdom Bacillati; phylum Actinomycetota; class Actinomycetes; order Kitasatosporales; family Streptomycetaceae; genus Streptomyces; species Streptomyces griseiscabiei. Next base: position 1,926,062 of record NZ_JAGJBZ010000002.1, on the reverse strand, counting down.
ATCTGCGGTGGGCGCGGGGCGGCCGGGAGGCCCGGGAGCGCCGTGATCTGCTGTTGCCGGGGCTGCACGCGATCAACGACCGGATCGGCTGGATCAGCGAGGGCGCGCTGGACTACCTCTGCCGACGGCTGACCGTGCCGCCGGCGGAGGCGTACGGCGTGGCCACCTTCTACTCGATGTTCTCCGTCAAGCCGCGTCCCGCGACCGTGCTGCACGTGTGCACGGACCTGGCGTGCGCGGCGGCCGGGGCGGCGGATCTCTGCGCCGGCGTCGAGGCCCGCCTCGGCCTCGGCAGCGGGGTCGGCGTGGAGCGCAGCCCGTGCCTCGGCCTGTGCGAGCGGGCCCCGGCCGCCCTCGCGATCAAGGCCGGGGACCCGGTGCGTACGGCGGTGGCGGCGCCCGCGTCCGTCGAGGCGGCCGTCCTCGCGGCGAGCGCGCCCGACTCGGCGGACGAGGAGCCCCCGGCCGCGATGGCGGTTCCCCAGGCCGGGGACCCTTCCTTGACCCTGCTGGGCCGGGTCGGCGTCGTCGACCCGGCCTCCCTCGACGACTACCGCGCCCACGGCGGCTACACGGCCCTGCGCCGGGCCTTCGCGCTCGGCCCCGCCGGGGTGATCCGGGAGGTCACCGACTCGGGCCTGGTCGGGCGCGGCGGCGCCGCCTTCCCCACCGGCCGCAAATGGCAGGCCACGGCGGGTCAGCCCGACCACCCCCACTACCTCGTCTGCAACGCGGACGAATCCGAGCCGGGCACCTTCAAGGACCGCGTGCTCATGGAGGGCGACCCGTTCTCGCTGGTCGAGGCGATGACGATCGCGGGGTACGTGACCGGGGCGCACAAGGGGTACCTGTATCTGCGCGGCGAGTACCCACGGGCCCTGCGCCGCCTGGAGAACGCGATCGCCCAGGCTCGCGCCCGGGGGCTGCTCGGCGACGACGTCCTCGGCCAGGGGTACGCCTTCGACATCGAGATCCGCCGCGGCGCCGGGGCCTATATCTGCGGTGAGGAGACGGCGCTCTTCAACTCCATCGAGGGCTACCGGGGCGAGCCGCGCTCCAAGCCGCCGTTCCCGGTGGAGAAGGGTCTGTTCGGCAAGCCGACGGTGGAGAACAACGTCGAGACGCTGGTCAACGTCCTGCCGGTCCTGACGATGGGCGCGCCGGCGTACGCGGCGATCGGCACCGCCCGCTCCACCGGACCCAAGCTGTTCTGTGTGTCGGGCAGCGTGGACCGGCCCGGCATCTACGAACTGCCGTTCGGCGCGACCCTCGGCGAGCTGCTGACGCTGGCCGGGGTGCGGGACCGCCTGCGGGCCGTCCTCCTCGGCGGCGCGGCCGGTGGTTTCGTCCGGCCCGACGAGCTGGACATCCCGCTCACCTTCGAGGGGACGCGGGAGGCGGGCACCACGCTCGGCTCGGGGGTGGTGATGGCCTTCGACGACACGGTCCCGCTGCCCCGGCTGCTGCTGCGGATCGCGGAGTTCTTCCGGGACGAGTCCTGCGGGCAGTGCGTGCCCTGCCGGGTGGGGACCGTACGCCAGGAGGAGGCGCTGCACCGGATCGCCGAGCGGACCGGGGCGGCCGCGGCCGACGACATCGCCCTGCTCAGGGAGGTCGGCCGCGCCATGCGGGACGCCTCGATCTGCGGTCTCGGACAGACCGCGTGGAACGCCGTGGAATCCGCGATCGACCGCTTGGGAGCGTACGAATGACCGTGATCCCGCTGGGAGTGCCGCGCCGTCTGCTGGAGTTCACCCTCGACGGGGAGCCGGTCCGTGCCCCCGAGGGCTCGACGATCCTGGACGCCTGCCGGGCCGCCGGCAAGGACGTGCCCACCCTCTGCGAGGGCGACACCCTGACCCCGAAGAACGCCTGCCGGGTCTGTGTCGTCGAGGTCGAGGGCGCCAGGACCCTCGTCCCGGCCTGCTCCCGCAAGGCCGAGCCCGGCATGGAGGTGCGCACCGACACCGAACGCGCCCGGCACAGCCGCAAGATCGTCCTCGAACTCCTCGCGTCGTCGGTCGATCTCTCGACGACCCCGAAGGTCGCGGGATGGCTCAAGGAGTACGAGGCCAAACCCGACCGCTTCGGTCCGGACGCGGCCCGGCTGAACGAGGAACCCAGGGTCGACAACGAGCTGTACGTCCGGGACTACGACAAGTGCATCCTGTGTTATAAGTGCGTGGACGCCTGTGGGGAGCAGTGGCAGAACTCGTTCGCGATCTCCGTCGTGGGCCGGGGTTTCGACGCCCGGATCGCCGTGGAGCACGACGCCCCGCTCACCGACTCCGCCTGTGTGTACTGCGGGAACTGCGTCGAGGTGTGCCCGACGGGCGCGCTGTCCTTCAAGTCGGAGTTCGACATGCGGGCGGCGGGCACCTGGGACGAGTCGGCGCAGACGGAGACGACCACGGTGTGCGCGTACTGCGGTGTGGGCTGCAACCTCACACTCCATGTGCAGGACAATGAGATCGTGAAGGTCACCTCGCCGCACGACAACCCGGTGACCCACGGCAACCTCTGCATCAAGGGCCGCTTCGGCTACCAGCACGTACAGAACCGGGACTGAGACACACATGGGACGAGTCACGGAACGACGCAAGGTGATCCGCATCCGGGACGGCGCGGTCTCCACCCGCCCGGACACGCTCGTTGCCGAGGAACCGATGGAGATCCGGCTGAACGGCAAGCCGCTCGCGATCACCATGCGCACCCCGGGCGACGACTTCGCGCTGGCGGCCGGGTTCCTGGTCAGCGAGGGGGTGCTCGCCGAGCAGTCGGACCTGCAGAACATCGTCTACTGCGCGGGAGCGACGGAGGACGGCTCGAACACCTACAACGTGGTGGACGTGCGGACCGCGCCCGGGGTCGCCGTCCCCGACATCACCCTCGAACGCAACGTGTACACGACCTCGTCCTGCGGGCTGTGCGGAAAGGCGTCGCTGGACGCCGTCCGGACGACCGCGCGCTGGCCCGTCGACGACACGCAAGGTGGCGAGACTCCCCCGGTCCGGCTCGACCCCGACCTCCTCGCGGGCCTCCCCGACCGGCTCCGCGCGGCCCAGCGGGTCTTCGACCGGACCGGGGGTCTGCACGCGGCGGCCCTGTTCAGCGAGGACGGCGAACTGCTCGACGTACGGGAGGACGTGGGCCGGCACAACGCCGTGGACAAGCTGGTGGGACGGGCCCTGCAGAGCGGGGCGCTGCCGCTGTCCCGGGCGGTGCTGCTGGTGTCGGGGCGGGCGTCGTTCGAGCTGGCGCAGAAGGCGGTGATGGCGGGGATACCGGTACTGGCGGCCGTCTCGGCGCCGTCGTCGCTCGCGGTCGACCTGGCGGCGGAGACCGGGCTGACCCTGGTGGGGTTCCTGAGGGGGGCCTCCATGAACGTGTACGCGGGCGAGCACCGTATCGCTCTGCGGGCCGCGGCCGTGAAGGGCTGACCGGCTCCCCGCGACACGGCGGCGGGGCCCCCGGCGGCGGGGAGCGCCCCCTGCGCCTCGGGGGCCCCGTCTTTTCGCGTGGCCTGTTTCGTCGCCGGGTGCGGCCCGGTGGGGCTTCTCGCGCAGTTCCCCGCGCCCCTGAAAAGCAGGGGCTGCGCCCCGTGCTTTTCAGCCCCGCCACCGGTCGCCTTCAGGCCCGCAGCCCCGTCGCCTTCAGGCCCGCAGGGGCCTGGGCTTTTGGGGGCGCGGGGAACTGCGCGACCAGCCCCCACTCACCCGCACCCGCCAACGAATCCGAAGCCCCACCCCCTGCCGCGAAAACACGCCCACCCACCCGCACGGTTCTTGTGAGCCCCCTGAACCCCCGCGTACCGTCTGTGGCCGCACATCGGACGTGGGACGTCCGATGTCCCACACCCGGACGGATGAAGGGCTGGCCGCACCGTGCCGTCGAGTCTTCGCGCACGCCTCAGATCCCCCCTCGAATCCTCACTCACCTCCCCCCTCTCCCCCCTCATCGCGGTACTCACCACCACCGCCCTCCTCACCCTCGCCCACCCGGCCGGGGCCGAGCCCCGACAGTCGGCGACCGCCTCGGCCGAGTTCGAGCAGCAGGTCCTCTTCAAGGCCTCGCAGGACCCCGGCTACGCCTGCTTCCGGATCCCGGCGGTCGTCCGGACGACCGAGGGAACCCTGCTCGCCTTCGCCGAGGGCCGCGTACTGAACTGCGGGGACGCGGCGGACATAGACCTCGTGGTCAAGCGGTCCACGGACGGCGGCCGTACCTGGGGCCCGCTGCGGGTGGTCAACGAGGGCGACGGCGACACCCACGGGAACCCCGCCCCGGTCGTCGACCGCGAGACCGGCCGCGTCCTGCTGACGGAGACGTACAACACGGGCCGTCTGGACAGCGCGAGCTGCGACGTCCCCTGTGACCGGACCCCGCATCTGCAGTACAGCGACGACGACGGGCTGACCTGGTCCGAGCCGCGCAGTCTGCGCGACCAGATCCGCCCGGCCGGGTGGAACTCCTGGTACGCCACCGGCCCTGTGCACGGCATCCAGCTCACCCAGGGCCGACACGCGGGCCGGCTCGTGCTCGGGGTGAACGCCGAGAGCTGGGCGGACGGCCGGGTCACCGCCAACCACGCGGCGCTCGTGACCAGCGACGACGGCGGGGACACCTGGAAGGTCGGCGCCACGGACACCTGGCCTATCGCGGCCGACGGCACCTTCCGCCAGAAGCCCTCGGAGCTGACCCTGACCGAGCGCGCGCACGGCACGGTGCTCGTCAGCGGACGCGAGCAGGACGGCACCGACCTGGGCCATCGCAGCCAGACGATCAGCCGGGACGGCGGCACCACCTTCGCCGAGCCCTTCCGGGCGCTCCCGGACCTGTACACACCGCAGGTCCAGGGTTCGCTGCTGCGGCTGGGCGACCGGATGCTGCTGGCCGCCCCGGCGGACCCCGACCGCCGCCGGACCATGGCGGTCCGCTCCTCGTACGACGGCGGACGCACCTGGGAGAGCGTGGACCGGGGCACGGTCGTCACCACCGACTGGTCCGGCTACTCGGACCTGGTCAGGATCGACGCCGGGGAGGGCGGCAACGATGTCGTCGGACTGCTGTACGAGGGCGGTGCGGTCGACGCCCGGGACGAGATCCGCTTCGCCCGGTTCACGGAGGACTGGCTGACACCGCGCCGGGGCCCGGACCCGACGACACCCGACCGGGCGCCCGGTGGCAGGCCGGCGGCCGTGCTCGGCGGGGCCCGGCCCACGGACGGGGTGTTCGGCGGCGCGCTCGACTTCGACGGCGCCGACGACGCCGTACGACTGCCCTACCGGCCCCAACTTCCCCTCGGTACCAAAGACTTCACCGCCTCGCTGTGGTTCCGGTACTCGGCGACGACCGGGGAGCAGCCGATGCTGTGGATGGGCGGGGTCGGGACGACACAGCCGCAGGTGTGGGTGCGCGGGGAACCGGCGGCCGGGCGGCTGACCGGGCTGATCACCGTGCGGGACGGGGCCTCGCCGCCCCGGACGGCCTCGGTGCGGTCCACGGGCGCGTACAACGACGGGCAGTGGCACCGGCTGGTGCTGCGGCGGGGCGGCGGGGCGCTCACGCTCTTCGTCGACGGTACCCCGTTCGGCGCCCCCGACCTGCCCGGATCGGTCAGCCGCAACTCGCCGTTCGGGGTACACATCGGTCAACGGGTCGACAGCCGGGTCCACTTCACCGGCTCGATCGACGAAGTGCGGCTCTACGACCGGGCGTTGAGCGACACCGAAGTGGCCGGACTCGCCACGCCGGACGCCACGACGCGGGGCGCGATCCTGCACCTGCCCATGGACCGCGTGGACGGAGGCAACTAACGTCCCTTCCGTGCCCGACGACGCGGGAGCACGACAGCGCACGGGGGCCGGACCGGTCCTGATCCTGGCCCTGGTCCTGGCCCTCGCGGCCGTGCTGCTCACCGCCCTCCCGGACGACGACCGGGAGGGCGGCTTGGCCTGCACGGCCCGTACGGTCCGGGACTGGGACCCGGACGCCTCCCTGACCGGCGAGTTCACCCGCTACGGCGACGACGCGACCCGCACCGACGACTGGACCGGCGGCGACGGCACCCACTCGGTGCGCCTCCCGGACGGGCGGGTCCTGTGGCTGTTCTCGGACACCTATCTGGGCCAGGTGCATCCCCCGCCCAACCCGGCCGGTGAGTCGGTCACCTGGCGGGACGTCGCGACGCCGCTGGTGCGCAACTCGGCCGTGGTGATGTCCGCCGGGGGCCGTCTCGAAGCCACCCTCCCGGCGCCGGTCTTCCCCGACCCGGGCCCGCAGCGGTGGCGCTGGCCGGTGGCCGCCCGGGTCGAGCCCCGCTCCCCCGGCTCGGCCGAGAAGGTCGTACGGGTGCTGCTGTGGACCCGTACGGCCGGGCAGTCGCCGTGGATCTACGGGGTGCCGACCGCGACCGAGGTGGCCACGCTGTCGCTGCCGGAGCTGCGGCCGGAGGGGATCACGACGGTGCTGGACCAGGCGTCGGTGACCGATCCGGCCCGGCGGGTGCTGTTCGGGACGACGGCGGTGGACGCGGGCGCGTGGACGTACGTCTTCGGCGGCACCGACGCCCAGGCCGCCTCCCGGCCCACCTCGCACGCGTATGTCGCCCGGGTGCCGCGCGGCCGGCTCGGGGAGCCGGGGGCGTGGGAGTACTGGGACGGCGGGCGGTGGGCGGTGCGGGGGCGGCCGGGGGCGGTGCTCGGGAACGGGGACGACAAGGGCGTGGGCAGCGCGTTCAGCGTCGTCCGGGACGGGCGTACCTATGTGCTGCTCACCATGGCGGCGGGGACGGCGGGGCTGACGACCGTGACCGCGTACTGGGCCTGCTCCCCCACCGGGCCCTGGCACGGGCCCACCAAGGGGTTCAGTCCGCCGCTGCCGCACAGCGGGGTCGCGGCGTACAACCCGCAGACGCACCGGGCGGTCGACGGCGACGGGCGGCTGGTGCTCAGCTACGACGTCAACTGGCTGGACGCCGACGCGGCGGCGGCGCAGCTGAACATCACCCGGAACGTGTCCCTGTACCGACCGCGGTTCGTATCGCTTCGTCTCGCCGCTCCGTGACCGCCGGGTCACCCGCGTCCGCGGTGTCCTCCACCGGGTCCTTGGCGCGGCGTTTGGCGATGACCGCGCAGACCATCAGCTGCATCTGGTGGAAGAGCATCAGCGGCAGGACGGCGAGGGAGGCCTCGGGGCCGAAGAGGACGCTCGCCATGGGCAGTCCGGAGGCGAGGGACTTCTTGGAGCCGGCGAACTGGATGGCGACGCGGTCCGCCCGGCCGAAGCGCAGGGCCTTGGCGCCGTACCAGGTGAGCAGCAGCATCACCGCCAGCATGACCGCCTCGACGGCGAGGAGCCCGGCGAGCCGCAGCGGGCTGACCTGGCTCCAGATGCCGCGCACCATGCCCTCGCTGAAGGCGACGTAGACGACGAGGAGGATCGAGCCCCGGTCGACGAGGCCGAGGATCCGCTTGTGCCGGGTGACGAAGGCGCCGATCCAGCGACGGGTCAGCTGTCCGGCGGCGAACGGCACCAGCAGTTGCAGCACGATCTTCAGCAGCGAGTCGGCGGAGAACCCGCCGGCGCCGCCGCCGAGCAGCGCCGCCGCGAGCAGCGGGGTGAGGACGATGCCGGCGAGGGAGGAGAAGGAGCCCGCGCAGATCGCGGCGGGCACGTTGCCCCGGGCCATCGAGGTGAAGGCGATCGAGGACTGGACGGTGGACGGGACGAGGGTGAGGAAGAGCAGCCCGGTGTAGAGGGAGTGGCTCAGGAAGACCGGTTCGAGGCCGCGGGCCGCCAGACCCAGCAGCGGGAAGACGACGAAGGTGCAGGCGAGGACGGTGACATGGAGTCGCCAGTGCTTGAGGCCGTCGAGGGCCTCGCGGGTGGAGAGCCGGGCGCCGTAGAGGAAGAAGAGGAAGGCGATCGCGGCCGTGGACGCGCCCGACGCGACCTCGGCGGCCGTACCCCGCGCCGGGAGGAGCGCCGCGACGCCCACCGTCCCGAGCAACAGCAGGATGTACGGGTCGATCGGCATCCGACTCGGCCACTTCAGGCGTTTCACTGTGCTCCACGTGCTTTCGATGAGGTGCGTGCTCCGGGCCGGAAGGCCCCGCTCCATCGTCCTCCTCGGCCCCTTGATCGGGAATCCGTCATACCGCTCTGACTGTCATCACTTTCCGCGATAAGCGGGTAGGGTGGCGATCGTGTACGACCCCTCACACTTGCGCACCTTCCTCGCCGTGGCCCAGACCCTGAGCTTCACGCAGGCCGCCCGGCGGCTGGGGCTGCGCCAGTCCACGGTCAGCCAGCATGTGCGCCGGCTGGAGGACGCGGTGGGGCGGCAGCTGTTCTCCCGGGACACGCACTCGGTGGAGCTGACGGAGGACGGCGAGGCCATGCTCGGCTTCGCCCGCCGCCTCCTGGAGGTGCACGAGCAGGCGACGGCGTTCTTCACCGGGACCCGGCTGCGCGGGCGGCTGCGCTTCGGCGCGTCGGAGGACTTCGTGCTGACCCGGCTCCCGGAGATCCTGGAGGCGTTCCGGCACGACCATCCCGAGGTGGATCTGGAGCTGACCGTCGAGCTGTCGGGCACCCTGCACGAGCGGCTCGCGGCGGGCAAGCTCGACCTGGTGCTGGCCAAGCGCCGCCCGGAGGACCCGCGCGGCGAACCCGTGTGGACGGACCGGCTGGTGTGGATCGGCGGGGAGCGGCTCCGTCTCGACCCCGACCGCCCGGTGCCGCTGATCGTCTATCCGCCGCCGGGCATCACCCGCGCCCTGGCCCTGGAGGCGCTGGAGCGCGAGGGCCGCTCCTGGCGCGTCGCCTGCACCAGCGGCAGCCTCAACGGCCTGATCGCCGCCGCCCGCGCGGGCCTCGGTGTGATGGCGCATTCCCGTCGTCTGGTGCCCCCGGGTCTGGTCCGCGTCCCGGAGCGGGCGGGGCTGCCGGAACTGGGCGAGGTCGACTTCGTCCTCGTCCACGGCCGCCGCCCGGGAGCGGCGTCGAGCGCGGCGGACGCCCTCGCGGCGGCCATCCTCTCCGGCGGCGACCGGCTCCACGGCCGGGCACACGGAGTGTGACGGGAACGGCCACGCCCCGGGGCGGCGCCTCGTCAGACATGAGCGGTGCTCGCGTTTTCCCAGGCCAGACCGTGCACACGGGATCGCGCACCGTAACCGCGGCGTGCGGGTTCGGTGGAGATTGACTTCTCGCGGCTCACCACGGCATCGGGAATTACGCCGGAGACCTCCCCATCTGCGGGTGTTTTCCTGCGCTCCCCCGCCCGCTCCCTCCCAATGCGCCCCCTCCACAACCCTCCCGCCCGATCTCGCGGTGAGGTAGCTTTCACGCGCTGTGCGGAGCGCCACAAGGAGCGGGTTTGCGCGAGTTCACCAACCCTCCGTTGGCGTCGGCGCCACCGGTGGGCGGTCTGGCCGACGTCGTCTTCGAGTACGCCCAGGAGGACCCGACCTATATCGCCCTCGGCCGCAAGGACGAGGGGGGCGAATGGCGTGATGTGACCTCCGCCGAGTTCCGTGACGAGGTCCTCGCGCTGGCGAAAGGGCTGCTCGCGCAGGGCATCCGGTTCGGCGACCGGGTCGCCGTCATGTGCCGTACGCGCTACGAGTGGACCCTGTTCGACTACGCGCTGTGGACCGTCGGCGCCCAGGTCGTCCCCGTCTATCCGACCTCCTCCGCCGAGCAGGTCTTCTGGATGCTGTACGACTCCCAGTGCACGGCCGCCATGGTCGAACACGAGGACCACGCGATGACCGTGGCCACCGTCATCGACCGGCTGCCGCAGCTGCGCCGGCTCTGGCAGCTGGACGTGGGCGCGGTGCAGGAGCTGTACGAGTCGGGGGCTCATCTCGACGACGAGGTGGTGCACCGGCACCGCCGCGCGGTGACCCCCGAGTCGATCGCGACGATCATCTACACCTCCGGCACCACGGGCCGCCCCAAGGGCTGTGTGATCTCGCACGCCAACTTCATGGTCGAGGCGGACACGGTCATCGAGCGCTGGGCGCCGCTGTTCAAGTCCCGCAAGGGTGACGAGGCGGCGACGCTGCTGTTCCTGCCGCTCGCCCATGTCTTCGGGCGGATGGTGCAGGTCGCGGGCATCCGGGGGAAGGTCAAGTTCGGCCATCAGCCGCAGCTCAACGCGGCCGTGCTGCTGCCCGACCTGGCCGCATTCAGGCCGACGTTCTTCCTCGCGGTGCCGTACATCTTCGAGAAGGTCTTCAACGCGAGCCGGCGCAAGGCCGAGCGCGAGGGCAAGGCCGGGCCGTTCGAGAAGGCCGTCGAGGTGGCCGTGAAGTACGCGGACGCGATGGAGGCGCGGGCCTGGGGCATCGGACCCGGCCCGTCGGCGGCGCTGCGGATGCAGCACCAGTTCTTCGACAAGGTCGTCTACGGCAAGATCCGCGAGGCCATGGGCGGCCGGATCAAGTACGCGATGTCCGGCGGCTCGGCGATGGACCGGCGGCTCGGGCTGTTCTTCGCGGGCGCGGGCGTCCATATCTTCGAGGGGTACGGCCTGACGGAGTGCACGGCCGCCGCGACCGCCAACCCGCCGGAGCGCACCCGGTACGGCACGGTCGGCCAGGCCATCCCGGGCATGACCGTGCACATCGCGGACGACGGCGAGATCTGGCTGCGCGGCCCCAATGTCTTCCAGGGCTATCTGAACAACCCCAAGGCCACCGACGAGACCCTGCACGACGGCTGGCTCGCCACCGGTGACCTGGGCTCCCTCGACGAGGACGGCTATCTCACCATCACCGGGCGCAAGAAGGAGATCCTGGTGACCTCGGGCGGCAAGAGCGTCTCCCCGGCGATCCTGGAGGAGCGGGTGCGCGACCATCCGCTGGTCGCGCAGTGCATCGTCGTCGGCAACGACCGCCCGTACATCGCCGCCCTGGTCACCCTGGACGGGGAGGCCGTGGAGCACTGGCTACAGATGCACAACAAGGCGAAGCTGTCCCCGGCGGAGCTGGTGCGCGATCCGGAGCTGGAGACCGAGGTGCGGCGGGCGGTGGTCGCCGCCAACACCCTGGTCTCGCAGGCCGAGTCGATCCGTACCTTCCGGATTCTCGCGCACCAGTTCACCGAGGAGCACGGTCTGCTGACGCCGTCGCTGAAGCTGAAGCGGAAGGCGATCGAGAAGGCGTACGGGACCGAGGTGGAGGCGCTGTACCGGGCGTGAGACTCCTCCGGGACCCCAACCCCCTCCGTCTTCACACCAGTTGGTACCCCTTCATGTTCCGCAGCAGCAGATGGCAGTTCTGCAGGGAGCCCGAGGTGTCGCCCAGGGAGCGGTAGATGCCCCACTTGGGGCGCAGCCGGTCGGCGAGGAAGGTGTCGACGCCGGAGCGGGAGACGTCGATGAGCGTGGTCGAGCCCTTCTTGAGTATCCAGCGCACCGAACCGGCCGAGCCGTTGCCGACCTTGACCTGGAAGTCGACGTCGGTCCAGGAGTTGTGCAGCGGCGCCAGATCCGTGCGGCCGATCAGGATGTCGTCGATCGGCAGCTTCAGTTCGATGGTCTGCGCCCCGTTCACCCGGCGCAGCGACTGCACGACGAGCGGGGAGGTACCGGCGCCGGGCTGCTTCATCTGCATGATGTGCGTGAAGCTGGTGGTCGCCTTCAGCGAGGTCGGGATGTACATCTGGTAGGTGACGCGCCAGGTCTGCCCCTCGGTCCAGCGCAGGAAACCGCTGCTCGTGCGCAGCCCGGTGACCTCGTGGCGCTGGCGGTCGGTGGAGGTGTCCCGGTCGACGGTGTGCATGTCGAACCGCCAGGTGTCGCCGGTGGCGTAGATGTGCGGCGCGGCGGAGGTGTGCGAGTCCGCGCGGTCGTCCTCCAGGGTCTCGAAGGCGCGCAGCCCGTCGGCGCCCGCCGACGGAGACCACTTCAACTGCCAGGAGGCGGCGTGCGCGGCGGGGGCCGGCAGACCGACGGCGACCGCGGCGGCGCCGCCGAGCGTGGCGCCGAGGAGGTTCCTTCGTGTGGGGGTCATGAGCCATCCATTCACGTATGTGACCATAATTCACCGACGTGTGATGCGGCAGAGGACAGACTCCCCGCGTGACCGTGTTCGGTCAATGGTCCAGACCGATACTGTCGTACCGCCGGATCCATTTCCGGCCAATCTGCGGTCCGGGCTGTGATTCGGGTCGCGAGCGGCCCGCCCAGGAATGCATCACGGGCCGTGATCGTTGACGATGGGAAGCACCAACCGACGACTTAAGGATCGAGAGCTCGTGAGCAGCAAGGTCCCCCCGATCATCCTGAACAACGGCGTCGAGATGCCCCAGCTGGGCTTCGGCGTGTGGCAGGTGCCGGACGACGAGGCCGAGCAGGCGGTCACCACCGCGCTGGAGGCCGGCTACCGCAGCATCGACACGGCCGCGATCTACGGCAACGAGGAGGGCACCGGCAAGGCCCTCGCCAAGGCGGGCGTCGCCCGTGAGGACCTCTTCGTCACCACCAAGCTCTGGAACAGCGACCAGGGCTACGACTCCACCCTCCGCGCCTTCGACACCTCCCTCGACAAGCTCGGCCTGGAGTACGTGGACCTGTACCTGATCCACTGGCCGGTGCCGGCCCGGGGCACGTTCGTCGACACCTACAAGGCGTTCGAGAAGCTCTACGCCGACGGGCGCGCCAAGGCCATCGGTGTCTCCAACTTCCTTCCGGAGCACCTGGAGACACTGATCGAGGCCACGAACGTCATCCCGGCCGTCAACCAGATCGAGCTGCACCCGCACCTCCAGCAGCTCGCGGCCCGTGAGTACCACGCGCAGCAGGGCATCGCCACCGAGGCGTGGTCGCCGCTCGGCCAGGGCAAGGGCCTCCTGGAGGTCCCGGCGATCATCGCGATCGCGCAGAAGCACGGCCGCACCCCGGCCCAGGTGGTGCTGCGCTGGCACCTCCAGCTGGGCAATGTGGTCATCCCCAAGTCCGTGACCCCGTCCCGGATCAAGGAGAACATCGAGGTCTTCGACTTCTCCCTGGACACCGAGGACATCGCCGCGATCAGCGCGCTGAACGAGGACCGGCGTATCGGCCCGGACCCGGCGGCGTTCAACGAGGCCTGAGGCGGGGCTTCGGCCGCCACCCGTTCACCGAGAGGCACGAGACCGAGACCGCCCGTCGGACCCGTCCGACGGGCGGTCTCTCATGTCTCAGACCGGCTGCCCGATCGGCCGTACGACCACGGTGTTGATGTCGACCCCCGCGGGCTGCCGGATCGCCCACACCACGGAGTCGGCGATCTGGTCGGCGGTGAGGAGATGGCCCGGCGGGAGACTGCCGTAGGCGTCCCAGAACGGGGTCTCCACCCGGCCGGGCGCGATCAGGGTCACGCCGACGCCCCACTCGGTGACCTGCCGCCGGGTGTTCTCGGCGAGCCCGGTCACCGCCCACTTGGTGGCCCCGTAGATGTTGCCGGGGCCATGGATGAACCCGGCGACGCTGCCGACCAGCATGATCCGCCCCCGGGTCTCCTTGAGGGCGTCGATCGAGGCCCGGATCAGCAGGGCCGGGCCGAGGACATTGGTCAGCACCATCTCCGGCCACCCGGCGGGGTCCCCCTCGGCGACCGTGTCATGGGTGCCGAACCCGGCGTTGGCGAGGACGGTGTCGATCCGCCCGAACTCCTTCAGCGTGGCGTCCACCGCCGCCCGGACGTCCGCGTACTCGGCCGCGTGGCCCGGCAGCGTCAACAACCCCTCCGGATCGCCGAGTTCGGCGGCGAACGCCCGCAACCGGTCGGCCCCGCGCCCGGTGACGGCCACCCGGTGGCCGAGGTCGAGCAGCTGCCGGGCGACGGCGGCCCCGATACCGCTGGAGCCGCCGGTGATCAGCGCGACTGGTGCGTCGGTCATGGTTGTCCCCCTGTGGTTCCGGCTGTGCTTCCGGCCGAGCGGCTGGACTCCGATCGGCGTACGGAGTCCATCACTTGGAGCGCTCTCGAAGTCAAGTGCGGTCGGAACAGGGGAATTTCAGCGGGCAGTTCGGCGGGCGCCCAGGCGCGCACTCACCGCCGCGTCGCCACATGCACCGTGTGGGCCGCGAGGACGAAGAGGTCCGTGCGGTGGTACAGACCCGCCTTGTCGTCGGGGTCGAGGAGCCGGTCGAGGGTGGCGAGGTCGCCGGCGTCGAGGAAGTCCGCGAGCATGCCCCGGCCGCGCCGGAACTGGTCGACGGCGTAGGCGCGGGCGGCCTCCGGGACCGGGGCCGGCAGGTCCAGCAGGAAGGTGCGGGAGGTGGCCTCGCGCAGCCCCACGGCGGTGAGCAGCCCCGGCCAGTCCTCGATCTCCGGGACGCTGCCGGGCTGCGCGGCCCGCATCTCGCTGAACCACCGGTCCTCCGCCGCGTCCAGCCGGGACTGCAGCCCGGGGCGCCCGATGCCGATGTCGCGCGGCAGGAAGCGGGAGGGCAGCCCGCCCTCGACGAGGGCCAGGGTGCCGCCGGGGGCGAGGCGTTCGGCGAAGGCGGCGAGGGCGGCACGCTGGTCGCCGAGGTGATGCAGGCTGCGGCTGGCCCAGAGCAGATCGGCGGGGTAGTCCAAGTCGCCGAGTCCGTCCGGCAGTTCGGCCTCAAGAATGTCGAACCGGTCGGCGAGGCCCTGGTGTTCGGCGCGGGCGCGGGCCCGCTCCAGCAGGGGCCCGGAACCGTCGAGGGCGACGATCCTGGCGCCGGGGAACCGCTCGGCCAGCAGACAGCTCACCACCCCCGGGCCGCTGCCGACGTCGACGACCAGTCCTGGTTCGGGCTGCCGCGCGGCGACCCAGGCGGCGGCCTGCCGGTTCAGCGGCGCGAACAGCTCCGCCTGCCCCTCCAGATGCTCGGCCAGCGCGGCCCAGTCGAGGTCGGTGTGGTGCTGATGACTGTGATCGTGCCCATGACCGTGGTCGTGGCCGTGGCCTTGCGTGTGCCGACCCTGGCCGTGGTGGTGCTGTCCCATGTCGGTGAGCCTCTCTTCCGGGTGCCGTCAGCTTGCTCCGACGCACCGGAGAACGGCCACCCTTCTTGCGGTATCGGCAAATCAGCTGTGCCGATTCAGCCCCTCCCCATCGCTCACTCCCGCTCGGCCGCCCGGCGGTAGACGCACACGTTCACGCCCGTGCCGCTGGTGGTCGTGGAGACCAGCTCCAGGGCGTGCTTGGCGCCGTCACCGGGGAAGACCGTCTTTCCGCCGCCGAGGAGGACCGGCATCACGATCAGGACCAGCTCGTCGGCGAGACCCTCGCCCATCAGCGTGCGGGCGAGGGTCGCACTGCCCATGACCAGCAGATCGCCGCCCTCGGTCTCGCGGAGCTTGCGGAGGTGCGCGACGGCCTCCTCCCCCGGGATGCGTGTGCTGTTCTCCCAGGTCAGCTCGGAGTCGGCGAGGGTCGTGGACACCACGTACTTGCGGATGGCGTTCATCCGGTCGGCGAACGGGTCACCCGCCCGGTCCGGCCACGCACCGGCCATGGCCTTCCAGGTGCGGCGGCCGAACAGCAGGGCGTCGGCCTTCGCCAGCGCGGCGTCCCAGGCGCCGCCCACGACCTCCGGGTCGAAGAACGGGTGCGTCCAGCCGCCGTGGGCGAACCCGCCGTCGGTGTCCTCGTCGGGACCGCCGGGGGCCTGCACGACACCGTCCAGACTCATGAACTCGCAGATCACGATGCGCATGGGTTCTCTTTCCTCGCACTGTCCGTCGTCCCGTCACGGGCTTACGGCGATGAAGACCGCCGGGCCGTCCGGAACTCATCGCATCCACCCACCTCCGCCATCGTGACGTGGCTCACACGGACATGCCACCGGTCCGCCAGGGGGTGGGGGAAGGGTGACTGACCCCTGGCGGACCGGTTCGGCGGAGCGGACTCAGAGCGCGGGGTACGCGTTCTGCATCAGCTGCTGGAACTGGGCGGGGAACCATTTCCCGGAGATCGGGGCGTTCCCCAGGGCACCGGACATGTTGTTGTTGTTGCGCGGGTTGCCCGTGTACGTCGGGTCGCACATGCGGTCGAAGCCCTTGCCCTCGTCGTTCGGGATGAGGGAGCTGGACCCGTCGGACTCACCCGGCGGCTTCATCCACACATAGGCGTCGATCCCGGTCGCCGGGGCGGCCTTCGGGCGTTCACCGAGACCGGCTCCGGACTGGTTGCACCAGTTGCCGGTGTTGAAGCGGCGGTCGTAGCGTCCGCCGTCCACGTACGTGTCGACGGTGGTCGTCGCGCCCGGTCCGGTGGGCCGTGCGGCGCCGCCCCAGCCGTTGCGGGAGGTGTCGATCAGCATGCCGATGTTCGAGCTGAACCCGACCGAGACGGCCTGGGCCCGGAACGCCTGGGCGAAGGACAGCTCGTCGACGTAGCGGTTCCAGTCCACCCACTTCGACTCGCGGACCGACTTGCCGCCCGCGGTGTCGTTGATGGTGAAGTTGTTCTCCTTCAGGGCACTGTAGTTCGCCGTGTTGGTGATGAAGCCGTGGACGTCGTTGACCGTGGCGCCCTCGGCGGTCGCCGCCTCCTTCATGATGGCGGCGGAGGGGGCGAAGTTGTCGTCCCAGCCGAGCCAGCCGTGGTGGCCGGCGTCGACGTAGTTGTAGACGTTGGGGACGTCACCCAGCTTGTTGAGCGCGTACCCGACACCCTTGACGTAGTTGCCGTTGGCCTTCATCACATCGCACTGGGGCACGGCCGTCGGGCGGCTGCCGACGTTGGTGATGAGGTTGGGCAGCGAGTCGATCTCGACCGTGGTGACGATCCGCAGGCCGGCGTACTTGGAGTCGGCCAGGATCGCCTTGATCGGGTCGATGTACTGCGTCTTGTACTTGTCGATCTCCGTCGCGCCCAGCTCGCCGTTGGAGGCGAGGGCCGAGCAGTCACGGCCGGGCAGGTTGTAGATCACCAGCTGGACGACGAGTTCGCCCGAGCCCTTCTGCCGGAGCGCCTCGTCGAGGTGGGCGCGCAGGCCCATCTTGCCGCTCGCTCCCGCGATGGCGGCCGTGCGGTCCAGCCACACACCGGTCGGCTGGTTGGAGATCCGGCTGCCGCCCGGTTCGGCGGCGGCGTTCGCGGACCACTCCGGGTTCACGTACACCTTGGCGCCGGCGTACGGGTTGTCGACCTTGGTGCCCGGCGTACCCGGTCCCGGCGGCTCGGAGGGGCCACCGCCGCCGTCGTCGACGTTGCAGGTCACCCCGTCGAGCGTGAAGCTCGTCGGCAGCGCGTTGGTGCCGCTGTAGGAGGCCTGGAAGCCGAAGCTCACCGAACCGCCGGTCGCCAGCGTGCCGTTGTAGGTCTCGTTGGCGGCGGTCACCGACGAACCGCTCTGGGTGATCCGGGAGTTCCAGCCGTTGGTGACCTGCTGGTTCCCGGCGTAGGACCACTTCACGGCCCACGAGGACTTCGCGGCACTGTTGTTGGTGATCGTGACGGCGGTGGTGAAGCCGGTGGACCACTGGTTCTGCACCGTGTAGGCGACCGTGCAGGGGACGGCCTGGACGCCGGCGTCGTCCGGCACCGCGGCGTACGCGGTCCCGGCGGCGCCGGCGACCAGCGCCAACGCGGCCAGAAGTGCTGTTCTGGTACGGCTCATGAGTGCGGGTTCCTCTTCCGTAGTGGGGTGTACGAGGAGGAGTCGTCGCGCTGTCGCCGAGGCGAGTAAAAGACCTGAACACGGGGGTGTTCTCCGAGCGTCCCTCGCAGCTCGGACGCGCCTGGGACGAACGCGCCGACTGATGGAACCGCTCCCACTGGTGTTGGCGAAGGTAGCGCCAAGTGACGGTAAAAGACAGAGGTGTTGCGTTATTGCGCTTCACGAATCTTTTCCACTGATCGAATCTTTTCGACTCTTCAAACGCCTTGACCGCTTGCGCCCCCCTCCTCAATATGGGAGCGCTCCCACTGGTTCAAGGCTTGTTGTTGCGCTCCGCCCCCACCTTCGCAAGAGCCGCACGGAAGGAACCAGAGCATGCACCCCAGACGGAGACGCGGTGCCTCGCGGCGCCTGTGGACGGCCGTGGTCGCGGCCCTCACCCTCCCCTTGACGATGCTCGGCACGGGGTCGACTCCCGCCAGCGCGGCGGCGGTCGCCTGCAACGTCGACTACAAGACCAACGACTGGGGCTCCGGTTTCACCGCCGAGCTGACGATCAGCAACCGCGGCACCGAGGCCATCAGCGGCTGGGCCCTGACGTACGACTACGCGGGCAACCAGACGCTCACCAATGGCTGGAGCGGTACCTGGTCGCAGTCCGGGAAGACGGTCACGGCACGCAACGCGTCCTGGAACGGCACGATCGCCGTCGGGGCCGCGGTGACCACGGGCGCCCAGTTCACCTACAGCGGCACGAACACCGCGCCGGCCTCCTTCGCGATCAACGGCACCCCGTGCGTGGGCGCGCACCAGCCGCCGATCACGGTGCTGACCAGCCCGGCGCCGGGCGCGGTGTACTCGCAGGGCACGGCGGTGCCGATGGCGGCCACCGCCGCCGCGGCGGACAGCGCCACGGTCACCAAGGTCGAGTTCTACGACGACACCACGCTGCTGGGCACGGACACGACGTCGCCGTACACGTTCTCGGCCACCGGTCTGTCCGTGGGCAGCCATTCGCTGGTGGCCAAGGCGTACGACAGCCTGGGCGCGTCGGCGAACTCCACGCCGGTCGGCATCACGGTCGCCTCGGGTCCCGCCGTGGTGGTCTCGCCGACCCAACTGGGCGTCCGCCAGGGCCAGTCGGGCACGTACGACGTAAAACTTTCGACGCAGCCGTCCGGCAGTGTGACGGTGACGACCGCACGGGCGTCCGGCAACACCGGGCTCTCCGTGACGGGCGGCGGATCGCTGACCTTCACCTCGTCGAACTGGAACACCGCGCAGAAGGTGACGATCGGGGCCAATGCCTCCGGCACCGGTTCGGCGGTCTTCGACTCGACGGCAACCGGGCACGCCAAGGCCTCGGTGACGGTGACGCAGCTGGCCGCGTCGAGCACGTACGACGAACGCTTCCTGGAGATGTACGGCAAGATCACCAACCCGGCGAACGGCTACTTCTCCCCCGAGGGCATCCCGTACCACTCGGTGGAGACGCTGATCGTCGAGGCGCCGGACCACGGTCATGAGACCACCTCGGAGGCGTACAGCTACCTCCTGTGGCTCCAGGCCATGTACGGCAAGGTGACGGGCGACTGGTCCAAGTTCAACGGGGCCTGGGACATCATGGAGAAGTTCATGATCCCGACCAAGCCCGACCAGCCCACCAACTCCTTCTACAACGCCTCCAAGCCGGCGACCTACGCTCCCGAGCACGACACCCCGGGCGAGTATCCGGCGCAGCTCAACACCGGTGTCTCGGTCGGTTCGGACCCCATCGCCGCCGAGCTGAAGAGCGCGTACGGCACGGACGACGTCTACGGCATGCACTGGCTGCAGGACGTCGACAACGTCTACGGCTACGGCAACTCACCCGGCAAGTGCGAGGCGGGGCCGGCGGACACCGGGCCGTCGTACATCAACACCTTCCAGCGCGGGCCGCAGGAGTCGGTGTGGGAGACGATCCCGCAGCCCACCTGCGACCAGTTCAAGTACGGCGGCAGGAACGGCTATCTGGACCTGTTCACCGGTGACGCCTCCTACGCCAAGCAGTGGAAGTTCACCAACGCCCCGGACGCCGACGCGCGCGCCGTGCAGGCCGCGTACTGGGCGGACATCTGGGCCAAGGAGCAGGGCAAGGGCGCCGACGTCTCCGCGACCATCGGCAAGGCCGCGAAGATGGGCGACTATCTGCGCTACTCGATGTACGACAAGTACTTCAAGAAGATCGGCAACTGTGTGGGGGCCACGTCCTGCCCGGCCGGCACCGGCAAGGACGCCTCCCACTATCTGATGTCCTGGTACTACGCGTGGGGCGGCGCCACCGACACGGCGGCGGGCTGGGCCTGGCGCATCGGCTCCAGCCACACGCACGGCGGCTACCAGAACCCGCTGGCCGCGTACGCGCTCGCCAACTACGCCCCGCTGAAGCCGAAGTCGGCGACCGGGCAGGCGGACTGGGCCAAGTCCCTGGACCGGCAGATCGAGTTCTACCGCTGGCTGCAGTCCAACGAGGGCGGTATCGCGGGCGGTGCCACCAACAGCTGGGCGGGGCGGTACGCCACTCCCCCGGCCGGGACGCCGACCTTCTACGGCATGTTCTACGACGAGAAGCCGGTGTACCACGACCCGCCGTCCAACCAGTGGTTCGGCTTCCAGGCGTGGTCCATGGAGCGGGTCGCCGAGTACTACCAGCAGACGGGCAACGCCGCGGCGAAGACCGTGCTGGACAAGTGGGTCGACTGGGCGCTGTCGAAGACGACGATCAATCCGGACGGCACCTACCGGATTCCGTCGACCCTGCAGTGGTCGGGCGCGCCCAACACCTGGAACCCGTCAAGTCCCGGCGCCAACGCGGGACTTCATGTCACCGTCGCCGACTACACCGACGACGTGGGCGTGGCCGCCGCGTACGCCAAGACGCTGACGTACTACGCGGACCGCTCCGGTGACGCCGACGCGGCCCGGGTCGCCAAGGCGCTGCTCGACGGGATGTGGGACCACCACCAGGACGGGCTCGGGATCGCCGTGCCCGAGACCCGGGCGGACTACAACCGGTTCGACGACCGGGTGTACGTGCCGAGCGGGTGGACCGGGACGATGCCGAACGGGGACGCGATCAACTCGTCGTCCACGTTCGAGTCGATCCGGTCCTTCTACGAGGACGATCCCGCCTGGTCGAAGATCGAGGCGTATCTCGCCGGAGGCGCGGCGCCGTCGTTCACCTATCACCGCTTCTGGGCTCAGGCGGACATCGCTCTCGCCATGGGTGCGTACGCGGAGCTCCTGGAATAGCGCCGCCGACCCCCGCGCCCCGCCGGGGCGCGGGGGTCTTCCCCCCACCTGTCAGGAGAGGACTCCCCACTGTGCGAAGAACGCGCATCCTCACCACCGTCCTGGCTCTCGCCGCCGGGCTGCTCGCCGGATCCCCACCCGCCCTGGCCGCCGAGAAACCCTCGAAGTCGGTGTCCCTCGCCGCCGACACCTACACGTGGAAGAACGCCCGGATCGACGGGGGCGGCTTCGTCCCCGGCATCGTCTTCAACCGGAAGGAACGGAACCTCGCGTACGCCCGTACCGACATCGGCGGGGCCTACCGCTGGGTGGAGTCGTCGAAGACCTGGACGCCGCTGCTCGATTCCGTCGGGTGGGACGACTGGGGGCACACGGGGGTCGTGAGCCTGGCCTCCGACACGGTCGACCCGGACAAGGTGTACGTGGCGGCCGGGACGTACACCAACAGCTGGGACCCGGGGAACGGGGCGATCCTGCGGTCGTCCGACCGGGGAGCCAGCTGGCAGAAGGCGAACCTGCCGTTCAAGCTGGGCGGGAACATGCCGGGACGGGGCATGGGCGAGCGGCTGGCCGTGGACCCGAACAGGAACAGCGTGCTGTATCTGGGGGCGCCCAGCGGCAAGGGGCTGTGGCGGTCGACGGACTCGGGGGCCACCTGGTCCCAGGTGACGAACTTCCCGAACGTCGGCAACTACGTGCAGGACGCGAGCGACACCTCCGGCTACGCGTCCGACAACCAGGGCATCGTCTGGGTCACCTTCGACGAGACCACGGGGACGGCCGGGAACGCGACGCGGACGATCTATGTCGGGGTCGCCGACAAGGACAACGCGGTCTACCGGTCCACCGACGCCGGGGCGACCTGGTCGCGGGTGGCCGGGCAGCCGACCGGCTATCTGGCCCACAAGGGCGTGCTCGACTCGGTCGACGGCCATCTGTATCTCTCCTACAGCGACAAGGGCGGGCCGTACGACGGCGGCAAGGGCCGGCTGTGGCGGTACACGACCGCGACGGGCGCCTGGACGAACATCAGCCCGGTGGCCGAGGCCGACACCTACTACGGCTTCAGCGGGCTGACGGTCGACCGGCAGGACCCGGGGACGGTCATGGCGACGGCGTACAGCTCCTGGTGGCCCGACACCCAGATCTTCCGTTCGACGGACAGCGGCGCCACCTGGACCAAGGCGTGGGACTACACGTCGTACCCGAACCGCTCGAACCGCTTCACCATGGATGTGTCGTCCTCCCCCTGGCTGACCTGGGGCGCCAATCCGTCGCCGCCGGAGCAGACGCCCAAACTCGGCTGGATGACCGAGGCGTTGGAGATCGACCCGTTCAACTCGAACCGGATGATGTACGGGACGGGCGCGACGATCTACGGCACGGAGAACCTCGGGAACTGGGACAGCGGTGGCCAGTTCGCCGTCAAGCCGATGGTGCGGGGGCTGGAGGAGACGGCCGTCAACGATCTGGCCTCTCCCCCGTCCGGTGCCCCGCTGCTCAGCGCGCTCGGTGACATCGGCGGCTTCCGGCACACGGATCTGACGAAGGTCCCGTCGATGATGTTCACCCAGCCGAACTTCACGACGACGACCAGCCTGGACTACGCCGAGTCCAACCCCGACACGGTGGTGCGCGTGGGCGATCTGGACTCCGGTCCGCACATCGCGTTCTCCACGGACAACGGCGCCCACTGGTTCGCCGGGACCGACCCTTCGGGCGTCAGCGGCGGCGGTACGGTCGCGGCGGCCTCGGACGGCAGCCGGTTCGTGTGGAGCCCGGCGGGCGCGGGCGTGCAGTACGCCACCGGCTTCGGCAGTTCCTGGTCGGCGTCCAGCGGTATCCCGGCCGGCGCGGTCGTGGAGTCGGACCGGGTGGATCCGCGCACCTTCTACGGCTTCAAGTCCGGGAAGTTCTACGTCAGTTCGGACGGCGGGGCCACCTTCACCGCGTCGACCGCGACCGGGCTGCCGAGCGGGGACAGCGTGCGCTTCAAGGCGCTGCCCGGGGTGAAGGGCGATGTGTGGCTGGCAGGCGGCGCGACCGACGGGGCCTACGGCCTGTGGCACTCGACGAACGGCGGCACCACCTGGACCAAGCTCTCCGGTGTCGAGCAGGCCGACACGATCGGCTTCGGCAAGGCGGCGGCCGGTGCCTCGTACCAGACGCTCTACACCAGCGCCAAGATCGGCGGCGTACGCGGCATCTTCCGCTCGACGGACAAGGGCACCAGCTGGACCCGGATCAACGACGACGCCCATCAGTGGGGCTGGACGGGTGCGGCGATCACGGGTGACCCGAGGGTGTACGGACGGGTCTACGTGGCGACGAACGGGCGCGGGGTGATCTACGGCGACTCCTCCGACACGGGAGGCGGGGGCGGCGGTACCGATCCGGACCCCGAGCCGGAGCCGACGGGGGCCTGCGCGGTGACATACAAGATCACCAACCAGTGGTCGGGCGGCTTCCAGGCCGACGTACAGCTGTCCAACACGGGCACGAGCGCGTGGACCGGCTGGTCGCTCGGCTGGGCCTTCCCCGACGGACAGACCGTCTCCCAGATCTGGAACGCCGCCCACACCCAGTCGGGGCCGGCGGTCACGGCCAGGAACATCGGCTGGAACGGCAATGTGGCGGCGGGCGCGTCGGTGGGCTTCGGCTTCACCGGGAGCTGGTCGGGGACCAATGGGAAACCGACCGCGTTCAAGCTCGGTGACCAGTCCTGCACGGTGACCTGACACCCGAGCAGGGCCAGGTGAGGGCGCGCGTCTGGGTCGGGCGCGCGCCCTCTTCGATCCCCGTACGCCCTCTTGTTGCGACATGTTCATGACCGGCGAGGAGGGGCATCCCAGAGTGTGTACGCACGGCTCGCCCGGAGACCTTCACAGAAGGAGCCCCTGTGCCGAACCACAGCCGCGTCCCGCGCCGACTGGGCCTCAAGACCGCCCTCGCCGCGGCGGTACTGTTGCCGTTGTCCCGCACCACCGGACTGACCAGCGCACCGGCCGCCGCGGCAAAGGAAGAGGAGGCCGTAGTGCCCCCGCTCGCCACCATGTCCTTCAATCTCCGCTACGCGAGCACCGTCCAGCCCAACAGCTGGGCCGTCCGCAGACCCGTGATGCGGGCCCTGCTGCGGCAGGAGGCACCCCATGTCATCGGCACCCAGGAGGGCCTCTACCAGCAGTTGCTCGACATCGAGACCGACCTCGGCGGGAACTACCGCTGGATCGGCACCGGACGCGGGGGCGGCAACCTCGGCGAGTTCATGGCGGTCTTCTACGACACCCGCCGGCTCGCCCCGGTCGAGTACCGGCACTTCTGGCTCTCCGACACCCCCGAGGTGCCCGGCTCCAACACCTGGGGCGGCGGCTCCATCCGGATGGTCACCTGGGTCAGGTTCCGCGATCTCCAGGACGGCGACCGGGAGTTCTACTTCCTCAACACCCATCTCGACAACGTCAGCCAGTACGCCCGCGACCGCGCCGCCGCCCTGATCGTCCGGCGCGTCGCGGGGTTCGACCGGTCGCTCCCCCTCGTCGTCACCGGGGACTTCAATGTGGCGGCCCACAGGAATTCGGTCCACGACACCCTGCTGGGCGCCGGGCTGGTCGACACCTGGGACTCGGCGGCCCAGCGCACCGACCTGTACGCGACGTTCCACGGCTACCGCCCGCTGACCCCGGGCGGCGACCGTATCGACTGGATCCTGACGACCCCGGGCGTCACGGCGCACCGGGCGGCCATCAACACCTTCGCTTCCGACGGCCAGTTCCCGAGCGACCATCTGCCCGTGCAGGCGTCGCTGACGCTGGGCTGACGGCGGAGCCGCCTCAGTCCGTGGGCGGGCCGGGCCCGCCCACGGGCCGGTGCTACGGGGTGTACACCGTCGGCCGGGGCGGCGTCGGCATGTTGTTCCCGATGAAGAAGCTGGTGTG
Organism: Streptomyces griseiscabiei; assembly: GCF_020010925.1. Lineage (NCBI taxonomy): Bacteria > Bacillati > Actinomycetota > Actinomycetes > Kitasatosporales > Streptomycetaceae > Streptomyces > Streptomyces griseiscabiei. The sequence goes on along the minus strand of NZ_JAGJBZ010000002.1, from coordinate 1,901,240 downwards.
CGGGGGCTGGTTGTAGGCGGTGTTCTGCCAGGCCAGACCCGTGCGGTACATCGGGTCGTGCAGCAGGGTGGTGATCTTCGTGCTCGTCTCGACGGGCGTCGAGTAGATCCGCAGGGCCGTGTTGCCGCTGGTGCGCCAGACGACCTCCTCGCGCCAGTCGCCGAGGATGTCGCCGGAGAGCGCGGGGGTGGCCTTGGTGCCGTTGTTGGACGACACCCCGGAGCCGGTCAGCAGCCGGGTGTCGGCGGAGGTGCCGTACTTGTCGATCCGGGTGCCGTCGAGGAGTTCACGGACCGGGTCGCCGTCCCACCAGGAGAGGAAGTTGACGGAGGAGGGCTCACGGCCCTTCGTCGCGCCGGCCTCGTCGCGGACGGAGGAGTCGGAGGCCGACCACATCTCGGGCCCGTCGTTGCCGGCGTAGATGTCACCGGCCACCCCCCGGCCGTTGTCGCAGCAGGCGGCGAGCTGCCAGCGCACGGCCCCGTTGGCGGGGTCGATGTACAGCTCGGCGGGCTGCGAGGTGGACTCCGAGACCTTGAAGTACTCCAGACCCGAGGTGGACGCGTCCAGATCACCCAGGTGCTGGGCGTCGCCGTGGCCCGTCCGTGTGGTCCACAGCGCGCCTCCGTTGTCGTCCACGGCCATCGCGCCGTACACGATCTCGTCCCGGCCGTCGTTGTCGACGTCCCCGACGGAGAGGCTGTGCGAGCCCTGCCCGTCGTAGCCCCGGCCGGTGTTGGTGGAGGAGTTGGTGTCGAAGGTCCAGCGGCGGGTGAAGGCGCCGTTCCGCCAGTCCCAGGCCGCGATCACCGAACGGGTGTAGTAGCCGCGCGCCATGATCAGCGAGGGCCGGGCGCCGTCCAGATAGGCCGTCCCGGCGAGGAAGCGGTCCACGCGGTTGCCGTAGGAGTCGCCCCAGGACGAGACCGTGCCGCGGGCCGGGACGTAGTCCACGGTCTGCATCGCGCGGCCGGTCTGCCCGTTGAACATGGTCAGGTACTCCGGCCCGGACAGGATGTAACCGCTGGAGTTGCGGTGGTCGGCGGAGGCGCCGCCGATCACCGTCCCCGCTCCGTCGACCGTGCCGTCCGCCGTCTTGGCGGCGATCTCCGCCTTGCCGTCACCGTCGTAGTCGTACACCTGGAACTGCGTGTAGTGCGCGCCCGAGCGGATGTTGCGGCCCAGGTCGATACGCCACAGCCGGGTGCCGTCGAGCTTGATCCCGTCGATGATCGTGTTGCCGGTGTAGCCGGACTGGGAGTTGTCCTTGGCGTTGGTCGGCTGCCACTTCAGGACGAACTCCAGGGCGCCGTCGCCGTCGAGGTCGCCCACGGAGGCGTCGTTGGCCTCGTAGGTGTACGCCACGCCGTCCGGGGTGGTGCCGCCGGCGGGCGGGCTGATCGGTACGTCCTTGTAGCCGGTGCGGAGCTGGACCGCGTGCACCGAGTCGCCCTGCTCCACACCGCCCACGATCGCGCGGACCGTGTAGTCGGCCTGGGCGGGCGCGCCGGAGTGGAAGTAGTTGGTGGAGCCGGTGACCGGGGCGGAGTTGACCTTGGTACCGGCCCGGTAGACGTTGAACGACACGTCGTTCGGGTCGGTGCCCAGCCAGCGCCAGCTGACCAGGTTGCCGCTGTCGACGTGCACGCTGACCACGCCCCGGTCGAGGCGCTCGACCTGGCGGGCGGTGGCGGCCTCGGCGGGTGTGCCGGTGAACGTGGTGAGTCCGGCGGCGACGAGGGCCGCTGTCACCGCCGAGGTCAGGACTCGGCGTCTGTGGTGCCTGTGCGGGTGCTGCACGTGACGGACCTCCAGAAAGGACGGACGGGTTCCGCTCCAGGGACGGACGGGTTCCGCTCTCTCAGTCGCCACTGTTCCCGGCCACGTTGCCGTACCTTTCGGCCAGTTCGGCCACCGTCTCCGCCAACCTCCGCCGCAGTTGGGCCGGTTCCAGCACCTCGATGCCGACGCCCAGCCGCAGGAACTCACCGTGCGCGTGCCCGACCGACTCGATGGGCACCCGCACCGTGGTCCAGCCGTCGCCCCCCGTGCCGCTCCCCTCGACCGGCACCGCCCTGGGCAGGGTCACGCCCGGCGCCAGCCGGACCAGTGCCTCGCCCTTGTGCAGCCGGTCGTGGAAGCCGCGTTGGTACGAGGCCCAGTACGCGGCCAGGTCGAAGTCGTCGGGGCGGGTGAACTCCTGGTCCCCGGGGCTGAGTTCGAGGATCTGGTCGACCCGGAACGTACGCGGCCCCGGGCCCGCGACGACGTACCAGCGGCCCGCCTTGAGGACGAGGCCGTACGGTTCGAGGCGGCGCCGGACGTCGGTCGGCTCGGCCCAGCGGCGGTAGAGGACACGCAGGACCCGGCCGCTCCAGACGGCGTCGGCGACGGCGGGCAGGAACGGGGTGTCGTCGGCCTGGGCGTACCAGCCGGGGGCGTCCAGGTGGAAGCGGCCGGCGACCCGGTCGGCGTGCGCCCGCAGCTCGGCGGGGAGGGCCGCGCGGACCTTCAGCTGCGCGGCGGCCAGGACCGCGCCGAGGCCCAGCTCGGCGGCCGGGCCGGGGGCGCCCGCGAGAAACAGCGCCTCGGCCTCGTCACGCGTCAGCCCGGTGAGGCGGGTGCGGTAGCCGTCGAGGAGGCGATAGCCCCCGGCGTGGCCCGCGTCGCCGTACAGCGGGACGCCGGCCGCGCCCAGCGCCTCCACGTCCCGGTAGACCGTGCGCACGGACACCTCCAGCTCCTCGGCGAGCTGGGCGGCGGTCATCCGGCCCCGGGTCTGGAGCAGCAGGAGGATCGAGACGAGCCGGCTGGACTTCACTGACACAGGATGTCAGTGAAGCGGCCCTAACGTGCGGCCATGCCCTTCACCGAGAAGCTGCTGACCGTACCGCCGCCCGTCGGGGCGGCCGGCCGGCACATCAAGCGCTACCACGTCACCACCGACCCGGCGGGTATCGCACCCGAGGTCGCGGAGGCGGCCTACGCGATCCTCCCGGAACTGCTGCCGGCGCCGGACGCGACGACCCCGCCCGCGACCTTCGTCGTCCTGCACCGGGGCGGCGACACCGGTGCCTACCTCAACGTCTACAGCTGGGTGTGGGACAACGTCCTGCACTTCGCGGGAGCGGCGGCGGGCCAGCCGGTGCTCGGCTGCCCGGACACCGACCCCACGCACTTCGTCCCCACCGACCGGCCGTGGATCGGCTGCGTCTGGGAACTCCCGCCGATCCAGCACGAACGCGACGCCTGGATACGGCACATCCTCGACCCCGAGTTCCCCGACCTGGACGCCTACCTGGCCGACTCCCTGCCCGCCGGGACCACCGGGGGCCGGGGGTGAGCGGCCCGCACGACTTCGACTTCCTCCACGGCGACTGGGAGGTCCACCACCGCCGCCGCACCGACTTCCTGGACCCGGACGGCGGTTGGGAGGAGTTCGCGTCGACGACCCGGTGCTTCCCGCTGTTCGACGGGGCGGCGAACGTCGACGAGATCGACCTGCCGCACCTCGGCTCGAAGGGGCTGACCCTGCGGCTGTTCGACACCGAGGAACGGACCTGGTCGCTGCACTGGTCCTCCAGCCGCAGCGGCCGGCTGTTCCCGCCGGTCGTGGGCCGGTTCACCGGTGGCCGGGGCGAGTTCCTCGGCGACGACACCTACGACGGCAAGGACGTACGGGTACGGTTCGTGTGGTCGGACACGACCGCGGTCTCGGCCCGCTGGGAGCAGGCGTTCTCGCTGGACGACGGGGCGAACTGGCTGACCAACTGGGTCATGGAGTTCACCCGGCCGCAGGGCCCGCCGGCTTCCGGAACGCCCGCAGGCTGAACGTCGGCTCCGGGCGGTCCCGGTCCTGGTCGGGCAGGGCCGCCAGCCGGACGGCGAACCGGTCGGCGAGCGGGTCGCCGGGCGGCAGGGTGACGAACCAGCCGCGCCGCAGGTCGGTGAGCGCGCGGCGGGGGCTGCGCCCCTGTCCCCGGCCCGTGAAGGTCGCCCGGCCGGCCGGGGCGAGACCGTGCCCGGCGGCGTACACCTCGATGTCGGCCGGGATGTCGGTCGCCGGGCGCCGGGGGCGCGTGGCGAGCACGGCGTCGATGTCGCTGCCCACGTTGTGGGAGGCGCCCTTGTCGACGGTGGTGACATAGACACCGCCGGGACGGAGCACCCGGGCGCACTCGCCGACCACGGTCCGTACGTCCTCCGGACCGTCCAGCAGATGCAGCAGCCACACACTGGCCACGGCGTCGAACTCCCCGTCCCGGAAGGGGAGTCGGCGCCCGTCGGCGATCACGACGGAGCCGGGGAGCCGGGCGGCGGCCCGGCTCGCCATCGCGTGGGTGAGGTCGGCCCCCGTGACCCGCGCCCCGGGCAGCGCCGCCGCGAGCCGCCGGGTCACGATCCCGGTGCCGCAGGCGATGTCCAGCACCCGGCGGGTGCCCGCGGGGAGCAGGCCCAGGACGGCGTGGGCGGCGGCCTCGGCGCGGGGCTCGCCGCCGCGCAGGGCGTCGTAGTCGCCGGCCTCCTTGTCGTAGTCCAGCACCCGCCTCAGCCCGCCCCGTGGCCCGGTGCGAGCGCCTCCACCCTGCGGGCCAGCTCGAAGTCCTTCTCGGTGACGGCGCCGCCCGCGCTGTGCGTGCTGATGGTCAGCGAGACGGTGTCGTAGCCGAGGGTGAGGTCGGAGTGGTGGTTCAGCTCGTCCTGCGTCCGGGCGATGTGCACGACCAGCGCGGTCGCCGCGAAGTGCGAGGCGAGCCGGTAGGAGCGGGCGATGCCGTCCCCCTCCAGCGACCAGCCCGGCAGCTCCGCCAGCCGGTCCTCGATCTCCTTCTGCGACAGGGCTTCGACGGGCATGGCCGACTCCTTCCGGGACGTCCCCTCCATGACGTGCGGTCCCTCTCAGCGTGCCACAGCCGGGCCGCCGGGTCCCTGGTCGGACACCTCCCGGCCCCAGGTGGTCGAACACGTCGAGCCGTACGGTCCGCGCCGGCCGGATCCGTACACACTCGTGCACGAGCCGTTTCCCGATCGCCTCGGCTACGTTTTCCGTATGACCTCTGCCCCGACCGGTTCCCCGGGCCGCCCCGCCGTCCCCTCCGACCAGGGCGTGGGCCCGCTGCTGCGGGCCTGGCGGGAGCAACGGCGGGTCAGCCAGCTGGAGTTGGCGCTGCGGGCCGGTTCCTCGGCGCGGCACATCAGTTTCGTCGAGACCGGCCGCTCCCGCCCCAGCGAGGAGATGGTGCTCCGGCTCGCCGAGCATCTGGACGTCCCCGTCCGGGACCGCAACGCGCTGCTCCTCGCGGCCGGTTACGCCCCGCGCTATCCGCAGACCCCGCTCGACGACCCGTCGATGGCCGCGCTGCGGGAGGGCATGGAGCGGCTGATCCAGGGCTACGAGCCGTATCCGGCGCTGGTGATGAACGCGACGTACGACGTCATGGCCGCCAACCGGGGCATCCTCATGCTGCTCGACGGTGTCCCCGAGTCGCTGCTCGCACCGCCGCTCAACGCGATGCGGCTGACCCTGCACCCCGAGGGCATGGCGCCCCGCATCCGGAACCTTCGCGCCTGGCGCGGGCACCTCCTGGGGCAGATGGAACGCCAGGTCGCGCTGCACCGGTCCGAGCCGCTGCGCGCGCTGTACGAGGAGGTGGCGGCGTATCCGCTGCCGCCCGGCACGCCCGAGGACGAGCCCGGCGGCGGCGCCGGGGCGGAGGCGGCGGCCTATTTCGCGCTGCCGATGCGGATCGAGCACGAGGGCCGGGTGCTGTCCTTCGTCTCCTCGGTCTCCACCTTCAACACCCCGATGGACGTGACCGTGGCCGAGCTGGCCATCGAGACGTTCCTCCCGGCCGACCCGGCGACGGTCAAGTATCTGCACGGGCTGATGTCCTGACGGCTGGTCAGCGCCTGGGACGGTCACCGGTCGCGCCGAGGGCGACGTACTGGACCGCCGCGAACCCGGCCACGGTGACCGCCTGGAGCAGCGTCCACACCGCGCCCGCCGTGCTCGGGGCCAGCCACAGAAGCAGGGCGAGGAGGCTGAGGACCGCCCAGGCGAGGTTGGCCTCGATCGCGGCGCGGACGGGCGTCACCGGCGGACGCGCGCGCGAGGCCAGCAGGGCGACGGCCGCCGCGTACACGGTGAGGAACGCGCCGAGGGCGAGGAGCAGTCCGGAGCCGACCCCGAGGAGGCGGCCGAGGGGACCCGCCGCGAGAAGGTAGGCGAGCCCGTTCGCACCGGTCACGGCGGCGTCGGCGGCCAGGAAGCGGCGCAGCATGGTCCGGGCGTCGGTGGTGCGGGCGAGTACGGCGAGCCGGGCAGCGGGCATGGCGGGCACGGACATGAGGAATCTCACCCTCCGTCGAGGTGTTTGTCGGAATCGGTGATCCCACCCTGCCCCTCGGGGCGTACCGCGGTCGATTACCTCCGAGGTCATGGCGCCCCGTACCGTGTGGGGTCGTCGTGACCGGGGAGCGGGCGCGGGGGCCGCGTTCCGGTCGGCCCTGTGAGATGTCCACCGGGGCATGACAGACTGGTGAGGTATCTCGGCGCGTGGGGAGGCGTGGCGTGAGTGAGCGGCGGGCCGCGCCCACCGTGGGCCAGGTGGTGCTCGGAAGACGGCTCCAGGAACTGCGGGAGGCCGCCGGGCTCAGACGCGAGGAGGCGGCACGCGTCCTACGGGTCGCCCCGGCGACCGTACGGCGCATGGAGACCGCCGATGTCGCGCTGAAGATCCCGTACGTACAGGTCCTGCTGACGACGTACGGCGTCACCGAGCCCGAGGTCGTCGCCTTCGTGAGGCTGGCCGAGGAGGCGAACAAGCCGGGCTGGTGGCAGCGGTTCCACGATGTGCTGCCCGACTGGTTCAGCGTCTACGTCAGCCTGGAGGGCGCGGCCCATCTGATCCGGCAGTACGAGCCGCACTTCGTGCCGGGGATGCTGCAGACCGAGGAGTACGCGCGGGCGGTGATGGAGGCCGGGACGGTCGGCCAGACCGGATCCGAGACCATCGAACGCCATGTGTCGTTGCGGATGGCGAGACAGAAACTCCTCACCCAGGAGAGGCCGCCGCACCTCTGGGTGATCATGGACGAGACAGCCCTCATGCGGCCGGTGAGCATCCGCTCCCAGGTCATGCGCGACCAGATCGACAGGCTGCTGGAGATCACCGAGAAGGACCATGTGATCCTCCAGGTCTGCGAGTTCGCCAGCGGGCCCCACCCGGGCACCTACGCCCCGTTCTCCCTCTTCCGCTTCGCCGAACCCGAACTCCCCGACATGGTCTACACGGAGTACCTCACCGGCGCCCTCTACCTCGACTCCCGCACCGAGGTGGCCCTCCACCTCGAAGTCCTCGACCACATGGCCGCGCACGCGGCGTCCGCCGAGGCGACGCGGGAGATCCTGAAGCGGTACCGCGACAGATACTGAGCCGCGCCGCTCACCCCGCCCGCGCCGTCACCCGCGCGGGGCCTACGCCGCCCCTCCCCTCGCCCCCTTCTCCCCCTCGGCGCCTTTCTCCCCCTTCTCCTCGTCCACGATCTCCGCGTCGACCACGGTGTCGTCCTCGGTGCCGTCCTCGGTGCCGTCCTCGGCGGGGCCGGGCGGTGGCGGGTCCGCCGGGCCGCCGGAGGCCGCCGCCGCTGCCGCGTACATGGCCTGGCCCATGCGCTGGCTGACGAGGGAGAGGTGGTCGGTGGCGGAGCGGAGGGGGGCGATGTCCTCGGGGCTGCCCAGGAGGCGTTTCACCTCCGCCGCCGCGGCCTCCACCTCGGCGCGGCTGTCGGCCGGCACCCGTTCCTCGTTCTCCCGGAGGAACTTCTCGGTCTGGTACACGAGTTGCTCGGCGTGGTTGCGGGTCTCGGCGGCCTCCCGGCGCCGGCGGTCGTCGTCGGCGTACCGCTCGGCCTCGCGCATCATCCGGTCGATGTCGTCCTTGGGCAGCGCGGAGCCACCCGTCACGGTCATCTTCTGTTCGCGGCCGGTGGCGAGGTCCTTCGCCGAGACATGCATGATCCCGTTCGCGTCGATGTCGAAGGCCACCTCGATCTGCGGCACCCCGCGCGGGGCCGGCGGCAGACCCGTGAGGTCGAAGACGCCCAGCTTCTTGTTGTACGCGGCGATCTCCCGTTCCCCCTGGTAGACCTGGATGCCGACCGAGGGCTGGTTGTCGGCGGCCGTCGTGAAGATCTCCGAACGGCGCGTGGGGATCGTCGTGTTGCGCTCGATGAGCTTCGTCATGATGCCGCCCTTGGTCTCGATGCCCAGGGACAGCGGGGTGACGTCCAGCAGGAGCACGTCCTTCACATCGCCGCGGATGACACCCGCCTGGAGCGCGGCGCCCACCGCCACCACCTCGTCGGGGTTCACGCCCTTGTGCGGGTCCTTGCCGGTGAGTTCGCGCACCAGATCGGTCACGGCGGGCATCCGCGTCGACCCGCCGACGAGGACGACCCGGTCGATCGCGGCGAGCTTCACCTTCGCGTCCTTGACGGCCTGGTGGAACGGCGCCCGGCAGCGGTCCAGCAAGTCGGCGGTCAGCTCCTGGAACTGAGCGCGCGTCAGTTTCTCCTCCAGATGGAGCGGGCCCTCGGAGGAGGCGGTGATGTAGGGGAGGTTGACGGAGGTCTCGGAGGAGCTGGACAGCTCGATCTTCGCCTTCTCCGCGCCCTCGCGCAGCCGTTGCAGCGCCATCTTGTCGTTGCCGAGGTCGACGCCGTACTTCCCTTTGAAGCTCTTGACGAGGTGCTCCACGACCCGCTGGTCCCAGTCGTCGCCCCCGAGGCGGGTGTCGCCGTTGGTGGCCTTCACCTCGATGACGCCGTCACCGATCTCCAGCAGGGAGACGTCGAAGGTGCCGCCGCCGAGGTCGAAGACGAGGACGGTCTGCTCCTCGCCCCGGTCCAGACCGTACGCGAGGGCCGCGGCCGTGGGCTCGTTGATGATGCGGAGCACGTTCAGGCCCGCGATCTCGCCGGCCTCCTTGGTCGCCTGCCGCTGCGCGTCGTCGAAGTACGCGGGCACGGTGATGACGGCGTCGGTGACATCCTCCCCGAGATACGACTCGGCGTCCCGCTTCAGTTTCTGCAGGACGCGCGCGGAGAGTTCCTGGGCCCGGTAGCGGGTGCCGTCCACCGAGCCGCGCGCCGCACCCGGTGCGGAGTCCTGCTCGGGGAACCGCCAACCCCCGTCGCCCATATGGCGTTTGACGGAGCGCGCGGTGCGCTCCACGTTCGTCACAGCCTGCCGCTTGGCGACCTCGCCGACCAGTACCTCGCCGTTCTTGGCGAACGCCACCACCGACGGTGTGGTCCGCTGCCCCTCCGCGTTGACGACGACCGTCGGTTCGCCGCCCTCCAGCACGGCCACCACCGAGTTCGTCGTACCGAGATCGACCCCGACCGCTCGCCCCATCGCCGTCCCCTTCCAGCGAGATCCGCAAGGATCCGCAAGGTTCCGCCACATATCCCCACCACCAGCACAAAACTTGAGTGGGTCCTTGTCAATGGGGCGGCGACGGGGCGCGCGAAGCAGACCGTCAGACCAGTTCGGCAGTCAGCGTGATCGTCGTGCCGGTCAGGGCCTGGCTGACCGGGCAGTTCTTCTTTGCGCCCTCGGCCGCCTCCTGGAAGGCGGCCTCGTCCAGACCGGGGACCTCGCCGCGCACGGAGAGGTGGATGCCGGTGATGCCCTCGCCGGGCTGGAAGGTCACGTCGGCCTTCGTCTCCAGACGGGTGGGCGGGGTGCCCGCGCCGGTGAGGCCGTGCGAGAGCGCCATGGAGAAGCAGCTGGAGTGGGCGGCCGCGATCAGCTCCTCGGGGCTGGTCTTGCCGTTCGCCTGCTCCGCGCGCGACGGCCACGACACCGGCTGCGAACCGATGCCGGAGGAGTCGAAGGTGACGGTGCCGGTGCCCTTGAGCAGCTCGCCTTCCCAGACGGTGTGTGCGGTGCGCGTGGTGGCCACGATGAGTCCTTTCGATGGGTCACGATGCGGTCCCGTTGCCAGGAGCCCCTTGCCGGGGTCCCGTTGCCGGGGTCCGTGCCCCATCCGATCACACTCCGGCGCCCGCGAGCCTCATCTCTGCGGCTGCCTATGCGTCTGCCGGGTTCTGTTCCTTGGCGGGTGCGGGTTCGTCGTGGCTGGTCGCGCCGTTCCCCGCGCCCCTTTGGGGCGCGCTGCCGTGGGCCAGGGGTACCTGGGGGCCGTTCGATTCCCTGAGCCAGCGTCGCAGTACCCGGTGGATGTGTTCCGCGCCCACCAGGGGCTCGTCGTCCTCCACCGGGGCGGAGAGGGCCAGGGGCGACATCAGGAAGGGGCGGGACTGGCAGCCGCCGAGGCCGCCGTGGGAGCCGATCTGTTCCTCGAAGGCGAGGACTTCGCCTTCGGCGGGGTCGTACCAGGAGTTGACCATGATGTCGGCGGTGTGCGGGAAGCCGTGGGTGCGGCGGACGGCGTCGGCGGCACCGGGGCCGAAGTCGGCGAGGGGGCCCGGGCGTTCGTCGCTCAGCTCGTCGACGGGGATCTCCGCGCCGTGCGCGCCGAGGACGACGCCGCCGTGCTCCTCGCTGCGGACCAGGACGAAGCCGATGCCGGGGTGGTTGGCGAGGGTGGAGAGCAGGGCCGGGTGGCGGGCGTCGATCTCCTCGCGGCTCAGCCGGTGGGAGGTGTCCGGGAAGGAGACCAGGCCGAGGTTGCCGGAGGCGAGGACGATGGGCTCGGAGCGGCGCGTCGGCCGGTGCTCCTCGACGCCCTCCTCGACGGGGATGCGCAGCGCGGCCCGGACCGCCGCGCGGGCCTCGGCACCGCTGTGGGTGCGCCGGGCCCGGCGCGGCACGGGCAGACCGCAGCCGGCCCGGACCAGATTGCCGAGGGTGAGGCCGTAGCGCCCCAGGAAGGTCTCGCCGGGGCTCTGGCCGTGGTCGGAGAGGAGCACGATCCGGTAGGCGCGCGGGGCGTGTTCGGCGACCTGGGCGATCAGCGCGAGGGAGCGGTCGAGGCGTTCGAGGACCTTCGCCGCGTCCCGGCTGTGCGGGCCGGAGTGGTGGGCGACCTCGTCGTACGCCACCAGGTCCGCGTAGATCGCGGCGCGGCCCGCGAACATGTCCCCGATCACCGCGGAGACCACGACATCGCGCTCGACTACGGTCGCGAAGGCGCGGATGAACGGGTAGAGACCGCCGCGCTTGACGCGGGGCCGCTGCTGCGCGACCCGGGCGCGGGTGGACTGGCCGATCTCGCGGCAGACGTCGGCGACGAAGGACATGGCGGTACGGACGGCGTTGGCCGGGTCGGAGAAGTAGGCGAAGTACCCGGCGCGGGAACGGTTCCGCCGGCCCCGGCGGGCCGCGATCGACAGGACCAGCGCGAGCTGCTCGGCGCCGCCGCTGAAGAGATTGCCGCGGCTGGCGCCGTCGACGGTGAGCAGACCGCCGTCGCCGGTGCGGTCGATGGCCCGGCGCTGCAGTTCGGCGGCGCTGGAGGGCCGGTTGCAGACCATCACCTCCCGGGTGTCCTTCTCGTACCAGCGGAAGGCGGGCACGTCGTGGTTGGTGCCGTGCAGGATGCCGAGCTGGCTGGCGCCGGTCTGGCTGGACCAGTCGGTGCGCCACGGGGTGAGCCGGTGGCTGGGCCGGGGGGCGGGCCCGGGGGGCGCGGTGCCGTCCGGCGAACGGCCGAGCCAGGCGGCCACGGTCGGCATGAGGCCCTTCTCCGTCGCCGCCTCCAGGACGTCGTGGCCGACCCCGTCGAGCTGGAGGAAGACCGTGCCGGGACCGGCGGGCCCCGGGCGCCCGTCGGCGTGCCTGCGGCGGCGGTCGGCCAGCCGGTACAGCCGGCGGCGGTAGGCGTCGTCGTCCCGTACGGCGAGGGCGCCGCCGGTGGCGGAGGCGACGGCGGACATCACGGCGGCGACCACCACGGCGGTCTCGGGGGCGGCGGCGCCCTGCCCGGAGGGGTTGAGGCGCAGGGCGAGCAGCAGCAGGGAGCCGTTGAGGAAGAAGACGAGCAGACCTAGGACGAGCGCCGGGACCAGCAGCAGGGCGCGCACCAGCAGCGGCCACACGAGCGAGGAGAGCAGACCGAAGGCGCCGGCGCCGAAGGCCGCGGTCACCGCGATCTGGGTGGCGCTCTCACCGGACCGGGACTGCAGCCGGAAATCGGGCAGGGCGCCCGCGAGCACGAGCATCGTGAGGGTGGACACCGCCCACACGGCGAGCATCCGCCAGACTCCGCTCGCCAGGCTCCGCCAACGACCACCGCCCACGTCCGGCCACCCTTACGTCCCGTTTCCTGTGCTCAGACTGTCATACGGGGTGGGGGCGCCGGGGTGGCGTTCCGGGGTGGCACGGGGGCACGACCCGGCCCCGCGGGGCACCTTCGGCCCACGCTCAGCGGCCGTCGTAGCCCGCTGTCGGCATGGAGAGGCGGCGGTGGACGTGGGCCTTCATCTGGGCGTCGTAGGCGGGCTCGGCGTGGCCGACGGTCTCGACGCGGATGCCGCGTCGCGCGCACTCGGCGGTGAAGTCGTCGACGGAGGCGAGGGCGCGTTCGAGGACGCGGTGGCTGGGGGCGACGAAGAGGTCGACGAGACCGGCGTCGACATCGACCCACAGGGCGCAGTGGTCGGGGCGCAGACCGCGTACGAGCAGTTCGCGGGTGATCACATAGCCGCGCTCGGCGGCCCAGTCGGCGCACATGGCGTGCTGGCTGCGGGAGTCGACCAGGAAGGGATCCGCCTCCAGCTCCTCCAGCGGTGTCAGGCTCGCTATCGCCGCGACCCGCACCACCGCCCCGCGCCCGTTTCCCCTGTCGCCCATGGTGTCCCCCCTCCCCCTCCGGGTCCGGGCCCCGTCCACGGCATGATCCGCCGGACAGGCCCAGGCCGCAGACCCTACTCCAGCCCGTAGGCTCGGGGGAGTAGCGCGAAGGAGGCGAACGGAGTGCCGGTGGAGATCACCTGGTGGGGTCATGCGACCTGCACCGTGGAGGACTCGGGGACGAGGGTGCTCACCGACCCCCTGTTCGCGCGCCGGCTCGCACATCTGCGAAGGCGCCGGGGTGCGCCTCCCCCGCCGGAGGCGGCTGTCGCGGACGTCGCGCTCGTGTCGCATCTGCACGCCGACCATCTGCATGTCCCGTCGCTGGCCCGGCTCGCCCCGGGGACGCGGCTGGTGGTGCCGAAGGGCGCGGCGCGCCAGGTCCCGGGGCTGCGCAGGCTGGCGCATCTACGGCTCTCCGAGATGGCCGCCGGGGACGAGCTCAGGGTCGGTGACCTGGCCGTACGTGCCGTCCCCGCCCGGCACGACGGACGGCGGCTGCCGGTCGGGCCGCACCGTTCGCCCGCGCTCGGCTTCGTCGTCGAGGGGGAGGCGCGGACCTACTTCGCCGGGGACACCGGGCTGTTCCCGGACATGGCCCGGGAGGTCGGACCGGTCGACGTGGCGCTGCTGCCGGTCGGCGGCTGGGGGCCGTACCTCGGCGAGGGGCATCTGGACGCGGGGCGCGCGGCCCAGGCGCTTGCGCTGCTCGCGCCCCGGAGCGCGGTTCCCGTGCACTACGGCACGTACTGGCCGATCGGGATGGACGCCGTGCGCCCCCATGAATTCCACGCCCCCGGCGAGGAGTTCGTACGCCTCGCCGCCGCGCACGCTCCCGAGGTGGCCGTGCACCGGCTGGGGCACGGGGAGAGCGTACGGCCAGAGGTGTCCCGGTGAACCTCCTCGCGGCCGTGAGCGGCACTCCCCTGCCGCAGCAGTCGACGCAGCAGGCGATCGGCTATCCGACGCTGTTCCTGCTGGTGCTGATCGGGGCGCTGGTGCCGGTGGTGCCGACCGGGGCGCTGGTCAGTTCGGCGGCGGTGGTGGCGTTCCATCAGGCGGCGCCGTTCGCGCTGCTGCTGGTGTTCGTGGTGGCGTCGGTCGCCGCGTTCCTCGGGGACATCGCGCTGTACTGGCTGGGGCGGCGCGGAATGGGCTCCAGGAACGGCTCGCGCTGGCTGGAGGCGATCCGCCGCCGGGCACCGGAGGACCGGCTCGCGCAGGCCCAGGCGAAGCTGGAGGACCACGGGGTGACCGTGCTGGTCCTGTCCCGGCTGATGCCGGCCGGGCGGATTCCGGTGATGCTGGCCTGTCTGATGGCGAAGATGCCGTTGCGGCGGTTCGCGCGGGGGAATCTGCCGGCGTGCCTCGCGTGGGCCGTGACGTATCAGCTGATCGGGATTCTGGGCGGGTCGTTGTTCGCGGAGCCCTGGGAAGGGGTGCTGGCGGCGGTCGGGCTGACGCTGCTGATCAGTGTGGTGCCGAGCGTGTGGCGGCGGGTCGTCCGATAGGACCCGCTCCCCTGCCCGCCAGGACCCCCTCCCCTGCCCGCCGTTCCGGCACCCGGGACCCGCTTCCCTGCCCGTCATCCCAGCACCCGGGAGCCGCCCACCGGCAGGTCCCACAGGTTCTCGCGGGGCAGGCCGGCCGCCGTCCACGCCGTCCGCACCCGTGTCAGGGGTTCCAGGACCGGTTCCGCCGACAGGACGAAGGTGGCCCAGTGCATGGGGGCCATACGGCGGGCGCCGAGGTCCTGGAAGGCGCGGACGGCCTCCTCCGGGTCGCAGTGGACGTCGTCGAGCCACCAGCGGGGGTCGTAGGCGCCGATCGGGAGCAGCGCCAGGTCGATGCCGGGGTAGCGGCGGCCGATGAGGGAGAACCAGTGGCCGTAGCCGGTGTCGCCGGCGAAGTAGAGGCGCCGGCCGTCGGGGTCCGTGAGCACCCAGCCGCCCCACAGCGAGCGGCAGGTGTCGGTGAGGGTCCGCCTGGACCAGTGGTGGGCCGGTACGAAGTCGAAGCGGACGCCGTCCAGTTCGGCCGCCTCCCACCAGTCCAGCTCGGTGACCCGGCGGAACCGGCGCCGCCGGAACCAGCGGCCCAGCCCGGCGGGGACGAACACCGGGGTGTCGCGCGGGAGTCTCGCCAGCGTGGGGGCGTCGAGGTGGTCGTAGTGGTTGTGCGAGACGACCACCGCGTCCACGCGGGGCAGTGCCTCCCAGTCGATGCCGACGGGGGTGATCCGGGCGGGTGTGCCGAGGATCCGGCGCGACCAGACCGGGTCGGTGAGGACGGTGAGCCCGCCGATCCGCACCACCCAACTCGCGTGCCCCGCCCAGGAGACGGCGACGGTCCGGGTGTCCACCCGGGGCAACGGGGCGGGCTCGTACGGCAGTCGCGGGATGTCGGCGAGCCCCTCGGCACCGGGCCGGACCGAGCCCTCGCGGGCGAACCGGGCCATGGCCTTCAGGCCGGGCAGGGGTGTGGTGAGCCGGTCGGCGAAGGAGCGCGGCCAGCGCCGCCGTTCCCCCAGCGGCCGGGGCTCGGCCAGGGGCGGGACGAGGAAGGATCCGGACGCCCCCGGACCTCCGGTGGTCGTCGTGGCGGTGGTCGTGGTCGTGGCGGTCGTGGTCGTGGTGGTGGTCGACTCGGACTGCTGCGTCATCGAGGAGGCTCCCGTCGCCGAGCGTCGTCACGAAGGATCATCGAAGGCCCTGGAAAGCCGCTCCGAAGGCGGTCAACGCGCTTTCCACGTGCGGGAGTTCCAGCGGGTTCCGCGCGTCGAGGACCTGCGCGCGCTCCGCGTCGGTGGTGCCGAGGAACGCCGCCGTGGACAGCCGGACGCGCAACGCCCCGAGGTCGTCCCCGAACCGGTGGCCGCCGGGCGCGGGCATCCCCAGCAGGCCGGTGAGGAAGTCCTCGGCCTCCTGCGCGTCGGCGACCCCGTGCGCGACGAGGGACGGGCGCAGCGGGGCGAGGTCGGCGTACAGATGCCGTCCGGCGCCCGGTGGCAGGGCGAGCGCCCCGGCGGCCACCACGGCCCGGTGCGCGGCGTCGGCGAGGCGCGCGTGCAGGCGTACGGCGGCGGCGAGGCGTTCGGTGACGGGGGCGGGCTCGTCGAGGGCGTACGCGGCGGCCGCGGCGACCGGGGTGGCGACCCGGGCGCCCAGCGCGGTGAGCACGTCGAGGACGCGGTCGCGCAGACCTGTGCCGTCCTCGCCGGCCGGGAAGCGGGCCACGGCGGCGGGCCAGCCCGTCGGCAGGAAGGCACCGGCCAGGTCGGTGACGACGGTGACCCGGTCGGGCAGCATCTCGGCCGGGCTGAGCAGCACGGTGGCGTGCGGGTCGTGCACGGTGTCGCGCCAGGTCTCGTCGCTGACCAGGTGGAGCCCCTCCCCGAGGGCCGCCTCCATGGCCTCGCGGACCAGTTCGGGCGGGGCGACGGTGGCGGTCGGGTCGTCGGCGACGCACAGCACGAGCAGCCGGGGGTCGCCGCCCTCGGCCCGGATCCTGCGGACGGTCTCCAGCAGCGCGTACGGGTCCGGCACTCCCCCGCACTCGGCGGGCGTGGCGACATGGAACACGGATCGTCCGAGCGCCCGCGCCTGCGGCTCCCACCAGGCGGCGCACGGCCGGGGCAGCAACACGTCGCCGCCGATCGCGGCGGTCAGTGCGAGGAGCAGGGCGGGGGCACCGGGGGCGGCGACGGCCCTGTCCCGTGTGGTGGCCAGTCCGCGCCGGTCCCAGTAGCCGCAGGCGGCGTCCAGGAGGGCGGGGTCGCCACCGGGCGGTACGGGGTGGGGCCGGCCCGCGGCGGCGGAGAGCACCGCGGCGAGTTCGGGCAGGACGGGCAGTCCCTGGGCGGGGAGGGGCGGGCCGTAACGGACCGGACCGTGCCCTTCCGGATCCGTCCGCGCCATCTCCGCCTCCACGCTGTCGTGTGCGCACACCGTCCTACGCGCCTTCGGCCTGTCAGTACCCAGCCTCACGCGCCCCATGGGTCCCGGTGCGGGTCGTGCCGGTCACAGCGTCCCCCGGTCCCGGCGGCGCAGTCGGTGGACGGCCGCGCCGAGCGCGCCCGCGACGAGGAGGCCGCCGGCGACCATGGCCGGGACGGAGTCGGTGAAGGCCCCGCCGCCGCCCGCGTGGACCCCGCGCTGGACCGGGGCGGGGGGATGCGTGGAATGGTCGGTGGGTTCGTGCGTCGGCTGATGGGGCGGTTGATGCGTCGGCTGGTGGGTCGGCTGGTGGGTGGAGCGGTACGGGTCGTCGCCGCCGACGGCCACGCCGAAGGCGGCGCTCCACTGTCTGCCCTCCACGCCGGGGGCCGCGGGGCAGACGCCGTCCACGCCCCACTCGGTGGCGGAGTCCGCCGCCGCGGCGCCGGTCTCGAAGTCCGCGGCGGGCGCGATCTTGGCGGTGCCCTGGTAGGAGGGGCCGGCCGCGGAGTCTCCGTCGCCGGGGAGGCGCTGCAGGGTGACGGTGCCCTGTTCGAAGGCCTGTGAGCTGGCGTCGATCGTCTCGGGGGCGGGGCCGCCGGTCGGGTCGCAGGAGACGGAGAACGTGAGGGTGCCGCCCGGCGCGACGGAGTACGGGGTGACCTCGGCCGCGGGGTCCGCGTACGCGGGCGCGGCGGTGCCCAGGACGGTGCCGATCAGGGCGGCGGCGGACAGGGCCGCGGGCAGGACAGGGGCTCTGCGGCGCACGGACGGACGCGGGGGCGGGGGCATGGGCGGGGCTCCTTCGGGCGGCTCCGGCGGGTGGGGCACGACCGTCGTGCCCCGCGTCCATCAGAGCGCCGGGGGCGGCGGGGCGCGCGCGGCCGGGCACCATTTGCGGGACGCGGAGGGCCGACCGGGTGACCTCGCCCCGCGCGCCCGCGCGCCCCTGAACGGACAGCGGAGCGCCGCCGGAACGGGCCGGAGCGCTCAGCTGGAGAGCGAGACCAGTTCCCTCTCCAGGCCCCTGCCCCTCTTCTCCACCACCGCCGACGCGACGTCCGACAGTTTGCGGTTGGTGCCCTGGGAGATGCGGCGCAGGACGGTGAACGCGGTCTCCGCGTCGCAGCCGAGGACATGCATGACCATGCCGCAGGCCTGGTCGACGACCGGGCGGGTGCGCAGGGCGGCGCCGAGCTGGTCGAGTTCGGTGAGCGCGGCCCGGTAGGAGCGGTCGCGGACGATACAGGTCGCGGCGAGGTCCCCGAGGGCGCGCGCGGGGCCGTGCGGGGCGTCCTCCAGGGTGTGGGGGCGGAAGCTGTAGAGGCTGAGGGTCACGGTGAGGCCGGCCCGCCGGAAGGGCAGCGTGACACTGGACCGTACGCCCGCGTCGAGAGCCATGGCCCGGTACGCAGGCCAGCGTTCCTCCCGCAGCAGATCGGCGGAGTCGACCGGCTCACCGCGTTCCAGCGCGGACGGGATCGGTCCGTCGCCCGAGCGCAGTTGGACCGCGACGAGTCCGGCGAGGTCGGGGTGGGTGACGGCGGCGGGCCGCTCGGTGCCGCTGTCGGTCACCATGCCGCTGGCGCCGCAGCAGTCGCTGGTGCAGCGGGCGGCCTGTTCGACGAGTTCGGAGAGCCTTCTGCCCGGATGCGCGGATTCCGCCGACTCCCGTCCCACGCGGCCGAGTTGCTCGCTTTCCGGCATGAAGCACGCCTCCTCTCCCAGTCGCCTTCCCGCTCACCTGCGTGGAAAACGAGTCTCCGGCTTTCGCTCCCGCCGTGGCCCCGTCCACACCTCCCAGGCATTACGTTCGTCGCATGACGCAGACGGACGAATTCGGTGAGGAACTCGCGGATTTCGTGCGCCGGGTCGCGGAGTTGAAGGCGGCCCGCTCGGTACCGGCCGACGACCTGCCGACGGTCCTGGACGCGGCGATCTTCGAACTCGACCATGTCGCCGACCGGTTGTGGCCCGGGTACGAGCGGCTGACCACGTCGGGCCCGGCCGGCGGCGCCCCGGTCGCCGCGCAGGAACACCAGGTGCTGAAGGCCGTCTTCCAGAGCCTGCCGCTGCCCGTGCTGCTGGTGGACCGGGAGACCGTGGTGCGGCGCCTCAACCAGGCGGCGACCGCCTTGACCGGCGTACGGTCCGGCTCTGCGACGGGCCGTCCGCTGAGCGGGTTCCTCGCTCATTTCGACCGGGGCGCGTTCCGTTCCCAGGCGGCGGCCGTGGCCCGCGGCGAGGGCGACCGCAGCCTCACCGTCCACCTCCAGCAGCGCCCCTCGCTCCCGGTACGGGCCACGCTGACCGCGCTGCGTCCCGGTGACGAGCCGCGCGCCACCGTGCTGGTCGCCCTACAGCCCGCGGGGCACCGTATGCCCGCCGTCGAGCCCCCGCGCCCGCTGCCCGACCTCACCGAGACCACCGGGCACGCGGCCCTGATGGACCTCGTCGACGCCATGACGACGGCGCTGCTCACCGCCCCCGCCGGCGCGGCCCTCGACCGGGCGGCCCATGTCCTGCACGGCCGTTTCGCCGACTGGGTCATCGCCGACACGGCGGGCCCCGGCCTCACCCGGACCACGGTCCTGGCGCCCTCGGAGGGCGAGGCGAAGCTCCTGATGCCCCAGGATCCCGCCACCTGCCCCCTCGTCACGGACACCGCCCGTACCGGTTCCCCCACCCTCCAGGTCCGCCCGCCCGACCCCGCCGCCTTCGGCCACGACCGGACCGGCGCCCCGGTCCTCGTCAGAGCGGACGTCACCTCCCTGCTGACCGTCGCCCTCCCCTCCCCGGCCGGCACCGTCGAGGCCGTCCTGACCCTCTTCCGCTCGGGCCCCCGCCCGGCCTTCTCGATGGCCGAGGCCCGGGCCATGGACACGATGTCCCGCCACATCGGCCTGGCCATGGGCCCCCGGCCCCGCTGAGGGGCGCGGGGCCCCGGGCCCCGTAGGGGCGCGGGGAACTGCGCGAGAAGCCCCACCGAACCCGTACCCGACAACGAACCCGACACCTCCACGGCGCCCCCCAGAACCGGCGGAGCTACACCGCGTCCTTCATCACCTGGTCCCGCAGCCGGTCACAGCACCGGCTGATCAACCGCGACACATGCATCTGCGAGATCCCCAGCTGCTCCGCGATCCGGCTCTGTGTCATGTCCCCGAAGAACCGCATGTACAGGATCGCCCGCTCCCGCTCCGGCAGCGCGGCCAGCCGGGGCTTGACCGCCTCCCGGTCCACGACCGTGTCGAGCGCCGGGTCCGCGGACCCCAGCGCGTCGCTCAGCGAGTACCCGTCCTCGCTCCCCGGCAGCTCCGCGTCCAGCGACAGCGCCGTGAAGCTCTCCAGGGCCTCCAGCCCGACCTGGACGTCCTCCTCGCTCATGTTCGCGTGCTTCGCGATCTCCGCGACGGTCGGCCGTCGCCCCGAGATCGTCTGGGACAGGTCCTGACTGGCGAACCGCACACGATTGCGCAGGTCCTGGACCCGGCGGGGCACGTGCAGGGTCCACATGTGATCCCGGAAGTGCCGCTTGATCTCACCGGTGACGGTGGGGACGGCATAGCTCTCGAAGGCGTTGCCCAGCTCGGGGTCGTAGCGGTCGACCGCCTTGACGAGGCCGAGGGAGGCCACCTGGCGGAGGTCGTCGTAGCTCTCGCCGCGGTTGCGGAACCGGCCCGCGAGCCGTTCGGCCATGGGGAGCCACGCCTCGATGATCTGGTCACGCAGGGTGTCCCGCTGCTGGCCCGGGGGGAGCTCGGCCAGCCTGCGGAAGGCTTCGGCGGTGTCGGGGGCGTCGTCGTGCGGATGGTGCTTCGCCTGGGTACGCATGATGCGTCGCAACTCCCTGGATGGTGCCTCTGGGATGGACGGTCACCGTGGGGGCGCGGGCGTGAACAGGAATGGACACACCCGTGACGGAGATCTGGAAATCGCCACTTCCACGGACGTGCCTCCTGTCCGAAGCACTGTTGATGCGCCTGCCCCGGATCATGCACGGCAAACACATTCGGGGTTTCTCGTTCCGCCCGCGGGTGACTCGCTCGGGAGACCACACCCCGGGAGGTCCAGTATGGGCACCACCGTCGCCGACCACATCTTGCGGAGGCTCCGCGACTGGGAAGTCGAACAGGTATTCGGGTATCCGGGGGACGGCATCAACGGGCTGCTCGCGGCCTGGGGCCGGGCCGAGGACCGGCCGCGGTTCATCCAGTCGCGGCACGAGGAGATGTCCGCGTTCCAGGCGGTCGGCTACGCGAAGTTCTCCGGCCGGCTCGGCGTGTGCGCGGCGACCTCGGGCCCCGGCGCGATCCATCTGCTCAACGGCCTGTACGACGCCAAGCTGGACCATGTGCCGGTGCTCGCGATCGTGGGCCAGACGCACCGCAGCGCGATGGGGGGCTCGTATCAGCAGGAGGTCGACCTGCATACGCTCTTCAAGGACGTGGCCTCGGACTTCGTCGAGACGGTGACCGTGCCCGAGCAGCTGCCGAACGTCCTCGACCGGGCGATCCGCACCGCGTACGCCCGCCGGGCGCCGACGGCCGTGATCGTCCCCGGCGACGTACAGGAGCTGGAGTACTCGGCGCCGACCCACGAGTTCAAGATGGTGCCCTCCAGTCTGGACCACGGCGACTGGACCACGGTCCCCTCCGCCGAGTCGGTCGAGCGGGCGGCCGAGATCCTGAACGCCGGGGACAAGGTCGCGATCCTCGTCGGGCAGGGCGCCGCCGGGGCCCGCACCGAGGTGGCCCGCATCGCCGAACTGCTGGGCGCGGGCGTCGCCAAGGCCCTCCTCGGCAAGGACGCGCTGAGCGACGAACTGCCGTACGTCACCGGCTCGATCGGGCTGCTGGGCACCCGCCCCTCGTACGAGCTGATGCGCGACTGCGACACGCTGCTGACCATCGGCTCGTCCTTCCCGTACTCGCAGTTCCTGCCGGACTTCGGCAAGGCGCGGGCCGTGCAGATCGACATCGATCCGCACATGGTCGGGATGCGCTACCCGTACGAGGTGAATCTGATCGGGGACGCGAAGGCGACGCTGGAGCGGCTGATCCCGCTGATCGGACCGGACCGGGGCCGTGAGTGGTTCGACGAGGTGTGCGCGGGCGTGGCGCGCTGGCGCGAGGTGACCGCGCGCCGGGCGGAGCTGTCGGCCGACCCGATCAATCCGGAGTACGTGGCGCACGTCCTGGACTCGCTGGTGCCGGACGACGCGATCATCTCCTCGGACTCCGGTTCGGCGGCGAACTGGTACGCCCGGCACCTCACCGTGCGGGGCACCATGCGCGGCTCGCTGTCGGGCACGCTGGCGACGATGGGCTGCGGGGTGCCGTACGCGATCGGCGCGAAGTTCGCGCATCCGGACCGTCCGGCGATCGCCCTGGTCGGGGACGGGGCGATGCAGATGAACGGCATGGCGGAGCTGATCA
Organism: Streptomyces griseiscabiei; assembly: GCF_020010925.1. Taxonomy (NCBI): domain Bacteria; kingdom Bacillati; phylum Actinomycetota; class Actinomycetes; order Kitasatosporales; family Streptomycetaceae; genus Streptomyces; species Streptomyces griseiscabiei. The sequence continues at coordinate 1,879,047 of NZ_JAGJBZ010000002.1, read as the reverse complement.
CGGCGGCCAAGTACCGAGACCGCTGGGAGGATCCGCGGCTGGTCGTGGCCGTCTGGAACAACCACGACCTGAACCAGGTGACCTGGGAGCTGCGGGCGATGGGCGGCGAGCCGTCCTTCCTGCCCTCGCAGGAGCTGCCGGACGTCCAGTACGCCGCGTTCGCCCGTTCCCTGGGGCTGACCGGCATCCGGGTGGAGAAGCCGGAGGACGTCGAGGCGGGCTGGCGGGCGGCCCTCGCCGCGGACGGTCCGGCGGTCGTGGAGTTCCTCACCGACCCTGCCGTGCCGCCGATCCCGCCGCACGCCACCTGGGAGCAGATGGAGGCCACGGCCGCCTCGATCCTCAAGGGCGACGCCGACCGGGGCTCGATGGTCAAACAGGGGCTGAAGGCGAAGCTGCAGGAGTTCCTGCCGGGCAACCGCGAGAAGCACGGCCGTGAGAAGAACGGCGGTGAGAAGGGCAGGGGCGGGAAGTAGGCGGGCGGGAAGCAGGCGGGCGGGCCGCGTGGGTGCGTTCCCGTCGCCAGGTGCCTGTGTCGGCGTCGGGTGTTCGGGTACGCGGGGGCCACGAAAACCCATCTGGAGGGGAGTCATGCAGCGAGGCAGCGACCGGCTGAGCGCCCACCGCGACGACGAGATGAAGCACGAACTGCAAGGCCTGCTCCGTTCCGGGCATCCCACCCGGACGGAGGAGTGGCACGACCCGGAGCCGTACGCCGAGGACGACCCGGAGGTCGCGTACGGGCCGGTGACACCGAGCCGGGACCCCGCCCGGGTGGAGGCCCTGCGGCTGGAGCTGGCCCGCGTCCTGGGCCGTACGTCGTTCCCGGCGGGCCCGGCCGAACTGATCCGGGTCCTGCGGGGGCGGCACGCCCCGGACGCGCTGGTGGAGCCCCTGGAGCGGCTGCCGCGCGAGGCCCGCTACGACTCGGTCCACCAGCTCGCGGAGGCGGTCGTCGGAGACGGCGACGGCGACGGCGACGGCGACGGCGACACATAGGCCTCCGGCTCCCGGGTACTGCGGGCAGGGTCACGCCGTCGTGGGCGTGCCCCCGCGGTCGGGGCGCCGCAGCCGATGCGGGTCCCGGCCGTCCGCACCCCGGACCCGGACTCGGCACTCGCCCACGGCGGCCGGGCGGCACCGGACACCTGACATGAGCGACGAAGGGACTGAGCACCGATGCGTATCGCATTCCTGACCGCACCCGAGGGTGTCGAACAGATCGAGCTGACCGAGCCCTGGCAGGCGGCGGAGAACGCCGGCCACCAACCCGTGCTGGTGTCGACGGAGGCCGGCCGGATCCAGGCCTTCCACCATCTCGACAAGGCGGACACGTTCCCCGTGGACGCCGTGGTGGGCGAGGCACCGGCCGGGTCGTTCGACGCGCTGGTCCTGCCCGGCGGGGTGGCCAACCCGGACCTCCTGCGCATGGACGAGCGGGCCGTGTCGTTCGTCCGGGAGTTCGCCGAACGGGGCCGTCCGGTCGCCGCGATCTGTCACGCGCCGTGGACGCTGGTCGAGGCGGACGTGGTCCGCGGCCGGGTCCTGACCTCGTGGCCGAGCCTGCGCACCGACATCGGCAACGCGGGCGGCACCTGGGTCGACGAACAGGTCCGGATCTGTGACCACGGCCCGGGCAAGCTGGTCACCAGCCGTAAGCCGGACGACCTCAAGGCGTTCTGCGAGGCGTTCCTCCAGGTGTTCGCCGAGTCCGCCGGGTCCACCGGGTCGGCCCAGGAGCGGGAGGCCGCCCGATGAGCGCCCCCTTCGACCCCATGGACCGCAAGCGGGAGCAGCGCGAGGCCGCCCACCCGGCCGACCCGGTCTCGGGCCCCCTCACCACCGACCAGGGCGTGGCCGTCGACCACACCGACGACTCCCTGGCCGCCGGTGAGCGCGGGCCGACGCTGATGGAGGACTTCCACTTCCGGGAGAAACTCACCCATTTCGACCATGAGCGGATCCCGGAGCGTGTGGTCCACGCTCGGGGCGCGGGCGCGTACGGGTACTTCGAACCGTACGAATCCTGCGCGGAGTTCACCCGTGCCGCGTTCCTCCAGGACCCCTCGGTCCGCACCCCGGTCTTCGTGCGGTTCTCCACCGTGCAGGGGCCGCGCGGCTCGGCGGACACCGTGCGGGACGTACGCGGCTTCGCCACCAAGTTCTATACGTCGGACGGCAATTACGATCTGGTCGGGAACAACTTCCCGGTCTTCTTCATCCAGGACGGCATCAAGTTCCCCGACTTCGTGCACGCGGTGAAGCCGGAGCCGCACAACGACATCCCGACCGGCGCATCCGCGCACGACACGCTCTGGGACTTCGTGTCGCTGCAGCCGGAGACCCTGCACGCGATCATGTGGCTGATGTCGGACCGGGCGATCCCGCGCAGCTACCGCATGATGCAGGGCTTCGGGGTGCACACCTTCCGGTTCGTGACCGCCGACGGGCGGGGCACGTTCGTGAAGTTCCACTGGAAACCGAAGCTGGGCACACACTCGCTGGTGTGGGACGAGGCGCAGGAGTGCCAGGGCCGGGACCCGGACTTCAACCGCCGGGACCTGTGGGACGCGATCGAGGCCGGCGAGTACCCGGAATGGGAGCTGGGCGTCCAACTGGTGCCGGAGGAGGACGAGTTCGCCTTCGACTTCGATCTGCTCGACGCCACCAAGGTCATCCCCGAGGAGCAGGTGCCGGTACGGCCGATCGGCCGCATGGTGCTGGACCGCAACCCGGAGAACTTCTTCGCCGAGACGGAACAGGTCGCCTTCCACACCGCGAACGTCGTCCCCGGCATCGACTTCACCAACGATCCGCTGCTCCAGGCCCGCAACTTCTCCTATCTGGACACCCAGTTGATCCGCCTGGGCGGCCCCAACTTCAGTCAGCTGCCGGTGAACCGCCCGGTCGCCCCGGTGCGCACCAACCAGCGCGACGGCTCTCACCAGTCGGCGATCCACGGCGGCACGAACTACTCCCCGAACTCCCTCGGCGGCGGCTGCCCGGCCCACGCGGGCGTCGACCCGCACGCCTACACCCATCTCGCCGAGCGCGTCGACGGCGCCAAGATCCGCCGCCGCAGCGAGAGTTTCAAGGACCACCACAGCCAGCCCGCCATGTTCTGGAACAGCATGGCCCCGTGGGAGCGGGAGCACATCGTGGCCGCCTTCCGCTTCGAACTCGGCAAGGTCGGCGCGCTCACCGTCCGCGCCCGTACGGTCGGTGAACTGGCCAAGGTGGACCCGGAGTTGGCGGCCGAGGTGGCGAAGGGCATCGGGGTGCCCGTCCCGTCGGACGCCGAGCCGGTGGCGTACAAGCTCACCTCCCCCGCCCTCAGCCTGGAGTCGCAGCGCGGCCCCGGTTCGATCCGTACCCGGCAGATCGCCGTGCTGGTGGCCGACGGGGTGGACGCCGAGCAGGTGACGAGCGTGCGGGAGGCCCTGGCGGCCGAGGGCGCGATCGTCGAGGCGCTGGCGGCGCGGGACGGCACGGTACGCGGGGCGGACGGCGCGGAGTACACCGTGGACCGGGCCCTGCCGACGGTCGCTTCCGTGCTGTACGACGCGGTCCTGCTCCCCGGCGGTCCCGTCGCCACGCCGTCCCCGGCCACCGACCCCGACGCCATGCGCTTCGTCCGCGACGCCTACCGTCACGGCAAGCCGATCGGCGCCCTCGGCTCCGGCGTCGGCATCCTCGCCGCGCTGCGGCCCGAGGGGGTCCGTCTCTCCTCCGAGTTCCACCACGTGGTCGCCGACCGGGGTGTGGTCACGGACACGGCCCAGGGCACCGCGAGCGAGGACTTCACCAGGGAGTTCGTCGCGGCGACAGCCGCCCACCGCCACTGGGACCGCCCACCGACACACTGCTGACGGCGACAAGAAGGGCTGGGGCCCCGAGCTCGAACCGGCTCTAGGGCCTCCGCCCCAGCAGGCACAACAACCGGGTCTGGGCGTCGGCCCCCACCGGCGGCTCCACCGCCGCCCCGAACAACCCGCTCTTCTCCAGCTCCCCCGCGTACGGCGCGATCTCCTCCGCCGCGAACGACACCAGTTCCTCCGGCAACCGCTCCTCGTACCCGATCGCCCGCGAGAGATCCCACGCGTGCACCACGAGATCGGCGACCATCTGCGCGCAGTACGCCGTCGCCGGAGTGTCCCCGTACGACAGATGAACCGTCCGGTCGAGCGCCCCGGGCGCCCCGAACGCCTCGCGCGCGGAGTGCGCGGCGGTGTCCCAGGAGGCCGCGGGGTCCGGCCCCAGCAGATCCCCCTCGAACGTGTCGCCGACCTCCTCGATCATGCAGCCGTCCCGTACCAGCGACGGCACCCACAACTGCTCGGACACGAGATGGTTGACGAGGTCACGCACCGACCACTCGGCGCACGGGGTACCGGCGTCCCACCGGTCGTCGCGGACGGCGTGGACCCGCGCGCCGAAGAGGTCCTGGGCCTCGGCGTGCCGGGTGAGCAGCGTGCTCACCCGTGACTGCCGTGACCGCGGTGTCCCACCTGATGTCATGCCGGCCCTCGCTCCCGGGCGCCGTCCCGGGTGCGGCCCGGGACGACCGGCCGGCGCGGATGGCGGCGCAGATACTCGCCCTCCAGCAGCGCCATCCGCTCGTTGTGGGTGCGCAGCGCCTCCGTCGATCCGTGCAGCAGGGTGTCGTGCCGTGTGCGGTGGATCGACTCCAGCTCCTTCATCAACTGCTGATCGTCCAGCTGGTCCGGGTGCACTCCGGTCATGGTGGTACCCCGATCGTCGTGGTCCTCCCTCCACTGTACGAACATCCGGGGCCCCGGGCCCCTGTGAGGACCCGGGGGCGGCGGCCGGCTAGCGGGCGCGCTCCACACGGCGCTCGTCCCAGACCGGCTCCGGGGTCTCCCGTACCCGGCCGTCGGAGCCGAAGACCAGATAGCGATCGAACGAGCGAGCGAACCAGCGGTCGTGGGTGACAGCGAGGACCGTCCCCTCGAAGGCCTCCAGCCCCTCCTGAAGGGCCTCCGCCGACTCCAGGTCGAGGTTGTCGGTGGGCTCGTCGAGGAGCAGGGCGGTCACGCCCTGCAACTCCAGCAGCAGGATCTGGAAGCGGGCCTGCTGGCCCCCGGAGAGCCGGTCGAACGGCTGCTCGGCCTGCTTGGTCAGCTCGTAGCGGCGCAGCCGGGACATGGCGGCTCCCCGGTCCTGCGCGTGCTCCTTCCACAGGATGTCGAGCAGCGGGCGCCCCTCCAGCTCCGGGTGGGCGTGCGTCTGCGCGAAGTGCCCCGGCAGGACCCTGGCGCCGAGCTTCCACTCGCCCGTGTGGGCAACGTGGTCTCCGGCGAGCAGCCGCAGGAAGTGGGACTTGCCCGAGCCGTTGGAGCCGAGGACGGCGACCCGTTCGCCGTAGAAGACCTCCAGGTCGAAGGGTTTCATCAGGCCGGTCAGCTCAAGGGCCTTGCAGGTGACGGCCCTGACGCCGGTACGGCCGCCCTTGAGCCGCATGGTGATGTCCTGCTCGCGCGGCGGCTCGGGCGGCGGCCCGGCCTCCTCGAACTTGCGCAGCCGGGTCTGGGCGGCCGAGTAGCGGGAGGCCAGCGCGGGGCTGTTCTCGGCCGCCTGCCGGAGGTTCAGGACGAGCTTCTTCAGCTGCTCGTGCTTCTCGTCCCAGCGCCGGCGCAGTTCCTCGAAGCGCTCGAAGCGCTGCGTCCGCGCCTCGTGGTAGGTGGCGAACCCGCCGCCGTGCACCCAGGCGTCCGCGCCCGCCGGGCCCGGCTCCACGCTGACGATCTTCTCGGCGGCGCGGGAGAGCAGTTCCCGGTCGTGGGAGACGAAGAGCACGGTCTTGCGGGTCTCCTTCAGCCGCTCCTCCAGCCACCGCTTGCCGGGCACGTCGAGGTAGTTGTCGGGCTCGTCGAGGAGGAGCACCTGCTCGGTGCCCCGCAGCAGCGCCTCCAGCACGAGCCGCTTCTGCTCACCGCCGGAGAGCGTCCGCACCTGCCGCCACTGCGCCTTCTCGTACGGCACGCCGAGCGCGGCCATGGTGCAGATGTCCCACAGGGTCTCGGCCTCGTAGCCGCGCACCTCGGCCCAGTCGGAGAGGGCCTGCGCGTAGGTCAGCTGGGCCGCCTCGTCGTCCACGGTCATGATCCCGTGCTCGGCGGCGTCGACGGCCTTCGCGGCGTCCCTGATCCTCGGCTGGGCCACGGACACCAGCAGGTCCCGCACGGTCGTCTCGTCCCGCACGGACCCCACGAACTGCCGCATCACCCCGAGCCCGCCGCTGACGGTCACCGACCCGCCGTGCGGCTTCAGCTCCCCCGAGATCAGCCGCAGCAACGTCGTCTTCCCGGCCCCGTTGGGCCCGACCAGCGCGACGACCGCTCCTTCTCCGACCCGGAAGGACACATCCCCGAGCAGTGCCCTCCCGTCCGGCAGGTAGTACTCCAGATGAGCGGCTTCGAGATGTCCCATGCCGCGCATTCTCCGAGTTGCTCCACCACCCGGGCAAATCCATTTCCCGGGCGACCGTGGTGCGGCTGTGGGGCGGAGGCAGTGTGGTCGGGTGCGGGTCCGGTGGGGGCTGGTCGCGCAGTTCCCCGCGCCCCTGAAAGAGGCCTGCGGCCCTTTCGGGACGAAAAGCACGGGGCGCAGCCCCTGCTTTTCAGGGGCGCGGGGAACTGCGCGAGAAGCCCCACCGGACCCGCACCCGACCACACACCCCCACCCACCCGCACCCAACCCCACCCCGCCCGACACGGTTCGGCCCGCATGGGGTACCCGTGGTCTCATGACCCCAGACGTCGACCTCACCGTCCGCCCCCCGGGCCACCACATCCTCAGGGACCGTTTCCTCGCCGCGGACAGCCGGCTGTTCAACGCGGTGGCGACCCGCGACTGGCCCGGCGCGCACCCCCTGCTCCCCAAGCTGAGCCGCGCCGCGAACCACGGCGTCCTCTGGTTCGCCACGGCGGCGGCGATCGCGGCGACCAGGAGTCCCAGGGCCCGCAGGGCGGCCGTCCGGGGCGTCGCCTCGCTCGCCCTCGCCTCGGCCACGATCAACACCCTCGGCAAGCGCTCGATCCGCCGCCCCCGCCCGATCCTGGACAACGTGCCCCTGACCCGGCAGCTGAAGCGCCAGCCGATCACCACGTCGTTCCCCTCGGGCCACTCCGCCTCCGCCGCCGCCTTCGCGGCCGGTGTCGCCCTGGAGTCACGCGGCTGGGGGGCGGCGGTCGCCCCGCTGGCCACCGCCGTCGCCCTGTCCCGCGTGTACACGGGCGTGCACTTCCCGAGCGACGTCCTGGTGGGCGCCGCCCTGGGCGTGGGTGCCGCGTACGCCGTACGGGGCATCGTGCCGACCCGCGACCAGCTCCCCCCGCCCGGACGCCCGTACGTGGACGCGCCCGCGCTGCCGGAGGGGGACGGCCTGGTGGTGATCGCCAACCGGGCCTCGGGGACGTCGGACCGGGTGCGCGCGCTGCAGAACGTGCTGCCCGGCGCCGAGACCGTGGAGTGCGAACCGGACGACGTACGGGCCGAGTTGGAGAAGGCGGCCACCCACGCCCGGGTGCTCGGCGTGTGCGGCGGCGACGGCACGGTGAACGCCGCCGCCGAGGTCGCCCTGCGCCACGGCCTCCCCCTCGCGGTCCTCCCCGGCGGCACCCTCAACCACTTCGCGTACGACCTCGGGGTGGAGGACGTCCGCGACCTGGCCCGTGCCGTGCGCCAGGGCGAGGCCGTCCGGGTGGACCTCGGGCACTTCACGACCGGCGACACCGAGGGCCACTTCATCAACACGTTCAGCCTGGGCGTCTACCCCGAGCTGGTGCGGGAGCGCGAGCGCTGGGAGCGGCTGGTCGGCGGCTGGCCGGCGGGCGTGGTCGCGGCGCTGCGGGTCCTGCGCTCCGACCGGCATCCGCTGCAGGCCACCTTCGAGGGCCGGCCGCGCCCGATCTGGCTGCTCTTCGCGGGCAACGGCACCTACCACCGGCTGGGCCTCGCCCCGGTCCGGCGCTACGACCTGGCCGACGGGCTGCTGGACGTCCGTGTCGTGCACGGCGGCCGCCGCCCGGCCCTGCGGCTGCTGGCCGCGGCCGTCGCCGGCCCGCTGACCCGCACCCCGGCCCACGCGGCGGTCCGCGTACGACGGCTCCGGGTGGACGGGATCGCGCCGGGCACGCTGCTCGCGTACGACGGTGAAGTCACCGAGGCGCAGGGCGATCTGACGCTCCGGAAGATCCCGGAGGCGCTGACGGTCTACCGGCCCGTGCCCTTCCACTGACCCACTCGCCGACACCGACACCGACAGACACCGACACAGCCCACGGAGGTCCACCATTCAAGACGGCGGTCTCATTATTCGGCCGGGCCGCGTACGGTTCGAGGACGAACGCACGCGGACCTCACGGTCCGCGTGGTCCTCGTGGAAGGGGAACGGCCATGTCGAAGGCACGGGAGACCGCCGTCTACACGCACGGACACCATGAGTCGGTGCTGCGCTCGCACACCTGGCGGACAGCCGCCAACTCGGCGGCCTACCTGCTCGGTTCACTCGAACCCCAGATGAAGATCCTGGACATCGGCTGCGGTCCGGGCACGATCACCGCCGACCTGGCCGCCCTGGTCCCGGAGGGACACGTCACCGGTGTCGACCACGCGCCCGGCATCCTGGAGCAGGCCCGCACCACGGCGGCCGAACGCGGCCTGGAGAACGTGGACTTCGCCGTCGCGGACGTCCACGCGCTGGACCACCCGGACGACACCTTCAGCGTGGTCCACGCGCACCAGGTGCTCCAGCACGTCGGCGACCCGGTGCAGGCGCTGCGCGAGATGCTCCGTGTGACGAGGCCGGGCGGGATCATCGCCGTCCGGGACTCCGACTACGCGGCGATGACCTGGTTCCCCGAGTCCGAGGGCATGGACGACTGGCTGGACCTGTACCGCCGGGTGGCCCGCGCCAACGGCGGTGAGCCCGACGCGGGGCGCCGGCTGAAGTCCTGGGCCCTGCGCGCGGGGCTCACCGACATCACGGCGACCTCCGCCACCTGGACGTACGCCACGGCCGACGAGCGGGCCTGGTGGAGCGGACTGTGGGCGGACCGGACGGTCGCCTCCGCGTACGCCGAACGGGCGACGGAGGGCGGTCACGCCACGGTCGAGCGGCTGCGGGCGATCGAGGCGGCCTGGCGGGAGTGGGGGCGCCGGGAGGACGGCTGGTTCGCCGTCCTGCACGGAGAGATCCTCTGCCGCAAGGCGGCCTGACAGCCCCGCCCCTCCTGCTCTCTCCTGCCGTCTCCCTGCGCTCCTCTTCGGTCAGTCCCGCGGCAGCAACGGTCCCAGCGGCCCGAGGTCCAGGTTCAGGTCCTCGGGCCGCAGTCCGTAGCGCTCGCGCAACTCGGTCATCCGGTCGTCCAGCAGCATCAGGGTGAGCCCGATGCGCTCCTCCTGGTCCTCCGAGAGTTCCCCGGTGTCGAAACGGCGCACCGCCTGCCGTTCCATCAGCTGACGGAGCAGCTCGACGACGGTGAGGACCAGCTTGACCAGGTCCTTTTCCACCGTGTCGGGCTCCAGTTCGAGACGGTTGCGGCCGGTCACTCGCTGCCTCCCCAGGGTGAGGGGACCTGTGCGTTCACGGAGCTGATCAGCGCGTTCAGGTCGATACGGACGAGGTCGACGTCCGCGATGCGCAGCGTGAGGTCGCCGGTGATGACGACCCCGCCGGCGAGCAGCCGGTCGAGGAGGTCGACGAGGGCCACCTCACGGCGTTCGATCACGGTCACGAGCCGTCCTCCCCGGTCTCCCCGGTCTCCCCACTGAACGAGTAGGCCGCCCACGGGCCGGTGAGTTCCACCCGCAGTCCCGGTTCCTCACCCTTCGTGCGGTCCACCAGCTCCACGAACTCCTCGGAATGGGCGCGCGGCACCAGATAGGCCGCGTTCAGCACATTGCGGCCGGGAGCACCGGAGAGCGCGGAGTTCTGCGGGGCGTGCAGCCGGGTCTCCTCGGCGGCCGCCGCGAGGGTGTCGTGCAGAGCGCGCGCGAACCGGTCGGCGTTCTCCCACATCTCCTCGTTGGCCCGGTGGCTCCGCCGCCGCTGCCGCAGATAGTCCCGCCCGCTGGAGACCTTCGCGGGCGCCCGGGCCGGCTCCCGCTCCGCGGACTCCTCGGGCTCGGCGTACACCTTGACTCCCCACTCCACCCGGCCCGCCAGCCGCTCCAGGGTCCGCCGGAAGCCCTCCTCACGGGCCTCCAGCATCACCCGTACGCCGCTGTCGTCGCGGAACACGGTGGCGAGCCGGAGCGGCAGGGGCGTGGTGACGACGGTGAGGGCGTCGATCACGCTCTGGTGGGCGCGGGCGGTCTCGGTCAGCCAGTCCAGGTCCTCCAGATGGGCGCGCAGCGGCTCCTCGGCGAAGTCGCGCTCCGGCACCTCGCTGACCACGGCGATCAGGTCGTGGTGGCGCAGCTGCCGGGGCGGCGCGCCGGCCACCCCGGTCAGCTGGGACTGGAGCGCCGCGTCGAAGGGGCGGCAGACGGCGTAGACGTAACGCAGTCCGGTCATGAGGGCTCCTCTCTGGCGCGGCCACGCTCGATGGCCGGCTCCGGCTCGCGCCGGGACCCGCCGTCGTCCAGCTCCGCGAGCCGGGCGCGCAACTCGGCGTTCTCACGGGAGAGTTCGTCGCGGCGGGCGTGGGAGGACAACGCCGGGTCGGTCTCCCACCAGTCGATCCCCATCTCCTTGGCCTTGTCGACCGAGGCGACGATCAGGCGCAGTTTGATGGTGAGCAGTTCGATGTCGAGCAGGTTGATGCGGATGTCGCCCGCGATCACCAGACCCTTGTCGAGCACCCGTTCCAGAATGTCGGCCAGATTGGCACTCCCGTTCTGCCCGTACGGCTCGGGGACTCGGCTCGGGAAGGTCATCGTCGGCTCCCGCCCACGCCTGCCGCCCTTTCCTCGTCCTCATAGTCGTACGGTTCCTCGTCCATGTCCTCTCCTGCGTCGTCCTCGGCCTCGGGAACGTCCTCGTACTCGTCCTCCGGGACCTCTTCCGCGTCGTCCGGCTCGCCATCCTCGTCCTCGTCGGCGTACCCTTCCGCCGCCTCCTCCTCTTCCGCCTCTTCCGCCTCTTCCGCCTCTTCCGCCTCGTCGTCGTACTCGCCCTCGGCCTCGTCGTCCTCCGGGGCCTCGTCCTCCGGGGCCTCGTCCTCCCGCTCCTCCTCCGCGAGGGCGTCCTCGTGGGTGACGACGACCTCGCCGTCGCGGATCTCGCCGCGCCAGCCGTCCTCGGCCTCGCCCCTGAGGGTGATGAAGCGGACGAAGTTCTTGAGGTCCAGCCGGGCCCGGCGGCCCTGGGCGCGCCAGAGGTTGCCGGTCTTCTCGAAGAGGCCCTTCGGGTAGTACTCGATGACGAGCAGCACCCGGGTGAGGTCGTCCGCGAGGGCGTGGAAGGTGACGGCGCCCTTCGAGGTGCCCTTGGCGCCCTCGGACGTCCAGGTGATCCGCTGGTCGGGCACCTGTTCGGTGGTGTGCGCCTTCCAGCTGCGGTTGGACCAGAAGACCTTCATCTGCCAGTCCGAGTGGGTGTCGTCGGCCTGGCCGGCGCTCTTCACCCCCTTGGCGAAGGTGCTGAAGCTCTGGAACTGGGTCCACTGGTCGTAGGCGGTGCGCACCGGCACCCCGACGTCGACGGACTCGATGATCACCGTGGGCTTGTTGCCGGAGCCGCCCTTGCGCTTGCCCTTGCCGCCGCCGAGGTTCTTCAGCGCGCCGAGCACGTTGTCCTTGGCCCGGCCCGCGCCCACCTCCAGGGCGGTGCGCAGCGGCCCCTTGCCCTCGGCGAGCTTGCGGCCGCCGTCGAGGGCGAGCTTGGCGAAGCCGGGGCTGTTGCCCTCGGCGATGTCGTTGAGCTTGCCGGTCGTCTCGCCGAGTTTGCGGCCGGCGCCGACCAGGAGCCGCTGGGCCTGGGCGGCCACATACTCCCGGGCCTCGGCCTTGAGATGCTCGACGGCCTCGCTGTGGGCCAGGTCGGTGAGCGGGTTGCTCGTGGCCGCGTCCTTCGCCCGGTCCGTCGCTCCGCCGGTCGCGCGGCCGGTCGCCGCGCCGAGGGTCTCAGTCATCGCCGCCGCCTCCCTTCGTCGTCCGCGACCTCGCGGTCGTGCGCGCCGCCTTCTTGGCCGGGGCCCTGCCGGGGGCGGTCTTCTTGGCGGCCGGCTTCTTGGGCACCGGCTTCTTGGCCGCGGTCTTCTTCGCGGCCGTCTTCTTCGCGGCCGGCTTCTTCGTAGCCGGTTCGCGCGGGCGCTCCGGCTCGTCGCCGGGGGCCGATTCCTCCCGGTCCTCCTCGCCACGCCCCGGCAGATCCGGCGTCACCCCGTCGAGCTGGTCGCGCACCTGGGAGGTGCGGCCGTGCAGCCGCCCGGCGAGCCCTTCGATCTGCCGCTCGACCAGCGCCCCGGTGGCCGCCTTGCCGACACCGCGCAGGTCCCCGCGGAGCTGGTCACCGATCTCCTTGAACTGCGGGTTGTTCTGCAGTTGCCGGGACACCAGCTCCGCGAGCGCCCGTGGGCTGAGGTGCATCCGCTTGCCGGCCACCATGGTGCCGACGGCGAACGCCAGTTTCATCTTCTTGGTACGCCCGAGGACGTATCCGGCCCCTACGGCGAGGCCCAGTGCGATTCGATTCATTGTGTCGTCCCGTTGCCGGTTCCTGTGCTCCTCCGCGCGCTGATCTCCAGCCGGTCGAGAAGCTCGTCCTCCAGGCGGTCGAACTCCTCCTCATCGATCGCGCCCGCTTCGAGCCGCTGCTCGAGGCGGGCGAGTTCGGCGCGGACGGCCGCCGGGTCGTAGTACTGGCGCTCGGCCTCGGTGAGCACCTGCCTCACCGTCCAGAGGCTGCCGCGGACCGGTGCGAACGGCAGCAGCAGTACCTCGGTGATCAGTCCCATGTGCTCTCCTCCTCGGCCCGCGCGCGTCGTCGGTGTCGTCAGTGGGGTGTCTCCGCGGGCTGCGCGGGCCCCGGTTCGACGAAGCTGTACGGCGGCAGCGGCCCGTTCACCCGCACCTCGACGTGCGGATGGCTCTTGCGGACCTCCTCCACGGCGTCGAGGAACACCGCGGCCGACTCCCGGTCCACGAGGAACGACAGATTGGCCAGCCAGCCGGTGGAGTCGGGGCCCGCGCTGACCGCGTCGGCGGCCGGCTCCAGGACCCGCCGCAGCTCCGTCGCGTCGTCGGCCTCACGGGCCTGCACCGCGGCGACGACCATCTCGCCGAGCCGCAGCCGGTCCTCGTACGTGCCGCCGCCCGCCTGCCGGTTGGCCTCGGTCATGGCGCGCAGCTCGGGGTTCTCCCCCATCACCCGATGCAGTACGGCCTCTTCGTCATGGCCGGCCTTGACGTTGTACTCGACCTTGCCGTCGAGGGCGCCGAGCCGCTCCCGGTAGTGCTCCGCGCGTTCGGCGAGCACACCGGTGACCGAGGCGTCGTCGGGGGCGACGCTGCCGAACCGCATGGGCAGCAGCGGGCCGCGCGCACCCACCTCGCTCAGGACGTTCTGGTGGGCGAGCAGATCCTTGCGCTTGGGGCGCAGCCCCTCGGGAGCCTCACTGACGAGGGCCGCCAGTTCGCCCTCCCGGAGGATCCGCACCGGGCGCGCGGGGTCGCCCACCCCGCCCATGCCCTCGGGGAGGGCGGGGTGGGAGCCGGCGGTGATGCCGTAGACGTACGTGCTCACTCCTGTTCCTCCCTCTTGCGCGAGCTCGTGGTCCTACGGGCGCGGGGCCGCGACTCGGTCTGCTCCTCCTCGCGGGCCTGCTTGAAGGCATCGGAGATCGTCTCGGCGGCGCCGGACAGCGCCCCCTTGGACTTGCCGCGCGCGCCGGACTCGGTGATCTCACCGACGAGGTCCGGCAGACCGGGGCTCTTGCGCGGCCCGGCCTCCAGGTCGAGCCGGTTGCACGCCTCGGCGAAGCGCAGATAGGTGTCGACGCTCGCCACCACGACGCGGACGTCGATCTTCAGGATCTCGATGCCGACCAGGGAGACCCGTACGAACGCGTCGATGACGAGCCCCCTGTCGAGAATGAGCTCCAGGACGTCGTACAGGCCGCTGCTGCCGCCTCCGCCGCCGGACTGCTGTGCAGGTACTACGGTCATGCCGGCCGGTCCTCCTTGGTTGTCGGTTGTGGTTGTCGGGTCTTGACCGGGGATGCCGAACCGGGGCGACGGCCTAACGGCGGTGCGGGTCCGCCCTGCCGCGCTCGTAGCGGCGCACGCGCCGATAGCCGGTCAGTCCGCCCTCGGCGTCGAGTTCCACCCGGTAGCTGGCGAGCAGGCTCATCGTGTCGGGGACCCTGGCGATCTCCAGGACCTCGACCTCCAACGTCCAGCCGCCCTCGGTCTGTTCGAACGACGACACGGACTCGGGCGCCATGCCGGTCAGCTCCTCCAGCTGGTCCCGCGCGTGGCGCAGAACCTGCACGGGGCTGGGCCGGTCGTCCGTCGCCTTCCGCGCCGCTTCCGTTTCGTCCTGATTCTGTGATGTGCGTGCGTTCTGTGTCTTGGGTGTACGGGATGTGTTGGATGTGTTCGACATGGCCACCTCGAACACCGAGTGGCCCCACGTCCGTTGGCCAAACCTTTTCGGGTCAGCCGCGCAGCGCCGCGAGCCGCCGCCGTGCCGGGCCCAGCGCGCGGCCCCTGCCCAGCGCCCCTCCCCAGGGGTCGGTACGGGCCTGTTCGACGGCGTCCGCCAGGGTCCAGCGGCGGGCGTCCACGGCCGGGTCGTCGAGCTGTTCCCAGGTCAGCGGCGCGGCGACGGGCGCACCGGGGCGGGCGCGCACGGACCAGGGCGCGACGGCGGTCTGGGCGTAGGCGTTGCGCTGGATGTCGAGGTAGAGCCGGTCGCCCCGGTCCTTCTTGCGGGGCTCGGTGGTGAGCCGCTCGGGGCGGGCGCGGACGAGTGCGTCGGCGATCTCCCCGGCGAAGGCGCGCACCGCGTCGAAGTCCTCGTGCCCGTCGAGCGGTACGACGACGTGGACGCCCCTGGACCCGATGGTCATCGGGACGGACGGCAGCCTCAGCTCGCCGAGCAGCTCCCGTACGTCCCGGGCCGCTTCCCGGACCCGTTCGAAGTCGTCCACCGCCGGGTCGAGGTCGATGACCAGCCGGTCGGGTCGGTCGACGGCGCCGGTCCGGGAGAGCCAGCGGTGCTGGGTGACACAGGCCTGGTCGGCGAGGTACACGAGGGTGGCGGTGTTCGCGCAGACCGGGTGGAGGACCGTGCCGCCCTCCTTGCGCACCTCCACGCGTTCGATCCACTCCGGATAGTGCCCGGGGGTGTTCTTCTGCATGAACATGGGCCCGTCGAGCCCGTCGGGGTGCCGCTCCAGCATCAGCGGGCGTCCGCGCAGCTGGGGCAGCATGAAGGGGGCGACGGCACGGTAGTAGGCGACGAGATCACCCTTGGTGTACTCCTTGCCGCCGTCTCCCCCACCGCCACGGCCTCCGCCGC
The DNA here is from genome assembly GCF_020010925.1 of Streptomyces griseiscabiei. NCBI lineage: Bacteria > Bacillati > Actinomycetota > Actinomycetes > Kitasatosporales > Streptomycetaceae > Streptomyces > Streptomyces griseiscabiei. The sequence continues at coordinate 1,863,557 of NZ_JAGJBZ010000002.1, read as the reverse complement.
CGTCCCCGTCCCCGTCCCTGTCCCCGTGCGCGTCCGCGGGGAACAGCACCTTGTCCGGGCGGTGGATCTCGACCGTGCGGCGGCCGACCCGCAGTGCCCGGGTCGCGTTCCCCATGTCCGGACTCCCTTCCGCGCGTGGGCCGTTCAGGGTGCGATCGCGTGCTCCACCAGCAGCCGTCCGGCAACCGCGATCGCCTCCGCGTCGATGCCCGCCTCGCGCAGCTGCTCCTCGGGGGAGGCCGAGCCCGGCATCGTACGGACGGCGAGGCGGACCAGGCGGGGCACCGGGCGGCCGTCGAGGAAGGCGTCGAGGACCGCGTCGCCGAGGCCGCCCTCCTCGTGGTGGTCCTCGACGGTGAGAACGCAGCCGGTCCGTTCGGCGGCCTCGCGCAGCGTGCGGCGGTCGACGGGCTTGACCGAGTAGAGGTCGATCACCCGGACCTGGATGCCCTCGGCGTCCAGCGCCTCGGCGGCCTTGAGCGCCTCGGGCACGGTGACCCCGGCCGCGACGACGGTCAGCCGGTCGGTGTCGGAGGCGCGCAGCACCTTGCTGCCGCCGACCGGGAACTCCTCGGTCGGGCTGTAGAGGACGGGGGACTCGCCTCGGGACGTGCGCAGATAGCGGACGCCTTCTAGGCCGGCCATCGCGCCGACGAGCTTGGCGGTCTGGTTGGCGTCGCACGGGTACAGCACGGTCGAGCCGTGCACCGAACGCATCATCGCCAGGTCCTCCAGGCCCATCTGGGAGGGCCCGTCCTGGCCGATGGCGCAGCCGGCGTGCGAGCCGACGAGGTTGATCCCGGCCCCGCTGACCGACGCCATGCGGATGAAATCGTGGGCGCGGGTGAGGAACGCCGCGAACGTGGAGGCGTACGGCACCCAGCCGCGCGCCGCGAGCCCCACGGCGGCGGCCACCAGCTGCTGTTCGGCGATGTAGCACTCGAAGTACCGCTCGGGGTGTTCCTTGGCGAAGAACTCGGCGCGGGTGGAGTCGCCGACCTCGCCGTCCAGGGCGACGACGTCGCCGCGCGCGGTGCCGAGCGCGGTGAGGGCCTGCCCGAAGGCGTTCCGGGTGGCGACCTCGTCACCGGTCTCGTAGCGCGGCAGCTCCAGATGCCCGGTGCGTACGGCGTGCAGCATCCGGGCGGCGGGCGGCTCGGGGACCTCGACACGGAGGTCGCGTACGCCGCCGAGTTCCGCGATCGCCTCGTCGGCGTCCTTGAGCGGCTTGCCGTGCAGCCCCTCGCGGTCCTGGACCGCCTCGACGCCCTTGCCCTTGAGGGTGCGGGCGAGGATCACGGTGGGCTGGCCCTTGGTGGACGCGGCCTCGCCGTACGCGCGGTCGACGGCGTCCACGTCATGGCCGTCGATCTCGACGATGTGCCAGCCGAAGGCGGCGAAGCGGCGGGCGTAGGCGTCCAGGTCGTGGCCGTGCCGGGTGGGGCCGCGCTGCCCGAGCCGGTTGACGTCGACGATCGCCGTCAGATTGTCCAGATGCTCGTACGCGGCGTGCTCGGCGGCCTCCCACACCGAGCCCTCGGCGAGTTCGCTGTCCCCGCACAGCACCCACACCCGGTAGCCGGTGCGGTCCAGCCGCTTCCCGGCCAGCGCGATGCCGACGCCGACGGGCAGGCCCTGGCCGAGCGAGCCGGTGGCCGTCTCCACCCAGGGCAGCCTGCGGGGCGTGGGGTGCCCTTCGAGTCGGCTGCCCAGCTTCCGGAACGTCATCAGCTCGCTCTCGCTGATCGCGCCGGCCGCCTTGTACGCCGAGTACAGCAGGGGCGAGGCATGGCCCTTGGACAGGACGAAGCGGTCGTTGCCGGGGTGCTGGGGACGTTCGAAGTCATAGCGCAGATGCCCCGCGAGCAGGACCGCCATCAGCTCGGCGGCCGACATGGACGACGTCGGGTGCCCCGAGCCCGCGGCGTCCGACGCCCGCACACTGTCCACCCTCAACTGCTGTGCCAGCTCGGTGAGTTGACGGCTGTTCATGACGCTCCTTCCGAACCCTTGGCGGGCTTCTGGGGGGTGGCCTTCGCCGGCTTCGTCCTGCCCGGCTTCGCGCTGCCCGGCTTCGTCCTTTTCGCGGTCTCCGTCGTCTCCTTCTTCACGGTCCCCGCCGGCTCCTTCTTCGCGGCCTCCGCCGGCTTCGTCCTGCCCGGTCGCTTGGTCAGTTCGGGGGAGGCCGTGTCCAGGGGAACGGCCCAGGACCGGACCAGGCCCAACTGGACTCCCTGGCGCGGCAGTACGGCGTCCAGGAGCCAGTCGGCGGCGACCCGGACGCGGTTGCCGGGCATGGCGGCGAGATGGTAGCCGCGGGTGACGGCACCGGCGGCGAGGCCGGACAGCGGTACGCCGAGGGGGTTGGCGGCGGCCTTGACCCCGCCGAGGTCCACGACGAAACCGAGGTCGCTGTGCCGGTAGGGCCGGGGCTCGCCGCGGCCGAGGGAGGCGGCGACGTTGTACGCGGCCACCTTGCCCTGCCGCCAGGCGTGCTGCGCGGTCATCGGGGTGTACTTCCCCGGCTTGGTCAGATCGGGTACGGCCGCCGCGTCCCCGCAGGCGAACACCTCGGGCCGGCCCGGCACCTGCAGCGTGGGCTCGACGAGCAGCCGGCCGCGTTCCATCGGCAGCCCCAGCGACTCGGCGAGCGGATCGGGCCGTACGCCCACGCACCACACCAGCGTGCGGGTGTCGACGAACTCCCCGTCGCTCAGCAGCACTCCGTCCGGTGTCGCCTCCTTCACGGAGGTCCCCGTCCGTACGTCGACGCCGCGCTGCCGCAGCACCTTGTCGGCGGTCCGCGACAGCTTCTCGTCCATCTCGGGCAGGACCCGCTCCGCGAGGTCGAGCAGCAGCCAGCGCGGCCGTACGCCGTCCCGCAGCGGCTGTTTGCGTACCAGCGCGTCGGTGAGCATCTGGCCCTGCGCGGCGACCTCGGTGCCGGTGTACCCGGCGCCGACCACCACGAAGGTGCAGCGGGCGTCGCAGCTCTTGGCGTCCTCGGCGCCGGCGGCCAGCTCCACCTGCCGGGTCACGTGGTCCCTGAGGTACAGCGCCTCCGGCAGCCCCCGGAAGCCGTGGGCGTGCTCGGCGACCCCCGGAATGGGCAGCAGTTTGTTGACGCTCCCGGCGGCGAGCACCAGCCGGTCGTAGGTCAGGGTGCCGACCCCGCCCTCGGGGTCGGTGTAGCGCACGGTCCGCGCGTCGAGGTCGATGTCGTCGGCCTCGCCGAGCACCAGCCGCACCTGCCGCAGGGTGCCGGTGAGGGAGACGGTGACCCGGCGCGGCTCCAGGATGCCGGCGGCGACCTGGGGCAGCAGGGGCAGATACAGGAAGTAGTCGGTCGGGTTGAGCAGGGTGATGTCGGCCTTGCCCCGGGTCAGCCGCGCGAGGGTGCGGGCCGTCCGGTAGCCGGCGAAGCCGGCACCGACGATCACGATGCGGGGTCGACTCACGGTTCGCCTCCGGCGGGGTCGCGCATACGGTCGGTGAACGTACGGGCCTTCCGCGTCCCCCTGGGCAGGACGCCCAAACCGGTCGGCCGCCGGATCACCGGAACGTCCGGGGATCTCCCCGCGGCGGCCGGGCACCCACCCGCACGACCGCGGCGGGGCCGACAGGCACCCGCCTCCCGGCCCCGCCGCGTGGGGTGAGCCCTCCGCTCACCGGCCGAGGGGCGGCTCGTGGGGCGGCTGACGGGGGTCGACGCCGGCCGGCGGGGGCGCGCCGGCCGCACCACCGGGGGCCACGGGCGGCACCGGCGGATAGCCGGCCGGTCCCGTCCCGCCCGGGGGCGTCCCCGGCGCCGTACCACCGGGCACCCGGTCACGGCCCGCCGCGAGTCCTGCCTCGTGCTCGGCCGTCGGCCGGGACGCCGAGGGCCGCGCGGCGCCCCTCAGCAGATACGCCGCCACGCCGAGCACGACGGCCGTGATCAGGGCGGCGGCCCAGTCGGGCAGCGCCAGTGCGAGCGCCAGACCGAGGGCCAGCGCCAGGGCGGCACCCGCGTACAGGGCGAGCGCGCCGGACGCGGCGTAGAGCGCGGCCCTGCGGCGCTGCTTGCGGGTCTGCTGCCGCAGCTCGTCGCGGATGGTCTCGCGCGCCACCTGCGCCAGTTCGTCGGCCAGGTGCTTGTCCAGATGTTCCAGGTGATCCAAGCGGTCCATGGCGCCCGAGTACCCTTGCCGGTGCCCGCGTAACGCGGCGCGCGCCCGCGCCGTCTCCGGGAAACGTCCCGGAACGATCTCCCTCCCCGGCCGGCCCAACTAGGCTCTCCCTCATGGAGATTCTCGGTACCACGCTCCGCATCTGCGTCGACGACCTGGAAGCCGCGGTCCCGTTCTACGAGAGACTCTCGGGCGGACCGGCGATGCGTTTCGAGCGCGGTGGTGTCCAGGTCGCCGCCGTCGGCTGCTTTCTGCTGATGAGCGGCCCGGAGTCGGAGCTGGAGGTGCTGCGGAAGGTCACCGCCACCCTCGCGGTCGAGAACGTCGACGAGGCCCACCAGCTCCTCACCGCCTCCGGCGCCCAGGTCCTGGCCGGTCCGATCCCCACCCCCGTCGGCCGCAATCTCATCGCGGTCCACCCCGACGGCTCGGTCTACGAGTACGCGGACCGCCGGTCGGCCGGGTGAGCGTCACCGGCCGAACGCGGCCACGACGAGGTCCGTGAGCAGCGCGCCCGCCGTGCCGTCGGGGTCCAGATCGGGGTCGTAGATGGTGATGTTGAGGCCGACGCAGTGCGGCGAGCGGACCAACGGGCCGAGCAGCGCGGTGAGTTCGTCGGGGAGGAGCCCGTCGGGGTCGGGGCTGTCGACGGCGGGCATGACGGACGGATCGAGGACGTCGGCGTCCAGGTGCACCCAGAATCCGCCGAGTTCGGGTGTCTCGAAGCTCTGCGCGGTGGCCCGGGCGAGATCGTCCGCACCCCAGGTGCGCAGGTCGCCGACCGTCACGACCGGGATCTTCAGCGCGGCCAGCTCGCTCCGGTCGTCCTCGAACTCGTCCCGGATGCCGAAGAGCCGGATGTCCTCGTCGCGCAGATAGGGGCGAAGGCCCTCCAGATCGGTCAGGTCCGGCTGTCCGCGTCCGGTGGCGAGCGCCAGCTCCTCACCGCCGGCCGCGCCGACCGCGTCGGAGTTCCCGGGGTGCCGGAAGTCGGCGGAGGCGTCGATCGCGACCAGTCCGTACCGCCCGGTCCGCCGCAGCGCGAGCGAGGCGCCGAGCTGGATCGAGCAGTCCCCGCCGAGGACGACGGGCAGCTCACCGGCCCGGACATGCCGTTCGATCCGGTCGGCGAGCCGGCGGGTGTACGCGGCGAGCGCGGCGGCGTTGAAGACGCCGTCGCCCTCCTGCCAGTCCCCGCGGTCGTAGCGGGGCGGGACCACCACCCCGCCCTCCAGCGCACGAAGCCGCCGCACGATGCCCTGTTCCCGCAGGGCACCGGCCAGTTTGTAGCAGCCGGGCACGGTTCCGGGGGCGGGCGGCCTGAGGCCGAGGTTCGAGGGGGCGTCCACGACGACGATGCTGCGCATGGCCCCATCCTGCGGGAGCCGACCGCCCACCGGGACGGGAATGGATCATTCCGGGTGGCGGCCCGTCCCCGGGTCGGGGCGCTCCATCTCCGAGGTGAGGGCCCACCGCTCGTGGTCCCGCCACGCCCCGTCGATGAACAGGAAGTCCGGCGAGAACCCCTCCAGCCGGAACCCGCAGCGCCGGGCGAGGGCGATGGACGCGGCGTTCCCGGGCTGCACGTTGATCTCCAGCCGGTGCAGTCCCATGGAGGCGAACGCGTACGCGACGACCAGCCCGATCCCCTCCGTCATCAGTCCCCGCCCGGCGGCGTGCGCGAAGGCCCCGTATCCGAGGGCGCCGCACTGGAAGCCGCCCTCCACGATGTTGTTGATGTTGATGAACCCGGCGATCCCTCCGCCGTCCGGCTCGCACACCAGGAACCCGGCCTTCGTCGGGTCCTCGATGAGCCGCCTCGCGTAGGCGCTGTACGCGGTGGCGGTGGTCGGCGGGAACAGCCACGGCTGGTGCAGGGCCTTGCTCTCCCGCGCCCGCGCGGTGAACTCGGCCCCGTCGGCGGCGGTGATGTGCCGTATCGCGACACGAGGGCCTTCGGCGAGGGGACGCACGTTCTCGGACACCCCGCCACGGTACGCCGTCGCACCGGGTCGGCGCAGATGTCACCCGGCCACGGACGTCACCTGCGGCGTCTCATCACGTACGCCCCGCACACCGCCCCGACCAGGCCCGTCCCCAGCAGGGCCAGCCACAGGGGCATGGTGACCTCGGAGACCAGCAGTTGGATGTCCGTGCTCTGGGTGTTCTGGAAGACGAAGACGAGCGCGAGGATCGCGAGCAGCCCCACGACGACCCTGCCGGGGGTCAGCAGGTCGCCCCATCGCTTCCGTCCGTGCGTCCCGACCCGTTCCTGTGTCTTCGGGCTCATACCTCCAGGATGACGCGAGCCGTCGGTACCCGCCCGGCGAGGCCGTCAGATCAGCGCCGGCTCGTCCAGGGTCAGCGTGCCCGCGGCGGTGTCCAGCTCCGCCGTCACCCCGAACGGGATCGTCAGTGCCCCGTCCCCGTGCCCGAACCCGAACTCCTCCACCACCGGCACCCCGATCCCGCCGATCCGGTCCACCAGCAGCGCCCGCACCTTGTCGTACGGGTCGCACTCGGCCCAGGAGCCGAGGACGACACCGGCGACGCCGTCGAACCAGCCCGCGCGCAGCAGCTGGGTGAGATAGCGGTCGAGGCGGTAGGTCTCCTCGCCGACGTCCTCCAGGCACAGGAGGGCGCCCCGGGCCGAGGGGCGGGCATGGGGGTTGCCCAGTTCGGCGGCGAGCAGGCAGAGGCAGCCGCCGAGGAGGACGCCCCGGGCGCGGCCCGGTATCAGGGTGGTGCTTCCTTCGGCGGCCCGGATCGTGCGGACCGTCTCGGGGGCGAACAGGGTGGCCCGCAGATGGTCCTGGGCCCGGGCGTTCTTGATGAAGTCGAGGCCCGCGGCCATCGGGCCGTGCAGGGTGACCAGCCCGGCCCGGGTGGCGAACGCCTCGTGCAGGGCGGTGATGTCGCTGAAGCCGACGAGCGTCTTGGGGCCCGCCGCCCGGATCGCGTCCCAGTCCAGCAGGTCGACCATGCGCTGGACGCCGTACCCGCCGCGCGCGCAGAGCACGGCGGACACGGACGGGTCGCACCAGGCGGCCTGGAAGTCGGCGGCCCGGTCGGCGTCCGTCCCCGCGAGGTAGGGGAAGTCGGGGTGCCGGTCCAGTGTGTGCGGTGCGACGACGGGGTCCAGGTCCCAGCCGCGCAGGATGTCCAGCCCGGCGCTGAGCCGCTCCTCGACCACCGGCCCGCTGGGCGCGACGACGGCCACGCGGTCACCGGGGGCGAGACGGGCCGGTCTGGTCAGCGGCGTCACCGATGCCAGTGGTGCCGGTGGTGCGGCTGATGCCTTTGATGCCGGTGATGTCGCTGGTGTCACTTGTCGAGCTCCAATGTCGGGATTCCCGGAGGATTCAACCCGAAGACCTGCGCGTACAGCGACAGCTCCGCCTCCAGGACCCGGATCATCGTCTCCGCCCGCCGGAAGCCGTGCCCCTCCCCCTCGAAGGCGAGGTACGCGTGCGGCACCCGCCGGTCCTCCAGCCGGGCCAGGAACCGCTCGCACTGCGCGGGCGGGCAGATCACGTCGTCGAGGCCCTGGAGCAGCAGGAAGGGCGCGGTGATCCGGTCGGCGTGCTCGGTGGGCGAGCGCTCCACATATCTCATCGGTTCCTCGGCCAGGGGCCCGACCAGGCTCTCCAGATACTGGGACTCGAAGTCATGGGTGTCCCCCGACCCCCAGTTCGTGAGGTCGAGGATCGGGTACAGGATCGTTCCGCAGGCGTAGACGTCGGTCGTGGTGAGGGACACGGCGGCGGTCCAGCCGCCCGCGCTGCCGCCCCTGATGGCGAGTCTGGTCCGGTCGGCGGTGCCCTCGTCGGCGAGGGCCAGCGCGACCGCCGCGCAGTCCTCGACGTCGACGACGCCCCACTGCTCGCGCAGCCGGTTGCGGTACTCCCGTCCGTATCCGGTGGACCCCCCGTAGTTGACCTCGGCGACCCCGATGCCGCGTGAGGTGAAGTAGGCGATCGCCAGGTCGAGGACGAGGGGCGCGCGGCCGGTCGGTCCGCCGTGCGCCCAGACGACGTACGGCGGCAGCTCGGTGCTGAAGGCGACGCAGCCGGGGTGGTGCGGCGGGTAGATGTGGGCGTGGATCTCGCGTCCGGCGGGGCCGAGGAAGCTGCGGATCTGCGGTTCGGGGTAGTGGGCGGGGTCCACCGGGTCGTCGTGCGCGGCCCCGATCACCCGGGCCTCGCCGGTCGCGGCGTCCAGCTCGACCACCTCGTAGGCGCTGCGGGGGCTGGCCCCGATGCCGATGACCCGGCCGCCGCGCGCGGCGAGGGAGGGGGCGAACTCGGTCCAGGGTCCGGCCGCGTCGACGACCTGACCGGTGTCCAGGTCGAGGATGCCGAGCGCGGTGGCGCCCCGGCCGTGCACCACGGCGGCGAGCCCATCGTCGAGCAGCGCGAACCAGCGTGAGCCGACCTTCCACAGCGGCCCGCCGAACTCCTCCTCCCGGGCGCACAGGGCCGTGCGCTCGCCGCTGTCGGGGTGGAGGCGGTAGAGGTTCCAGTAGCCGGTGGTGTCGCTGGAGAGGACGAGGGTGCCGTCGGCGGCCCACTCGGCCTGGGCCACGGACTCCTCCGGGCCGCCCGCGACGGTCCGGGGCTCGCCCAGCAGACCGTCCCCGGTCACCTCGGCGACCAGCAGCTCCGTGCCGTCCCAGGGCATCCGCGGATGGTCCCAGGCCAGCCAGGCGGCGCGGCGGCCGTCCGGTGAGAGCCGGGGGCCGGTGACGAACCGGTGGCCGTCGTCGGTGAGTTCCCGTACGGCGGCGCGGTCCTCGGCGGCCGAGCCGTCCAGCGGGACGGCGGCGACGACCCGGCGGACGTCGGTGGGCCCCTCCCCGGTGAACTCCTCCAGGACGCACCACACCTCGTCGCGCTCCGGGTGCGGCCGGGGATCCACCCAGCGCAGTCCGCCGCCCACCGGCGACACGGGGGTGAGGGGCCGGGGCTCGCCACCGGGTTCGTACCGGTAGAGGCGCTGGTCGGCGAAGTTCACGAAGACCACGAGGGGGCCGGTGTCCCGCACGAGGCCGGCCCAGGCCTGGCCGCCGTACTCCATGACCCGGCTGCGTACGTTCCACGGGGCCGGCAGCACCGACTCCTCCGTGCCGTCGGCCGTGCGCCGTACGAGGGTGCGCCGGCCGCCCTCGGTGGGGCGCGGCTCGGTCCACCACGCCTCGTCGCCGACGAAGCCGACGGACTCGGGGTGTCCGTCGTGCGCGGCGGCGAGCGCCGCGTCGATCGGCGAGGGCCACGAACCGTACGCCAGGGTCTGCACCTTGTCCCCCATTTTCCTTGGTCCCCCGTGTGCCGTCACTCAGGCCGTCCGCAGGAAGCGGTCGAGGACGCGGACGCCGAAGTGGAGCGCCTCGACGGGGACGCGTTCGTCGACCCCGTGGAACATCGCCGCGTAGTCGAAGCCCTCGGGGAGCCTCAGCGGCGAGAAGCCGTAGCCGGTGATGCCGAGGCGCGAGAACTGCTTGGCGTCCGTGCCGCCCGGCATGCAGTACGGCACCACATGGCCCTCGGGCGCGAACTCCTCGACGGCGGCCCGCATCCGCGCGTAGGTCACCGAGTCCACGGGGGCCTGGAGCGCCACCTCCCGGTGTTCGAACTCCCAGTCCACATCGGGTCCGGTGAGCCGGTCGAGGGTCTCCCGGAACTCGTCCTCGCCGCCGGGCAGATACCGGCCGTCCACGCGGGCGACGGCCTCCCCCGGAATCACGTTGATCTTGTAACCGGCGTCCAGCATGGTCGGGTTGGCGCTGTTGCGCACGGTCGCCTCGACCAGGGCGGCGGCCGGGCCGAGCTTGTCGAGCAGCCGGTCGACGCCGCCGGGACGGTCGAGGTCGGCCTCGACGCCGTACAGCGCGGCGAGTTCGGTCAGGGCCGCGCGGACGGTCGGGGTGAGCCGCAGCGGCCACTCGTGGGCGCCGATCCGGGCGATGGCCGTCGCCAGCCGGGTCACCGCGTTGGACCGGTTCACCTTGGAGCCGTGGCCGGCCCTGCCGCGTGCGGTGAGCTTCAGCCAGCCGGTGCCTCGCTCCCCGGCCGCGATCGGGTAGATCTGCCGTCCGGAGCCGTCGTGGAAGGTGAACGCCCCCGACTCGCTGATGCCCTCCGTACAGCCCTCGAAGAGGTCCGCGTGCTCGTCGGCGAGGAAGCCGGAGCCGTCCGCGGCGCTCGCCTCCTCGTCGGCGGTGAACGCGATCACCACGTCCCTGCGGGGGCGCGCTCCCGTGCGCGCCCAGTGCCGGGCGACCGCGAGGATCATCGCGTCCATGTTCTTCATGTCGACCGCGCCCCGGCCCCAGACCACGCCGTCGCGGATCTCCCCGGAGAAGGGGTGCACGGTCCAGTCCGCGGCCTGTGCGGGCACCACGTCCAGATGACCGTGGACCAGCAGCGCGTCCGCCGACGGGTCGGTGCCCTCGATCCGGGCGACCACGTTCGTCCGGCCCTCGGTGCGCTCCAGGAGCGTGGGCTCGATACCGGCCTCGGCCAGCCGCGCGGCGGCGTACTCGGCGGCGGGCCGCTCCCGGCAGTCCCCGCCGCCGCGGTTGGTGGTGTCGATACGGATGAGGTCGGAGGTGAACCGGACGACCTCGTCGAGCGCCCGCTGGTCCACGGGTGCCGTCTCCCCGGCCATGTGCTCAGCCATATGTCTCCTCCACCGCGGCCGAGACGATCGTGGTGACCGCCTTGAAGGTGCGGATTCCCTCGTACATGGTCGGGCTGGTGTACGCCACTTTGCGCTCACCGGTCCGGGTCACGCCCGGGACGACGGTCGCGGCCATCGCCAGGTGTTCGGCGTCGAACTCCAGCGCCACGGTGAACGGTCCGCCCCTGACCGGCTGGTGCCGCACGGCGAGCGCCGCGGCCTCCTTGGCCGCCGCGCGGATGTCGGCGGCCGTTCTCGCCGGGGTGCGGCACACCGCCGCGTACCGCGAGACATGGTCCTTGACCGCCACTTTGAGCGCCTCGGGCGCGTACCCGAGGGCGTCCTCGCACGCCACGTCGTCACCGGTCACCAGCACCACCGGTACCCCGTACTCGGCCACCACATGCGAGTTGAGCAGTCCCTCGCTGGCCCGCTCGTCGTTCACCCACACGCCGGTGATCGAGTTCGCCAGGTAGGTGTGGGCGAGGACGCCCTCCATGCCGGCGCCCGCGTGATAGCCGACGAACGCGATGCCGTCCACGTCGCCGTGCTGCACGCCCTCCACCATGGACAGCGCCTTGTGCCGTCCGGTGAGCATCTGTGCGCGCTCGTCCAGCTCCTCCAGCAGCAGATTGCGCATCGTCCAGTGCGCCTCGTTGATCAGCACGTCGTCGGCGCCGCCGTCGAGAAAGCCGAGCACGGCGGCGTTCACGTCGGAGGTGAACATCGAGCGGCACCGCTCCCACTGCGGTGTCCCCGGCAGCACGTCGGCCGGCCAGGTGACACCGGTGGCGCCCTCCATGTCGGCGCTGATGAGGATCTTCATGGCTCGAACCGTACGCGTTTCCGCCGATCCGTGGCAGACCTGTGGATAACTCTCACCGGCGCGCCCGTGCTCCGTCCACCGGGACGGCACACGGGCCCCTCGAAGCCGCCCCTACGCCGTGCCTCCCACCACGTACCACCTGGACGGCAGTTCGATCCGGGTGCCGTCGGCGGTGTGTTCGGTGGTGATCAGCGGGAGTTCGCCGTGGGCGACGAGAGCGAGGCCGGAGGCGCTCAGATAGCGCGGGATCGCGGCGTCGGAGACCTCGCCGGGGGCGATGCCGTGGCGGAAGACCGGGGCGAGCTTGGCGGGCGGTCCGCCGGGACCGGCCGCGAGGCCCATGAGGACGGGCTTGGCGGCCTCGGAGAGTTCGACGAGACAGGCCCGGCCGCGGTCGCCCACGAGGGTGGCGACGGTGTCGATCAGACGCTGCCGGTCCTCGGGCTCGCACTGGTGGAGGACTCCGCGCACATAGACGTTGGCGTCGCCGAGGTCGGCGTGCAGCGTCTCGGCGTCGGCCTTGTCCGCCGCGTCGAGCGGACGGTACGCGGCCCGGCCCTCGGGGTCCGCTCGGCGGGCACGGTCGAGCGCGGCGGTGGAGAGGTCCGCGCCGATCACCCGGCGGAACCGGTCGGCCAGGAAGCGGGTCTGGGTGCCGTTGCCGCAGCCGAGGTCGACGAGGGGCAGGTCGGGGACGGTCAGATACGGCTCGAACAGGGCGAGGTGGACGGCCGCGGTCCGTTCGGGTCCGGCGTCCCAGAAGACCGCGCCCGGTTCCTCGGAGGCCTCCCGCCAGAACCCCTCCCAAGCCTCCCGGTACCGACTCGTCACGCTCATGCCCAACCCCCCGGAATCGCGATACCGGCCCGCCACGCCGACGGCCCAGAACGGTGTACCGCGCCGGGAATGCGCGGGCAAGCACCCTGCGCGCACCTTCACCTCTCGTTCAGAACCCGCGCGCCCCTGTACGCCCTGCACGCCCCGTGCGCCCCCTGGTCACGCGGTGAACGGCCGCGCGGGCTCAGCGCCGCCTCGGCAGCGTCAGCTCGAACCACACCGTCTTGCCCGCGCCCGTCCGGCTGGTCCCCCACTCGCGGGCCAGGGTGGTGAGGACCCGCAGCCCGCGGCCGTGCTCGTCCGTGGGCCCCGCGCCGAGCAGGGTCGGCAGGGCGGGGTCGTCGTCGTAGACCTCGCACTGCAGGGTGTCGCCGCGGACCAGGCGGAGTTCGACGCGGCGCCCGCGCGCGTGCCGTACGGCGTTGGTGACGAGTTCCCCGACCAGCAGGACGGTGGTGTCCACGAGGGTGTCGAGGCCCCAGACGTGGAGCTGTTCACGGACGACGGCACGCGCGCGTGCGGCCTCGACCGGGTCGGCGGCGAGGCGCCATTCGGCGACGTCCTCGGGTTCGATGCCGTTGAGGCGGGCCATCAGCAGGGCCACGTCGTCCTTGCGGCCGCCGCGGGTGTTGAGGGCACGGATGATGGTGTCGCAGGCGTCGTCCATGGAGGCGGCCGGGTGGGCGGCGGACTCGCAGAGGGTGGCGAGTCCGACACCGATGTCCTCGCCGCGCACCTCGACCAGTCCGTCGGTGCACATCACGAGCCGGTCGCCGGGCTCCACGCGCACGCGTACCGCCTCGAACGGCACCCCGCCGACGCCGATGGGCGCGCCCGTGGGCAGGTCGAGCAGTTCGCTGCGGCCGTCCACGGCGCGGACCAGCACGGGCGGGATGTGGCCGGCGTTGGCCAGGCTCAGTTCGCCCGCGACGGGGTCGTAGACGGCGTAGAGGCAGGTCGCGAGGTAGTGCTCGCCGAGGCGCTGGGCGAGGTCGTCGAGGTTGCGCAGGAGCTGTGCGGGCGGCAGGTCCAGGGCGGCCATGGTCTGGACGGCGGTGCGCAACTGGCCCATCATCGCGGCGGAGTTGAGGCCGTGCCCCATGACGTCGCCGACGACCAGGGCGGTCCGGGCGCCGGGCAGTTTCACCGAGTCGAACCAGTCGCCGCCGACGCGTCCGAGCAGGGTGCCCGGGAGGTAGCGGGTGGCGATGTCGCAGCCCGTCATATGGGCCTCGATCTGCGGGAGCATGCTGTCCTGCAGCGTCTCGGCGACGTTCTCCTGGTAGGTGTACATACGGGCGTTGTCGAGGACGAGGCCCGCGCGGGCGGCGAGTTCGGCGCCGGTGACGCGGTCCATGTCGTCGAAGACCTCGCGCTCCGGGTGGCGCAGCAGGATCATGAAGCCGAGCACGACATTGCGGGCCTTCAGCGGGACGACCAGCATGGAGCGGCCCGTGATCAGCGGCCGGATGTCGCGCTTGTCGAACTGCGCGGCGATCGCGTGCCCCATCCGCTCGCTGATGCGCGGCACGAGGACCGGCTCGCCGGTGGTCATGCACTGGAAGAACGGGGTGTGCGCCGGGAAGGGCATGGCCTCGCCGACGGGCACGACGTCGTCCCAGCGGCCCGGCTCGTCCGTGTGCTCCAGGGCCACCCGGTGCCACATGGTGGTGGTGTCGGGCACACCGTCGGGGAAGCCCTCGCCGGCGACGACCTGTTCGCGCAGATAGGTGCCGGCGACATCGGTGAAGCGGGGCACGACGGCCCTGCTGACCTCGACGATGGTGCGGGACAGGTCGAGGGAGGTGCCGATGCGTCCGCTGACCTCGTTGAGGAACTCCAGGCGTTCGCGTACCGCCGCGTGTTCGAGGTCCTCGCCCTCGTCCCGCGCGTCCTGAGGGACCGGGAGCCCGTCCGCGACGGCGCGCGCGGCCCGCTCACGGCGCGCACGCCGCTCCGCGCGCCGGGGCACGCCCCAGTCGGGGGTGACGGGAACCCGGTCGTTCTGGCTGAACTCCAGGACCGGATAGCCCAGTTCGAGGACCTGGGAGACGATGCGGGCGCTCTCGCCGACGCTCATGCTGGGCAGGATCTCGGGGAGCCTGCGGGCCAGTTCCTCGGCGCCGGGGAAGTCCGTGTACAGGGCGAAGCCGGGCGCGATCCGCTCGACGGCGACGGCGGTCGCGGGGGTCACGGCCGTCTCGTCGTCCCGCCCGCGCAGGGTCTCGGCGTCGGCGGCCAGCACGAGGAGCCGCTCCCGGCCCGGGCCGACCAGGGGGTACGCCCACCACAGGACGTCGATCCGGTCGCGGCCCGGCACGGTGAGCCTGGCGCGGCCGGCGGCCGGGTAGGGGAGCCGGCCGTCGAGGGAGGTCTCCAGGTCGTGGCCGAGGGCGTCGTAGGCGCCGTACGCCCCGTGCAGGGCGATGTCCTCCTCGTCCGGCAGGGCGCCGGAGACGGGCAGCAGGTCGAGGGCGGGGCGGCCCACGGCTTCGTCCTTGGTGGTGCCGAAGAGACGGCGTGCGCCGGTGCTCCAGTGCGAGACGAGGCCGCCGCGGTCGACGACCACCACGGCCAGGGGGATACGGCCGACCGCGGTGCGCTCCGCCGTGCCGTCACCGGCTCCGTGGCCGGTGGTCGCACCCGTGCCGGTGCCACGGTCCATGGCCAAGGCCCTTTCTCCCCACGGTTCGCAAGATCTGCGCCGCCTTCACTACCGTACGACCGCGTAGCGTCGCGATGTGTGGCATTACGCGAATTGCTCCGTGGGAGCCTCCGGCGCACGCGCAGGCCATGCGGGGGCGCACGATCACTCGTGCGCCCCCGTGTGGCGGACGGTCAGTCCGCGTACCCCAGCTGCAGATCCCGTTCCGCCCTGCCCCCGGCGGAGATCTGGAGCACCGTCGCGACCGGCGGATAGCCGGTGGCGATGACCGTGTACTCGCCGGAGGCGAGGTCGACGAACCGGAACGTCCCGTCGATGCCGGTGGTGAGGGTGTCGACGACGTTCCCGGCGGCGTCGAGCAGCGTCACGCGCGCGTCCTCCACCGGCCGCCCGCCCCCGGCGCGGACCGTGCCCCGCAGGACGGCGCCCCCGGCGAGTTCGATGTCCTGGCGGGTCTCGCGGGCGGCCCGGACGGTGACGGGGAGCGCGGCGGGGCGGAAGGCGTGGGCGCTCGCGGCGAGGGTGTACTCCCCGGCGACCAGCTCGGTGATGAGGTACTCGCCCTCCTCCCCGCTGCGGGTGGTGACGACGACCTCGCCGTGCGCGTCGGTGAGCGTGACGGTCGCGTCGCCGACCGCGCGGCCGTCCGACGTACGCACCGTCCCGGCCAGTCGCCCCGCCCCGCCGAGCACGATGTCGACCTCGACGGGCCGCTCGCCGACGGTGACGCTCACGGCCTGCGGCTGATGGCCCCCGGCGGCGGCGATCAGCACGTACGCCCCCGGCCCGGGGGTGGACAGCGTGTACCGCCCGTCCTCGCCGCTGCCGCCCCGCCCGGTCTGCCGGCCGGTGCCGTCGATGAGGGTGAGCGCGGCCCGGGGCACGACGGTGCCGTCGGAGTGCTGGACGGTCCCGCGGACGGGGACCCCGGTGGCGTACGGCGAACGCGCGTGCGGGATCTGGACGGAGGGCGCGGGCCTGGGCCCGTACGCGGAATCCGGCTCGGCCCCCGTCTGCTCGGACCCGGAATCGGACCCCGGCTCGGACTCGGCGGGCCCCTCCTCGAAGGGCACCGGCGTCTTCTCCTTGAGGAAGCAGGCGACCAGCAGCCCGAGGACGAGCACCGGCGTGAGGTACAGGAAGAGCCTCGGCATGGCCTCGGCGTAGGCCGCGGCATAGGTGTCGCGCAGCGGGCCGGGCAGGGTGTGGACGAGGCCGGGGGTGAGGGAGCCGGGGTCGGGGAGGACGGCGCCGGTGCGCTCCGGGAGGCGGTCCGCGAGCCGGGCGGCCAGGAGCGCGCCGAACGCGGCCACGCCGACGCTGCCGCCGATCTGCCGGAGGTAGTTCCCGGCGGCGGTGGCGGGCCCGATGTCGTCAGGGCGTACGGAGTTCTGCACGGCGAGGATCAGGACCGGCATCACCATGCCGATGCCGGCGCCGAGGACGGCCGTCCAGATGCCGAACTGCAGCCGGGGCGTGTCCGGCTCCAGCCGGGACAGCAGCCAGACGCCGAGCGCGGTCAGGGCGGTGCCGAGGACGGGGTACGTGCGGTAGTGCCCGGTGTGCGCGATGAGCCGGCCGGAGACGACGGACGCGCCGACGATGCCGGCCGTCATCGGCAGCATGAGCAGTCCGGACTCGGTGGCGGAGATCCCGCCGGCCATCCGCAGCTGGGTCGGCAGATACCCGGCGGTGGTGAACAGGGCGATGCCGATGACGACCCCCACGAGGCCGGTCACGACGAAGGCCGGGTCCTTGAACAGCCGCAGCGGGACCAGGGGCCGGACGGCGAACCGCTCGGCGACGAGGAAGAGGACGGTCGCGGCGACCGCGCCGGCGGCGAGACCGAGGACGGGCCGTGAGGTCCAGGCGTACGCGGTGCCGCCCCAGCCCGCCAGCAGGACCGCACAGGTCGAGGCGGCGGCGAGCAGCAGGGTTCCCAGGACGTCGGGACGGCCCTTGGCCGTGGTCCTCGGCGGGCGCGGCGCGAAGGAGACGACGGCCAGGGCGAGGAGGCCGAGAGGCACGTTGAGGTGGAAGCACCAGCGCCAGGACAGCTGGTCGGTGAGCCATCCCCCGAGCAGTGGTCCCGAGACGGAGGCGAGGCCGAACACGGCGCCCACCAGGCCCAGATACCGGCCCCGGTGCCGGGTCGGCAGGATGTCGGCCATGATCGCCTGCACACCGATCATGAGGCCTCCCGCGCCGACGCCCTGGAGCGCGCGGAACGCGATGAGCTGGTCCATGCTCCGGGAGAACCCGGCGAGCGCGGAGCCGGCCACGAAGACCGCCAGCGCGCACTGGAAGACGCCCTTGCGGCTCCGGAGTTCGGCCAGCCTGCCGTAGACGGGCAGGGTGACGGTGGCGGTGAGCAGATAGGCGGTGATCGCCCAGGACATCCGGTCCACGCCGTGCAGCTCGCCGACGATCTCGGGGAGAGCGGTGGCGACGACCAGCTGCTCCAGCGCGGCGAGGAGCAGGACGAGGAGCAGTGCGGAGAAGACCGACCGGACGCGGTACGGGCCGAGTCGGGGAGGTCCGTCCGCCGGTGGCGGTGGAGCGGGTGTGGTGGCCGGGTCGTCCTTCACCAGTGTGGTCGCGCCCATGCGTACCGCTCCCCTCGTCGCACTTACCGCACAATTCCCGCATTAAGCGGCAACTGTCGGTAAGTGCGGCGAGTTACGGCATTCCGGGGAGCGTCACGGAGATCCACTCGAACCGGTGAGGAGGGCAACGAACCCCGGATGACGGCCGGTTGGGCCGGGCATCCTCGCCGTTCCCGGTGCTACTTCTCCACCTCGGCGGCCAGGTTGGCGAGCAGGGCGTCGTAGATCCGGGCGAGGCCCTTGGGGGCGAAGGTCTTCTCGAAGAAGCCGCCGATGCCGCCGGCGCCCTGCCAGGTGCTGGTGACGACGACCCGGGAGCCGCCCTCGCCGGCCGGGGTGACCCGCCAGACGGTGACCATGGAGGAGTTGCGGTCCTTCTCGACCAGTTCGCCGTCGGAGGGCTCGGTGACCTCCAGGAGGCAGTCGCGCACCCGCTTCTTGGTGGCCTGCAGCTTCCAGTGGACGAGGGTGCCCTCGCCGTCGCCGCCCTCGCGCACCTCGTACTCGCTGAAGTGCTGCGGCATCAGCTTCTCGCGCGCGCCGTTGTACTCGGCGAGGGTGTCGAACACCGTCTCCGCGTCCGCCGCGACGACTCGTTCGGTCGTGGCCTCGACCTGCGCCATTGCACTTCCTCCAGCACTTGGTAACTCGGGGATGTGCGGAAAGCCAACCACCCCCCGGCCGGAGGGCCCAAATCGGGGTGCCCCCGGGGTCCGCGACGGCCTGCCCGAAGGACCCTCGCCAGCCCCGCCGCAGCCTCACCGCGGGCCTCACCACAGGCCTCACGACAACCCTCGTGGCACACCCCCGCACCTCGCCCCCACACCTCACCCCCGGCAAGACCTCCACACGATGTTCGAAAACCAGTTCGCACGATCAAGAGAACATGTGTTCTATTCTGGCCACGAGAGCAACCGAGGAGGGCCCATGCGCTGGGACCATCTGGCCGAGAACACCGCCACGGCCCGGGACGCCGCGCTGTTCGGCGCGGACAGGGTGACGAGCCGCACCTTCGACACCCCGGAGTTCCGCGGCATGACCTTCCACGAGGTCCGGGCGAGGACGATCGTGAACCGGGTGCCGGGCGCGTCCCGGATGCCGTTCGAGTGGACGGTGAACCCCTACCGGGGCTGCACGCACGCGTGCGTCTACTGCTTCGCCCGCAGGACCCACAGCTATCTGGACCTCGACACGGGCCTCGACTTCGACTCGCAGATCGTGGTGAAGATCAACGCGCCCGATCTGCTGCGCCGGCAGCTCGCCTCGCCGCGCTGGCACGGCGAGCACATCGCCATGGGCACCAACGTGGACTGCTACCAGCGCGCGGAGGGCCGCTACCGGCTGATGCCGGGCATCATCGCCGCCCTGCGCGACCACGCGAACCCCTTCTCCATCCTGACCAAGGGCACGCTGATCCTGCGCGACCTGGACCTGATCCGGCAGGCGGCGGAGGTCACCGAGGTCGGCCTCTCGGTCTCCGTCGGCTTCACCGACCCCGAGCTGTGGCGCACGGTCGAGCCGGGGACCCCCGCCCCGGAACGCCGGCTGGAGGTGGTGCGCGCCTTCACCGGCCTCGGCATGGGCTGCGGGGTCCTGATGGCCCCCGTGCTGCCGTTCCTCAGCGACCACCCCGACCGGCTGCGCGCGACCGTGCGCGCGATCGCGGCCTCCGGCGCCACCTCCGTGACCCCGCTGGTCCTGCATCTGCGGCCCGGCGCACGCGAGTGGTACATGGCCTGGCTGGAGCGCCACCACCCCCATCTCGTACGGCGTTACGAGCTGCTGTACGCGGAGGGCGCCTACGCCCCCAAGTGGTACCAGCGGCAGATCACCCGTCAGGTCCACGAACTGGCCCAGGAGTACGGCATGGGCCCGCGCCGCGCCGAACTGCCGCGACGGACGGCCGTACGCGAGCCGGCCGCGCCGGAGCGGGACCGGGACACGACCCCCACCCAGCTGACCCTTCTCTGACCCCGCTCGGGGCATCCGGGCGCTTCTCCCGCCCCGATCGGGTCAAGTCCGGGCGGAACGAGTTCTTGCGCCGTCGTGCTCCGGGACGATGCGACGAAGGCCGTGGCGTGCACGGCCCGAAATCCTCCGTCCTGGGAGGCCTGACGAATGAACAGACGCACAGTTGCCCTGTGCGGTGCCGCCGCCGTGTTGGCCGGAATGGTCACGGCGGTCCCGGCCGGCGCGAGCGGCGCCTCGGTCACCGCCCCGGTGGCCGGGCCCGCCTGGAAGAAGTGCGCCACCGCCGACTACCCGAAGCTCCAGTGCGCCACCCTGAAGGTGCCGCTGAACCACCTGGAGCCGAGCGGCAGGAAGATCACCCTCGCCCTGTCCCGCGTCCCGCACACCGCGAAGACGTACCAGGGACCCCTGTTGGTCAACCCGGGCGGCCCCGGCGGCCGGGGCCGTTCGCTGGCCGGGTTCGTCGCGTCCTCGCTGCCGAAGAAGGTGGCGGCGCAGTACGACGTCATCGGCTTCGACCCGCGCGGCGTCGGCGCCAGCAAGCCCGCGCTGAACTGCCGTCCGGGCCAGTTCTCGCCGGTGCGCCCCGACTCCGTGCCGGCCGGCCCCAAGACCGAGCGGGCCAACCTCAAGCGCGCCAAGGCCTTCGCCGACGCCTGCGCGAAGAAGTACGCGGACGTGCTGCCGTTCATCGACACGGTCAGCACGGTCAAGGACATGGACGCCATCCGCGCGGCCCTGGGCGCCAAGAAGATCAACTACTTCGGGTACTCGTACGGCACCTACCTGGGCGCCGTGTACGGCAAGCTCTTCCCCAGCCGGCTGCGGCGCGCGGTGCTGGACTCCGTGGTCGACCCCACGGGGGTCTGGTACGACGCCAACCTCCGGCAGGACCTGGCGTTCAACGACCGTCACCGGGCGCTGATGGCGTGGATCGCCAAGCACGACAAGACGTACAGGCTGGGCACCGATCCGGAGAAGGTCGAGGCCAAGTGGTACGCGATGCGGGCGGCCCTCGCCAAGAAGCCCGCGGACGGCAAGGTGGGCCCCTCCGAGCTGGAGGACACCTTCATGCCCGGCGGCTACTACAACGGCTACTGGCCCTATCTCGCCGAGGCGTTCGCCGCGTTCGCGAAGAAGAAGAACGACGATCCGCTGGTCGAGGCGTACGAGAACTTCGGCGCCGTCGACGCGTCCGGCGAGAACGGCTACAGCGTCTACACCTCGGTGCAGTGCCGTGACGCGCGCTGGCCGGGCGACTGGAACGAGTGGCGTGACGACAACTGGGCGGTGTACGAGAAGGCACCCTTCATGACCTGGAACAACGCCTGGTACAACGCGCCCTGTGCCTTCTGGCCCACCGAGTCCCTGGAGCCCGTGGACGTCTCCAACACCGCGCTGCCGCCGGTCCTGATCCTCCAGGCGACGGACGACGCGGCCACCCCGTACGAGGGCGGGGTCGTCACCCACCAGCTGCTGCGCGGCTCCAGCCTGGTCGTCGAGCAGGGCGGCGGGAACCACGGCATCTCGCTGAGCGGCAACGCCTGTCTGGACAAGCATCTGTCGGCGTACCTGACCGACGGCAAGGTGCCGCGCGGCCAGGGCGAGACCGACGCCATCTGCAAGAAGCTCGCCGACCCGAAGCCGCTGAGCACCAAGGCCGCGTCCGCCTCGTCCCGGGGTTCGACGCTGCACGGCCTGCTGGGCTTCCGCGGCTGAGCCCATGGGGCACGGTCCGACGGCGGGGCCGGGGCGCGAAATTCGCGGCCCCGGCCCCGCCGTCCCGTCTACCGTGCCGCCATGGACGACACCCTTCCCGGTCTCCGCATCCGCGAGATGACCCCGGCCGACTGCCGCCCCGTGGCCGAGATCCGCGTGGGCGGCTGGCGGACCGCGTACGCCGGGCTCGTCCCGCGGGCGTACCTCGACGCGATGGACGTGGACGAGGACGCCGACAAGCGCCGGGCGATGCTCGCGCGCACCGACAGCCCCGTGGCCAACCTGATCGCCGAGCGGGCCGGGGAGATCGTCGGCTGGGCGGCGTACGGCCCCTACCGCGACGGCGAAGTCCACACATCGGACGCCGAGTTGTACGCCCTCTACGTCCGGCCGGGCCACTTCGGCGCGGGCGTCGGCGGCGCGCTGCTGGGCGTGGCCACCGGGCGCTGCGCCGCCGCCGGCCACGGCCGCGTCCTCCTGTGGGTCCTCAAGGAGAACACGCGGGCCCGCCGCTTCTACGCCCACCACGGCTTCGCGGCGGACGGCACCGAGGAACCGTTCGAGGCGGCCGGGGTCGAGGTGCCGGAGGTGCGGTACGGGAAGGAACTCGGCGCCTAGGGCCTTTCTGGTGGATCTCCGTGGACGCCGCGGAGATCCGTCAGAAGGGCCCTAGCGCTGCCGGGGGATGCGGGCCAGTGCCCGTACCGCCGCCTCCGCGAGCGTCGGATGCGCGAGGGCGTCGTTCAGTACGGTCCTGGCGCGGGCGTCCTGCAGCGCCCCCAGGCCCTCCACGCACGCGAGGGCCACCCGGCGGTAGGGATCATGGGGCTTCAACCGGCGCCGGAGCGTGGTGATCAGCGCCGGGACGGACTCGGGGGCCCGGAGTTCGACGAGCAGGCGGACGGGATGCAGGGCGTAGGCGACGCGCAGTTCGTTCGTCGCGAGGGCCGCCGCCGCGCGCGCGGTGCGCGGGTCGCCGAGCCGGGCCAGCGCGTGGGCCGCGGAGGCGCAGCGCGGTGGATCACGGTGGTTGAGCAGCAGGACGAGGGACTCGAAGGCCCGCCGGTCCCCCGCGACGCCCAGCCGGAACGCGGCCAGCTCCCGCGCCCACAACGGCTGTCCCTGCTCGGTCAGTACGTCCGCCAGTTCGTCCGTGGACCCGGTCGTGACGAGCCGCTCGAATCCCGCCGCGCCCCCCGACTCGCCCCGCACACGCTCCGTGAGTGATCGCAACTCCTCGTCCATGTCGTCGAGCGTACGGGCGCGTGGGGCGGTTGGGGGACCTACGTCACAAACACGGGGGCTGGCGCGCTCGTTACCCACCGGTTAAGCTCAGACGAGCGAGACACCCTCTCGCATTCGCTGACGACGGTTTGGTGACGCAGCCGTTGTGAGCACAGTCGGTTCGGTACCCGGGGTATTCGGTTCCCGGAGTATCAGTACGACTCGGCCTCGGGACAGGGCCGGTCGGTTCAGCCGTTCCCCCTGGGCGTGTGCACGCCCCGCGGTGACGGTACCGGGCGTGTGCGTTCATCAGCCCGGCAGTACCAACACCCGCACTCCACGCGCCGCTTGCGCGCTCTTCGCGCACCCCGCCGCGTTTCCCTCAGTCGTCACCTCATCCTGGAGTCCCGCGATGGCCACTCCCCTTTCCGACTCCCCCCTGTCCCCGGAGTCCCCGCAGTCCCCGTTCAGGACGATCGCCGTGGTCGGTCTCGGCACCATGGGCACCGGTATCGCCGAAGTGCTGGCCCGGGCCGGCCGCGAGGTCGTCGGCATCGACATCAGCGAGGCCGCCGGCGCCCGTGCCGTCGCCGCGCTGGAGACCTCCACCGAGCGGGCCGTGGCCCGTGGGCGGATCACCGAGCGGGAGCGCGACGACGTGCTCGCCCGTTTCCGCACCTTCACCGACCTCCAGGCCGCGGCCGACGCCGATCTGGTGATCGAGGTCGTCCCGGAGTCGTACGAGATCAAGCAGCAGGTCTTCCGTGAGCTGGACGCGATCGTGCGCCCGGAGGCGGTGCTCGCCACCGGCACCAACGCGCTGTCGGTGACCCGGCTGGCCGCCGAGTCGGCGCGGCCGGAGCGGGTGCTCGGGCTGCACTTCTTCAACCCGGCGCCCGCGATGAAGCTGGTCGAGGTCGTCTCCTCGGTGCTGACCGCGCCCCAGGCCGTCGCCGCCGTCACCGATCTCGCCCTCGACCTGGGCAAGGAGCCCGTCGCGGTCGGCGACCGGCCGGGATTCGTCGCCGACGGACTGCTGTTCGGCTACCTCAACCAGGCCGCCGCGATGTACGAGGCCAAGTACGCCTCCCGTGAGGACATCGACGCGGCGATGCGGCTCGGCTGCGGGCTGCCGATGGGCCCGCTGGCGCTGCTGGACCTGATCGGCGTCGACACCGCCCGCACGGTCCTGGAGGCCATGTACGCCGCCTCGCACGACCGGCTGCACGCGCCGGCGCCCATCCTCCGGCAGCTCAGCGAGGCGGGCCTGACCGGCCGCAAGTCGGGGCGCGGCTTCTACTCCTACGAGGCCCCCGGCTCCGCCACCGTCGTGCGGGACGCGCTGACGCCGCTGGACGGGGCCGCCGCGGTCCCCGGCCGTACCGTCCGCTCGGTGGGTGTCGCGGGCTCGGGGACCATGGCGTCGGGCATCGCCGAGGTGTTCGCGAAGGCCGGGTACGAGGTCGTGCTGGCCGCGCGCAGCGAGGAGAAGGCGCAGGCCGCGAAGGCGCGGATCGGCAAGTCGCTGGCCCGGTCCGTCGACAAGGGGCGGATGACGGTCGAGGCCGCCGCCGAGACGCTGGACCGGATCACTCCGGCGGGGTCGTACGACGCGTTCGCGGACGTCGATCTGGCGCTGGAGGCCGTGGCCGAGGACCTGGAGGTCAAGCGGCAGCTGTTCGCGACCTTCGACAAGGTCTGCAAGCCGGGCGCGATCCTCGCCACCACCACCTCCTCGCTGCCCGTCGTGGCCTGCGCCCGCGCCACCTCGCGCCCGCAGGACGTCATCGGGATGCACTTCTTCAACCCGGCGCCCGCGATGAAGCTGGTCGAGGTGGTCCGCACGGTGCTGACCGCCGACGACGTCCACGCCACGGTCCGCGAGCTGTGCGCGAAGGTCCGCAAGCACCCGGTGGACTGCGGCGACCGCGCCGGTTTCATCGTGAACGCGCTGCTGTTCCCGTACCTGAACAACGCGATCAAGATGGTCCAGGAGCACTACGCGACGCTGGACGACATCGACGCGGCCATGAAGCTGGGCGGCGGCTACCCGATGGGCCCGTTCGAACTGCTCGACGTGGTCGGTCTCGACGTCTCCCTGGCCATCGAGAAGGTCCTGCACCGCGAGTTCCGCGACCCGGGACTCGCACCGGCCCCGCTGCTGGAGCACCTGGTGGCCGCGGGCTGCCTCGGCCGCAAGACGGGCCGTGGCTTCCGCGAATATGCCAAGCGCTGAGCGGGCGGACGACGGGACCGGGGCGGGCACGGGCGCGGCGCCGGGCACGGCGGAGCCGGCCCTGACGGGCCGGCCGGCGGCGCGCACGGACTGGGGCGGGCTGCTCGGCCCCGGCACCCGTCCGCCGCCGGTCCGCTCCGCCGCCTCCTCCACACCCGGCCGCTCCGTCGCTCTCCCACCCGCCCACCTGGCCACTTCCCCGGCCGGGCCGGGCGGGGAGACGGCCGGACACGCGCACTCTCCTGCACGGATGCAGTACGTTCGGGGCATGTCCCAGCCCGCCAAGTCCTCACGTACACCAGCTGCGCCCGACGCTCCGGAGAGCGCCGCGGGAAGTCGTGCCGCCGCCCAACGCCTCAAGATGCGCCGGGAACTGGCGGCCGCGGCCATGGAGCTGTTCTCGACCAAGGGGTACGAGGCGACCACCGTCGACGAGATCGCGGCGGCGGCCGGCGTCGCCCGCCGTACCTTCTTCCGCCACTTCCGCTCCAAGGAAGAGGCGATCTTCCCGGACCACGACGACACCCTGATCCGCGCCGAGGCGGTGCTCAACGCGGCACCCCCGCACGAGCACCCGCTCGACACGGTGTGCCGCGGCATCAAGGAGGTCATGAAGATGTACGCGGCCCGGCCGGAGATCTCGGTCGCCCGCTACAAGCTGACCCGTGAGGTCCCCACCCTCCGGGAGGCGGAGATCGCCTCCGTGGCCCGCTACGAGCGGCTCTTCACCCGTTATCTGCTGGGCCACTTCGACGAGCACGCCCACCACGACGCCGGCAACGACGACCCGCTGCTCGCCGAGGTGGCCGCGTCGGCGGTCGTCACCGCGCACAACCACGTGCTGCGGCGGTGGCTCCGGTCCGGCGGGCAGGGCGATGTCGAGACCCAGCTCGACCACGCCTTCGCCATCGTCCGCAGGACGTTCGGCACGGGCATCGGCGCGGGCCGCACCCTGGCGCCCGAGCCGGCCGCCGCGACGGCCTCCGCCCACGGCGAGGTCCTGGTGACCGTCGCCCGTACCGACGCCCCCCTCGACGAGGTCATGCGCACCATCGAAGAGGCACTCCGGGACCGCTGAGATCCCGGTCGAGCCGGGGCCGAGCCCGGCTCGGGACCCGCTTGAAACCCTCTTCTACTCATTGGTAACTGTGATGACGGCCACCCTTCGGGGTGGCCGTTTTGGCACGTCAGAGGCCCTTTTCTCCGGCCGCCTGATCGATCATCGCTCAGGTGTTACGTAAAGATTTCACCTGAGCGAACTTTCTGGCACTGGGTGCCTTGCGGGGTGACACGGCGTGCCATACGTTGAAGGAGTCCGGGCGGCCGGCGTGCAGAGATCCTCCGTACGTCGGCTGTCCCCGAGAACCACGGTTCACGCGCCCGGACGCCTGCGTCACAGGCACCCTTCCGCGCCACACACAGCGCCGCCGCCGCACCACCTCCGCCGAACCGACGGCATCACCGCACAGCTCAGCACCCGACGTAACCCTCAACAGCGTCTTCCCTCGGACGCTCGTCGCCGGAGGCACCACCGTGAAGGACATCCTGGACGCGATCCAGTCGCCGGACTCCGTGTCCGCCGACTTCGCCGCACTGCCGCTCCCCGAGTCGTACCGCGCGATCACCGTGCACAAGGACGAGACGGAGATGTTCGCGGGGCTCACCACCCGTGACAAGGACCCCCGCAAGTCGATCCACCTGGACGAGGTCCCGGTCCCGGAACTCGGTCCGGGCGAGGCCCTGGTGGCCGTCATGGCCTCCTCGGTCAACTACAACTCCGTGTGGACCTCGATCTTCGAGCCGCTGTCCACCTTCGGGTTCCTGGAGCGCTACGGCCGCACCAACGAGCTGGCCAAGCGCCACGACCTGCCGTACCACATCATCGGCTCCGACCTCGCGGGCGTCGTCCTGCGCACCGGCCCCGGCGTCAACGTCTGGCAGCCCGGTGACGAGGTCGTCGCGCACTGTCTGTCCGTCGAGATGGAGTCGTCGGACGGCCACAACGACACCATGCTCGACCCCGAGCAGCGGATCTGGGGCTTCGAGACCAACTTCGGCGGTCTCGCCGAGATCGCGCTCGTCAAGTCCAACCAGCTGATGCCGAAGCCCGACCACCTCAGCTGGGAGGAGGCCGCCGCACCGGGCCTGGTGAACTCCACCGCGTACCGGCAGCTGGTCTCCCGCAACGGCGCCGGGATGAAGCAGGGCGACAACGTCCTGATCTGGGGCGCCAGCGGCGGACTCGGCAGCTACGCCACGCAGTTCGCGCTGGCCGGCGGCGCCAACCCGATCTGTGTCGTCTCCAGCGACCAGAAGGCGGACATCTGCCGCTCGATGGGCGCCGAGGCGATCATCGACCGCAACGCCGAGGGCTACAGGTTCTGGAAGGACGAGCAGACCCAGGACCCCAAGGAGTGGAAGCGCTTCGGCAAGCGCATCCGCGAGCTCACCGGCGGCGAGGACATCGACATCGTCTTCGAGCACCCGGGCCGCGAGACCTTCGGCGCGAGCGTCTTCGTCACCCGCAAGGGCGGCACCATCACCACCTGCGCCTCGACCTCGGGCTACATGCACGAGTACGACAACCGCTACCTGTGGATGTCGCTGAAGCGGATCATCGGCTCCCACTTCGCGAACTACCGCGAGGCATGGGAGGCCAACCGCCTGATCGCCAAGGGCAAGATCCACCCGACGCTGTCGAAGGTCTACTCCCTGGAGGAGACCGGGCAGGCCGCGTACGACGTGCACCGCAACCTCCACCAGGGCAAGGTCGGCGTCCTCGCGCTGGCCCCCGAGGAGGGCCTCGGCGTGCGCGACCACGCCAAGCGCGCCCAGCACATCGACGCCATCAACCGCTTCCGGAACATCTGAGGTCCACGATGAGTGAGCGTCAGCCCGCCGAAGGCAGGCAAGCCAAGGACCGGCCGTGGCTCATGCGGACGTACGCCGGTCACTCCACGGCCGAGGCGTCCAACGAGTTGTACCGGCGCAACCTCGCCAAGGGGCAGACGGGTCTGTCGGTCGCCTTCGACCTGCCGACCCAGACCGGCTACGACTCCGACCACATCCTCGCCCGCGGCGAGGTCGGCCGGGTCGGCGTCCCGGTGGCCCATCTCGGTGACATGCGCAGGCTGTTCCAGGACATCCCCCTGGAGCAGATGAACACCTCGATGACCATCAACGCCACCGCCATGTGGCTGCTGGCGCTCTACCAGGTCGTCGCCGAGGAGCAGGGTGCGGACATCACCCAGCTCCAGGGCACGACCCAGAACGACATCGTCAAGGAGTACCTGTCCCGGGGGACGCACGTCTTCCCGCCAGTACCCTCGCTCCGGCTGACGACCGACATGATCGCGTACACGGTCTCCCACATCCCCAAGTGGAACCCGATCAACATCTGCAGCTACCACCTGCAGGAGGCGGGCGCCACACCGGTGCAGGAGATCGCGTACGCGATGTCCACGGCGATCGCGGTCCTCGACGCCGTGCGGGACTCGGGCCAGGTGCCCGAGGAGCGCATGGGCGATGTCGTCGCCCGGATCTCGTTCTTCGTGAACGCGGGCGTCCGCTTCGTCGAGGAGATGTGCAAGATGCGCGCCTTCGGCCGCATCTGGGACCGCGTCACCCGTGAGCGGTACGGCATCGAGAACCCCAAGCAGCGGCGCTTCCGCTACGGCGTCCAGGTCAACTCCCTCGGGCTCACCGAGGCCCAGCCGGAGAACAACGTCCAGCGGATCGTCCTGGAGATGCTGGCCGTGACGCTCTCCAAGGACGCGCGGGCCAGGGCGGTGCAGCTGCCGGCCTGGAACGAGGCGCTGGGCCTGCCGCGGCCGTGGGACCAGCAGTGGTCGCTGCGCATCCAGCAGGTGCTGGCGCACGAGAGCGATCTGCTGGAGTACGAGGACATCTTCGAGGGCTCGCACGTCGTCGAGGCGAAGGTGGCCGCGCTGGTCGAGGAGTCCTTCGCCGAGATCGAGCGGATCCAGGAGATGGGCGGCGCGATGGCCGCCGTGGAGTCCGGCTACCTCAAGTCGCAGCTGGTCTCCTCGCACGCCGAGCGCCGGGCCCGGATCGAGTCCGGCCAGGAGAAGATCGTCGGCGTCAACATCTTCGAGTCCACCGAGCCGAACCCGCTGACCGCCGACCTGGACGCGGCGATCCAGACGGTCGACCCGGCGGTCGAGGCCCGTGTGATCGAGTCCCTGCGGAACTGGCGCGACACGCGCTACCAGCCGCCCTTCAACCACCCGCGCCCGTGCAAGGCGCTGGAGCGGCTCAAGGAGGCCGCGAAGGGCACGGACAACCTCATGGAGGCCACCCTGGAGTGCGCGCGGGCCGGGGTCACGACCGGCGAGTGGGCCGGGGCGCTGCGTGAGGTGTTCGGCGAGTTCCGGGCGCCGACCGGTGTCTCCTCGGCGCCGGTGGCCGTCCCCGCCGAGGAGGGCTCGGCCATGTCGGAGGTCCGCCACAAGGTGGAGCTGACGGCGAAGGACCTGAACGTCGGCAAGCTCCGCTTCCTGGTCGGCAAGCCGGGGCTGGACGGGCACTCCAACGGGGCCGAGCAGATCGCCGTGCGGGCCCGGGACGCGGGCTTCGAGGTGGTCTACCAGGGCATCCGGCTCACCCCGGAGCAGATCGTGGACGCGGCCCTCGCCGAGGACGTGCACGCGGTCGGCCTGTCCATCCTCTCCGGCTCGCACGCCCAGCTGGTCCCGGACGTGCTGGACCGGCTGCGGGAGGCGGGCGCCCACGACATCCCGGTGATCGCCGGCGGGATCATCCCGAACGCGGACGCCGCACAGCTCAGGGCCGCCGGAGTGGCCGCCGTGTTCACCCCGAAGGACTTCGACATCACCGGGATCATCGGCCGTATCGTCGACGAGATCCGCAAGGCCAACAAGCTCAGCCCCCTCATCAGCACGGAGGTCCCCGCATGACCAGCCCTGTCCCCCAGGTGAACCGCCTCCGTCCGCGGCGCTCCTGCCTCGCGGTGCCGGGAAGCAACCCGCGCTTCCTGGAGAAGGCCCAGGGCCTCCCGGCGGACCAGGTCTTCCTCGACCTGGAGGACGCCTGCGCCCCGCTCGCCAAACCCGAGGCGCGGCACACCATCGTCAAGTTCCTCAACGAGGGCGACTGGACCGGCAAGACCCGGGTCGTGCGTGTCAACGACTGGACGACGGAGTGGACGTACCGCGATGTCGTGACCGTCGTCGAGGGCGCGGGCCAGAACCTCGACTGCATCATGCTGCCGAAGGTGCAGACGGCCCAGCAGGTCGTCGCCCTCGACCTCCTGCTGACCCAGATCGAGAAGACCATGGGCTTCGAGGTCGGCAAGATCGGCATCGAGGCGCAGATCGAGAACGCGCAGGGCCTCAACAACGTCAACGAGATCGCGACCGCCTCCCAGCGCGTCGAGACGATCATCTTCGGCCCGGCCGACTTCATGGCGTCGATCAACATGAAGTCGCTGGTCGTGGGCGAACAGCCGCCCGGCTACCCGGCGGACGCCTACCACTACATCCTGATGAAGATCCTGATGGCCGCCCGCGCCAACAACCTCCAGGCGATCGACGGCCCCTACCTGCAGATCCGCAATGTCGACGGCTACCGCGAGGTCGCCCGGCGGGCCGCCGCGCTCGGCTTCGACGGCAAGTGGGTGCTGCACCCGGGCCAGGTCGAGGCGTCCAACGAGATCTTCTCGCCCTCGCAGGAGGACTTCGACCACGCCGAACTGATCCTGGACGCGTACGACTGGTGCACCTCCGAGGCCGGCGGCAAGAAGGGCTCGGCGATGCTCGGCGACGAGATGATCGACGAGGCCAGCCGGAAGATGGCGCTGGTCGTCTCGGGCAAGGGGCGTGCGGCGGGGATGACCCGTACGTCGAAGTTCGAGATCCCCGAGAGCTGAGAGGCACTGAGCGCGATGCAATTCGGACGCACCTACGAGGAGTTCGAGGTCGGGGCGGTCTACAAGCACTGGCCCGGGAAAACGGTCACGGAGTACGACGACCACCTCTTCTGTCTCCTCACCATGAACCACCACCCGCTCCACATGGACGCCAACTACGCCGAGAAGACGACGGACTTCGGCAAGAACGTGGTGGTCGGGAACTACATCTACTCGCTGCTGCTGGGCATGTCCGTGCCGGACGTCTCCGGCAAGGCGATCGCCAACCTGGAGATCGAGTCGCTGAAGCACGTGGCGCCGACCTTCCACGGCGACACGCTCTACGGCCAGACCACCGTGCTCGACAAGTGGCCGTCCAAGTCCAAGAACGACCGCGGCATCGTCCACGTCGAGACCAAGGGCTACAAGCAGGACGGCACGCTGGTCTGCGTGTTCCGCCGCAAGGTCATGGTGCCCACCGAGACCTACATCAAGGAGCGCGGCGGCGAGCAGCCCGGCCGCCCGGAACTTCAGGAGGGCTGACCCCATGGCACGCCTCGCCCAGACCCACGGCCTCACGGACGTCCAGCAGGAGATCCTGTCCACCGTCCGCGACTTCGTGGACAAGGAGATCATCCCGGTCGCGACCGAGCTGGAGCACCGGGACGAGTATCCGCAAGCGATCGTCGACGGGCTCAAGGAACTGGGCCTGTTCGGGCTGATGATCCCCGAGGAGTACGGCGGTCTGGGCGAGTCCCTGCTCACGTACGCGCTCTGCGTGGAGGAGATCGCCCGGGGCTGGATGTCCGTGTCCGGGATCATCAACACGCACTTCATCGTGGCGTACATGCTCAAGCAGCACGGCACGCAGGAGCAGAAGGACCACTTCCTGCCGAGGATGGCGGCCGGTGACGTCCGGGGCGCCTTCTCGATGTCGGAGCCGGCGCTCGGCTCGGATGTGTCGGCGATCACATCGAAGGCGGTCAAGGACGGCGACGAGTACGTCCTGAACGGTCAGAAGATGTGGCTGACGAACGGCGGGACGTCAACACTGGTCGCCGTACTCGTCCGAAGTGACGAAGGACACCCGGAGGGCACGGCGCCCCACAAGTCGATGACGACCTTCCTGGTCGAGAAGGAGCCCGGTTTCGGAGAGGTCCGCCCCGGCCTCACCATTCCCGGGAAGATCGACAAGATGGGCTACAAGGGTGTCGACACCACCGAGCTCATCATGGACGGACTGCGCATTCCGGCCAATCGTGTACTCGGCGGCACCACCGGCCGAGGGTTTTACCAAATGATGGACGGCGTCGAGGTCGGCCGGGTCAATGTGGCCGCACGTGGCTGCGGTGTCGCTCAGCGTGCTTTCGAACTCGGCGTCCGGTACGCCCAGCAGCGCCACACTTTCGGCAAGCAGATCGCCCAGCACCAGGCGATCCAGTTCAAGCTGGCCGAGATGGCTACCAAGGTCGAGGCCGCCCATGCGATGATGGTGAACGCAGCACGCAAAAAGGACTCGGGCCAACGAAACGACCTCGAAGCGGGGATGGCGAAGTACCTCGCCTCCGAATACTGCAAAGAAGTCGTCGAGGACGCTTTCCGGATCCACGGCGGTTACGGCTTCTCCAAGGAGTACGAGATCGAGCGTCTCTACCGTGAGGCGCCGATGCTGCTGATCGGTGAAGGTACCGCCGAAATCCAGAAAATGATCATCGGTCGTCGGCTGCTCGAAGAGTATCGATTCCAGGGCTAGTACCGGGCTGGTACGGGGCTGGTCCAGGGCCGGTTGTCTGATTCGGGGTGTTTTCTTCGAGAAGAAGATCACACCCCGTCAGTACTCTTCGGCCGTCGACTCGGCTTCCTGGCTTGCCCAGTTGCGGCCCGCGACCGGTACGATCCCCGGAAAGCCGCCGTCCCCAGTCACCGCGCGGCATCATCCGCTACGAAGGTCATCCATGCCCCACAGCCAAACCTCTGCACCACGCGACAGCCTGGCCGGCGTACGGCTGGCGCGCGGAGCTTCGCCGTGGCTTCTCCCGACCGTCGCCACCGCAGCACTCAGCCTCGCCCGCTCGCGCCGCTCCGGCGCGGCCCGGGCCGTGGCCGTACCCGCCACCGCGCTGGCGGCGGGCATGCTGTGGTTCTTCCGCGACCCCGAGCGTGAGATCGCCCAGGGCCGGGTCATCTCGCCCGCCGACGGAGTGGTGCAGAGCATCATGCCGTGGAAGGACGGCCGGACCCGCGTCGCGATCTTCATGAGCCCGCTCAACGTCCACGTCAACCGCGCGCCGCTCTCCGGCACGGTGACGTCCGTGGAGCACATCCCGGGTGGGTTCGTACCGGCGTTCAACAAGGAGAGCGAGAACAACGAGCGCGTCGTCTGGCACTTCGACACCGAGCTCGGTGACATCGAGATGATCCAGATCGCCGGCGCCGTGGCTCGCCGCATCGTTCCGTACATCCCCGAGGGCACCAAGGTCGAGCAGGGTGACCGGATCGGGCTGATCCGCTTCGGCTCCCGCGTCGACATCTACCTGCCCGAGGGTGTGGAGATCGACGTCGAGGTGGGCCAGAAGACCGTGGCTGGGGTGACTCGCATTGACCGTGATTGATCCGGAGACCCAACCCGGCCAGACGGCCGCGACCGGCTGGGTGCCCGATGTCGACGAGGTGGAGGACGACGCGGAGGAGATGCCGCTGTCGCTCCGGCTGTCGATAGCGGACACCCTCACGCTCGGTAACGCCACGTGCGGCTTCATGGCGGTGTACTTCACCACCACGGGCATTCTGATCCCGCACCTCACCGGCAGCCAGGAGTCGGGCATGGCCCGGCACAGCGCGGCCACGGCCGTGATCCTGATGCTGTGCGCGGCGATCTTCGACCTGTTCGACGGGCTGGTGGCGCGCAAGCTCCGCTCCTCGCCGATGGGCGCGGAGCTGGACAACCTCTCCGACCTGATCAGCTTCGGCCTCGCGCCGGCGTACTTCGTCCTCGTCTACGGCATGGTCGCGGACGACGCGCACCAGCGGGTGGCGGCGGTGGGCGCGATCGTCGTGCTGCTGGCGGTGGTGCTGAGGCTCGCGAGATTCTCCTGTGTGACGGTGAAGGACGGCACCTTCCAGGGCATGCCGTCGCCGTTCGGGGCGCTCACGGTCATCTCGATCGTGCTTCTGGAGCTGCCCTTCGTGGCGACGCTCCTGGCCATCGTCGGTGTCGCGTGGCTGATGGTGAGCCGCGTGGAGTACCCGAAGCCCCGCGGTCCCCTCGCGGCGGCGGTGCTCACCTGGATCGTCCTCGCGATGGGCCTCCTGGTGGCCTGGGCCTTCGACGCCCCCGGCGGCCAGCTCCTCCTCCAGACCGGCTGCGCGCTGCAGCTCGTCATGGGCGCGGTGATCCCGCTGTTCGCCACGGCACGCCGGGTGAACAACTTCCGCGACAACCGGCGTGAGGCACGGGCGACACAGCCGTAACGCTCCGCTGATGAGCCCCGGCCCCGGATCCGCTTCGGGTCCGGGGCTTTTCGCGTTCGGGGGCGGGTGCGGGTTCGGTGGGGGCTGGTCGCGCAGTTCCCCGCGCCCCTGAAAGCAGGGGCTGCGCCCCGTGCTTTTCGCCCTGAAGGGGCCGCAGGCCTCTTCAGGGGCGCGGGGAACTGCGCGAGAAGCCCCCACCGAACCCGCACCCACCCACCCACCCCCAACACCCGGTCTCCCGGGGTCGAAGGGGCGAAGCCCCTGGGGATGGGACGGGTAGGGGCGGCGGGGGCGAGAAAACCCTGATCAGGCGAGGAGATCCCGGGCGATGCGTTCGGCGACGGTTTCCAGGATCGGTCCCGGGTCGGCGAGGCAGCGCTCGACGTCCGGCTCGACCTCGGTCAGAGGGTAGGCCCGCCGGATACCGGCCCGGCCCAGCACCTCCGACGTCAGCGCCAGCCGCCCGCACACCGCCACGACCTCCTTGCCGGCGGCCCGCGCCGCGGCGGCCACCCCGGCGGGGGCCTTGCCGTGGAGGGTCTGCTCGTCGAGGGAGCCCTCACCGGTGATGACGAGCGTCGCCTTCGCCAACGCCGGCGCGAAGCCCAGGACGTCGAGCATGACCTCGATACCGGCCCGGAAGCGGGCCCCGAGGACGAGGGCGCCGTACCCGATGCCCCCGGCGGCCCCCGCGCCCGGCGCGAGGGCGTACCCGGCCACCCGCTCCCCGACCGTCTTCTCCAGGACGGCCGCGAAGTGACCCAGGGCCGCGTCCAGCACGGCCACGTCCGCCTCGCTCGCGCCCTTCTGCGGCCCGTACACCGCGGGCGCGCCCTTCGGCCCCGTCAGCGGGTTGTCGACGTCGCTCGCGAGGACGAGGTCGATCGAGGCGAGTCGCGCGTCGAGGCCGGACAGGTCCGCGGTGACCAGGTCGCGCAGGCCCCCGCCGCCGGGCCCGACGGGCTCCCCCGCCGCGTCCAGGAAGCGCGCCCCGAGCGCGGCGAGCATGCCCGCGCCGCCGTCCGTCGTGGCGCTGCCGCCCACGCCGAACACGACCGTGCGGGCGCCCGCGTCGAGTGCGGCACGCAGCAGTTCGCCGGAGCCGTACGTGGAGGCGGTGAGCGGCGCGAAGACCCCGGCGGGCAGCCGCTGCAACCCGCTCGCCTCGGCCATCTCGACGACGGCCGTGTCACCGCGCAGCGCGTACGCGGCGGTGACGGGCTCGCCGAGCGGCCCGGCGACCCGTACCTCACGGCGTTCGAAACCGGCCGCGACCGCCGCGGCCACCGTGCCGTCGCCGCCGTCGGCGACCGGCAGCGCCTCGACCGCCAGGTCGGGCACGACCCGGCGCAGGCCCGCCGTGACCCGCTCGGCGACCTGGACGGCCGTCAGCGTGCCCTTGAACTTGTCCGCGGCGATCAGCACGCGCGCACCGGCCGCGTCCCCGTCGACGCCCGTGCCGGTGTCCGTGCTCGTGCTCGTAACGATGGACGTGTCGATCGACGGATCGACGGACGGATCGATCCCGTCCCCTGCGGCGTTCGCCACCTTGCGTTCCCCTCGCTCATCGGGCCTTGCGCACGTCAAGGCAGTCGCGCCGCTGCGACCCTAACCGCCCCGGCCCTCGTACGTCATGCCCCGTCCCGCCCACCGAACACCGTGCGCACCGGCCCCGTACGGGCCGACGGGCCCGGAAGCGGGTACACCTCCACCATGACGCCCACCGCCTCCGCGCCCCTCACGCCCCCCGTGGGCGCCGTGCTCGCCGACCGTGTTCTCGGGGGCTGGCTCGGCCGGATCGCGGGGAACATGCTCGGGAAGCCGGTCGAGCAGGGGGAGGTGTGGACGCGGGAGCGCATCGACCGCTATCTGCGGCAGGCCGGGGCCCTGCCGCTCACCGACTACCTCCCGGAGCCGGCCAGCGAGAGCGACCGGCGGGCGCTGCGGCCCGAGTGGCGCGGCTGCGTACGCGGGCGGATCCACGGCAGCTGCCGTGACGACGACATCGACTACGCGATCCTCGGACTCCACCTCCTGGAGACCCACGGCTTCGGCTTCAGCACCGAGCAGGTCGGCGACCTGTGGCTGCTGCGGCTGCCGTATCTGCAGACGTTCACGGCGGAGCGGGCGGCCTACCGCAATCTCGCCCGGGGGCTGAAGCCGCCGCTGACCGCCACGTACGACAACCCGTACCAGGAGTGGATCGGCGCCCTCATCCGCGCCGACGTCTTCGGCTGGACCTCCCCGGGCCTGCCCCGGCGCGCGGCCTCGCTGGCCCGGCGCGACGCGGTGCTGTCGCACACCGGCAACGGGGTGTACGGCGCGCAGTGGGCGGCGGCGCTGGTCGCGGCGGCGTTCACGGCGCCGGGGGCGCGGGCGGCCGTGGAGGAGGCGCTGGCGGTGATCCCGGCGAGCAGTCGCCTCGCCCGGACCGTACGGCGGGTCGTGTCGCTGTACGACGCCGGGCTGGACCGGGAGGAGACGCTGACGACGGTGGGCGAGGAGACGGTGGGTGCGGGGTGGATCCATGTCGTGCCGAACGCCGCCGTCCTCACCGCCGGGCTGCTGTACGGCGAGGGCGACTTCACCCGGACGATCGCGCTGACCGTCCGCGGCGGGCTGGACACCGACTCGAACGGGGCCACCGCCGGTTCGGTGGCGGGGGTGCTGTGCGGGGCCGCCGCGATCCCGGACCGGTGGAAGGACCCGCTGGAGGACACCGTGCGCAGCGCCGTGTTCGGCTTCGACGGGGTGCGCGTCAGCGAACTCGCGGAGCGCACGGTGCGGCTGGCGGAGGCCTCCGGCCTCTGAGCGCCGCTCCGTCCGCTCCGTCCGCTCCCCGAGCGCCGATTTCGCG
This sequence comes from Streptomyces griseiscabiei, assembly GCF_020010925.1. Lineage (NCBI taxonomy): Bacteria > Bacillati > Actinomycetota > Actinomycetes > Kitasatosporales > Streptomycetaceae > Streptomyces > Streptomyces griseiscabiei. Next base: position 1,826,411 of record NZ_JAGJBZ010000002.1, on the reverse strand, counting down.
CCCTTCGGGGGCCGTCTACCCTTCCTGGATGACCACTTCGGACTTCGACGCGTATCTCGCGAGCCTGCCCCGTGTCTTCGCCGGTGCCGCCGCGCTCTTCCAGGACGCCGAGGGACGGGTCCTGCTCGTCGAGCCCAACTACCGCGAGGGATGGGCGCTTCCGGGCGGCACGATCGAGTCGGACGACGGCGAGACCCCGAGGCAGGGCGCCCGGCGCGAGACGCTGGAGGAGATCGGGCTGGACGTCGTCCTCGGGCGGCTGCTGGCCGTGGACTGGGTGCGGTGGCCGGGACGGCCGCCGCTGGTGGCGTACGTGTACGACGGCGGCGTGCTCGGCGAGGAGGACCTGAAGCGGATCCGGCTGCAGGAGGAGGAGCTGCTGTCCTGGCGGCTCGTCCCGCGCGGCGAGCTCACCGACCACCTCCCGGGGGCCCTGGGCCCCCGGGTGCTCGCCGCCCTCGACGTGCTCGCGGACGGCACGGGTACGGTCGAGTTGGAGAACGGCGAGCGGGTGGCCTGACCGTCGAAGATCGGCCACCGAGCCGGTCGTCGGTCGCCCTCTCCGTTGACAGGAGTCAGCTGACATCATGTCAACTCGCCTTGTACAGAACGTGAAATGAGTGCGCCCTTCACTTAATGGAAGTTTAAAGCGCTGGCTGAAAACGCTGCCCGTTTGTCACTTCAGCATCTAGGCTGACATCAACCCCGCCCGAGCGATCGCGCCCCGTTGCCTCGCTCAGGAACCGGGGCAGCACTCGGGACACCCGTGACCGGCGGCCCGAACGCGGGCCGTGGCACCGGGAGATCCGGAGTCCCTGGGGGAACGGTCACCGGGAGCCGCCCGGAGCAGTCGGTCTCCCCCCACCTGCGGGCCGTTTCTCGCCCGTCCTCACCGAACAGGCAGCTGAGGTCATGGAACCACTGGGCTCAGACGATCCCGAGGAGCTAGGTCCCTACCGTCTCGTGGCACGGCTCGGCGCAGGAGGGATGGGGCGGGTCTATCTGGCGCGCTCCCCGGACGGGCGGACCGTCGCGGTCAAGGCCATCCGTCCCGAGCTGATGGGGGACAAGAACTTCCGTATCCGCTTCCGCCGGGAGGTGGAGGCCGCCGGAGCCGTCGGCGGCAGATACACCGCGCCCGTGGTGGACGCCGACCCGGAGGGCCCCATCCCGTGGCTGGCCACCGACTACATCGCCGGTCCCACCCTGGCCGAGGCGGTCGCCGCGCACGGCCCGCTGCCGGTGGAGTCGGTGCTCGTGCTCGGCGCCGGCATCGCCGAGGCGCTGATCTCGGTCCAGGCCGCCGGGCTGGTGCACCGCGACCTCAAGCCGTCCAACGTGCTGCTCGCCGCCGACGGCCCGCGCGTCATCGACTTCGGCATCGTCCGGGCGAGCGACGGCTACGACCTCACCCGCTCCGGCGCCCTCTTCGGCTCCTTCGAGTACATGTGCCCCGAGCAGGCCACGGGCGAGCCGCTGGGCCCCGAGGGGGACGTCTTCTCCCTGGGCTCGGTGCTCACCTTCGCCGCCACCGGACACGCGCCGTTCAGCGGCACCGCCGCGGCCACGCTGCTCTACCAGGTCGTGCACAGCGCGCCCGACCTCACAGGTGTGCCGGAGCCGCTGGACAAGATCATCAACCTCTGTCTCACCAAGGACCCCCGGCTGCGGATCACCCCGGACAAGCTGGCCGCGGCCTGCGCGCCCGGCGGCGTGGAGCAGCTGACGGGCGACGGCTGGCTCCCTCCGTCGGTGACCTCGTCGATCGCCCTGCGCGCGGCGGCGGTGAAGACCCTGGACACCACGCCGTACACCGAGGCCGCGTTCCCCTCCGCCGGTCCCGGCCCCGCGCCGGACCCGTACGGCCGGGGCGCGTCCCCCCAGGACCAGGACCGGGCCGTGTACGGCTCCCAGCAGGAACGTGCCTCCTACGCTCCGGGGCGGGATCCGGCCGTCTACGCCCCGCAGCGGGACCGGGCCGGGCTGGACGGGCGGCAGGACCGGGCCGTCCACGACTTCGAGCGGGACGGGGCGTCCCCCGCCGCGGGGACCCCGGAGGTGTGCGAGTCCGACCGTCCCTACGACGGCTCCGGGCGTCCGGACCAGCGGGCCTGTCCGGCCGAGGCGGGGCCGCCCGGCGCGGCCTCGGCCGAGCCGCCGGGAGCCGGGTCCCGCTCCCCCGCGGAGCCCTACTCCGCGCCCGAGGAGCCGGAGCCGTACCGCCCCGGCTCCACCGGGCATCGCCGGGCCGCACGGCGGCCGGGTCCCTCCCGGCGTACGGTCCTCACCGCGTCGGCGGGCTCCGCCACGGCCGCGGCCATCGGCGCCGCCCTGGTGCTCGGCGGGCGCAAGGATCCGGCCGCCCTGTCCACCGAACCCGCGGGCCCGGCCCCCAAGCCCCTGTGGACCTACCGCGGCGACCCGCTGCTCCAGGCGCCCGCCGTCTTCACCAACGGCACCGCGCTGCTCAAGACCCGCCCGGGTGACATGCTCTGCCTCGACCTCAAGGACGGCACCCGGCCCAAGTGGGTCTACAAGGGCATCAGCCAGTCGCCCACCCCGGCCGTGCTGGCCTTCGACGCCGCGATCGCGCTCGGTGAGGGGGCGACGGTGATCGGGATCGACCCGGTCGACGGCACGGAACGTTTCACCATCGACTTCGGGCCGGACTTCCGCTTCGACACACTGCTCGGCGCCACCGCCGACCGGTCCGTGTCCGTCATCGGTGTAAGGCTCCAGCGCGAGTCCGACGAACAGGGCGTCGCGACGTCCACGGACACGGTGTTCGGCGTCGACCTCGCGGCCCGGCGCGCCGAGGTCATCCCGATCAGCCCCGAGGACGTCGGTATCCGGCTGGCGCCGATCATCCTCCCCGGGTTCTTCGTCTACGCCGACGGTCTGCGCAACATCACCGCCCGGAGCACCGACAACTCCGGTGTCCTGTGGCGCCACCCCGTCGGCTACGACCTGCGGCCCGGCCTCGCCGTCCTCAACCGCACGGTGTTCGCCATCGGCGAGGAACTGGAGGCCCTGAACCTCTCCACCGGCAAGCTCCGCTGGCGGGTGAAGCCCGAGCGGGGCATGTTCGCCTCCCTCGGCGGCTACGGCAACACGCTCTACGTCACCGGCACCGACCCGGCCGGTGTGTACGCCTTCAACGCCGGTACCGGCGCCCGCCGTTGGTTCTGCCCCACCCCCCGTCTCAACATCGACCAGCCGGTCACCGCCGGCCCCGACGGTGTCTACGTCCCCGCCTACCAGAACAAGAACGGCATCTACGCGATCGACGCCGCCAAGGGCAGACTTCTGTGGAACTTCACCGACGGCGTGGAGACCGGCGTCAACGACTGGCAACTCGCCTGCGACCACAGCGGCGTCCTGGTCGCCCAGCACTACGACCGCACCTACGGTCTGCCGGCCCCCTGACCCCAGCGCCGCCGACGAGGCCCCCGATATCGACTCGCCCCGGCCGGACGGCCGACCTACCCTCGCCCCATGGACAAGCCGCTGGTCGCCATCCTCAGTGGAGCGGGCATCTCCACCGACTCCGGCATCCCCGACTACCGAGGCCCGAACGGGCTGTGGCGGCGGGATCCGGAGGCGGAGAAGCTGGTGACGTACGCGTACTACATGGGTGATCCGGAGATCCGCCGCCGTTCGTGGCGGATGCGGCGGCAGAACCGGACGCTGAAGGCGGAGCCGAACGTGGCGCACCGGGCGGTGGCCGAGCTGGAGCGGTCCGGGGTGCCGGTGCGGGTGATCACGCAGAACGTGGACGGGCTGCACCAGCTCGCCGGGATGCCGGCCCGCAAGGTCCTCGAACTCCACGGCAGCGCACGCTCCGTGGTGTGCGTGGCGTGCCATGCCCGGGGGCCGATGGAGGACGCCCTCGCCCGGGTCGAGGCCGGGGAGGACGACCCGCCCTGTCTGGAGTGCGGCGGGGTGCTGAAGTCCGCCACCGTCATGTTCGGCGAGCGGCTCGACCCGGTGGTCCTGGGCCAGGCCGTGGCGATCACCAAGGCCTGCCAGGTCTTCGTCGCCGTGGGCTCCAGCCTCCAGGTCCAGCCCGCCGCCGGCCTCGCCGGTGTCGCCGCCGACCACGGCGCCCGTCTGATCATCGTCAACGCCGAGCCGACCCCGTACGACGACCGGGCGGACGAGGTCGTACGGGAGCCGATCGGGACGGCGCTGCCCGAGGTGCTGCGGAGGATCGGGGCCGGGAGCGGCTGACGGGATCAGAAGAGGGCGGTCTCCCCTTCGCCGCGCTCGAAGTCGAGCAGGCGCCGCTTGCGCTGCGTCCCGCCGCCGTAGCCGGTGAGGCTGCCGTCGGAGCCGACCACACGGTGGCAGGGGACGATGATGCTGACGGGGTTCTTGCCGTTGGCCAGGCCGACCGCCCGGGACGCCTTGGGGTTGCCGAGCGCGTCCGCGAGTTCCCCGTACGAGCGGGTCTCGCCGTAGGGGATCCGGACGAGCTGTTCCCAGACGGTGCGCTGGAACGGGGTGCCGTGCAGCCGCAGCCGGACGGTGAACTCCGTCAACTCGCCCGCGAAATAGGCCTTCAGCTGTTCCTCCGTCTCGTCGAAGAGCGTGTCGTCGCGTGCGCCGAAGCTCTCCTCCGGCGGGCGGTGGCGCTGTTCGGTCATGTAGAGCCCGCACAGGACGCCGTCGTCGGCGACGAGGGTGAGGGGGCCGTAGGGACTGTCGACGACTTTGTGGTGCTTCATGCCATGTCCTTCAACTGGTTCAGGAGGGAAGGAAGTTGATCGGGTGCGTGTCCGTGGCCCACAGATACTGGACCGCGTAAGCCCGCCAGGGACGCCACGCCGCCGCGCGGGCCGTGAGGGCGGCCGGGGTCGACGGCAGGCCCAACTCCTGTGCCGCGCGCCGGACTCCGAGGTCGCCGGGGAGGAAGGCGTCGGGGTCGCCGAGGGCGCGCATCGCGATGACGTCCACGGTCCACGGGCCGAAGCCGGGCAGGGCGAGGAGCCGCTCCCGGGTCCGCGCCCAGTCGCTGTCGACGCCCAGATGCAGCTCTCCGTCGGCGAGTTGCCGCACCAGCGTGGTGAAGGTGGTCCGGCGGGTGCGGGGCATCGCGAGGGTCTCGGGGTCGACGGCCGCCAGCGCCTCGGAGGACGGGAAGAGATGGGTGAGGCCGCCCTCGGGGTCGTCCACGGGCTCGCCGTGCGCGACGACCAGCCGGGCCGCGTGCGTCCGCGCGGCGGCCGTGGACACCTGCTGGCCCAGCACCGCCCGTACGGCGAACTCGGCCTCGTCGACGGTACGCGGCACCCGGCGCCCCGGTGCCTTGTCCACCAGCGGAGCGAGCACGGGGTCGGCGCGCAGCTGCTCGTCGACGGCGACCGGGTCGGCGTCCAGGTCGAGCATGCGGCGGCAGCGGCTGATGGCGACCGGCAGGTCCCGCAGATCGCCGAGGGTGAGCCGGCAAGCGATGTGGTCGGGCCGCGGGGTGAGACCCACGATGCCGCTGCCGTACGGCAGCCGGAGGGTGCGCCGGTAGGTACCCGCGCGCCACTCCTCCACTCCGGGTACGGCCGTCGCGGCGAGGTGACCGAAGAGGTTGTCGGGGTTCAGCGGGGCCCGGAACGGCAGCCGCAGGCTCAACACCCCTGAGGTGCCGGGGGAGTCGGAGCGCTGCCGGGCGGACCGCGTGGCCCGCTCGCGCAGCTCGCTCGGCGACAGGGCGAAGACCTCCCGCACGGTGTCGTTGAACGTCCGGATCGAGGCGAACCCGGCGGCGAAGGCGATCTCCGCCATCGGCAGCGCGGTCGTCTCGATCAACAGCCGCGCGGTCTGCGCCCGTTGCGCCCGGGCGAGCGCCAGCGGCCCCGCGCCCAGCTCGGCGAGCAGCTGCCGTTCGATCTGCCGGGTGCTGTAGCCGAGCCGCCGCGCCAGTCCCGGCACGCCCTCCCGGTCCACCACCCCGTCGCCCATGAGCCGCATCGCCCGCGCCACGAGGTCCGCCCGCTGGTCCCACTCCGGCGACCCGGGGCTCGTGTCCGGCCGGCACCGCTTGCAGGCCCGGAACCCGGCCTGCTGGCAGGCCGCCGCGCTCGGGTAGAACGTCATGTTCTCCACCTTCGGCGGCACCACCGGGCAACTGGGCCGGCAGTAGATCCGGGTGGTCACCACGGCCGTGAAGAACCACCCGTCGAACCGGGCGTCCTTCGACCGCACGGCCCGCACACACCGCTCCATGTCCCTGTACATCCCGTTCCGCATGACTCAAGCATCGGGGACGGGACGGGCGAGGGCTGGCGAGAATCCGACATCGTGGTGAGGGCGCCTCAGTCGCTCCCGACCCGCGCGGCACTCCCCCACGCCGCCTCCCGCAACAGCCGCAGGCCGTTCAGCCCGACCAGCACCGTGGACCCCTCGTGCCCCGCCACCCCGAGCGGCAACGGCAGATGGCCCACCAGGTCCCACACCACCAGCACCGCGATGCACACCCCGGCGATCACCAGGTTCTGCACCACCAGCCGCCGGGCCGCCCGTGACAGCCGCACCACCGCCGGAATCGCCGTCAGCTCGTCCCGCACCACGACCGCGTCCGCCGTCTCCAGGGCGAGACCGGACCCGGCGCGCCCCATCGCCACCCCCGAGTGCGCGGCGGCGAGCGCGGGCGCGTCGTTGACCCCGTCCCCGACGAACAGCACCTTCCGACCGCCGTCCTGCAGCTCCCGTACGGCCTCCACCTTGTCCTCGGGCAGCAGCCCGGCCCGGACCTCGGTGATCCCGGTGTCGGCCGCCACCCGGGCGGCGGCCGACGCGTTGTCCCCGGTCAGCAGGACGGGTGACGTCCCGGTCACGGCGGTGAGGGCCGCCACCGCGGCGGGCGCGTCGTGACGCGGACGGTCGGCCAGCGCCAGCGTCCCGACGGGGCTCCCGTCCCGCTCGACGAGCACGACGGTCCCGTGCGCGGCGTCCTCGCCGAGAAGCGGCGCCCCGTCGGAGAGCGCGACCCCGTCGACGGCACTCCCGTGCTCCCCCGGCCGCCCCACCGTCACCACGCGCCCCTCGACGGTCGCCCGTACGCCCCGCCCGGGCAGGGCCACGAAGTCCTCGGCGGCGCCGACCCGCAGCCCCCGGGCGCCGGCGGCGGCCACCACCGCGCGGGCCAGCGGATGCTCACTCGGGTACTCGGCGGCAGCGGCCAGCGCCAGCAGCCCGTCCTCGTCGAGCCCGGAGCCCGGCAGCGGACGTACGGCGGTGACCTCGGGGGTTCCCTCGGTGAGTGTGCCGGTCTTGTCGAGCGCGGCGACGTCGATCTCGCCCAGCCGCTCCATCGCGACGGCGGACTTCACGAGGACGCCGTGGCGGCCGGCGTTGGCGATGGCGGAGAGCAGCGGCGGCATGGTGGCGAGGACGACCGCGCAGGGGGAGGCCACGATCATGAAGGTCATCGCGCGGAGCAGCGCGGCCGTGAGGTCCTCGCCGAGGGCGAGGGGGACGCCGAAGACGGCGAGGGTGGCGACGACGACGCCGACGGAGTACCGCTGCTCGACCTTCTCGATGAACAGCTGGGTCGGTGCCTTGGTGCGGGAGGCCTCCTCGACGAGGCTCACGATGCGGGCGATCACGGAGTCGGCGGGGTCGCGGGTGACGCGGACGCGCAGCGCGCCCGTGCCGTTGAGGGTGCCCGCGAAGACCTCGTCGCCGGGGCCCTTGGGGACGGGCAGCGGTTCGCCGGTGATGGTGGCCTGGTCGGCCTCGCTCTCCCCCTCCAGGACCTGTCCGTCGGCGCCGATGCGCTCACCGGGGCGGACCAGCACCAGGTCCCCGACGGCGAGTTCGCCGGTGGGCACGGTCTCCTCGGCGGAACCGTCCGCCGGCAGCCGGGTGGCCGTGGTGGGCGCGAGGTCGAGCAGGCCCCGTACGGAGTCGGCGGTGCGGGCGGTGGCCAGGGCCTCCAGGGCGCCGGAGCCGGCGAAGATGACGATCAGCAGCCCGCCGTCGAGGACCTGGCCGATCGAGGCCGCGCCCAGCGCCGCGACGATCATCAGCAGATCGACGTCGAGGCTCTTCTCGCGCAGCGCCCGCAGCCCTTCGAGGGCGGGCTCCCAGCCGCCGGCCGCGTAGGCGAGGGCGTAGAGCGGGCCGTACAGCCAGGCGGAGGCGCCGGCCAGGTCCAGGGGGAACGCGAGCAGGAAGGCGAGGGTCGAGATCAGCGCCCAGCGGGCCTCGGGCAGGGCGAGGACGCGGGTACGGCGGCGGGGGGCCGTCGGCGCGGACGGACGGCGGGCCGGTGACGGAGCAAGGGTGGCGGACACGCGGCACACCATACAGGAACACATGAAGACTCATTCATGCCTTCATATGCGATGAGTAAGATACCCGCCATGGGTCATGGAGCCGTCACCGCACCGCAGGACGCCACGCAGGAGGCCGCCCCCCGGGTGCGCCTGGACGCGGCGAACGTCGCCAAGGTGGCCACCACCCTCCAGGCCCTCTCCACGCCGTCCCGGCTGCTGATCCTGGCCCGGCTCCGCGAAGGCCCGCTGCCGGCGACCGAGTTGGCCGCGGAGGTCGGGATGGAGCAGTCCGCCTGCTCCCACCAGCTGCGTCTGCTGCGCAACCTCGGCCTGGTCGTGGGCGAGCGACAGGGCCGTTCGGTGGTGTACGCGCTGCACGACCACCATGTCGCCGAGCTGCTGGACCAGGCCGTCTACCACGTCGAGCACCTGAGGCTGGGGCTCAGCGACGCGCCGGACGGGGACTGAGGGCCGCCGCGCCGTCGGGGGACGGCTGAGGCCCCGGCCGGGGGCCGGGGCCTGAGCGGGTGCTGCGGCAGTTGTCGGGGGCCAGGTGTCGGGGCGGGCGCCGGGCCCGGTCAGGCCGCGGGGAGTGCCGGCAGGGTCACCGCCGGCAGGCCGCCGAGCAGGCCCCCGAGGAGACCGCCGACCAGACCGGTGACCAGGCCGAGGACCGGCTGGAGCAGGCCGGTGACGACTCCGAGGACCGGGGCGAGCAGACCCGTCACCGCGCCCAGTACGGCGCCCAGGTCGAGCGAGGTCAGCGCCTTGAGCAGGGCGTCCACGGCGGCCTGGAGCGCGGCCAGCAGATCCGCGACCGGGTCGGCCGCGGCGGCGGCGCGGTCGCTGCCGGCCGGGGCCGCCGACTCCAGCTTCTGGAGCCGCTGCTGCACGGTGGCGTTGGCGGCCCGCACGGCCGCGATGTGCCGGGCCGCCTCGTCCGCGTCCAGCCGGTCGCCGTCCAACTTGGCGATGGTCCTCAACTCGCCGAGCAGTGGGGCGAGTACGTTGTTCTCGTCCATGCGGTCGAGCAGGTCCAGCTGGTTGAGCAGCAGGTTCGTGTCGGTGGTGGGAAGCGCGGTGCCGGGCGCGGCGGCCTCGGCGGCGCTCTCCGTCACCGTCTCCGTCACGGTCTCCGTGACCGTCTCCGTCTCCGTCGCCGCGTCCGTCCCGGCGTCGAGGTCCGCCAGCAACTCGTCCATGTCGCGCTCGATCTGGGCGAGGAGCGCCTCCACGTCGGCGATCTCCTTGTCGACGATGGCGTCCGCCTCGGCCTCCTCCTTCTCCAGGAGCGCGTCGATCTCCGCGTCCAACGCGTCGAAGAAGGCGTCGAGATCGGGTTCGGGTACCGCGGCCGTCCTCGTGGCGGCACGGTCCGAGGCGGTGCGGCCCGCGTCGACGGCCGCGGTGGCGGAGCCGACCGGGCCGAGGACCAGTGCCCCGCAGACCAGGGGCGACAGCAGTAGGGCACGGGAGACGAGGGCGCGCATGCACGTTCCTTTCGAAGCAGCAGTCCTTGCGCTCACCGTGGAAGCCGCCACGACCCTCCGCAACCGATCACCGGCCCGGCGCCCGCCTCGCCGACCGACCCCATCCACGCCTCTGACCAGCGTTTTTCTCCGTACGCACAGCTCCGTACGACACCGTTCGACCCGCCCCGGCCGTTCGCCCGTCAGAGTGCGGGAGATCGGCCGGCCCGTCAGCGGGGCTCTCCGCCGACCTGTTCGGCGAACGTCGCGTAGGCCTCGTCGTCGAAGAGGACGAATCTGACCTCCTCGACCGAGGTCTCCGTCGCCCGGACGGTCCCGACGGCGATCCGGGCGGCGTCGTCCATCGGCCAGCCGTAGACGCCGGCGGAGACGGCGGGGAAGGCGACCGTGCGGGCGCCCAACTCGTCGGCGACGCGCAGGGATTCGCGGTAGCAGGAGACGAGGAGGGCGGAGCGGTCGAGGCTGCGGCTGTGGACGGGGCCCACCGTGTGGATGACCCAGCGCGCGTCCAGGTCGCCCGCCGTGGTGGCGACGGCCTGGCCGGTGGGCAGGCCCCTGCCGTAGTGCGCGGCGCGGAGCTTGCGGCAGTCCGCCAGGATGGCGGGGCCGCCGCGCCGGTGGATCGCGCCGTCCACTCCTCCCCCGCCGAGGAGGGAGGAGTTCGCGGCGTTCACGATGGCGTCGACGGACTGCTGGGTGATGTCGCCCCGGACGAGGGTGATGGTGGTCATGCCCGCCTCTATACCAGCCGACGGGGCCGGGGCCGACCCTGTTTCGGGCCCCGGATCGCCGCCGCGCGGCCTACCAGCCCACCGGCAGCGACCGCACTCCATGGATCGCGCCCATCGGCAGCGCCAGTTCCTCCGGCGGTGCGGTCAGGCGCAGGTGCGGCAGCCGGTCGAAGAGGGCGGGCAGGCCGATCTGGAGTTCCAGGCGGGCGAGGGACTGGCCGACGCACTGGTGCGGTCCGTGGCCGAAGGCCAGATGGCCGGTCGCGTCGCGGCGCACGTCGAGGTCCTCGGCGCCGGGGAAGACGGAGGCGTCCCGGTTCGCGGTCTGGAGCGCCACCACGACCCCCTCCCCGGCGCGGATACGGACGCCGCCGACCTCGACGTCCTCCGTCGCGAGGCGCCGCAGGCCCCAGTGGGAGACGGTCAGCCAGCGCAGCAGTTCCTCGATCGCCCCGGGCCACAGCTCCGGCTCGGCGCGCAGGAGGGCCAGCTGTTCCGGGTGGCGCAGCAGGGCGACGACCGCCAGCGGGAACATGTTGGCGGTGGTCTCGAATCCCGCGAGCAGCAGGACGAAGGCCACGCCGATCGCCTCCTCGACGGTGGCCTCGCCCGTCGCCACCCGTTCGACGGCCAGCCGGGAGAGCAGGTCGTCGGCCGGTTCACGGGTCCGGGCCGCGAGGAGTTCGCCGAGGTAGCCGTACAGGGCCCGGCGGGCGCTCAGCACGTCGACCTCGCCGGTGTCGAAACTGGTGAACGCCTGGGCCTGCCGGTGGAAGAAGCCGTGGTCCTCGTACGGCACTCCGAGCAGCCGGCAGATGACGAGGGCGGGCTGCGGCAGGGCGTACGCGGTGACGAGGTCCGCCTCCCGGGCGCCGTCGGCCGTCATCGTGTCGAGCAGGTCTTCGCAGATCCGGACCAGGGCGGGGCGCAGCGCCTCGACACGGCGGAAGGTGAAGTCCGGGATGAGCATGCGCCGCAGCCGGGTGTGGTCCGGCGGGTCCATGGCGAAGAACTGGCCGGGGCCGCGCGGAGGCGCCTGCGGGCGCAGACCGGGGAAGCCCGCCCGGGTGGAGTCGGCGCTGAAGCGCGGGTCGGCCAGGACGGTCCGGGCGTGGTCGTGGCGGGTGATCAACCAGGGGCTGTTGTCCGCCCAGACCGTCACCCGCCGGATCGGCTCCTCGGCCTGCCACTTGGCGTACTCGGGGGCGGGGTCGAGCAGGGGGCGTTCGGTGGGCAGTGGGGGGTACGTGCTCATCGCTGTGCTTCTTCCCGGTGGTGGTCGGTGCCGGTGCGGGGGCCGGTGCGCGGTCGGTCGGCGGTGGTCAGTCCCGCCAGCGTCAGCAGCAGCTCCTTGATCTCCGTGGCGGCGTACGCCTCCCGGGCGGGTTCGCCGGTGGAGCAGAGCAGTACGGGGCCGTCGTCGGGGTCGGCGGGGAGACGGCCGTGGCTGCCGCTGACGCCGGCCGGGTCGAGCGGGACGGTGCTGATGCGGTAGCGCAGGCCCAGCTTCTTACGGGCGACCTGGCCGATCGCGCGGAGCTTCACCGCGGGGACGGTCTCGTCGTAGAGCAGTTCCGCGGGGTCGTAGCCGGGCTTGCGGTGGATCTCGACCTGGCGGGCGAAGTCGGGGGCGCGGTCGTCGTCGAGCCAGTAGTAGTACGTGAACCAGGCGTCGGGGTCGGCGACCGCGACGAGTTCGCCGGAGCGTTCGTGGTCCAGGCCGTGGGCCGCCTTCCCTTCGGTGTCCAACACCTGTTCCACGCCGTCGAGTTCGGCCAGGAGCTTGGCGACCTCCGCCGTGTCGGCCGGGTCGCGCACATAGACGTGGGCGATCTGGTGGTCGGCGACGGCGAAGGCGCGGGAGGTCCAGGGGTCGAGGTACTCCATGCCGTCCTGGGTGTGGACTTCGAGCAGTCCGGCACGGCGCAGGGCCCGGTTGACGTCGACGGGGCGGGAGACGGGGGTGATGCCGTACTCGCTGAGCGCGACGACGGTGGCGCCCGCGCTCAGGAAGTGGTCGATCAACGGGCGTAGTGCGTCGTCGAGTTGGCGGGCGGCCTGCATCGTGGCGGGCGAGTCGGGGCCGGATCGCTGGGGCTCGTAGTCGAGTTGGGGGATGTAGACGAGGGTGAGGTCGGGGTCGTGCTCGTCGAAGACCTGGCGGGCGGCACCGAGGATCCACTGGGTGGAGGGCATTCCGGCGTTGGGTCCCCAGTAGGTGAACAGGGGGAACGGGCCGAGGCGGTCGGTGAGTTCGTCGTGCAGGGTGGGCGGCCAGGTGTAGCAGTCGGGTTCCTTGCGGCCGTCGGAGTAGTAGACGGGGCGGGGGGTGACGGTGAGGTCGACGTCCGCGCCCATCGCGTACCACCAGCAGATGTTGGCGACCTTGTAGTCGGGGTCGGATCTGCGGGCGGTCTCCCAGATCTTCTCGCCGCCGACGAGCGCGTTGTGCTGGCGCCACAGCAGCACCTCGCCCAGGTCCCGGAAGTACCAGCCGTTGCCCACCACGCCGTGCCCGGACGGGGGTTCGCCGGTGAGGAAGGTGGACTGGACCGCGCAGGTCACGGCGGGCAGCACGGGGTCGAGCCGGGCCCGGAAGCCGCGCTCGCCGAGGGCGGCCACGGCGGGCATGTGCCGGAGCAGCCTGGGGGTGAGGCCGACGATGTCGAGGACGACGAGCCGGTTCGCTGGCGTGGTACTCACTGGTGGTCCTCCTCGATGCCGAGGCCGAGGCCGGTCAACCGGTCGCGGGCCCAGGCGAGTTCGGCGGCGATGCCGCCGGGCAGGTCGGTGGGTGGTTGGGGGAGGACGGACCAGGTGTAGGTCTCGACCTCGATGTGGTCGCAGTCGGCCGAGGCCCCGCCGAGCAGTCCGGCCAGGACGTGGCCCAGCTGGTCGGCGGTGGTGCGCAGCGGCGGTTCGGGGTCGGCGTGCAGCGGGGCGTGGAAATGCACGCGCCAGGGGCCGGTGTCGGTGGGCAGGCCCCCGTCCAGCGCGTCGGGCAGGTCGTCGACGCCGTGGACGTCCGGTGCCTCCGGCCGGGCTGCCGTACGCGTCTGATGCAGGAACCGTGGCTCCGCGAGGCGCCGCAGCGCGGTGCGGGCGGCGGGGTCGGACGGGTCGGTGGCCTCGATCGCGCAGGACGCCTGGAGCTTGACGACGGGCAGCCCGGCCTCGGCCAGGCGGCGCAGGGCCGCGCCGGGTTCCTCGAACTGTACGGCCAGGTGGCAGGCGTCGAGGCAGACGCCGAGCCGGTCGGGGTCGAGGCCGCGCAGCTCCCGTACGGCCTGGGCGGTGGTCTCGACGACACAGCCGGGCTCTGGTTCGAAGCCGACGCGGACCCGGCGGCCGGTCTCCGACTCGATCGTGGCGAGCCCGGCGGTGAGCCGGTCCAGGGCGCGGCGGGCGGTGTCGGCGCGGTCCGCCGGCCAGGGGGTGCGCCAGGCCAGCGGCAGGGTGGAGACGCTGCCGCGTTCGGCGTCGTCCGGGAGGAGGGCGGCGAGGACACGGGCGCAGTCGAGGGTGTGGCTCAGGCGGGCCTCGTCGGCCCAGTCGGGGAGGTAGACGTCCTTCTTGACCACCTCGCGGTGGAATCCGGCGTACGGGAAGGCGTTGAGGGTGACGGTCTCCAGGCCCCGCGCGGCGAGTTCGTCCTTGAGACGCTTCAACTCGCCTGTCTCGCCGACCAGTTGGGTGACCACATCGCGGGCGAGCCACAGCCCGATGCCCAGCCGGTCGACGCCGAGGCGCTCGCGCACCGGTTCGGCGTGGGTGGCGAGTTGGGCGAGGACGCCGTCGATGTCCTCCGCCTGGTGGACGTTGCTGCAGTAGCCGAGGTGGACGGTGGTGCCGTCCGGGTGCCGGAGGCGCATGGCGGCCGCCTCATTCCCCGCCGCGGCGGACGGAGTTGCCCTGGAAGCTCGACTCCTCGTCCGGTTTGGGTTCGTCGAGGTCCAGCCGGCCGCTCTGCCCGTAGAAGGCCACGGGGTTGCGCCACAGCACCCGGTCCACGGCGTCGTCGTCGAAGCCGCCGGCCAGCATGGCGTCGGCGGTCTTCCGGGTCTTGAGCGGGTCCGAACGGCCCCAGTCGGCGGCCGAGTTGACGAGGACGCGTTCCGTGCCGTGGTCGCGGAGGATGGTCACCATGCGGTCCTCGCTCATCTTGGTCCTCGGGTAGACGGAGAACCCGGCCCAGCAGCCGCTGTCGAGGACCATGCCGACGGTCAGCTCGTTGAGATGGTCGAGGACGACGAGTTCGGGGGCGATGCCCGACTCCCGTACGACGTCCAGGGTCCGGCGGGTGCCGGCGGCCTTGTCACGGTGCGGGGTGTGCACGAGGGCGGGCAGCTCGTGCTCGATCGCCAGCCGGAGCTGGAGCGCGAGCGCCTCGTCCTCCTCCGGTGTCATGGAGTCGTAGCCGATCTCGCCGACCGCGACGACCCGGTCCTTGGCCAGATAGCGGGGCAGTTCGTCCAGGACGGGACGGCAGCGCGGGTCGTTGGCCTCCTTGGGGTTGAGGGCGATCGTGCAGAAGTGCTGGATGCCGAACTGGGCCGCCCGGTACGGCTCCCAGCCGAGCAGCGCGTCGAAGTAGTCGTAGAAGCTCTCGGGCGAGGAGCGGGGCTGGCCGAGCCAGAAGGCCGGCTCGACGACGGCGCGCACCCCGGCCGCGTGCATCGCCTCGTAGTCGTCGGTGGTGCGGGAGGTCATATGGATGTGGGGATCGAAGATACGCACGGGCCTTCTCCTCGGGTGATCCGGTGAGCGCCGTCGGCTGTGGGGCGACACGGCGACGGGTGGAGGTGGTGGCGGCGGGGCGAGTGGGGTGGCCGCCGGGAGGGCGGCGAAGGGGGTGTCCGAGGCGGCAGCCGCTGTCGCCCGGAGACGGTGTCGGCCTACGCGGGGGCCTCGGCTCGCCGGAGTGCTGTCAGGGCGCGCCCGGCGGCGGCCCGGCGGTCGGGGGTGGCGGCGCGGGTCTCGGCGCCGAGTCTGCCGGCGAGGTGTGCGGCGGCGGGGAAGGGCCGGACGACGGGCCAGATGTCCGCCGGTACGTCCCGTCCGGCGGCGACCCGCTCGTGCGCGAAGTCGGCCAGCATACGGGCCAGTTCGGTGTCGGCGCGGGTGGCGAGCCCGGCGATCCGGTCCAGCGGGATCTCCTGGAAGACGCACTTCAGGACGGCCTGCCGGTACTCGGCGTCCGGGAGCCGGGCGGCGCCGTACGGTCCGAGGGCGGCTGCGACGACACTGCCGTCGTTGCCGCGCAGGGCTTCGCGGACGAGGGGCAGGGCGAGGTCGCCGAGGGGTTCCCCGGAGGTGTCGCCGCCCCGCGCGTCGGCGAGCAGCGGCAGGGCGCGCAGGACGGCTCGTTGTTCGGCCGGGTCGCCGTGGCGGAAGAGGCCCGCCAGCTCGTCGGCGAGCGGCTGCCCGCCCAGCGGCAGCGCGGCGAGGAGGACGGCGCGGGCCGCCTCGTCGACGGTCCACCACGCGTCCAGCCGGGCCCGGCCGCAGCGTCTTCGGGCGGCGGGGAACAGGGTGCGTACGGCTGCGGGCCGGTCGGCGATCCGGGCCACGGCCTGGTCGAGCCAGGCGCGGGCCGCCGGGTCGAGCGGGTGGCGGGAGAGCGGGCCGCGCGGGTCGGAGTGGCCGGCCGTCGCGGAGGGCGGGATTCCGGTGGAGACCATGAGGGGGGCAACCTCCTGTGGGGTGGAGGACATCGGGGCGGCGGGTGTCGGTCGTCGAGCGGGGTGCGCCGGACGGGGTCAGGCCGTCGCCGCGCGGAGGAAGTCCAGTGAGCGGCGGGCCACTTCGGGGGCGTCGAGCGAGCCGCCCTGGATCTCCACGGAGACCAGTCCGCGGTGGTCGAGGTCGCGCAGGGCGGTGAGCACGGGCGGGAAGTCGATCTCGCCGGTGCCGAGTTCGAGGTGCTGGTGGACACCGCGCCGCATGTCCTCGATCTGCACGTTGAGCAGGCGTGGGGCGGCGAGGCGGACGCATTCCAGCACGGTCCGGTCCTCCACGCAGTGCGCGTGCCCCACGTCGAGGGTGATCCCGAACAGTTCGTGTCCGCCGACCATCTCGGCCAGCTCCAGGCACCGTTCCACGGTGTCGACGAACATGTACGGCTCGGGTTCGAAGGCCAGCGACACCCCGTACTCCCCCGCCGTCTCCAGGACGGTCTCGACACCCGCCGCCAGCCGTTTCCACGCGTCGCGCTCCGGCAGTCCGCCGTCCGGCGCGGGGCCGCTGCACAGATGGACGGTGGGCGAGCCGAGGTCGGCGGCGACGCGTACGGCCCGCCGCAGCAGGTCGATCCGGCGCTCGGCCCCGTCCGTCATCAGCGTCGGCAGGTGCTTGCCCCAGGGGTCGAGGAGGTAGGGCGCGCCGGTCTCGACCGTCACGTCGAGCCCGTGCCGGGCCAGGTCCCGGGCGACCGCCGCCACCCGCCGGGGCAGGTCGTCCGCGTACGGGTCGAGGTGGCCGTGGTCGAGGGTGAGCGCGACACCGTCGTAGCCGAGGTCGGCGAGGACCGCGAGGACGTCGCCGAGCCGGTGGTTGGTGAAGCCGTTGGTGCCGTAGCCGAATCTGAGGGGTGCGGGGGGTGGGGTCATTCCGGCTTTCCTCCTGCGGAGGTCCGTGCTGTTCAGGTGGGGGATATGCGCCGGGCCAGCCGTCGCGCGAGAGGGTGCAGGACGCCGAGGGCCGCCGCCGCGGCCGTGGCGCCGCCGCGTGCGGTGAGGGCCGCCTGCAGGGGCATCAGCCCGAGGATTCCGGCGCCGACGGCCCGCCGTACGTTCTCGCCCGACGGCTCCCGTACGGCTCGGGCCTGGGCCGTGCCGTAGCTGCCGAGGTAGGCGAGGGCCCCGGCGGTGACGACGGCGGCACGGGCGGCGCCCGCCCGTGGGACACCGGCGGCGGGACCGGACCGCGCCGCCGTGGTGACCCCCGCGTGCCCCGTGCGGCGCGCCGCGCGCCAGTCGGCGGCGGTGCGGACGGCGGGGAGGGCCGCGGCGAGGGCGGTGGCGGTGGAGGCGGCGAGGGTCGCGGCCGGCAGCCGGGCGGGGGCGCCCGAGATCTCGTGGCGGCTGAGCGCGGTCAGCGTGTAGGTGTGGGCGCCGACCAGCGCGGCGGGCACGGCGCCGCGCAGCAGGGCGGTCCCGGTGCCCGTACGGTCCTGTCCGCGTCCGGCGGCGAGCGCGCCCGCGAGGACGTCCAAGGCCCGCGCGGAGGCCATGGCGGCAGGACCGGCCGGGGTGGACTTGAGCCTGAGGTCGTACGCCCAGACGGCACCGGCCAGCGGAAGCGCTCCCAGGAGGCTGCGGCGGCCCCCGGAGACGGCGGCGAGCGCGAGGCCCCCGGCGGTCAGGGCGCCCGCGACGGCGAGGGCGGTACGGCGTGGCACCCGGCCCGACGGGACGGGGCGTTCGGGACGCTCGACCGCGTCGATCGTGGCGTCGGCGTAGTCGTTGAGGGCCATGCCCGCCCAGTAGAGGCAGACGGACGAGCCCATCACACCGAAAATCCGCGTCCCCGGTGGATGTCCGGTCGCGGCGGCACCGGCGAGCACATCGCCGGGGACGCTCAACGCGGCTGGTGCCCGCACGAGTTGCGCCAGGTCGGAGAGGCCCACGGCAGGCCGCGAGCCGGAGCCCGGTAAGTCCGTCCGATCTTTCATGGCGGCAACTTACCCATAGGGTTTGACCATTCACACGGAGATAGTGTGAAGAACTTTGTCACTCCGTGATGTTGTCCGTGGCCCCGCCTTGCGCGCCGGTGAACCCTCAGGGTTCCTGCCGCAGCCGCCGCCACACCGCCTTGGCCGCGTTGTGCCCGGACATGCCGTGCACTCCGGGGCCCGGCGGGGTCGCCGAGGAGCAGATGAAGACGGCCGGGTGCGGGGTGGCGTACGGGGTGAGCGAGAGCTTGGGGCGCAGCAGCAGCTGCAGTCCGGAGGCGGCGCCGCAGGCGATGTCGCCGCCCACGTAGTTGGCGTTGTGCGCGGCCAGTTCGGGTGGGCCCGCGGTGGCGCGGGCGAGGACGCGGTCGCGGAACCCCGGGGCGAAACGCTCCAGTTGGCGTTCGACCGCGTCCGTCAGGTCCCCTGTCCAGCCGTTCGGGACATGGCCGTACGCCCAGAAGACGTGCTTGCCCTCGGGAGCCCGGCCGGGGTCGACCAGGCTGGGTTGGACGGTGATCAGGAACGGTGCGTCGGGTGCCCGGCCCTGCCGGGAGGCCGCGTCGAGCGCCGCGCCGATCTCGGCCCGGCTCGCGCCGACCTGGACGGTCCCGGCGCGGCGGGCCTCCTCGGCGGTCCACGGCACGGGGCCGTCGAGGGCGTAGTCGAGCTTGAAGACGCTGGCGCCGTAGCGGTACGACGCGTAGTGGCTGCCGAAGCCGGCGATGCGGGCCAGCGCGGTGGGCGAGGTGTCGAAGACGTAGGCGCGGGCCGGCGGCAGATCGTCGAGACGCTTGACCTCGTAGGAGGTGTGGACGGTGCCGCCGAGGTCCTTCAGATACGCGGTGAGCGCGTCGGAGACGGCCTGGGAGCCGCCCCGGGCGACCGGCCAGCCGGCGGCGTGCGCGGCCAGCGCGAAGACCAGGCCGACGGCACCGGTGGCGAGCCCGCCGAGCGGGGCGATGACATGGGCGACGAGCCCGGCGAACAGCGCCTGGGCCTTCTCGTCCTTGAAGCGGCGCATCAGCCAGGTCGACGGCGGCAGCCCCACGAGGCCGAACCGGGCGAGGGTGACCGGGTCGCGGGGCAGCGCGGACAGCGGCAGCGACATGAAGTCCCGGACGAGCGTGTCCCACCGGGGCAGGAACGGCTCGACCAGCCTGCGGTACGCGCCCGCGTCACGCGGCCCGAACGAGGCGGCCGTCTCCGCCACCGAGCGCGACAGCACGGCCGCCGAGCCGTCGAGGAAGGGGTGCGCCATCGGCAGGTCGGCGTGCAGCCACTCCAGGCCGTACCGGTGGAGCGGCATCGCCCTGAACGCGGGCGAGTTGACACCCAGGGGGTGCGCGGCCGAGCAGGGGTCGTGGTGGAAGCCGGGCAGGGTCAGCTCCGCGGTGCGGGCGCCCCCTCCCACGGTGTCCTTCGCCTCGAAGACGGCCACGGAGAATCCGCGGCGGGCCAGCTCCACGGCAGCCGTCAGGCCGTTCGGCCCCGCCCCCACCACCACCGCGTCGAGCATCGACGGCACGTCCGGACCCCTTCGTCAGCCGCTGGCCTGGGGCCTGTCGTGGCGTTCCCGTCCGCCGACAGACCTGAGGTCAGGATATGCCCGGCCACCGACAGGCTCGGGCTAGGGTCGGCCCCGTCGGCGGACGTGCCGGTTCCGCTTCATGGCTCCGGCCGGGGCGAGCGGGGCGGACCCGGCGCCCTCATCCGCCCGGTCAGGCCCCGCCCGACAGCAGCCCCACCACCCGGCGGGCCGTGGCGGCGTCGCGGGCCGTGGTGAACGGCAGGGCGTTGCCGCCGGTTATCCGGAAGGGCTCGCCGGTCAGGGTGAGGTGGGCGCCGCCCGCCTCCTCGACGAGCAGCAGACCGGCCGCGTGGTCCCAGGCCGCCTCCCAGCTGAAGGCGGTCGCGTCCAACCGGCCCCGGGCGATGGCGAGATACTCCAGCCCGGCCGAACCGCAGGAGCGCGGCTCCACCCCGTCCGTCCAGAGGCCGAGCAGGGCCCGCTTCTGGTCCTCCGTGGTGTAGTCCGGGTGGGAGGTGGCGATGTCGAGGTCACGGCCGGGGTCGGGCGCACCGGCGCGCAGGGGCTCGCCGTCGAGCGTGGCCCCCTGGCCGCGGATCGCCACGGCGAGCCGGTCGAGGGCGGGCGCGTAGGTCCAGGAGGCGCGCAGGACCCCGCCCTGGGCGAGGGCGACGAGGGTGCAGAAGCCGGGCTCGCCGCGCACGAACTGGCGGGTGCCGTCGACCGGGTCGACGATCCAGACCGGCGCCTCGCCCTGGATCGCCTCGTACGACGCGGGGTCGGCGTGCACCGCCTCCTCGCCGACCACGACCGAGCCGGGCAGCAGCGCGGCGAGCGCCTCCGTCAGATACAGCTCGGCCTTGCGGTCGGCGTCGGTCACCAGGTCGTGCGGGCCGCTCTTCTGGTCGACCTCGTGCTCGGCGAGCTGCCGGAAGCGCGGCATGATCTCCGTGGCGGCGGCCTTGCGGATCGCTTCCTCGACGTCCGAGGCGTGTCGGGCGAGAAACTCGTCGATGGTTTCGTTGTCTTCGATCATGTCTCCATGACAGCACGTGGCACTGACAATCCCCACCCGTCCGGTGTATTCGGCATGGAATCGCCGTGAATACCCGGAGCGCACCAGCGAGGACATAGGGGACTTGTCGGAGCAAACTCCTCAAGTCCCGGTCACCGGCCGACCGCGTACCCCTGCATCCCGCGCGGGTTCGCCGCCGCCGACAGCACCCCGGTCTCCGGGTCCCGGGCGACCGCGCAGAGCCTGCCCTCGGACCAGGCCTCGCCGACGACGACGTCATGGCCGCGCCGCCGCAGCCCGGCGACGGTCTCCGAGGACATCCGGGACTCGACGGTGACGCTGCCGGGCCGCATGCCGCGCGGGTAGAAGGAGCCGGGGAAGCTGTCGTTGTGCCAGTTCGGGGCGTCGATCGCGCCCTGGAGGTCGAGTCCGCCGCGCACGGGCGGGCGGAGGGCGACGGCGAGGAAGAAGTGCAGCTGCCACTGGTCCTGCTGGTCGCCGCCGGGGGTGCCGAAGGCCATGACGGGCACACCGTCGCGCAGCGCCAGCGACGGGGTGAGCGTGGTGCGCGGACGGCGGCCGGGGGTGAGGGAGTTGGGCAGCCCCTCGTCCAGCCAGGCCATCTGCAGCCGGGTGCCCAGCGGGAAACCCAGCTCGGGCACCACCGGGTTGGACTGCAGCCAGCCGCCGCTGGGGGTGGCCGCGACCATGTTGCCCCAGCGGTCGACGATGTCGAGGTGACAGGTGTCGCCCCGGGTGCGCCCGTCCGCCGCGACCCCGGGCTCCCCCGCTGCCCCGGGCCCCTTCGCGACCGTGGGTTCGCCCACCCCCATCGGGCTGAAGCCCGGCTCGTCGGAGGCGATCACGCGCGCGTGCGCGCTCAGTCGCGGGGTACGGCCCCCCGGAGCGCCCGGCAGCAGCTCGTAGGACGCCTTGTCGCCGACGAGGCCGCGCCGCTCCGCGTTGTACTCGTCGGACAGCAGCTCGTCGAGCGGTACCGGCGCGGCGTCCCCGTACCAGGCCTCCCGGTCGGCCATGGCGAGCTTGCAGCCCTCGATCAGGAGGTGCACGTACTCGGCGGACCCGTACGCGGGCAGTTCCGGCGGCAGCAGGGCGAGTTGCTGGAGGAGGGCCGGGCCCTGGCTCCAGGGGCCCGCCTTGCACACGGTCCAGCCGTTCCAGTCGTAGGTCGCCGGGGCCTCGTAGGACGCGGACCAGCCGGCGAGGTCGGCCGGGGTGAGTGTCCCGGTGTGCCGTTCGCCGCTGGTGTCGAGGGTGGGCCGGCCGGACTGCCGGACGAGGGCCTCGGCGATGAACCCGGAGCGCCACACCTCCCGGGCCGCCTCGATCCGGGCCACCCGACCGCCCTCCTCACCGCCTTGCCGACGGCCCGCTCCCTCGGTCTCGGCGAGCAGCCGCCGCCAGGTCGCGGCCAGGGCCGGGTTGCGGAACAGCTCGCCGGGGCGGGGCGCCCGCCCGTCCGGCAGATACACCTCCGCCGACGACCGCCACTCCTTCTCGAAGAGGTCCCGCACGGACTCGACCGTCGCGCCCACGTTCTCCACGGGCGCGTGTCCGTCCTCCGCGTACCCGATGGCGTACTTGAGGACGTCGGCCAGGTCCTTGGTGCCGTGGTCGCGCAGCAGAAGCATCCACGCGTCGAACGCGCCCGGCACCGCGGCGGCCAACGGCCCGGTGCCGGGAACGAGTTCTAGACCCAGCCCCCGGTAGTGCGCGGCCGACGCCCCGGCGGGCGCGACGCCCTGCCCGCACAGCACGCGGACCTCGCCTCCCGTGGGCGCGAGGATGATCGGCACCTCGCCGGCGGGCCCGTTCAGGTGCGGCTCCACGACGTGCAGGACGAAGCCCGCCGCCACGGCCGCGTCGAACGCGTTGCCGCCGTCCTCCAGCACCGCCATCGCCGACTGCGAGGCGAGCCAGTGCGTGGAGGACACCATGCCGAAGGTGCCCTGGAGCGTCGGTCGAGTGGTGAACACGGGTGGACTCCTCACTGCGCGACGGGCGTTCGATGATCGTACGCAGCCTGCCCGAGGGCCCTGAAGGTCAGTCCTCGGCGGACCGCCGCCCCACCGTCAGCACATGCCCGCTCGCACCCAGCAGCGACGGCTCCGACTCGATCCGCCGGGTCGCCGCCAGCACCGCCTCGCGGCGCTCCGGATCGTCCAGCCACTCCTCCACGCCGCCCATCAGCCAGGCGACGCCCTCGACGCCGTACTGCCCCTCGGGCGCGAGCCCCGCCTCGGTGAACTCACCCGGCACCTCGGCCGGATCGGCGAAGTAGGCGGTGGTGAAGTCCGGGTCCTCCGGCGAATGCCGGTGCCTGCCATGGGCCGAGACGTCGTCGGTGCGCTCGCGGCGTTCCGGGATGAAGTACGTGCCCCGCATGAGCATGTCGTTGAGCGCCGCGAAGCGGTTGATCGTGGCCGCGACCACGAGACCGCCCGGCCGCACGGTCCGCCGGGCCTCGGCCAACGCCCGTACACGGTCCCGGTGTTCGGGCAGATGGTAGAGCGGCCCCAGCAACAGCACGACGTCGTACGCGGCGTCCTCGGCCGGCAGCTCGCGGGCGTCCCCGAGCCGGGCGGTGACCCGGGGCAGCAGCCCCGACCGCTCCACGTGCATCGGCACCGGATCGACGACCTCGACCTCGTGCCCGTCCTCCCCCGCCAGCCACTCGGCGTGGACGCCGGTACCGCCGCCGACATCGAGCACGCGCGCGGGCGCGTCCGGCAGCAGCCGCCGCAGAACCTCCTGGGTGCGCCAGAACTCCAGCCGCCCGGCGCCCTCCCGGAGACGGGTGTTCTCCCCGCCACGCTCGTAGTAGGCGAGGATCTCCGCCGGGAGGGGAGGGATCGCGGGTTCGGTGACTTCCGGTAACCGGTTCATGCGTCAAGGCTGCTGATCACGAGGAGCGCGCGGCAACCGGTTTTCGTCCGGCCTTCCGAGACGTCAGAACTCAGAACTCCGAGGTGTCCAGCTCCACGTCGAACGGTTCCGGCAGTGGTACCGGCGCGCCGAAGGGCAGCGGGCCCCTTACCTCCGTGTAGCCGAGCCGCCCGGGGCTGGCGTAGAGAGTGGTGGAGCGTTCCTGGCGGTCGACGAGGAGGAAGAGCGGGGCACCGAACTCGGCGTAGCGCTTGCGCTTGACGATGCGGTCCGTGTCGCCGTTGGATTCCGAGGTGATCTCGACGATCAGCAGAGTCTGGTCAGGCACCAGGGCACCCGTGCCCTTGGTGAGTTCTTTCGGTACGACGGCCAGATCCGGTACGTACCAGTTACTCGTTCCGGGCAGATCCAGGTTGCCGGACCCCGCGTAGCAGCCGAGCCTGTCCAACACTGGCACCAGCTGCCGACCGATCTGTGCTGCGATGCCCTCATGATCCCAAGATGGCACGACTTGCTGGATGACCCCCTCCACGATCTGCGCACGATCACCCTCGATGTGCTGGATCGCATACTTGAGCGCTGTCTCGGGGTCGGCTACGGCGTAGGAATGCGGCTGAGTACTCATCGGTTTCTCCGTCGGACATCGTGCCTGCAGCATGACCACTATCCCGGTTCTACTGCGATCCGGCTCCGCCCCGACACTCTTTCTCACGATCATCACCCCAACCAGTGAACGGCGGAGCCCCGTCACCACGTATACACAGAGCGAGTTCGCACTTTCGTCCCACAGATTGCCGTGTGACACTGACGTACCCCACCGCCCGGCGGTCCGCCGCCCCGACCCCGAGAAGTGCGCTGTGCGTGATCTCCCTCTGCCGCTCGCCCTCACCGCGCGACTGATGCCGGTCATCGTGCTGGCCACCGCGGGCTGGGCGATGTCGTCCGGTCCGCTGTCGTCGAGCCCGGCCAAGGAGGACTCCACGCAGGACACCGCGTCGGGGCCCGTCTCGACCGACTCGTCCGCGCCGTCGACGACGACCGCGACCAAGACGTACACGAAGGCGCCCTCACCCTGCTCCGGTGTCTCGGAGAAAACGGTCAAATCCCTTGTTCCGGGCGCGAAGACGGCCGGCAAGGAGATCGCGTCGACCAACGAGTCCGTGCGCCGCACCTGCTCGTGGAACGCGCTCAAGGGCTTCGACTACCGCTGGCTGGACATCTCCTACGAGATCCAGCAATCGGACGAGAAGGCCGAAAGCACCTATAAGACGCGCACCACAGAGAAGAGCGGCGGCGGCGCCGTCCCCGGTCTCGGCGACTCGGCCTACTCCGTGGTGAACCTCACCACGGAGGACAAGCAGCAGACCCGCGAGGGCATCGTGTACGTCCGGATGTCCAACGCCCTGGTGGTCGTCACCTACAACGGCAGCGACTTCGAGTCACAGAAGGCGCCTGGCACGGACGAGATCAACAAGGGCGCCATCAAGGCCGCGAAAGAGGCGGCGGCCGTGCTGGAGGACGCCCGGTAGGGCTGCGTCTCCCCGGCACGGCCGCTCCGATCAGGGCCGGTCATCGTCGGCACCCCTCAGACGGACACCTTCTCCGTCCGCGCCTCCGCCTGCACCTTCTTCCGCTCCCCGGCCATCAGCGCCACGTACAGCAGCATCGACGTGCCCAGGCCCACCGCCCAGCCGTAGTCGGCGAGCGGCTTGAGGAACGGGATCATGCCGTCGTGCGGGAAGGGCCCGGACGACACGCCGTCCGCGGAGACGGTCGAGTACGAGCCGCCGACCGCGAGGACACCGCCGACCACGAAGGCCGCTATCGCCCGCCAGTTCCAGCCGGACGCGTACCAGTAGCGCCCGCCGGGCGTGTACAGGTCCGCGAGGTGCAGGACGGTCCGGCGGACGATCCAGTAGTCCGCGATGAGGATGCCGGCGACCGTGCCGAGCAGACCGCCGACCACGCCGAGCCAGGTGAAGATGTAGAACTCGGGCGTGGAGATCAGCTTCCACGGGAAGATCAGGACGCCGACGACACCCGTGATCAGCGCGCCGGTACGGAAGTTGATGAGCCTCGGGGCGAGGTTCGCCAGGTCGTACGCCGGGGAGACCACGTTGGCCGCGATGTTCACGGAGATGGTGGCGACCAGCACGGTGATCAGGGCGAAGAGCAGCCCGAAGACGTTGTCGGCCTTGGCGGCGAGGGTGACCGGGTCCCAGATGGCCTCGCCGTAGACGACCTCGGAGCCGGAGGTGACCAGCACGGCGAGGATCGCGAAGAGGGTCATCGTGGTCGGCAGGCCGAGGGACTGGCCCCATGTCTGCGCCTTCTGGCTGGCGCCGAAGCGGGTGAAGTCCGGGATGTTCAGGGACAGAGTGGCCCAGAAGCCGATCATTCCCATCAACGACGGGAAGAAGACCGGCCAGAAGTCGGGGCCCCAGCCGAGCTTGGAGGGCTGGTCGAGGAGCGCGCCGAAGCCGTCGGCCTTGACCGCGATCCAGATCAGCAGCACCAGCGCGCCGACGATCACGAAGGGCGCGGCCCAGTTCTCGAAGTGCCGCAGGAAGTCCATGCCCCGGTAGATGATCGCGATCTGCAGCGCCCAGAAGAGGATGAAGCAGAGCCACAGCGGCCACGGGTTGCCCGCGATCTTCCCGGCGTTCTCCCACTCACCGCCGGTGAGCTTGGAGCCGAGGGCGAATATGCCGGAGCCGCCGATCCAGGTCTGGATGCCGAACCAGCCACAGGCCACGGCCGCCCGGATCATCGCCGGGATGTTGGCGCCGCGCAGCCCGAAGGAGGCCCGCGCGAGCACCGGGAACGGGATGCCGTACTTGGGTCCGGCATGCCCGGTGGCCAGCATCGGCAGCAGCACGATGACGTTGGCCAGGGCGATGGTGAAGACGGCCTGCTTCCAGTCCATACCGAGGGCGACCAGGCCGGAGGCCAGGGTCCAGCTGGGGATGCAGTGGGCCATCGAGATCCACAGCGCCGCGAAGTTGTACGTCGTCCACTTGCGCTCGGAGACGGGTACGGGACGCAGGTCCTCGTTGGCGAACGGGCTGTCGGCGGGGAAGGCGTCGGGGGCCAGCTCGATCCGGCCGGAGGAGTCGGCGGACTGGGCTATCGACGGCCCCGAGGGGACTGTTTCGGTCATGGGCAGGCCAATCAGGGGAGGCGGGACGGGAGAGAAAGGCCGTGCGGAGGCCTTGGGCCCCTGCCCTCCGGGACGGCGGAGAGCAGGGAGACAAGGTGTGGGGGGTGTGGGGTTCGGGGACTGGAGGTGCGGGGCGGGGTCAGCCCCCGTTGACCGCCGGGATGACCGTCGAGCCGTACACGTCGATCACCCTCTCCTGCGCGTCGTGCATGTCGTAGACGGCGAACTGGTCCACGCCCAGCGCGCGCAGCGCGTTCAGCTTCTCGATGTGCGCCTCGGGGGTGCCGATGACACAGAACCGGTCCACGATCTCGTCGGGCACGAACTGGGTGTCGGGGTTGTCGGCGCGCCCGTGGTGGGAGTAGTCGTACCCCTCACGGGCCTTGATGTAGTCGGTCAGCTCCTCCGGTACGGCCGCGGAGTGCTCGCCGTACTTGGACACCAGGTCGGCGACGTGGTTGCCGACCATCCCGCCGAACCAGCGGCACTGCTCGCGCGCGTGGGCCAGCGCCTCGGGCGAGTCGTCCTCGGTGACGTACGCGGGGGCGGCCACGCAGATCTTCACCTCGGACGGGTCGCGTCCGGCGGCGACGGCCGCGTCCTTGACCGCCTTGACCATGTACTCGGTGAGGTACAGGTCGGAGAGCTGGAGGATGAAACCGTCGGCCTCCTCCCCGGTCATCTTCAGGGCCTTGGGGCCGTACGCGGCCATCCAGACCGGGAGTTCGGCGCCCTCCTTGATCCAGGGGAAGCTGACGACCGTACCGCCGAGGTCGGCCTCTCCCCCGCTGCCCAGCGAGCGGATGACCTTCATCGCCTCGCTGATCCGGGCCAGCGTGTTGGGCTTGCGGCCGGCGACCCGCATCGCCGAGTCGCCGCGGCCGATGCCGCAGACCGTGCGGTTGCCGAACATGTCGTTGAGGGTGGCGAAGGTGGAGGCGGTGACCTCCCAGGTGCGGGTGCCCGGGTTGGTGACCATGGGGCCGACCGTGAGTTTCGTCGTGCTGGAGAGGATCTGGCTGTAGATGACGAACGGCTCCTGCCACAGCACGGCGGAGTCGAAGGTCCAGCCGTAGGTGAAGCCGTTGTTCTCGGCGCGCTTCATCAGCTCGATGACGCGCGAGGCCGGCGGGTCCGTCTGGAGGACGAGTCCGAAGTCCATCTGCTCCGCTCCTAGGTGAGGTACTGACAGGTGGAGCGGGGGGTGTACGTGCCGTGCCCGGCGTGCCCGGTGTACTCCCGCTCGGTGATGACGAGTTCGCCGCGCGAGAGGACCGTCTCGACCCGGCCGGTGGTGCGCTTGCCCTCGTACGCCGAGTAGTCGACGTTCATGTGGTGGGTCTCTGCGGACATGACCTGCTCGGCGTGCGGGTCGTAGATGACGATGTCGGCGTCCGCGCCCGGCGCGATGGTGCCCTTCTTCGGGTACATGCCGAACATCCGGGCCGGGGTGGCGCAGGCGATCTCGATCCAGCGGCGGCGCGAGATGTGCCCGTCGACGACCGCCTGGTGGAGGAGGTCCATGCGGTTCTCGACGCCCGGGAGGCCGTTGGGGATCTTGGAGAAGTCGCCGCGGCCCAGTTCCTTCTGGCCGACGAAGCAGAACGGGCAGTGGTCGGTGGAGACCACCTGGAGGTCGTTGGTGCGCAGGCCCTGCCACAGCTTGGCCTGGTGCTCGCGTGGCCGCAGCGGGGTGCTGCACACGTACTTGGAGCCCTCGAAGTCCGGCTCGGCGAGGTTGTCCGTGGAGAGGAACAGATACTGCGGGCAGGTCTCGCCGAAGACGTTGAGCCCCTCGTCGCGTGCGCGGGCCAGCTCGGCGACCGCCTCCATCGCCGAGACGTGCACGACGTACAGGGGGGCGCCCGCGACCTGGGCGAGCTTGATGGCGCGGTGGGTGGCCTCGGCTTCCAGCAGGGCCTTGCGGACCTCCCCGTGGTAGCGGGGGTCGGTCTCGCCGCGGGCCAGGGCCTGTTCGACGAGGACGTCGATGGCGATGCCGTTCTCCGCGTGCATCATGATCAGGCCGCCGTTGTCGGCGGAGCGCTGCATGGCGCGCAGGATCTGGCCGTCGTCGCTGTAGAAGACGCCCGGGTAGGCCATGAACTGCTTGAAGGAGGTGACGCCCTCCTGCACCAGCAGGTCCATCTCCTTGAGCGTGTCCTGGTTCACGTCGGAGACGATCATGTGGAAGCCGTAGTCGATCGCGCAGTTGCCCTCCGCCTTGGCGTGCCAGGCGTCGAGGCCCTCGCGGAGGGTGTGGCCGACGCTCTGTACGGCGAAGTCGACGATCGTGGTGGTGCCGCCCCAGGCGGCGGCGCGGGTGCCGGTCTCGAAGGTGTCGGAGGCGAAGGTGCCGCCGAAGGGGAGTTCCATGTGGGTGTGGGCGTCCACGCCGCCGGGGATGACGTACTTCCCCGTGGCGTCGATGGTGTGCTCGGCGGTCCAGGCCTCTGCGGCGGTGGTGCCACTCGCCGCGAGAGCGGCTACACGGCCGTCCTCGATCAGGACGTCTGCGTGCAACTCGTCTGAGGCCGTGATGACGAGACCGCCGCGGATTACGGTACGGCCGCTCATTCGGTCACGCTCCGTTCGGTTGTCGGGACAGTGCCGGTCGTCTGTGGCTGGTCGCGCAGTTCCCCGCGCCCCTGAAAAGCCAGGGGCGCGGGGCGTGCGTTGCTACGGCGCGGTCAAGGGGCCGTAAGCGTCCGGGCGGCGGTCGCGGAAGAACTGCCAGCGGTCGCGGACCTCGCGGAGCTTGGCCAGGTCCAGGTCGCGGACGACGAGTTCGGTCTCCTTGTCGCTGGCCACCTCGCCGACGAACTGGGCCTCGGGGTCCACGAAGTAGGAGGTGCCGTAGAAGTCGTTGTCGCCCAGTTCCTCCACGCCGACCCGGTTGATGGCGCCGATGAAGTACTCGTTGGCGACGGCCGACGCGGGCTGCTCCAGCTGCCAGAGGTAGCGGGAGAGGCCGCGCGAGGTGGCCGAGGGGTTGAAGACGATCTCGGCGCCGCCGAGGCCGAGCGCACGCCAGCCCTCCGGGAAGTGGCGGTCGTAGCAGATGTAGACGCCGATCCGCCCCACGGCGGTGTCGAAGACGGGCCAGCCCGCGTTGCCGGGGCGGAAGTAGAACTTCTCCCAGAATCCGGGGACTTGGGGGATGTGGTGCTTGCGGTACTTGCCCAGGTACTTGCCGTCCGCGTCGATCACCGCGGCGGTGTTGTAGAGGACACCGGGCTGCTCCTCCTCGTACATCGGCAGCACGAGGACGAGGCCCAACTCCTTGGCGAGCGCCTGGAAGCGCTTGACGATCGGGCCGTCGGGGATCGCCTCGGCGTACTCGTAGAACGCCTTGTCCTGGACCTGGCAGAAGTAGGGCCCGTAGAACAGCTCCTGGAAGCACATGACCTGCGCGCCCTGGGCCGCCGCGTCGCGGGCCGCCTGCTCGTGGACCTGGATCATCGACTCCTTGTCGCCGGTCCAGGCCGTCTGGAAGATCGCTGCGCGGATGACTCTGCTCATCGGGACCTCCGGTCACTCGGTGTGCAGCGAGAGTAGGAAGTCCCGGAAGCCGGTTTGAGTGGCACGGTGTCACGTCTGCGGGCCTTCTCCGTTCCACCGTGTCACCCCTTCGTGGGCGCATGTTTCACCGTCGTTTTCGCAGGTCCCGGCATGTTTCAGCCCTGTTGCGCGTCGTGTGCGAGGAGGGCGATGTGGACGGAGGCGGCCTGTTCGAAGTCGTCGAGGTCCACCCCGAGGCGGGCCTCTATGGCTTCGAGCCGGCGGTACAGCGCGGGCCGGCTGACGTGGTGCAGTTGCGCGGTGTGCGACTTGTTGCGGCCGGTCGCGAGATAGGTGCGCAGCACGGGCAGCAGGTCCTGCTCCGCGTGCCCGTCGCCGCACAGCAGCCCGTCCAACTCCCGCTCGGCGAAGGCCTGGACGTGGGGGTCGTCCCGCAACAGCCTTACCAGGCCCCGCAGATGGACGTCGCGGAGGCGTACGACGACGGGGAGGTCCAGCCCGGTCGCGGCGGACTGGGCGACGGCGTCGGCCACGTGCCGGGCCTCGCGCAGCCCGCCCGGCACGTCCTCCCAGACGGTCCGTGCCTCGGCGGCGGCCACGACCGTCGTCCGTACGCCCGACTCGGACCGCAGCCGGGCCGCGAAGTGCGCGGTGAGCGCGGTCGCGTCCTGGTCCCGGGCGAGACTGAGCAGGACGGCGGTGACCCCCTCCGCCAGCTCGGCGACGAGTCCGGGCAGCCCCAGCATCCGCAGGACACGGTCGAGTTGGGCCGGATCACCGTCCCGTACGACGAGGGGTACGAACGTACGGCGGTTGACCGGCAGCCCGGCGGCCCGTGCCCTCGGCAGCAGCTGCCGGGCCGGTACGACCCCGGAGACGAGGTCCGTCAGGAGGCCCTGCGCGGACTGCTCCTCCCAGGAGTGCGCCGAGCCCACGAGCATCCGGTGGAGGACGAGTGCCTCGGCGGCCCGGTCGGCGAGCAGCCGCCCGGTGGCGACGTCGCCCCGGTGGCCGCAGAGCACGATCTGGCCCCAGCGCTCGCCGCGTCCGCCCAGCTCGGCCCGGATCCAGCCGTCGACCTGGTTGCCGCCCGCCTGCCGGGAGATGCGTTCCCAGTCGCGCAGGACGTCGTCGACCGCCGACCGCTCCCCCGCCGTGGCGAGGACGCGGTGGGCGAGGTTGGTGACGACGAGCGGGCAGCCGGCGTGGTGGGCGATCTCGTCGAGCAGCCGCTGCAGCGGGGCACCGGCGGTGATCAGCCCGGTCAGCGCCGTGCGGACGGCCTCCGAGAGGCTGACGGCGGCGAACTTCCGCCGGACCAGCCGGGACTGGACCTCCTCGGTGAGTTCGGCGAAGGGGAACGGCCGGTGCAGCACCACCATCGGCAGATCGCACCGCTCCGCCGCCCTGCGCATCACGTCGGGCGGTGTCGGGAAGGCCCGGCCGAGTCCGAGGACGACGGCGGCGGCCTCGGCCCGGTGGAGCGAGCGGATGTACTCGGCCTGGGCGTCCTCGTCCCCGGCGAGCAGGACCCCGGTGGTGAGGACCATCTCGCCGCCGGTGAGCATCACGCCCACGTCGGGGGCCTCGGCCACATGCACCCAGCGCACGGGACGGTCGAGCTGACCGGCCCCGGCCACCACCTCGGGCTCTCCGGCGAGGACCCGGTCCAGGGCGAGGACCTGCCGTACGGACAGGGCGGGTTCCACAGCGGTGGCCGGGGTGGTGGTCATGGCGGTGTTCCTCAGATCTGTGCTGGTGCTACTGAATGCTCCTCAGAGCCCGTTCGAGGGCGTCGGCGCCCTCCTCGGCCTCGGCGACGGTCAGCGACAGCGGGGGCGCGATCCGCAGCGCGCTGGTGTTGTGGCCGCCGCCCTTGCCGATCAGCAGGCCCTCCCGGCGGGCGGCTTCGAGGACGGCGGACGCGGCCTCCGGGTTCGCCTCGTCGGTGCCGGGCTTCACCAGCTCGATGCCGAGCATGAGGCCCCGGCCGCGGACCTCCTTGACCGCCGGGATCTGCGCGGTGATCGCCCGCAGCCGCTCGATGAGCAGTCCGCCGACGCGCCGCGCGTTGCCCTGGAGGTCGTGCTCGATCAGGTAGTTGAGGTTGGCGAGGCCGGCGGCCATGGTGATCTGGGTGCCGCCGAACGTCGAGATCGAGTTGCTGTCGAGGCAGTTCATGACCTCGGAGCGGGCGACGACACCGCCGATGGACATGCCGTTGCCGATGCCCTTGGCGAAGGTGAGGATGTCCGGCGGGCCGTTCTGCCCGTGCGCCTGCCAGCCCCAGAAGTTGTCGCCGGTGCGGCCCCAGCCGGTCTGCACCTCGTCCGCGATCCACAGCACGCCGTGGCGTTGCAGCACCTCGCGGAAGGCCGCGTACAGGCCGTCCGGCGGGGAGGTGAAGCCGCCGACGCCCTGGATCGGCTCGGCGATCAGCGCGGCCGGCGGGCGGCCGTGGCCGAGCAGGTCCTCCAGGTCGGCGACACAGGCGGTGATGAAGTCGGCGTCGCTGAGATCGGCGTACGGGCCGCGGGTGCGCACACCGCCGTGCACGTACAGCGTCTGGAGCGGGGACAGCGACGTCGGCGACCAGCCCTTGTTGCCGGTGATGCCGACAGCGCTGAACGAGCGGCCGTGGTAGCTGTTGCGCATCGCCATGATCTGGTTGCTGCGGCGGTAGGTCGTCGCCAGCATCAGCGCGGTGTCGTTGGCCTCGGTGCCGGAGGTGGTGAAGAAGACGCGGGCGTCCGGGATGCCGGACATCTGCGCGATCCGCTCGGCGAGTTCGACCATCGGCCGGTTGAGGTAGAGCGTGGAGGAGTGGATGATCCGCCCGGCCTGCTCGCTCACCGCCTTGGTGACCTCGGGCAGCGCGTGCGCCGTCATCGTGGTGAGGATGCCGCCGAAGAAGTCGAGGTACTTGGTGCCCCCGGCGTCCCAGACGTGACGGCCCTCGCCGTGGGTGATCTCCAGCGGGTCCGCGTAGTAGAGCGCGAGCCAGTCGGGCAGTACGGCCTTGTGGCGTCCGAGCAGTTCGTCGGTCACGGCTGCACCACTCCTTTCACTGCGGTACGGGTTCTGCGTGTGTCACGGCTGTACGTGCCCACGTCAGGGCCGGTCGAGTCCCGTCAGGGCCGGTCGAGTCCCGTCAGGGCCGGTCGAGTCCCGTCAGGGCCGGTCGAGTCCTGTCAGGGCTGGACGAGCCCTTCGTACGCGTCGGGCCGGCGGTCCCGGTAGAACGCCCACTGCTGCCGCACGTTCTCGATCAGGTCGAAGTCGAGGTCCCGTACGACCAGTTCCTCGCCCTTGTCGCTGGCGACCTCGCCGACGAACTTGCCGCGCGGGTCGACGAAGTAGGAGGTGCCGTAGAAGTCGTTGTCCCCGTACTCCTCGACGCCGACCCGGTTGATCGCCGCGACGAAGTACTCGTTGGCGACGGCCGCCGCGGGCTG
This sequence comes from Streptomyces griseiscabiei, assembly GCF_020010925.1. Classification (NCBI taxonomy): domain Bacteria; kingdom Bacillati; phylum Actinomycetota; class Actinomycetes; order Kitasatosporales; family Streptomycetaceae; genus Streptomyces; species Streptomyces griseiscabiei. The sequence goes on along the minus strand of NZ_JAGJBZ010000002.1, from coordinate 1,792,655 downwards.
TTCCAGCTGCCAGAGGTGGGAGGACAGGCCGCGATGGGTGGCGGACGGGTTGTAGACGAGCTGGGCGCCGTTCAGGCCGAGCTGGCGCCAGCCCTCGGGGAAGTGGCGGTCGTAGCAGATGTAGACGCCGACCTTGCCGACCGCCGTGTCGAAGACGGGCCAGCCGAGGTTGCCGGGCTTGAAGTAGTACTTCTCCCAGAAGCCCTTGACCTGGGGGATGTGGTGCTTGCGGTACTTGCCGAGGTAGGTGCCGTCGGCATCGATCACGGCCGCGGTGTTGTAGTAGAACCCGGACTGCTCGACCTCGAAGACCGGGACGACGATCACCATGCCGGTCTCGCGGGCCAGTTCCCGCATGCGGGTCACCGTCGGGCCGTCCGGCACGGGTTCCGCCCAGGCGTAGTGCTCCGGTTCCTGGACCTGGCAGAAGTAGGGCGCGTTGAAGACTTCCTGGAAGCCGATCACCTTCGCGCCCTGCCGGGCCGCCTCACGGGCGTGTTCGACGTGCTTGGCGACCATGGACTCGGTGTCGCCGGTCCAGGTCGCCTGGACCAGAGCGGCACGTACGACGTTGGCCATGTCAGGTGCTCCTTCGACAGGGACCTCGGAGAGCCTCTACGCCCGTAGACGCAGGCCGTAGAGGCTTGAAACTAAGCCCCGTCGACGGGCTGGGCAAGACCATCGTCGTCAACCGGCCGAGTCGATCACGTTTCGCACTCCAGTGGGTGATCACGCCTGTGTTTCGCGGGATCACAGGGATCACGGACCTCGCCGGCACCGGGCGGGTTCAGGCGAGACCCCGCACGCGCAGTGCGTGCGCCACCTCGCGGTGGCGCTCCTCGGAGACACCGCGCGCCGCCCTCAGCACGAGGGGGACGAGCCGGCGTGGATGCGCCTCGGCACTGTGCGCCGCCTCCTCCGGTGTGCGGACGCGTACATATACGTCGAGCAGCGCACGCGCCTGTCGTTCGCGCCCCTCGGCGAGGAAGGCGACGGCTGCCTCACCGATCTCCTCGGCGGGCCGGGACACGCCCTGCCGCAGCATCTGCTCCCCGTCCGAGGCACGGCCCACCGCGTGCAGGGCGTCCGCGACCGCGACCAGCCGGTCGGCGGGCAGTGAGCCCGCCTCCCACAGCAGGGTCGCCCAGTCGGCGTCCAGCCCCGCGCGGTGCAGGTCGGCCGCGAGCAGCGGGAACCGGGCGGCGGGCCCCTGCGCCACCTCCACGAGCAGGGCGTGCGCCTCCCCGCTGCGGCCCTCCCGGCGCAGCCGCACCAGCCGTTCCACGGTCGCGGCGACCGCCCGCCGCGCCTCGTCGTCCAGCGCCTCCCGCGCCTGCGGCCGCTTCGGCCGCGGCTTCGACGCCTCGGCCGGCTCCGCGACACCCGCGTAACGGGCACCCCGGGGCGCACGCCCCTTGCGCCCGGCGGCCGGTGCGTCCTGGGGCACGACGGCGGGCGCCGCCTCCTCGGCCTCCACCGCCCCGGCGAAACGCGCGCCCCCTCGCGGGCGCCGCTTGGAGCGCTGCTTGGCGGGCGGGGCGGCAGGGGGTTCCTGCGCGGGGGCCGCCGAGACGGGGGCTTCCGAGACGGGCTCAGGGGCGGGCGCGCCCGTGGTGGGAGCGGGGGTGGTCCGGTTGGGGGCACCGGGGTCGCCGGGGTCGGGAACGGCAGAGGCGTAGGCGTCATGCCCGGTGGGGTGCGTGCTGGGCCCCTCGGGCGCGCGGCGCTCCGGCGTACGCCTGTCGTGATGCTCCGGCGCGTCGGCCGGGGACTGCCGTGCTTCCGGAACCCGGAAGACGTCCCCGGCGTGGTTCGCCGGGAAGCGTGACGCGCCCCGCACGGGATGGTGCGGGGCGCGGCGGTCGGCGTCGTCGATGCGGGTGCGCAGTTCCGCGCAGCGGGCCGTGGCGCGTTCGTGGTCGTCGTGGGCCCAGGCCAGGTCGAGACGGACGGAGTCGGCCTCCTCCTGGGTGGTGGCGGTCCGCAGGCGACGGCCGAGTTCGGCGGTGCGGTCGGCGGCGTAGCGCTGTTCGCGGAGCATGACGTCGAGCCGGTCGCCGAGGGCCGCACGGCCGCCGGGCCGGGAGTCGTGGGCGGCGAGCGAGGCGCGGTGCAGGACCCGGGCCCGCTCGGTCTCCTGGGCCGCGGCGGCGGGGCCGTACGCGACGTCGAGGTCGTGCATCAGCGCCTCGACGACGTCCCAGGGCGGCACCTCCAGGCCGTCGAGGCAGGCTCGCATCCCGTCGGGGTCCCGTTGCCAGAAGACGGCGCACCAGCCGCCGCCCTGGTCCAGCTTCGTCATCAGCTTGTTCAGGTATCCCGCGAACTCCCGCACCTGTCCCGGGAGTTGATCCACCGCCATCGCATGCTCCCCGGCCGACTGGAGTGCTCCGGTCGGCAAGAAAACACCAGTTGTGTTACAGGAGGGCTACGTGAAGTTTTCAGAGTGGACGCAGTGTGCTGTGCGCGGCGGCGCGGCTCAGGCCACCGCGGCGGCCGTCGGGGTGGTCGCCTCGGTTGGTGCGCAGCGCGTGACCAGCTCGTCCATGGACAGCCCGAGCGTGCGGGCGAGGGCGGCGATCGTGAAGAAGGCCGGGGTGGGGGCACGGCCGGTCTCGATCTTCCGGAGGGTCTCGGCGGAGAGACCGGCGCCGGCGGCGATCTCCGCCATGCTGCGACCGCCGCGGGCCTCGCGCAGCAACCGGCCGAGCCGCTCGCCGCGTTCGCGCTCTTCGGGGGTCAGTGGGGTGCGCACCATGCACCCATTCTAATACCGACCCCCAGCGGCCGACCGGTATATTAATTGGGCAACGATCGGTATAGTAATTGGCATGGTGGAACTGAAGACGGATGCGTCGATCGACGCGATGTACGAGACCGGGCAGGTCGTGGGGCAAGGGCTCAGCGCGGTGCGGGAGGCCGCAGCCGTGGGGGTCTCCCTGCTCGAACTGGACGAGGTGGCGCACGAGGTGCTGCGGAAGGCAGGCGCGTCGTCGCCCTTCCTGGGCTACCGCCCCTCCTTCGCGCCCACGCCCTTCCCCGCGGTGATCTGCGCCTCCGTGAACGACGCGATCGTGCACGGCATCCCGACGTCGTACCGGCTGCGCGACGGTGACCTCCTCTCCGTCGACTACGGCGCCGAACTCGGCGGCTGGGCCGGGGACTCGGCGATCAGCTTCGTGGTGGGCACGCCCCGCGCGGCCGACCTGCGGCTCGTCGAGACGGCCGAACGCGCGCTGGCGGCGGGTATCGAGGCGGCCGTCGTCGGCAACCGCATCGGCGACATCGCGCACGCGATCGGCACCGTGTGCCGTGCCGCCGGGTACGGGATTCCCGACGGGTTCGGCGGCCATGGGATCGGCCGCCGGATGCACGAGGATCCCGCCGTGCCGAACGAGGGGCGGCCCGGGCGGGGGATGCGGTTGCGGCACGGGATGGTGCTGGCGATCGAGCCGATGGTGATCGGTGGGGGTGGCGACGGGTATCACGCGGCTCCGGACGGGTGGACGCTGCGCACGGACGACGGGTCCCGGGCGGCGCACGCGGAGCACACGGTGGCGATCACGGCGGCGGGGGCGCGGGTGCTGACCGCTCGGTGAGGGCGCCTGAAAGGTGGGGGTGCGGGTTCGTCGGCGGGTGCGGGCCCGGTGGGGGCTGGTCGCGCAGTTCCCCGCGCCCCTGAAAAGCAGGGGCTACGCCCCGTGCTTTTCCCCGAAAGGGCCGCAGGCCGCTTTCAGGGGCGCGGGGAACTGCGCGAGAAGCCCCACGCACCCGCACCCGACCACGCACCCCACCCGCCCCAAACCCCCCGTGTAGCCCCGCCCCACCCGGGAACCCGAGGGCGAATGAACAGCGGAATCCCGAGGCCCGAGGGCTACGGCCCGGACCCCTTCACCGAGTTCTTCGCCCGCTTCTTCGGCGGCCCGCACCCGCAGCGGATCGAGATCGGCCGGCTGATGAGCGGCCCGGCCCGCCGCCTCGTGGCGGACGCGGCGGCGTACGCGGCCCGGCGCGGCAGCGGCGACCTGGACACCCAGCACCTGCTGCGCGCCGCGCTCACCGCCGAGCCGACCCGAAGTCTGGTGGCCCGCGCGGGCGCCGACCCCGACGCGCTGGCCGGGGAGATCGACGAACGGTCCGGCCCCGAGCGGCACAGGCCGGGCCAGGGACCGGCGCCCGCGTCGCTGGCCCTGACCCCGGCCGTCAAGCGCGCCCTGCTGGACGCGCACGAACTGGCCCGGGCCACCGACGCCGGCTACATCGGCCCCGAACACGTCCTGAGCGCCCTGGCCGCCAACCCGGACTCGGCCGCCGGGCACATCCTCGGCGCCGCGCGGCTGTCGCCCTCCGCGCTGCCGCCGGACGCCTCGGAGCCGTCGGCGGCGCCCCCGCCGACCGCGCTGCCCCTGGCCGGGTTCCCGCGCTCCGATCTGCCGCGCCGCACCCAGTCGGCCACCCCGACCCTCGACAAGTACGGCCGCGATCTGACCGCCCTCGCCCTCCAGGGCCGTATCGACCCGGTGATCGGACGGGAGGCGGAGATCGAGCAGACCGTCGAGGTGCTCTCCCGGCGCGGCAAGAACAACCCCGTGCTCATCGGCGAGGCGGGCGTCGGCAAGACCGCGATCGTGGAGGGCCTGGCTCGGCGCGTCGCCGAGGGGGACGTGCCCGATGTGCTGGCCGGCCGACGGGTGATGGCCCTGGATCTGTCCGGGGTCGTCGCCGGGACGCGGTACCGGGGCGACTTCGAGGAACGGCTGACGAGCATCGTCGACGAGATCCGGACGCACTCCGGTGAACTGGTCGTCTTCATGGACGAGTTGCACACCGTCGTGGGGGCCGGCTCGGGCGAGGGCAGCGTCCTGGACGCGGGCAACATCCTCAAACCGGCGCTGGCACGCGGCGAGTTGAACATCGTCGGGGCGACGACCCCGGAGGAGTACCGGCGGATCGAGAAGGACGCGGCGCTGGCCCGCCGGTTCCAGCCGGTGCCGGTCCCCGAGCCGGGGCGGGACGACGCGGTGGAGATCCTGCGCGGGCTGCGCGACCGGTACGAGGCCCACCACCAGGTCCGCTACACCGACGAGGCGCTGACGGCCGCCGTGGAGCTGTCGCACCGGTACCTCAGCGACCGCAGGCTGCCCGACAAGGCGATCGACCTGATGGACCAGGCCGGGGCCCGGGTCCGGCTGCGGTCCCGGACGAAGGGCACGGATCTACGGGCCCTGGAGAGCGAGTTGGAGCAGCTGACCAGGGACAAGGACCAAGCGGTCGCGGGCGAGCAGTACGAGCAGGCGACCCGGTTGCGGGACCGCATCGGTGAGCTGCGCCGGCGGATCGGCACGGACCACGACGGGGAACGGGCCGACGACGGGCAGAGTCTGGAGATCGGCGCCGAGGACATCGCCGAGGTGGTCTCCCGGCAGACCGGCATCCCCGTCAGCAGTCTGACCCAGGAGGAGCGGGAACGGCTGCTCGGGCTGGAACGGCGGCTGCGCGAGCGGGTCGTCGGACAGGACGAGGCGGTGCGGGTGGTGGCGGACGCCGTGCTCCGCTCCCGTGCCGGGCTCGCCGGCCCCGAACGGCCCATCGGCAGCTTCCTGTTCCTGGGCCCGACCGGCGTCGGCAAGACCGAGCTGGCCCGCACACTGGCGGAGGCCCTCTTCGGGGGCGAGGACCGGATGGTGCGGCTCGACATGAGCGAGTACCAGGAACGGCACTCGGTCAGCCGGCTGGTCGGCGCCCCGCCCGGCTACGTCGGCCACGAGCAGGCCGGCCGGCTGACGGAGGCCGTGCGCCGGCACCCGTACGCGCTGTTGCTGCTGGACGAGGTGGAGAAGGCCCACCCGGACGTCTTTCACCTGCTGCTCCAGGTCCTCGACGACGGCCGGCTCACCGACGCGCAGGGCCGCACGGTCGACTTCTCCAACACCGTGGTCGTCATGACGAGCAATCTGGGCTCGGAGGCCATCGGCCGGGGCGGCACCGGGCCGGGTTTCTCGGCGGGCGGCGCCGAGGCCGAGGAAGAGGACCGGCGCGAGCGGATCCTGCGTCCGCTGCGGGAGCACTTCCGGCCCGAGTTCCTCAACCGCGTCGACGAGATCGTGGTCTTCCGCCGGCTCACCGACGCCCAACTGCGGCGGATCACCGGCCTGTTGCTGGAGCGGACCCGGGACCGGCTCCGTGCGCGGGGCGTCACCGTCGAGTTCGGCGAGCGGGCCGTGGACCGGCTCGCCCGCACCGGCCACCAGCCCGAGTACGGTGCCCGGCCGCTGCGCCGCACGATCCAGCGGGAGGTCGACACCCCGCTGTCCCGGCTGCTGCTCGACGGTGAACTGCCGTACGGCAGCCGGGTGGTGGCGGAGGTGGAGGACGGGCGGCTGGCGTTTCGTACGACGCCGCCGCCCGGCTCCGAGGGCGCTACCTGACGGGGCGCACGACCATCGCCGCACCGCCCCCGCGCCGTACGGTCTCGGCGGCGGCCAGCCACTTGCCGTTCGACAGGCGCTGGACGGCGGTGGCGGCGCCGATCTCCGGGTTCTGCCGGAAGCCGTGCCCGATGGCTTCGAGCTTGCCGCGCAACGGACTGTCCCACAGGCCCGGTTCGAGTTCGGTGGTGGTCTGGTTGCGCTGGCTGGCGCGCGGCGCGGCGATCGCGTCGACCAGCGGCATGCCCCGGTCGAGGAAGCCGGTCAGGGTCTGCAGCACGGTCGTGATGATGGTCGCGCCGCCCGGCGAACCGAGCGCCACCACGGGCTTGTCGTGCCGGTCGAGGACGATGGTCGGCGACATCGACGAGCGGGGCCGCTTGCCCGGTCCCGGCAGGTTCGGGTCGTGCACGGCCGGGTTGGCCGGGGTGAAGGAGAAGTCCGTCAGCTCGTTGTTGAGCAGGAAGCCCCGTCCCGGCACGGTGATGCCGCTGCCGCCGGTCTGCTCGATGGTGAGCGTGTAGGAGACGACGTTGCCCCACTTGTCGGCGACCGTGAGATGGGTCGTGCTGTCGCCCTCGTACGTCGTCGGCGCCGCCGTGCCGCCGGTCGCGCAGGGCGCCGGGTCGCGCGGGTCGCCCGGCGCGACGGGGCTGGTGAGCACCGCGTCGTCCTTGATCAGGCACTCGCGCGAGTCGGCGAACCCCTGCGACAGCAGTCCCTTCGTGGGGACGTCCTCGAAGGCGGGGTCGCCGACCCAGCGGCCCCGGTCGGCGAACGCGATCCGGCTCGCCTCGATGTAGCGGTGCAGATACCGGACGTCGCTCGCCTTCGAAAGGTCGGTCCGCTCAAGGATGTTGAGCGCCTCGGCGACCGTGGTGCCGCCGGAGGACGAGGGAGCCATGCCGTAGACGCCGAGACCACGGTACGAGGCCTTGGTGGGCGCCTGGCGCTTGGCGCGGTAGGCGGCGAGGTCGGCGGTGGTGAGGTCGCCGGGGCGGGCGTTGTAGCCCGAACCCGGGTCCACCGGCGGCTTGTTGACCGTGTCGACGATGTCCTGGGCGAGGGCACCCCGGTAGAGGGCGCCAACACCCTTGCGGCCCAGCTCCGCGTAGGTGCGGGCCAGATCGGGGTTCTTGAGGGTGGAGCCGACCACCGGCAGCTGCCCGCCGGGGAGATAGAACTCCGCCGTGGCGGGGAAGTTGCGGAACCGGGCCTCGTTGGAGGCGGTCTGGGAACGGAAGGTCGCGTCCACGGTGAACCCGTCACGGGCGAGCTTCTCGGCGGGCTTCAGCAGCTTGCCGAGCGGCTCGCTGCCCCAGCTCCGCAGCGCCGTCTGCCAGGTGGCCGGGGTGCCGGGCGTGCCGACGCTCAGCCCGCTGGTGACGGCCTCGGCGAACGGGATCGGCTGGCCGTTCTCCAGGAAGAGATCCTCACCGGCGCTCAGCGGCGCGGTCTCCCGGCCGTCGATGGTGTGCACCGTACGGGACCCGGCGTCGTAGTAGACGAAGTAGCCGCCTCCGCCGATGCCCGCCGAGTAGGGCTCGGTGACGCCCAGCGCGGCGGCCGTGGCGACGGCGGCGTCCACCGCGTTGCCACCCTCGCGGAGCACCTCGATGCCGGCGGCGGAGGCGTCCGGGTCGACGCTGGAGACGGCGCCGCCGTAACCGACGGCGACCGGCACCTTCGGGACGGTGTCCGTCGCGGCGGAGGTCGGCGGGGCCGCCCCCACCGACACCACGGCGGACGTCGCCGCCAGGACAGCCAGTTTCCGCGCGACAGGACGACGCAGACGCATCCGTACCTCCAGTCAGGGACCGTCCGCGCAGCGTAACGCGGTTGCCATGGTCCCGTCAGGAGGCACCACGGGGCCATGCGTCGGGGACGGATTCGAGCGCTGTTCGACGGCGCCCGCTACCATGCGCGGCCATGAATGACGACGTGCGCAATATCGTCCTCGGCGTGATCGCGGCGGGGTTCACCGCCTCGCTGGGCTGGCTCTTCCGGACGTATCTGTGGAAGCGGAAGCTCCGCCGCAAGCAGGCGTTCTTCGGGCTGCCCGAGAACTCCGAGTCCCTGCTGGTGGTCAACCGCGATCCGTCCAGCGCGGATCTGGCCGTCCACCGCTTCGACGTGTTCGCGCTGCTGGAGCTGTCGGCGCTGATCAAGGACTGCGGGTCACACGCGCAGATGATCACCCAGGACGCGGCTCAGCAGGGTTTCGGCGAGCGCACCGAGTTCTGCGTGGGAGGACCCGTCTCCAATCGCCGGATGGCCGCGCACATATCGGCCATGCTGCCCGGCATCAGCTTCAACACCGACCCCGAGCCCGGCCCCCACCGGGCCGCGTTCCAGATCGGCGACGAGCAGTACCGCCTCGACCCCGGCATCACCGAGCACGTCATCCTGGCCCGGCTCACCACCGGCCAGCCCGACCAGGCCCGGCCCGTCTTCCTCTTCTGCGGCCAGCGCGCCATCACCAACCAGGCCGCCACCCGTTATCTCGCCCGCAACCACGAGCGCCTGCACCGCAAGTACGGCACCGGCACCTTCGTGCTCCTCCTGAAGGTCGTCAACTCCCAGGCGTACGGCGCCGACGTGGTCGAACTGGTCGCGGACGTCACCCGGGCGGCCCAGGCCCCGGCGCCGGCACCGCCCGCCCCGGCCCAGATCTCGCACCGCGCCTCGTAGTCCACGCCGTAGCCCACACCCCGGTCCACGCCCCGGTTCACGGCCGAACGTTACCGTCACGTAACTTACCGACCAGTTACTTCCGGTAAGGGCGGCCGGTTACCGTCGGGTCACTTTGCACTTACACGAGTGAGGAGCGACCCGTGAGACACCCGCACACCACCACATCGCGTACGACCAGGGCGCTGCGGACGGGCGCCGTCGGCGCCGTCTCGGCCACCCTGGTCGCCGGCACGGCCCTCGGCCTCGCCCCCGCCGCCCGGGCGGCCGCCGGCTCCACCACCGCCCCCACCACCCGCTTCGTCGACATCAAGGGCGACGGCGGCACGGTCCTCAAGGCCAATGTCGTCGCACCCGCCGACACCTCGCGCGCGTACCCGCTCCTGGTGCTCCCCACGAGCTGGGGCCTCCCCCAGATCGAGTACCTGGCCCAGGCACGCCAACTGGCCGACGCCGGCTATGTCGTGGTCAGCTACAACGTCCGCGGCTTCTGGGAATCCGGTGGATACATAGAGGTGGCGGGACCACCCGACACGGCCGACGCCTCCAAGGTGATCGACTGGGCGCTCGCCAACACCCCGGCCGACGCCGACCACATCGGCATGGCGGGACTGTCGTACGGCGCGGGCATCAGCCTGCTCACCGCCGCCCACGACAAGCGCGTCAAGGCCGTCGCCGCGCTGAGCGGCTGGGCGGACCTGATCGACTCCATCTACGGCGGTCGCACCCAGCACCTCCAGGCGTCCGCGCTGCTGGACGGCGCCGGACGGATCACCGGCCGCCAGAGCCCCGAACTCCAGCAGATCTTCAAGGACTTCTACGCCTCGAACCTGGCCAAGGAGGGAGACATGATCGCCTGGGGGAAGAAACGTTCCCCCGAGACCTATCTGGACCAGCTCAACGCCAACGGCACGGCCGTGATGCTCGCCAACGCCTGGGGCGACTCGATCTTCCCGCCCAACCAGTACGCCGACTTCTACGAGAAGCTCACCGGCCCCAAGCGGCTGGAGCTGCGCCCCGGCGACCACGCCACCACGGAGGCCACCGGCCTGTTCGGGCTCCCCAACGACGTGTGGACGGACACCCGGCGCTGGTTCGACCGCCATCTCAAGGGCACACCCAACGGCATCGACCGCGAGCAGCCCGTCCGGCTCAAGTCCCGTACGGGCGGCGCCTTCGAGGGCTATCCGGACTGGAAGTCGGTCACCGCGACCCGCCAGAAGATCGCCCTGACGAGCGGTACGACCATCCGCGCGAACGTCGACTCGGGCGCGAACGGCGGGATCGTCTTCCTCTCCAGCATCCTGGACCAGGTGGCCCAACTCCCGCCCATGGCCTCGATCCCGCTGCTGCCGCGCCGCTGGGCGGCGGTGTGGCAGTCGGAGAAGTACCCGTCGGCGCGGGCCGTGCGCGGTACGGCGAAGCTGCACACCACGGTGACGGCCACCAAGGAGAGCGGCACCCTCGTCGCGTACCTGTACGACGTGGGCCCGCTCGGCCTCGGCAAGCTGGTCAGCCACGCGCCGTACACCTTCCACGGCGAGACGCCCGGCAAGCCGTTCGGCGTGGACCTGGAGTTGCTCTCCACGGCCTACGACGTCCCGGCGGGCCACCGTCTCGCCCTGGTCGTCGACACGGTCGACCCGCTCTACATCGAGCACAACCCGACCGGCGCGCAGCTGACCTTCTCCTCGCCGCCGAACGACCCGTCGTACGTGTCGATCCCGCTGCGCGAGCAGTGATCTCCGGCTGCTGCCGGGCGGGCCTGGCCCCTGGCTGCTGCGCGCCTGGCAACAGCGTCCCTTGTTCGGCCGGGGTGGCGTCCACGGCCTCGCTCACCCCAAGTGGATGAACCGCTCATCGTAGTCGAGGTCCGCGCCCGGTCCAGTGGCGGTGGTCAGTGCTTGAGGATCTTGGAGAGAAAGTCCTTGGCGCGATCGCTCTCCGGATGGGTGAAGAACGCGTCCGGAGCGCGGTCCTCGACGATCCGGCCGTCGGCCATGAAGACGACCCGGTTGGCCGCTGACCGGGCGAAACCCATCTCATGGGTGACGACGACCATCGTCATGCCCTCCCGCGCCAACTGCTGCATGACTTCGAGGACTTCGTTGATCATCTCCGGGTCGAGGGCCGAGGTCGGCTCGTCGAACAGGATGACCTTGGGGTCCATGGCGAGAGCGCGCGCGATGGCCACCCGCTGCTGCTGGCCGCCGGAGAGCTGGGCCGGGTACTTCGGCGCCTGGTCGGCCAGACCGACCCGGTCGAGGAGTTCACGGGACCGCTTCTCCGCGTCCTCCTTCTTCCGTTTGCGGACCTTGATCTGACCGAGCGACACATTCTGCAGGACCGTCTTGTGCGCGAAGAGGTTGAAGGACTGGAAGACCATGCCGACGTCCGCGCGGAGCGCCGCGAGGGCCTTGCCCTCCTCCGGCAGCGGCTGTCCGTCGAGCAGGATCGTGCCGGAACCGATCGGCTCCAGCCGGTTGATCGCCCTGCACAGGGTCGACTTCCCCGACCCCGACGGGCCGATGACGACGACCACCTCCCCCTTGCCGACGGTGAGTTCGATGTCCTGGAGGACATGCAACTCGCCGAAGTGCTTGTTCACACCGTGCATCTCGATCAGCGGTTCGACCGCCATGCCCTGCCCGCCCTAGACCGTTTCGTGCCGTGCCCTGCCATGTCACCGGTGCCGCAAGTTATCCGGACGGAAGGCACCTCCGTACGCGACACGCGTTCCCGGGGATTAGCCGTATTGTCGGGAGGCCGTCCGCGCTCCACGCGTCGGGGTCCGTCACTGCTCCGCGAGTTCGGCGTACCGCTGGGAGAGCTCCGGGGCGCCGCTGGCGGCCCACTCCCGGCCCGCCTCGACCACGTCGATCTCGCGGCCGGACGCGAGCCGCACCACGGGCTGGCCGTTGGGCCAGATCTCCCAGCGGGCGCCCGGGACGGTCCGTACGACGACCGTGCCCAGATAGAGCCCGGCGTCGTTCCCCAGCCAGGCCACGGTCTCCTCGTCGTCGCGCCAGCGCGGGACGAGCTGGTCGAGCGCCTCCAACGAGGCGGCGGAGTCGTCGAGTCGGACACCGGCAGCGGTGGCCTGGGCGCGCAGCAGTTCGCATTCGGAGAGGAGTTCGGCGAGTCCCTCGTGACCGTCGTCGTCACCGTCACCGCCGGTGAACACCGCGACCCCGAACTCGGGGTCACGCCTCTTGCGCCAGTTGCCCAGGAAAGAGATGTTCATGCGCTCAGCGTGTCATCCACCTCACCCTTCGCACCACAGGCGCGCGGGAAGCGGTTGTTCGCCGGGAGTTCGCCCGGGGTTCGCTCCTGCCTCATTGACGGGTCCCTGACGGCTCTTTAGTTTCGTGGCGCATCTGTCGTCTCATCGTTGTACCGATGTCGCATCCGCCGTGATCGTCGCGATCATGGTCAGCAGCGAGCGGGAGGGGTCGCGCGTGCGCCGACGCGTCTGGGGAACAGCCGTCGTCCTGGCACTCTCGGCGGGGGTCGCGCCCGTCGCCACCGCACGGGCCGCCGAACGCGGACCGGCCGAACCGGCGCCGCTGGAACGCCTCTTCGACAACCGGGCGGTCAGCGACGACGCGCGGCCCGCCGAGGCCGACTTCGACGGCTCCGGCGGCTCCCTCTCCGCCGCCGACCTGACGGCCGCCGGATGGACACCCGGGCGCACCCTGACCGTCCAGGGCGCACGCCTGACCTGGCCGCGCCGCACGGCGGGCGAGCCGGACAACGTCCGCGCCGCCGGCCAGTCCGTCCGCGTACGGGGCCGGGGCGACGCCCTCGCCTTCCTGGTCGCCGCCACGGGCGGTGCGGAGGCCACCGGCACCGGGACCGTCCGCTACACGGGCGGTGCCCGCTCCGCGTACCGTCTCACCGCCCCCCACTGGCGCACCGGCCCGCTCGCCACCAAGGCCGTCGCCCTCCCCCACATCAACACCCCGGCCGGTCAACTCACCCAGAAGGCACGGCTGTACGTCGTCACCGTGCCGCTCACCCGGGGTCGCGAGGTCGCCTCCGTGACCCTGCCGCGCGACCGGGACCTGCATGTGTTCGCACTGTCCGTGCGACCCGAATCGCCTGGCTGGACCGGCGGTTGGGCCGCCTCCCCCTCCGGCTACACCGCCGTCGGCCCCTGGACCGACCGCACCCTGCGGCTCGTCGTCCACACCTCGGCGGGCGGGCCCCGGGTACGGATCCGGCTCGACAACACCTTCGCGTCGGCGCCGGTACGGGTGGGCAGCGCGACCGTGGCGGCGCAGGCGGTGGGCGCGACCGCCCGCCGCGCGCCGGAGCCGCTGTCGTTCGGGGGCGCGCCGGGCACCGAGATCCCGGCGGGCGCCCAGGTGTTCAGCGACCCGCTGGGCTTCGAAGTGGCCCCGGACACCAACCTGCTGGTGAGCTTCCATCTGCCGGGCACCGTGACGGCGGCGCCCGTGCACCGGCTCGCCCAGCAGACCTCGTACGTCAGCGAGCCGGGCGATCACACGGCCGACGGCTCGGCCGCGCCGTACACCTCCACGATCACCACCTGGCCGCTGCTGACCGGAGTGGACGTGGGCGGCGGACCGGGGTCCGTCGTGCTGCTCGGGGACTCGATCACCGACGGGGAGCGGACCACTCCCGACGCGAACCGGCGGTGGCCGGACGTGCTGGCCCGGCGGCTGCTGGACCAGCACGAGGTGCCGCGCTACGGCGTCCTCAACCAGGGGATCTCGGCGAACCGGGTGGTCACCGACCGCTACCCCGGCGACGGCGTCTCCACCGACACGGGCGGGGTCAGCGCCCTGCACCGCCTCGACCGGGACGTCCTCGCCCAGACCTCCGCCCGAACCGTCGTCGTCTTCCAGGGCGTCAACGACGTCCGCTGGGGCACCACGGCGGACGAGGTGATCGCCGGGCTGCGGGAGATCGCGGCCCGGGGGCGGGAGCGGGGCCTGCGCATGCTCGTGGCGACCGTCGCCCCCTGCGAGGGCGAGGCCCGCTGCACGGCGGCGGCCGACGCCCACCGGGTCGCGGTGAACGAGTGGATCCGGGACAACGAGGACTACGACGGTGTCCTCGACTTCGACACGGTGCTGCGCGACCCCGAACGCCCGGCCCGGCTGCTGCCCGCGTACGACAGCGGGGACCATCTGCACCCGAACGAGGCGGGGCTGGCGGCGCTGGCCGAGTCGGTGGACCTGGGGCTCCTCTGAACCCGCCGGAGCTACACCTCCAGGTCCACCACCACCGGTGCGTGGTCCGACGCGCCCTTGCCCTTGCGCTCCTCGCGGTCCACGTACGAGTCGGTCACCGCCTTGGCGAACGCCTCGTTGCCGTAGACCAGGTCGATACGCATGCCCCGGTTCTTCGGGAAGGCGAGCTGGCGGTAGTCCCAGTAGGTGTAGGGGTGGTCGTACTTGAGAGGGCGGGGGACCACGTCGGTCAGGCCGGCCTCGCGGAGGGAGGCGAGGGCGGCGCGCTCGGCGGGAGTGACATGGGTGAGGCCCTCGAAGGCGGCGACGTCGTACACGTCGTCGTCGGTCGGCGCCACGTTGTAGTCGCCCAGGACGGCGAAGGGGCGGTCGCCCGCCGCGTCCCCGGCGACGGCGGCCTTCAGGGCCTCGAACCACTGGAGCTTGTACGCGTAGTGCGGGTGGTCGACCTCGCGGCCGTTCGGCACGTACACCGACCAGACGCGCACCGGGCCACAGGTCGCGGAGATCGCGCGGGGCTCCACGGAACCGTCGTAGCCGGGGTCGCCGGGCAGGCCCTTGACCACGTCCTCCAGGCCGACGCGGGAGATCACCGCCACGCCGTTCCACCGGCCCGTCGCGTGCACGGCCGCCTCGTAGCCCGCCTCGCGCAGGGCGTCCAGCGGGAAGCCGGCCTCGGCGATCTTGGCCTCCTGGAGGCAGAGCACGTCCGTGCCGCTGCTCTCCAGCCAGGCCAGGAGCCTCGGGAGACGGGCGGTGATCGAGTTCACGTTCCAGGTCGCGATGCGCATGCCCCACAACCTACCCGGCGGGTACGACAACGCCGGTCCCGCCCGGTCGCGGGCGGTCGCGGGCGGGACCTACGCCCCGCTCAGACGTCCGCCGAGGTGCCGGGGGCCAGCCGCAGGTGCTCCGCGCCGCCCAGGGCGCCGATCTGGCGGTCGTAGATCGGGCGGGCCAGGTCGGTGAGGAGCGCGTCGTGGATGTCGTACGCGCGCCGCGGCCCGACCTCGCGGACGTAGTCGATGACCTCGGAGATCTTGCTCCAGGGCGCCATGACCGGGAGCATCAGCGTCTCGACGGGGTGGTCGGGGACGGTGAGGGCGTCGCCGGGGTGGAAGACCCGGCCGCCGTCCACGAGGTAACCGACGTTGGTGATGCGCGGGATGTCCGGGTGGATGACGGCGTGCAGCTCACCGTGGACCTGGACGTCGAAACCGGCGGCCGTGAAGGTGTCGCCGTGGCCGACCGTGTGCACCCGGCCCGGGAAGGCGGCGGAGATCTGCTCGGCGACCGCGGCCAGGGTCCAGATCTCGGCGGCCGGGTTGCCCTCCAGGGCCGCCCGCAGCCGGCCCTCGTCGAAGTGGTCGGCGTGCTCGTGCGTGACCAGCACGGCGTCCGCGCCGAGCGCGGCGTCCTCCTCGCTGAACCCGCCCGGGTCGATGACGAGCGTGCGCCCGTCCTTCTCCAGACGGACGCAGGCGTGCGACTGCTTCGTGAGCTTCAGCTTGACGGTCATGGATCCATCCTGCCCCCGGTGACCGACCGGCGGCTCACTCCTCGGGGGTGGTCTCCTCGCGGATGACCTGCTGGGCCACCCGGAACGCGCTGTTCGCGGCCGGGACCCCGCAGTAGACGGCGGCCATCAGGAGGACCTCCTTGATCTCGGCCGGGGTGAGGCCGTTGCGGAGGGCGGCCCGGGTGTGGAAGGCGAGTTCGTCCAGGTGTCCGCCGGCGACCAGCGCGGTGAGCGTGACACAGCTGCGGGATCGCCGGTCGAGTCCGGGCCGGTCCCAGATCTCGCCCCAGGCGTAGCGGGTGATGAACTCCTGGAAGTCACCGGAGAACTCGTCCGCCGAGGCCAGCGCCCGGTCGACATGCGCGTCGCCGAGCACCTCGCGACGGACCTTCAGCCCCGCGTCGTACGGGTCCGGTCTGCCCAGCGCCTCGGGCTGTGCGGCGGCCGGGGCGATCTCGGCGACCGGCCCGATCTGCGGCGGCACGGCGGCGAGGGCCGGCTTGACCGGGGCCGCCGGGATCGCGACCTGGCCGGTGGTGGAGTCGTAGGCGGGCTGCCAGGCCGTGGAGAAGTGGCGGACGAGGAGATCGGTGACGGCCGCCGGCTGCTCGACCGGCACGAGGTGCGAGGCGCCGGGGACGACGGCGAGCCGCGCGTCCGGGATGCCCGCGACGAGCGTACGGGCCTCGGCGGGGCCGGTGACCTGGTCGTCGGAGCCGACGAGGACGAGCGTGGGGACCCCGATACGGCCCAGCTCGGCGCGTACGTCGAAGGAGGCGAGCGCCTCGCAGGCGGCGATGTAGCAGCCGGGGTCGGTGGTGCGGACCATCTGCACGGCCCACTCGGTGATCGCGGGCTGCGCCGCCGCGAACCCGCTGGTGAACCAGCGGTCCGGGGACGTACGGGCGATCGGGTCCAGCCCGTTGGTCCGTACGATCACCCCGCGCTGACGGAACTCGTCGGCCGTGCCGAAGCGCGGCGAGGCCGCGATCAGCCCGAGCGAGGCGATGCGTTCGGGATGGCGCAGCGCGAGTTCGGCCCCGATGGCACCCCCGAGCGCACAGCCCGCGTACCCGAACCTCTGCACACCGACGGCGTCGAGCGTCGCCAGCAGCCGCGCCGCCAACTCGGTGACCGACCCGCCGGGGTAGGCGGGCGCACCACCGTGCCCCGGCAGATCGAAGCGGAAGATCCGCCACTGCTTGGTCAGTTCGGGGATCTGGCGGTCCCACATGTGCCAGGTCGTGCCGAGCGAGGGCCCGAGGATCAGGACCGGGGCGTCGTCCGGCCCGTCGAACCGGTACTGGAGGGCGGGGGTCTGCGTCTCACTCACCGCTCCACGCTAACGTCCCTTCCTCCGTGCTCGGTCCCAGGCCCCCGAATCGGCCCGGGCGGCTCCCGAACATCAGCGGGCAACTCTCACATCGTCTTCACCGGATCGCAGGTCACGGGGTGGTCGTCACACCGTCAGGAACCGGGCGCCCCGGGCATCGAACAAATTTCCCTGCGTGTCGCGGGTTGTGGGATGCGTGTCGTCGCGCGGAGCCGTCAGTCGTCAGCGGTGCCCAGGCCCGTCAGGGCGCCGACCGGGTCGAGGTCCGGGGTGCCTCTGGGCCACCAGTCGTCGTGGCCCGGTTCGGACTCGTAGGCGTACCAGAGGCCGTCGCGGCCGAGGCGGAGTTGGAGGTGGCCGTGGGGGTGGGTGAGGTGGTTGCGGCGGGGGCGGAAGGCAGGGAGGTCGGCGGCGAGGAGCAGGGGGCGGGCGCGGTCGAAGCGGCCGGCCGGCGGGTCCCAGGGCTCCTCCAGGACGGCCAGGCCTTCGAGTCCGCCCTGGCGCCAGGCGGCGACCGCGCGGGCCAGGTCGGCGGGGGTGCGTCCGGTGGCGGCGGCCAGGGAGGAGTAGAGGGCGCGGGTGGTGGCGGTGAGACCGGAGCCGGGGCGGGCCGCGGCGAGGCGTACCGCGTCCTGCCACAGCGTCAGTTCGGCCACCGCGTCGCGCCCCGTGGTGAGCAGCGCGTGGGCTCGGGCGGCGGCGTCCGTGGCCAGCTGGTCCAACGCGAACGGGTCCGGGCCGCCGGGCGCGCCCGGGTACACCGGGGGCTGCTGCGGGTGCGGCGGCGGGGGCGACGGGGCGGGCAGCGGCGGGAGGGTGCGTGGGGCGAGGGCGTCGCGGGCCAGGACTCCGGGGAGTGGGGCGGGTTCCCGGGTCTGTGCGGCCCGCGCCGCGCGGGCCGCGTTCCGCCGCGACAGCGCGTCGATCAGCTCCCGCTCGCCCCGGCCCCGCAGCAGCAACAGCACGAACGGGTCCTCGTCCAGCAAGCGCGCCGTCTGGTAGCAGAGCGCCGCCGCGTGCTTGCAGGGGTGTCCGAAGTCGGGGCAGCTGCACCGGGGTTCCAGCTCTCCGGGGCCGGGCAGCAGGCGCACGCCCGGCTCGCCCGCGGGGTCGGAGAGGGCGTGCGGCAGTTCCTTGTCCAGCAGGGCGGCGATATGGCCCGGGTGGTCCGCCGCCGCGTCCAGGAAGCGGTCCCATGCGTCGTCGTCCAGGGTGCGCAGGCTCAGTTGCACCCGGTACGGCCGTGGTCTGCTTCCGTGTACGTACGCTAGCACCAGGCCAGGGGTGACGGTGATCGCGTCCACGTGCCCCTTGTCGGCGTAGACCCGCCCACGTGCCAGCCGTGCCGAGTCCAGCGCGCCCTCCTCCAGCGCCGTCACCCAGGCGTTGCCCCACCAACTCCCCGCGAAGGGCTCCCCGGTGGAGGGGCGCGGCGGGAACGGGCGGAACGTACGCCGCAGTTCGCCGTCCCGGGACGGGGCGGCCATCGTGCGGGGGACGCGGGGGGTGGTGCCGGTCTCGTCGGGGGCGGGGTCGGGGGTGGGGGCGAGGTCGTGGTCCGGGGCGCGGTCGGGTTGCGGTTCCCGCTCCGGCTCGTCGGGGGGCAACTTGAAGGCGTCGGCGAGCAGTTCGCGTAGCTCGCGGGCACGGGCTCCTGCGGCGGAGTGCCGTCCGGTGCTCCGGTCCCGTCCCGTCGTCGTCCGTCGGGAAGTGCGGCCTTCCCGGTCGGCGGTCTCGGCACGCGTGGTCTCCGCGTCGGTGTGCGTGTCCTCCGCCTCGCCCCGGGCCCGCACGGCCGCGTCGCGCGCGGCTCGCAAGGCCTCGCGGGCGATGTCGCCGGGGCGCGCGGCGGGCCTGCCTCCCTCGTCGGCCCGGACGGCGGGGTCGGACCCGGCATCGTGCCCGGACTCCCCGGGCACGGCGGGCTCGGCGGGGGACCGGTCCGTGGCTCTGCGCAATGCCTCCCGCGCCCTGTCGCCGGGCCGAGCGGGGGCCCGAGGGGCGGTCCGGGAAGCGGTCGAAGGGGCAGGTCTGTCGCCGGATGCCCCGTCCGGCCTCGGCTCCTCGGCTTCCGGCGCGGGGTCCGGCCCCTGGTGGTCGACGGCCTCGGCGCCGTACCGGTCCCGGTCCCGGGCGGCTCGCAGTGCCCGGCGGGCGATGTCGGCGGGCCGTGTCCCGGCAGCGGGGTCCGGCCCGTCCGCGTTCCCGGGCCCGTCCGTGCTCCTCGTCCCGGGCTGCGGCTCGACGGCCGCCGTCTCGTCGCCGGTCCGCTCGGCCTTCTCCGCGCGCTCTCGCGCACCCTCCGCGCCCGCGGTCACCCCGGCCTCCGCAGGGAGACCAGGTCGGTCAGTTCGCGGTCGGTCAGTTCGGTGAGGGCGGTCTCGCCGGAGCCGAGGACGGCGTCGGAGAGGGCGCGCTTGGACTCCAGCATCTCGGCGATGCGGTCCTCGATGGTGCCTTCGGTGATGAGGCGGTGGACCTGGACGGGCTGGGTCTGGCCGATGCGGTAGGCGCGGTCGGTGGCCTGCTCCTCGACGGCCGGGTTCCACCAGCGGTCGAAGTGGACGACATGGCCCGCGCGGGTGAGGTTGAGGCCGGTGCCCGCCGCCTTCAGGGACAGGACGAGGACCGGTGTCGCCCCGCTCTGGAAGCGGTCCACCATGTGTTCGCGGTCCTTGACCGGCGTACCGCCGTGCAGCAGCTCGACGGGGACCGCGCGGGCGGCGAGGTGCGCGGTGATCAGCCGGGCCATGCCGACGTACTGGGTGAAGACCAGCGCGGAGCCGTCCTCGGAGAGCAGGGTGTCCACCAGCTCGTCCAGCAGGGCCAGTTTGCCGGAGCGGGCGGCGAACCGGTCGCCGGTGGCGGTGCCCGGCTCCTCCTTGAGATAGAGCGCCGGGTGGTCGCAGATCTGCTTCAGGGCGCCCAGGAGTTTCAGGACCAGGCCCCGGCGGGCGATGCCCTCGGCCGTCTCGATGGCGAGCAGCGATTCGCGGACCACGGCCTCGTACAGGGCGGCCTGTTCGCGGGTGAGGGGGACGGGGTGGTCGGTCTCGGTCTTGGGCGGGAGCTCGGGGACGATGCCCGGGTCGGACTTCTTGCGGCGCAGGAGGAAGGGGCGGACCAGGCGGGCGAGGCGGGCCACGGCCTCGTCGTGGCCGGGGTTCTCGCCGTTCTCCACGGCGCGGGCGTGCCGGGCGCGGAAGGACTTCAGGGGGCCGAGGAGCCCGGGGGTGGTCCAGTCGAGGAGGGCCCAGAGCTCCGAGAGGTTGTTCTCGACGGGGGTGCCGGTCAGGGCCACGCGCGCGGGCGTCGGGATGGTGCGCAGAGCCTTCGCCGTCGCCGAGAAGGGGTTCTTGACGTGCTGGGCCTCGTCGGCGACGACCATGCCCCAGTCCTGCTCGGCGAGGTGGGCGGCGGTCGAGCGCATGGTGCCGTAGGTGGTGAGGACGAAGCCGCCGCCCTCGGTGTCGTGGAGGCCGTCGAGGGTGCGGTCGGGGCCGTGGAAGCGGCGGACGGGGACTCCGGGGGCGAAGCGGGTGATCTCGCGCTGCCAGTTGCCGAGCAGGGAGGCGGGGCAGACGACGAGGGTGGGTGCGGGGCGGGCGCGGCGCAGATGCAGGGCGATGACGGTGATCGTCTTGCCGAGGCCCATGTCGTCGGCGAGGCAGCCGCCGAGGCCGAGGGAGGTCATGAGGTCCAGCCAGGCCAGGCCCCGGAGTTGGTAGTCGCGGAGGGTGGCGTGGAGGCCCGGGGGCGGGTCCACGGTGCCGATCCCGGCGGTCAGGCGGTCCCGCAGGGTCGCCAGCGTGCCCACCGGCACCGCCTCCACCGTCTCGCCGTCGACCTCGGCGGTGCCGGTGAGGGCCACCGAGAGGGCGTCCACCGGGTCGAGCAGGCCCAGTTCGCGTTTGCGGGCCTTGCGGACGAGGGCCGGGTCGACGAGGACCCACTGGTCGCGCAGCCGGACGATCGGGCGGTGGGCCTCGGCGAGGGTGTCCATCTCGGCCTCGGTGAGCGGGTCGCCGCCGAGCGCCAACTGCCAGCGGAAACGCAGCAGTTCCTCGCTCTCGAAGAAGCCGGTGCCGTCCGTGGCGGAGCCGGGCGCGGGGCGTACCTCCGCGCGGGCGGCGAGGTCGTGGGCCAGGTCCCGGGGCCAGTGGACCGCGACTCCGGCCGCGCCGAGGCGGGTCGCGGCGACGCCCAGCAGATCGGACAGCTCGTCCTCGGAGAGGGCGAGGACGTCGGGTACGTCCTGCTCGGAGAGCCGCTCCAGGGGCGGCCAGACGCGGGCCGCGCGGCGCACGGCGAGGGCTGCGTCGACGCGGGCGCGGGGCCCGAACGTCGTGTCCGCGTCCCCCGCCCACAGCGCCGCCGCGTCGGCGACGAGGGTGGGGTCGGCGAGGCTGTGCACCTGGACGACGGCGGCGCCCGCGCGCGGGGCGCCTTCGCTGTCGTCGAAGAGGTCGTACGCCGACAGGTCCAGGCGCAGGGAGATCCGGACGCCCGCGTCCATGCCGGCGGCGACCTCGGCCGCCCAGTCGCGTGCGTGCGGGAGCCGCTGTCCGGTGTGCGCGGCGAAGGGTTTCCCGGAGACGTACGGCGCGGCCGGGCCGCGTGGCAGGGTGTCGGCGACCGCGTCCAGGAAGGACCGCATCAGCGACTCGGGCTCGGGCAGCCTGAGCGGCCCCTTGCCGGGCAGGGGCACGGCATGGCCCTCGTACGGCAGGGCCGCGGCGACGGCCCTGAGGTGGGCGATGTCGTCCGGGTCGAGCGGTCCCGCGCGCCAGGCGTCGTACCCCTCGGTGGTCAGTCCCGGCAGCAGCCGGCCTCGGGCGATCAGCCGCAGCGCGTGCAGGGCGGCGGCGCCCCAGCAGGCCGTGGCGGGATGGGCGGCGGGGTCGCGCCGGGCGCGGGTGAGCAGGGGGAGGGCTTCGCCGACGGTGAGGCGGACGGCGGGGACGGTGCTCCGGCGGGCTCCGGAGCCGTGCGGTCGTACGACCGTGAGGTCCTCGGTGGGGTCGGGGGGCGGGCCGCCGCCCGCCGGGTCCCAGAACGCGAACCGGCCGTGCCGGGGCAGTGGGGCCGGGAGGAAGACGGCGGCCAGCCGGACGGGGACGGAGGTCCGCGCGGCGGTGGCCGTCCGCGCGGGCAGGGTCGTGTCGACCTCGGGTACAGCCATGTCCCGCATGTGTCCGGTCACCTCCCCGCCCGTCGACACCGGTCGACGCCCGTCGACTCGATCAGTTGCCTCCGACTCTACGGGCGGGGTCTGACAACGGGTCCCGACGTCCGGGCGCGCGCCCGCCCCCGACCGGTGTCCGTGCTGGTCAGGGCACTGTCCGTGACACCACGTACACCATCGGATGGTCCGGGTTCGTCCGGTTCACCACGATGTCATGGGTGGGGGCGGGGTTCTTCTGGTGGTTGACGAGGCCGTACCAGGGGCCGGAGCCGGTGAAGTCCCAGCCGACGATCCCCCGGTCACGGGCGTTGACGGCCATCTTGTCCTGCTTCAGATCGCCCGTGGCGGCGCCGATCTGGTTGAGGAAGCTCTCCAGGCCCTCGTTGCTCGTATAGAACTGCACATAGAGACGGCTGGTCTTCCAGTTGTTCGTCTCGTAGTACGCGACGTGCTTGGAGTACGGCGGGATCGGCACCTGGTAGAGGCGCTGCTGGACCCGGGAGGGCCAGTGGGCGGTGAGGCCGGTCGCCGAGTACTTCTCCTCCTTGTCCTTGCCGCTGTCGCGGCTCTGGTTGGCGGAGATCACCAGGTAGCCGGCGGGTACGCCGATGAGCAGCACGATGATCGACAGGGTGATCGCCCGGCGGCGGATGCGGTGCCGGCGGTCCTCGGCGGGCCGCTCCGGCTCCTCGGGTGAGGAGCCCTGGTGCGGCACCGAGGCGGTCACGCGGAGTCCTGGGTGGTGCGGCGGGCCTCCACGTACCGCGCGTAGCGCTCGTACCGCTCGACTCTGCGCCGGTTGGCGCGGCGGAAGCGGCGGGCGACGAGCCGGGCGAGGTCGGCGGCTCCCACCATGCCGGCCTCGGGTCCGAGCTGGGCGCGTGCGATGCGGGCCTCGGGGCGGTAGCCGCGGCCGGTGAGGTGGCGGCGGAAGGCGTCCCGGGCGGGGCCGATCAGCAGGTCGTCGGCGGCCGAGACACCGCCGCCGATGACGAAGCAGGACGGGTCGAGGGCGGCGGCCAGGTTGGCGATGCCGACGCCGAGCCACTGGCCGATGTCCTGGAGCAGTTCGATGCACATCGCGTCGCCGTCGCGGGCCAGCTCGGTGATCATCGGGCCGGTGATGTCGCCGATGTTCCCCTTGACGTGCTCGATGATCCCGTATGCCACCGGGGAGTCGGCCGCGGCCAGCTCGCGGGCCTCTCTGACCAGGGCGTTCCCGGAGCTGTACTGCTCCCAGCAGCCGCGGTTGCCGCACGGGCAGCGGTGGCCGCCGGGCACCACCTGCATATGGCCGAACTCGCCCGCGACGCCGAACTTGCCGCGCTTGACCTGGCCGTCCTCCAGGATCGCGCCGCCGATGCCGGTGCCGAGCGTGATCATGACCAGGTGGTCCTCGTCGCGGCCGGCGCCGAAGCGCCACTCGGCCCAGGCGGCGGCGTTGGCGTCGTTGTCGACCAGCACGGGCACGGCCAGACGGCCGGCGAGGCGGTCGCGCAGCGGCTCGTTGCGCCAGGACAGATGGGGAGCGAACAGTACGCGGTTGCGGTCCGCGTCCACCCAGCCGGCGGCACCGATGCCGACGGCGTGCACATCGTGCCGGTCGGAGAGGTCCAGGACCAGTTCGGTGATGGTGTCCTCGACGACCTGGGGGCTCTTCGACTTGTCCGGGGTCTCCGTGCGGAGCTTCTCCAGGATGTTGCCGTCGGCGTCCACGACGCCCGCCATCACCTTCGTGCCGCCGATGTCGATGCCGACGGTGGGGACGCGGGGGGCCGTCAGATGGGAGCGGCGCTCGCGCGTTCCCACGGTCCGCAGGACGGTGGCCCGCGCGGAGCCGCGGTGGGTGAAGTCGCGGTAAGTGCTCATCGTGCCGATTCTGCCTTAGCGCTCCGCCGGGTGCGGCGTGGGGGCGGGGGGTGCCGTGGGTTGTTTTTCGGGTGCGGGCCGGTGGGGCTTCTCGCGCCCACGCGGCGGAGCCGCATATCGACACAGCCCCGCGCCCCTGGAGGAGCAGGGGCTTCGCCACCTGCTCCTCCAGCTTTCTACGCCCTCACCAGCAGCTGGAAGTCGAACGAGTAACGCGACGCCCGGTAGATGTGGGTGCCGTATTCGACGGCGCGGCCGGTGTCGTCGAACGTGGTGCGCTGCATGGTCAGCAGCGGGGCGTGCTCCGGCTCTCCCAGGCGGTCGGCCTCCTCCGGGGTGGCGGATCTGGCGCCGATGGTCTGGCGGGCGCTGTGCAGGGTGATGCCTGCGGTGCGCATGAGGCGGTAGAGGCCGGTGGCCTCCAGCTGGGGGGAGTCGAGGTCGAGGAGGTCGGCGGGGAGGTAGTTGCAGAGGTAGGCCATGGGCTCGCCGTGGGCCAGACGGAGTCGCTCGATCCGGTGGACTTCGCCGCCCTCCGCGACGGCGAGTGCGGCGGCGACCTCGGCGGAGGCCGCGACGGTGGTGTTGGCCAGGACACGGGTGGCCGGACGCTGGCCCGCGGCCTCCAGGTCGTCGTAGAGGCTGCTCAGTTCCAGGGGGCGTTTGACCTGGCTGTGGACGACCTGGGTGCCCACACCTCGGCGGCGTACGAGCAGGCCCTTGTCGACGAGGGACTGGATGGCCTGGCGGACGGTCGGGCGGGACAGGCCGAGGCGTGCGGCGAGTTCGATCTCGTTGCCCAGCAGACTGCCCGGGGTCAGCTCGCCGTGCTCGATCGCGGCCTCCAGCTGCTGGGACAGCTGGAAGTAGAGCGGGACCGGACTGCTGCGGTCGACGCTGAGCTGGAGCGACACGGTCGGAGCCACTTCTGGTTTCGGCACCCGCCGAGCGTAGCCCCGGTATGTGGTGACGGGAAGTTGCGTAGTTCGGTTGTCCGGACAAAGCATTGACACGGCGGCGGGTACGACCCCACTTTGTTTCCCATGCGCATCGGACTCATCGGGGCGGGTCGCATCGGGACGTTCCACGCGACCACCCTCAGCCGCCACCGTGATGTCGGCTCTCTGATCATCACGGACGTCGACACGACTCGGGCCCATGACCTCGCGGACCGCCTCGGCGAGACGGTGGCGCCGGGGGTGGACGAGATCTTCACCTGGGGTGTGGACGCCGTGGTGATAACGGCCGCGACGTCGGCCCACGGCGAACTGATCGGTCGGGCAGCACGCTCGGGACTGCCGGTCTTCTGCGAGAAACCCGTCGCCGTGGACCTGCCGGGCACGTTAGCGGCGCTGACCGAGGTCGACGCGGCCGGGACGGTGCTGCAGATGGGCTTCCAGCGGCGCTTCGACTCCGGCTATGTCACCGCGCGGGAGGCGGTGCGCGCGGGCCGGCTCGGGCGGCTGCACACCGTACGGGCGCTGACGGCCGACCAGACACCGCCGCCCGCCGCGTATCTCCCGGTCTCCGGCGGGATCTACCGGGACACCCTGATCCATGACTTCGACATCGTGCGGTGGGTGACCGGGCGCGAGGTCGCCACGGTCTACGCGACCGGGTCGGACGTCGGGCATCCGATGTTCCGGGAGGCGCACGACCTCGACACGGCCGCCGCCCTGCTCACGCTGGAGGACGGCACGCTGGTCACGGCCACGGCGGCGCGGGTGAACGGGGCCGGGTACGACGTGCGGCTGGAGCTGGCCGGGGAGCTGGACACCGTGGTGGTCGGGCTGGACGACCGTACGCCGGTGGCGTCCACCGAGCCGAGCGGGCCGCCGCCGGCGGACAAGCCGTGGACCGGGTTCCTGGAGCGGTTCGCCGCGGCGTACGAGGCGGAGATCGCGGCGTTCGTGGAGGTGGTGCGGGGGGAGCGGGCGAATCCGTGCGACGGGCGGGAGGCGTTGCAGGCGTTGCGGGTCGCGGAGGCGTGCGAGGTGTCGCGGCGGGAGCACCGGCCGGTGAATCTGGGGGAGATCGCGGGCGGGCGGGAGTAGCCTCCGGCGTGGCCCGGTTCGCCCCGGGGTGGGGGATGCGGTTTCATCAGCGCGTGCGGGTCCGGTGGGCTCCGCAGTTCCCCGCGCCCCTGAAAAGCAGGGGCTGCGCCCCGTGCTTTCCCCGAAAGGGCCGCAGGCCTCTTTCAGGGCGCGGGGAACTGCGCGACCAGCCCCACCGGACCCGCACCCGACAACCCCGAGACCGCTCAGGCGTCCCCGTCCTCCTCCAGCAACCCCGCGTCGTACGTCAACAGGGCGATCTGCACACGGTTGTTGAGGTGCAGCTTGGCGAGGACGCGGGAGACGTGCGTCTTGACGGTGGGGACGCTCATGAAGAGTTCGGCGGCGATCTCCGCGTTGGAGGCGCCGCGGCCGACGGCGACGGCGACCTCGCGTTCGCGGTCGTTGAGGACGGCGACACGGGAACGGGCGGCGGCACGGCGGGTGTCCGCGGCGCTTCCGGCGGCGTGGACCATGAGCTGGCGGGTGACGGCGGGCGAGAGCACGGGGTCACCGGCCGCGACCCGCCGTACCGCGTCGACGATCTCGGCGGGCGGGGTGTCCTTGAGGACGAAACCGGCGGCGCCCGCGCGCAGCGCGCGCAGGACCTGGTCGTCGGCGTGGAAGGTGGTGAGGACGACGACCTGGGGCGCGTCCGCGCGGGCGCGCAGCCGCTCGGTGGCCGTGAGGCCGTCCACGGCCGGCATCCGGATGTCCATCAGGACGACGTCGGGGCGTGTGCGGTCGACGAGGGCGTCCACCTCGCTCCCGTCGGCGCCCTCGCCCACGATCTCGATGTCGTCGGCGCCGCCCAGCATGAAGGAGAGACCGGCCCGCACCAGGGGGTCGTCGTCCACGAGGAGCAGTCGGATCACGGTCGTCGGTCCATCGTCGGGGCGCAGGGCCCGGGCGTCGGTCATGGAGCACTACCGTAATGACGCTTCGCCCGGACCGCCGCGTCGGCGCGGGCCGACCGGTTAGTGTCGGCCGGTACGGCTTTCAACCGACGGAGGAATCAGGTGCGTTACCGACTCCTGGGCCGGACCGGGCTCCGTGTCTCCGAGCTGTTCCTGGGCGCCATGACGTTCGGGGAGCAGGGCGGGGTGGGCGCCCCTCCCGAGGAGTGCGCGCGCATCCTCGACGTGTACGCGGAGGCCGGCGGCAATGTGATCGACACGGCGGTCAACTACCGGGGCGGGGAGAGCGAGCGGATCGTCGGCGAGCTGCTCAAGGGGCGCCGCGACCGGTTCGTGCTGTCCACCAAGTACACCGTGTCCCGGGACGGCAGCGATCCCAACGCCGCGGGCAACCACCGCAAGAACCTCGCGCTGTCGCTGGAGACGAGTCTGCGCCGGCTGGGCACGGACTACGTCGACATCTACTGGGTGCACATCTGGGACCGCAACACCCCGGTCGAGGAGACGATGCGGGCCCTGGACGACGCCGTACGGTCCGGGAAGGTGCTGTACGTCGGCATCTCGGACGCCCCGGCCTGGGTGGTGTCGCGCGCCAACACCCTCGCGGAATGGCGGGGTTGGTCACCGCTGTCGGCGCTCCAGGTGCCGTACAGCCTGCTCAACCGGGACATCGAGCGGGAACTGCTGCCGATGGCGGAGGCGTTCGGGATGTCGGTGGCGGCGTGGAGTCCGCTGCAGAACGGTGTCCTGTCCGGCAAGTACACCCGGCCGGGCGGGATGGCGCCGGGCATCGCGACCCGGTTGTCGGCCGGGGCGGTCGGGGAGCGCGAGCGGGCGGTCGCGGAGGCCGTGCAGCGCGCCGCGGACGAACTCGACGCCACCCCGGCCCAGATCGCCATCGCCTGGACCATGGCCCACTCCCCCGCCGTGCACCCCATCCTCGGCGCCCGCCGCGTGGAGCAGCTCATGGACAACCTCGGCGCCGCCCGGCTGGTGCTCCCGCCGGAGGTGCTGGCCCGGCTGGAGGAGACCACCGCCTTCCGTCTCGGCTTCCCGGGCGACTTCATCGACGAGGCGTCGGCCTGGGTGTACGGGTCGGCGGGGCAGCGCGTGGTGCCGCGCCTGGGGTGACCCCGCCGCCGGTCCCCGTCAGGCGCGCAGTCGTACCCCGTGGCGGGTGCGCAGCCGGCGTATCTCCCACCACGCGACGGCGGTGACCGAGGCGGGGCCGCCGACGAGCGCGGCGAGCTGGACCAGCGGCGGGCCCGGCGGCGGTCCGCCGACGGCGAGGCTGATGGCGGCGAACTCCCACACCAGGGCGCCGGTGAGCAGCGCCGGGAGGGCCGGGTGCACATCGGCGGTGTTGAAGGCGCTGCGCACGGCGGGCCCGGTGGCGAAGACGATGAAGAGCAGCATCCAGAGCAGGGGCACGAGCAGGGCGAGCGGCGCCCAGAGGCTCATGTCCTGTTCCAGGTGGGTGCGGGTGTAGTAGATCGCCCCGCCGAGCAGCGGCACCGTCGTGAAGGCGCCGACGTACCACAGGGCCGACGCCCCGGCGGTGCGCAGCGGGGCGCGCATCGTCCGGCGCGCGGTCGGCGACGACCAGCGGAAGAGGGCCGCGACGACCACGGGCGCGCTCAGGAGCAGCAGCCAGGGAGTGACCATCAGCCGCATCATGAACTGCTGCTGTGCCTGGTCGACGTCCTCGGCCTTGCCGTACACGGCAAGGATCAGCACGGACATGAGGGTGGCGGTCCAGGCCCGCCGCCGCTGCATCCGGGTCACGTCGTCGTCCGCGAGGCGGTGGCGGGCGCGGGAGGGGAAGATCCGCCGGGCCGGGCGGCGGGCGGAGCGGGCCAGGGGGTAGCCCAGCAGCAGTCCGACCACCATGGGCCACGCGCACATCGCGGCCATCACCCAGAGGCAGCCGTGCAGCCGCAGCCCGCTGAGGAACTCCCGCAGGGGCGGCCACTCGTCCTCCCGCATCCGCCGCACGAGCGTGGGGGGCGGCTGGGGTGCGTAGGGGTTCGGGCCGTACGGGTACGGGGAGTTGGGGGCGTACGGCGGCGGTGGGTACGGTCCTCCGTTCGGCTGCCAGGGCGGCTGGTACGGGTTGTGTCCCCCGGAACTCACTCTGCGGTCCCTCCCGAGACGTACGGGTCAACTGGCCATCATGGGGCACGAGATGGCGCGGCGCACGCCGATGCCGGGGTTCACCCCACCTGTGGCACGGCCCGGGGTCAGCTCCAGGGCAGCCAGGCCCGTACGGCGAAGCCGCCGCCGGTCTCGGGGCCGTGGTCGAGGCGGCCCCCGGCCAGCGCGGCGCGTTCGGTGAGACCGATGAGGCCCTGGCCGGAGCCGGGGACGGGCGGGACCTCGCCCGGGGGCGCGGGGTTGCGTACGCGGACGGTGAGGCCGTCGCCGGGGGCGCCCGCCACGGTGACGGTGACCTCGGCGCCGGGGGCGTGTTTGCGGGCGTTGGTCAGGCACTCCTGGGCGATGCGGTAGGCGGTGCGGCCGACGGACGTGGGGACGGCGGCGCGGTCGGTGACGTGCTGGTCGAGGACGACCTTCATGCCGGCCTCGCGGCACTCGGAGACGAGGGAGTCGAGCGCGGCCAGGGTCGGCTGGGGGCGGCCCGCGTCGTCGGGCTCGCCCGCCCGGAGCACCCCGATGATCTCCCGGAGGTCCTGGAGTGCCTCGTGCGCGCTCTCCCGGATGACGCCGGCCGCGCGGACGACCTCGGCGCGGGGCGCGTCGGGCCGGAACTCCAGCGCGCCCGCGTGCACGCTCAGCAGGGTCAGACGGTGGGCCAGGACGTCGTGCATCTCGCGGGCGATGGCCTCGCGGGCGAGCCGCTGCGCCTGTTCGGCCCGGAGCTCCGCCTCGGTCTCGGCGCGTCGGGCGCGGTCCCGGAAGCTCAGCAGGAGCTGCCGCTTGGAGCGCACGAACATGCCCCAGCCGACGATCGCGGCGGTGAGGACTGCGGAGAGGAACACCACCCAGGGGTAGGTGATGTCGGGGTCGGGGCGCAGCCAGTAGAACAGCGGGTTGAGGACCAGGGAGGCGCCGCCGATCCAGGCCACGTACCGGAAGGGCCGGTGCACGGTGAGGGTGAAGAGGGCGACCAGACCGGCGCCGCCCGCGGTGCTGGACACGAAGCAGACCGGGACCATCGCCGCGGCGAGGCCGACCGGCCAGCGTCTGCGCAGCCAGACGGCGGCGCAGGCGAGTGCGCCGAGGACCTGGTCGAGGACGACGAAGGCCTGTGGCAGATCGGGCTCGTTCCTGACCGCCTCCACGCTGAGCAGGCCGATGAACACGGCCAGCAGGAAGCAGGTGAAGTCGACGACCCAGTCGCGGGCGGTCCGCCGGGGCCGCCGTCCGGGTCGTGCGTCGCCGGGGTCCCGCCCGGGTTCGGAGTCGAGCAGCGCCGACGGCAGCAGCCAGCTCCGCCCCGGGAAGGCCGGGGGCTCCGGCACCTGCTTGTCAGCACTCACGGTCGACAAATCTACGCAGAGACGGCCTCCGGCACCTCCCCTCCGCCGGTGATCGCGACGGAAGTCGCACCGCCGTCGACCTTCGTCGTGCCGTCGTCGACCCTCGTCGCGCCGCCGCCCCGCGGATCGGTACCCCCGTCGGACAGGCCTCGCCCCGCGGCCGATGGAGGCGGGGGGAGCGCGGGACGAGGATCGGGGCCATGAAGCAGTTGTTGGAGTTCCTCGGGTTCCTCGCCCTGCTCCAGGGCACCGGCGGTCTGGTGTACGAACTCACCGGCAAGCTGAAGTGGGGGGTGACACAGAAGTGGAGCACCCTGGACGGCTACGAGATCTATGTGAGCATCGCGCTGATCGTCCTGGCGATCGCCCTGTTCGCGGCGGCGGAGAGCCGGAGGTCCGGGTGAGCGAAGGCCCGCCCGGCCGACGGTCCTGTGGGGGAAGGACAGCCGGCCGGGACGGGCGGCGCCGAGTCCGGTGGGGCGGACTCAGCAGTCGTGGTCGACCAGGTCGAAGGACGCGTAGTGGTCGGCGGTGTAGTAGTCCTCCTCGTGGGCCTGCCCGGTGACGATGCGGCGGGCGCCGCGGGTGGAGGAGCCGGGGGTCTTGACGGTGTACTCGTGGTAGTAGCCCGTGGACCGCGAGGGCAGGACGCGCTCCCGGTTCTGGAAGACGCTGCCGTCCTGCGCGTACGGGTAGGGGCCGCCTCGGGCGATCAGGCTGAGCGTGGTGTGCGCCTGCGACGGCAGGTCGCTGTAGCAGATGCTGCCGACCGCGGCGGCGGCCGGGGTGGCGGTGACGGTGCCGCCGACGAGGAGGGCGGACAGGAGTGCCGCCGCCGCTCCGACACGTGTTGCTCGTGGGGGGAATCGCATGGCCTCATGATGACGCGCGTAGACCATGACATGTCAATGACAAGTTCCATGATTTTCCGGGCACGGCCGGTAAGTTTTCCCGGTGTTAACCGGGGGTGATCGGAGTTCACACCGGCCACACACTGCTGGTCACGCGGTTGCCCGCACCCCGGAAAGGGGCGCGGGCACCGCCGCTCGGCCGTCTAGCCGCCCAGTTCCTGGTGACGTGCCGCCAGACCGGCACGGCCCGTCTCCGTCAGGGAGCCGAAGAGGCGCAGACGGGAGATTCCGCCGTCGGGATAGATGTCGACACGGGCGTGGGTGGCGACGGCGGGGACGTCGAGGACGAAGCGGTGGCCGGTGTCGGGCTGGAGGCGGGTGCGGGGGAGGATCTCGGTCCAGTCGGCGTCGTCGCCGTTCTTCACCGAGACCGTGGCCCAGCCGGCCGCGTTGCCCTTGAGGTAGGCCGTGTCGATCTCCAGGGCACGGATCTCGGACTGGGCGGCGAGGCGGTAGCGGATCCAGTCGTTGCCCTGGTCGCGGCGGCGGCTGGTCTCCCAGCACTCGTGCATCACCCGGGCGCGGCCGGGCTGGATGGTGTTGGTGGCGGGTGAGTAGAAGAGGTTGGAGGCGTCCTCGGCCAGGCCGCCGTTCTCCAGGGCGACCACGTCGAAGGTGCCGAGCGCGTCCAGCCAGACGGGGTCCGGCACGGCCTCGCCGTACACCCGCAGACGGGCGACGCCGCCGTCGGGGTGCTGGTTGAGGCGCAGGTGGGTGAAGCGCTGCTCGACGGTGACCGTGAAGCCGTTGGCCGCGTGGCCGCCGACGGGGGTGCGCGGGACGAGGGTCGTCCACTTCACGTCGTCGGCGAGCAGTTCCTCCGGCGACGGGGAACCGGCGACGGACGCGGCCTCGACGGAGACCGCCTGCGGGTAGTTGCCGCGGAAGTGGGCCGTGTCGACGACGATCCCCCGGATCACGCCGGGCGCGCCGAGGCGGATCAGCGCCCAGTCGTGGTCGTCGGCCGTCGGCCAGGGGTGCTCGGCCGAGGCGCCCCGGCGGCGGCGGGTCTCCCAGCCGTCCATGACCTTGCCCTTGTGCCCGAAGTGCTCGGGGACGAACTCGGCGCGCTCGGGCACCAGCAGGTTCTCGCGGTGGGCGAAGAACTCGTCGTTGGCGGCGACGACCCCGGCGCCGAGCCTGCGGTCGGCGAGGTCGGCGTACCGGGTGAAGGGGAAGTCGGTGGTGCGGTAGTCCGCGTACGGGTCGCCGCCGCCGTAGGGGTTCGCGTCGCCGGTGAAGCTCGTGGGCGGGGTGTGGTGCTGAGCCGTCACGATGATCAGGTCTGCCTTTCGGTGGTCGGCCGCTGCGGGTACGGGGCGGGAAGCGGGGCCGGGCGTACGGGGCGCGGTCAGGGGGTGCGGGTGAGGAGGCGGCCCTTCGGTTCGGTGAACTCGCCGTCCGCGACGATGCGTTCGCCGCGCAGCCAGGTGGACCTGACCACGCCGTACAGGGTCTTGCCGGCGTACGCGGTGACGCGGTTGCGGTGCTGGAGGGCGGCCGGGTCGACGGTGAAGGTCTCGTCGGGGGCGAGGACGGCGAAGTCGGCGTCGCGGCCCGCCTCGATGGCGCCCTTGCGGTCGTCGAGGCCGACGAGGGCCGCCGTGCGCGTGGACATCCAGCGGACCACGTCCTCCAGGCCGTGGCCGCGCCGGCGGGCCTCCGTCCAGACCGCCGCGAGGCTCAGCTGCAGTCCGGAGATGCCGCCCCAGGCGGTGGCGAAGTCGTCGGTCTTCAGATCGGCGGTGGAGGGGGAGTGGTCGGTGACCACGCAGTCGATCGTGCCGTCCGCGAGGGCCTGCCACAGCAGATCCTGGTTGGCGGACTCGCGGATGGGCGGGCAGCACTTGAACTCGCTCGCCCCGTCCGGGACTTCCTCCGCGGTGAGGGTGAGGTAGTGCGGGCAGGTCTCGACGGTGATCCGTACGCCGTCCCGCTTGGCCTCCGCGATCAGCGGGAGCGCGTCGGCGGAGGAGAGGTGCAGGACGTGGACGCGGGCGTCGAGTCGCCGGGCCCGGTCGATGAGGGCGGCGATGGCGGTGTCCTCGGCGCCGCGCGGGCGGGAGGCGAGGAAGTCGGCGTACCGGGGGCCGCCCCGCTGCGGGGCCGCGTCGAGGTGGTGGGGGTCCTCGGCGTGCACGATGAGCAGTCCGCCGAAGCCTGCGATCTCGGTCAGGGAGCGGGCGAGGCCGTCCTGGTCGAGGTGCGGGAACTCGTCCACACCGGACGGCGACAGGAACGCCTTGAAGCCGAAGACCCCGGCGTCGTGCAGCGGGCGCAGGTCCTTGACGTTGTCGGGCAGCGCGCCGCCCCAGAAGCCGACGTCGACATGGGCCTTGTCGGCGGCGACCTCGCGCTTGGTGCGGAGGTGGTCGACGGTCGTGGTCGGCGGGAGGGAGTTGAGCGGCATGTCGACGAGGGTGGTGATGCCGCCGGCCGCCGCGGCGCGCGTGGCGGTCCAGAAGCCCTCCCAGTGGGTGCGGCCGGGGTCGTTCACATGCACATGGGTGTCGACGAGACCCGGCAGCAGCACATGGTCGCCGAGGTCCTCCAGGCGGGTGCCGGGCGGTACGTCGGCGTCGTACGGGAGGACGGCCGTGATCCTGCCGTCCGCGACGGCGACCGCGGCGGGGCGCGATCCGTCGGGGGTGATGACACGCGTCGAGCGCAACACCAGTTCAGTCTCGGACACCGGGACCCCTCTCGCCGTACCGCTGCTCACTGCCGCCGTTCACTTCCGCGTAACGGAATTCAACGTTCTGTTGAAGGAGTTTTCCTCTCCGCTCCCACCTCCGTCAAGGGCACCCTCACTCTGGATGTTTTCACAAGACGGAATTACTATTCCACTGAGCAGAACGTAGTGACATACAAGCCAGTAGTCAATGAACTGCCCGGTAGGCTGCGATCTCGCCCGCCATCCCGAAAGGACCGCGCCCCGTGCCGACGTCCAGCGCCAGCGCCCACACGACCGACTCCACGAAGTCGTCCTCCGGCGGTGTCCAGTCCCTCGAGCGCGCCTTCGATCTGCTGGAGCGGATGGCGGACGCCGGTGGCGAGGTGGGCCTCAGCGAGCTGTCCGCGAGCAGCGGGCTGCCGCTGCCGACCATCCACCGGCTGATGCGGACCCTGGTCGTCTGCGGCTACGTACGCCAGCAGCCGAACCGGCGGTACGCCCTCGGTCCGCGCCTGATCCGCCTCGGCGAGTCCGCCTCCCGGCTGCTCGGGACCTGGGCACGGCCGTATCTCGCGCGTCTCGTCGAGGAGACCGGGGAGACGGCGAACATGGCGCTCCTCGACGGGGACGAGATCGTGTACGTCGCCCAGGTGCCGTCCAAGCACTCCATGCGGATGTTCACCGAGGTGGGCCGCCGGGTGCTGCCGCACTCCACCGGGGTCGGCAAGGCGCTGCTGGCCGGCTTCCCCGCCGACGAGGTCCGCGCCCTGCTGGCCCGGACGGGCATGCCGGCCGCGACCGAGAAGACGATCACCACGCCCGAGGGTTTCCTGAGCGCGCT
Source organism: Streptomyces griseiscabiei (assembly GCF_020010925.1). NCBI lineage: Bacteria > Bacillati > Actinomycetota > Actinomycetes > Kitasatosporales > Streptomycetaceae > Streptomyces > Streptomyces griseiscabiei. The sequence continues at coordinate 1,757,514 of NZ_JAGJBZ010000002.1, read as the reverse complement.
GGAGGACGTCCGCCGGCTCGGCTACGCCGTGGACGACAACGAACAGGAGATCGGCGTCCGCTGCCTCGCCGTCTCCGTCCCCGACTCCCCCACCGCCGCGGCCATCTCCATCTCCGGCCCGGCGGGGCGCGTCACCGAGACGGCGACGGACCGGATCGTGCCCTTGCTGCAGCAGGTGGCGGTGGAACTGTCGGAGGCGCTGGCGAACTCGGGGACGGGGAGCTAGGGCCAGGGGGTTCGTTGTCGGGTGCAGGTGGGTGGGGCTTCGCGCGGTCGTGTGCGGGCGCGTGGGGCTTCTCGCGCAGTTCCCCGCGCCCCTGAAAAGCAGGGGCTGCGCCCCGTGCTTTTCCCGAAAGGGCCGCAGGCCTCTTTCAGGGGCGCGGGGAACTGCGCGACCAGCCCCCACCGGACGGACGCCTGGGGGTCGAAGGGGCGCAGCCCCTTGAAAAGATGGGACGGGTAGGGGCGGCGGGGGCGAGGAAAAACGCGGTCAGCGGCGCGGTGGCTCGCCGAACAGTTCCACCGCCGTGCGCACCTCCGCCAGCCCCCGGGCCAAGGCGCTCACCGACCCGATCGAGCCCGCGATCAGCAGCAGCGAACGGCGTAACCGCGGAACCTCCGGCATCCCGGTGACGACCATCGCCGCCAGCGCCGCGAGCTCGTCCTCCGCGATCCCCCGGTCGGGGAACTCCGCCGGATGCGCCGCAAGTTCACGCCGCAATCGGGACACGGCCGACCGCAGTCCCGCCACTCTGGGATCCTCGTCACTGCCGGTCACTGGCCTCTGCCCCAAGCTCCGCAACACAGCCCTCTCCCCCCTCGCCCACTCCGTCGTGCACGAGTCCTGACCGCACGCCCGGGTACGGCCGGCCACCCGGTGGCGTCGGTCGGTCGCCGAGGGTGGCGCGGGCCAGTAAACGCCAATCGGTGTGGCGAGCGCCACCACGGGGACCGAAATTCGGTCCCCGCACATCACAAAGCCGCCTCTGACCCGTCCGGCTTCACGGGACACCCGCGCGGGGTCGGGTATGCAACAGGTATGCAAGGGGACATGACGCACCATGAGACCCAGAGGCCACCCCGAGGCGAGGTCGTCGGACTGCTGCTGGCCGCCGGCGGCGGGCGGCGCCTCGGCGGCCGGCCCAAGGCCCTGCTGCCCCACCACGGCCGCCCCCTGGTCGAACACGCGATCGCGGTGCTCCGGGCGGGCGGCTGCGCCCGGGTCCTTGTGGTCCTGGGCGCCGGGGCCGCGGCCGTACGCGCCCGCGCCGACCTGTCCGGCTGCGCGGAGGTCGACAACCCGGACTGGGCCGAGGGCATGGGCTCGTCCCTGCGCGCCGGGCTGGAGTCCCTGGCCGGGACCGGCGCCGACGCCGCCCTCGTCTCCCTCGTCGACCAGCCGGGCATCGGCCCGGCGGCGGTGGCCCGCGTCCTCGCCGCGTACGGGTCGACCGGATCGCTCGCGGCGGCCGCCTACGACGGCGTACGCGGCCACCCGGTCCTCCTCGGCTCCGACCACTGGCCCGGCATCGTCGCGACCGCCACCGGCGACCGGGGGGCGCGCGCCTACCTCACGGCGCACCGCGAGGCGATCACGCTCGTCGAGTGCGGGGACGTGGCCCGGCCGTACGACATCGACACCGAGGCCGACCTCGTCCATCTCGGCGGAACCGAAGAATCTTGACATCAACAAAACATTGAACTTCCACCATGAGGAAACTAGTATCCGCTGAACAGAAGCCCCGCTGAAGGAAGTGACAGCTCATGTCCGCACCAGCGCCGTCCCCGCTGGCCATCGTCGACGCCGAGCCCCTGCCCCGCCAGGACGAGGTCCTCACCGACGCCGCCCTCTCCTTCGTGTACGAGCTGCACCGCCGGTTCACGCCCCGGCGTGACGAGTTGCTGGCCCGCCGCGCGGAGCGCCGCGCCGAGATCGCCCGCACCTCCACGCTCGACTTCCTCCCGGAGACGGCCGCGATCCGCGCCGACGACTCCTGGCGGGTGGCGCCCTCCCCCGCCGCGCTGAACGACCGGCGGGTGGAGATCACCGGCCCCACCGACCGCAAGATGACGATCAACGCCCTGAACTCCGGCGCGCGGATCTGGCTCGCGGACTTCGAGGACGCCTCCGCGCCCACCTGGGAGAACGTGGTCCTCGGCCAGGTGAACATGGCCGACGCGTACACCCGCAACATCGACTTCACCGACGAGCGCACCGGCAAGTCGTACGCCCTGCGCCCGAACGAGGAGCTGGCGACCGTCGTCATGCGCCCGCGCGGCTGGCACCTCGACGAGCGTCATCTCGTCGACGCCGACGGCCGTGCCGTCCCCGGCGCGCTCGTCGACTTCGGCCTGTACTTCTTCCACAACGCCCAGCGGCTGCTGGACCTCGGCAAGGGCCCGTACTTCTACCTCCCGAAGACGGAGTCGCACCTGGAGGCCCGCCTCTGGAACGAGGTGTTCGTCTTCGCCCAGGACCACGTCGGCGTCCCGCAGGGCAGCGTCCGCGCGACCGTCCTGATCGAGACGATCACGGCCGCGTACGAGATGGAGGAGATCCTCTACGAACTCCGCGACCACGCCTCGGGGTTGAACGCGGGACGCTGGGACTACCTCTTCTCCATCGTGAAGAACTTCCGTGACGGCGGCGAGAAGTTCGTCCTCCCGGACCGCAACGCGGTGACGATGACCGCCCCGTTCATGCGGGCGTACACCGAACTCCTCGTCCGTACCTGCCACAAGCGCGGCGCGCACGCGATCGGCGGCATGGCCGCGTTCATCCCGTCGCGGCGCGACGAGGAGGTCAACAAGGTCGCCTTCGAGAAGGTCAAGGCCGACAAGGACCGGGAGGCCGGCGACGGCTTCGACGGGTCGTGGGTGGCCCACCCGGACCTGGTGCCGATCGCCATGGCCTCCTTCGACGCCGTCCTCGGCGACAGGCCCAACCAGAAGGACCGCCTCCGCGAGGACGTCGACGTCAAGGCCGCCGACCTGATCGCCGTCGACTCCCTCGACGCGCGGCCCACATACCCCGGTCTCGTCAACGCCGTCCAGGTCGGCATCCGTTACATCGAGGCGTGGCTGCGCGGGCTGGGCGCCGTCGCCATCTTCAACCTCATGGAGGACGCGGCCACCGCCGAGATCTCCCGCTCGCAGATCTGGCAGTGGATCAACGCGGGCGTCGAGTTCGAGCGCGCCGGGGAATCGGTGAAGGCCACCCCGGAGCTGGCCCGCGAGGTCGCCGCCGAGGAGCTGGCGAACATCCGGGCCGAGATCGGCGAGGAGGCGTTCGCCGCGGGCCACTGGCAGCAGGCCCACGACCTGCTGCTCCAGGTCTCCCTCGACGAGGACTACGCCGACTTCCTCACCCTCCCGGCGTACGAGCAGCTCAAGGGCTGAGCTACGACCCGCCGATCCTGTCCGAGTGGCCCAGGGACTTCCCCGGGGCCACTCGGTCGCGTACGGCCTGCTTGACGGCGGTGGGCTCCGGGAAGCCCTGGTCACGGCGGTCCCAGACCACCTCGTCGTCGACCCGGACGACGAACACACCACCCGTGCCGGGCTTGAGGGACAGCTCGCCGATCTCCGTCTCGAAGGTGGTGAGCAGCTCCTGCGCCAGCCAGGCCGCGCGGGGCAGCCAGCGGCACTGGGTGCAGTACTCGATCTGTACGACGGGGCTCATCCGAGATGCACCGACCAATCCTGTTCCGCCGCCGGCTTGCCGTGCAGGTCGGGGACCCGCTTGAGCCAGTCCGGGCGGCCTCGCCGTGTCCTCGCCGCGCGGAGGCTCTCCTCCGCGGCGAGTTCCTCCCGGGTGGGGAAGTCCGTGGGGAGCCAGTCGGCCGACGCCCGGACGCGCGCGAGGAGGTACCCCACGTACGCCTCACGCGCCCCGTCCGGTGTCCCGGAGTCGGTGAGCCAGGCGTCGGGGACCTCCGCGACGATCCGCCGCAGCAGTTCCTCGGTCACCTTCGGCGCCAGCTCGGCGTCCGCCGCGCGGACGTCGGGGGCGTAGTGGCCGAGGGCGTGGTGGCGGAAGTCGTACGCCTTCACGGGGTCCGAGTCGTCCCAGCGGTGGTGGAAGACGAGGGCCGCCCCGTGGTCGATCAGCCAGAGCCGCGCGGGTGCGACGCCGAGCGTGGGCCAGATCATGAGGTTCGAGCTGTGCACCGTGCGGTCCACGTTCACCGTGAGGGCGTCGAGCCAGATGATCCGGCCGGCTTCGAGGGGGTCCACACGGAAGTCCCTGGCGACCTCGGGGGTGAAGTCCCGCGCGCCCGGCAGATAGTCCATGCCGAGGTTGAGCCCGGCGCTCGCGGCGTGTAGTTCCCGCACCTCCTGGTGCGGCTCGCTCTCGGCGATCGCCGGATCGAAGTGCGCGAGGACCAGCTCGGGGAACCGCAGTCCCAGGGCCCGCGCCAGCTCCCCGACGATCACCTCGGCGACCAGCGCCTTGCGGCCCTGCGCCGAGCCCGTGAACTTGACGACGTACGTCCCGAGGTCGTCCGCCTCGACGATCCCGGGGACGGAGCCGCCCGCGCGGAGAGGTTCGACGTAGCGGGTCGCGGTGACTTCCCTCAGCATGTCCGCCCCTGGTTTCCGGCCTCCGGCCTCCGGCCCCTGAAACGACCATAGTAATCGTGGGTGATCGCCGAGGCGGAGCGCCCGGGGCCCGGGGGGGCTCACGGGCGGCGGGGCCGCCTCCGGGTCTGCCCTTCCGGCTCCAGGTCTGCCCTTCCGGCCGTTGTGCCGTTGCCCGCCCCGAGGGGAGCCTGGAGACCCGTACCCCGAGCCCGAGCCCCGAGGAGTGGTGATGCGCGCGCAGGAGGAACGGCCGGGCCAGGCCGTCGGGCGGCAGCGGCCGGTCGTCACCGCGGGTCCGGTCGGACCCGTCGCCGCAGGGGCGTCGTCCGCCGGGTGGACGGCCGAGGCCATGGCCGCCCTGCAGAGCACGGCGGGCAATGCCGCGGTGCAGCGCGCGCTGGCCCGGGAGCGGCATGAGCACGGGGCCGGGTGCGGCCACCCGGAGGCGGCGCCCGTACAGCGCTCGTCCGTCGCGGATGTGGTGAGCGGCGCCGGCCGGCCGCTGGCCGCCGACGTACGGGCGGACATGGAGCAGCGGCTCGGGGCGGACTTCTCCGACGTACGGCTGCACACCGACAGCGTGGCCCAGCGGTCCGCCGCCGAGATCGGCGCGCGTGCCTACACCTCGGGCAGCCATGTGGTCGTCGGTGCGGGCGGTGCCGACAAGCACACCCTGGCGCACGAGTTGACGCATGTGGTGCAGCAGCGCAGCGGCCCGGTCGCCGGTACGGACAACGGTGCGGGCCTGCGGGTGTCGGACCCCTCCGACCGGTTCGAGCGGGAGGCGGAGGACACCGCCCGCCGGGTGATGAGCGGGCCCGCTCCGCGAGGCGGTCTCCCGGACACCGACGCGGCGCCCGCGACGGGCGGCGGAGACTCCGGTCCGGCGCTCCCCGTGCAGCGGGCCTTCTCGGGCGCGCTGCACGGCTACACCACCCCGCAGGCGCTCGCCAGGCTCAAGGAGCTGTTCCCGGGGTCGAACCCGGGGTGGACCAAGGTCGACGCGGCGCGCAGAAGCACGGTGGACTACGACAGCTTCGACGCCCTCGCGTCGGTGGCGTGCGCCCAGCCGCCGCGCTCCGGAGCGGCGACGGCTTCGACGGTGACCCCGGCCCCGGCCCCGGGCGCGAGCACGGCGTCGGGGCGCGCGCCCGCATCCGCAACCGCGCTGGAAGCCACTTCGGACTCGGGAGCCACCTCGGCCTCGGCCACCGCTCCGGGCACCACCACCGCGCCCGGCCGGCAGCGGCCGGCCGTCAGACCCAAGCCCACCACCGTGGCCGGACCGCAGTCGGCCTCGACGGCACCCCGGCGGCAGGACCCCCAGGTCCCGGCACATGCCCCCGTGTCGGCCTCCGCCCCGCCCGTCGGCACCACGGCGCCTGCGGCGGCGGTCGAGGAGTCGAAGAAGAGGACGGGCGAGCGGATCTCGCCGGAGGACTTCGCCGCCAACTCCGCACAGGCCCGCTCGGAGCTGGAGGACGAACTGCTCGCTCCCCGCCGGTATCTGCGCCCGAACGCGGCGCGCCGGCTCGACGAAGCGGCGCTGGAGCAGATGGCCCACTCCGTGAACATCACCAACCGGACGAAGGTCCTGCCGATCCTCATCGACCAGCTCTACAGCTGCCTCGAATGGACCGGCCGGGCACCCATCGCGGTCTTCACCCACGAGGCCCAGGGCAAGGGCGATCTGATGCTGGGCGTCAAGACCGCCGACGCGCTGCGCGAGACCTTCCCGCGGACCGGCGCCAACAAGAACGACATCGCCCTGCTGACCGCCGGCGCGGCGCACACGAGGCAGCCCGGGGTCTTCGAGGACGCCGCGCACCCGTTCGCGGTGCTCGGCGGCAGCGACGCCACCCCCGCCGCCCCGCCGCTCGCCCGCGACGAGGCCCCCACCCATGTGGTCGTCGCGCCGCAGCTGAGCGCCACCAAGAAGTTCCAGCAGAGCGTCGGCGGGTGGGGCAGCACGGTCTCCGCGATGACCGAGTACTCCAAGAAGGAGTCACCCCCGCCGGGTGCCACCGGCACCGGTCACACCACCGGACTCGGTCCGGACGAGGTCGGCATCACCTTCGACGCCGGTCTGCGCCACTACAAGCAGCAGCAGGACGGCATCACGGGCGAGGCGGAGAAACGGGCCGCCCGGCTGGAGAACATCCACGCGCTGAAGTCCGCGGAACTGCTGACCGCGCTCTTCCCGGAGGAACAGGAGAAGACCGCGAGGGACTTCGCCGCCGCCGCTTCCTCCCGGCTGTACTTCGCCTACTCCAACAAGAGCGCCGTGCGGTTCGCGCTCACCGTGGCCGAGATCGAGAACGGCCGGGACAACGACGTGCACGTCGTCCAGTCCTCGCCCACGCAGGGGCCGACGGAACTCGACGGCACCATGCGGCGCGACCTCGCTGCGCTCGGGGTGGCCAGGGTCCGGCTGGTGACGGTGACCGCCGGGAGACCGGCCCCGGCGATCTCGGTCCAGGAGACCGGCGGCGACGGCAAGACGATGCACTGGATCACCGCCGACCGCGTCCCGCACGACGACATGCTGACGCTGATCAAGGCGAGCGAGCCGATCGTGATGACGACCGGCAACCAGAGCACCTCCGAGGCGCTGTCGGCCGGCAAGACCATCCTGTACGAGAGCATCGGCATGGAGCAGAGCAGGGCCTTCCGGGAGTCTTTGTACGGCGGGGCCGGGGTCGGGGCGTCGGACAAGGCCGACATCGCCGCCGTCAGCCGCGACTACGACGACCGGAGGAGCGCGGCTCCCGGACAGCCCGAGTTCAAGGCCGCGGCCGCGGCTCTGGGGCGGATGCAGGAGCAGGACCGGATGGGTGCCTTCAGCGACAAGGCCTCCGCCACCAAGGACCTCGGCCGCTGGATCGGCGGGCAGCATCTGCGCGACTACCTGATGCGGACCCCGCTGCGCGCCGAGTTGGAGAGCGAGGAGGCGAAGCTCAAGTCGGCCGGCCGGAAGCCCGAGGCCTACGGACACTTCGTCGACCATCTGCTGTCCCTCCCGGGCGAGGAGTGAGGGCGCCTCACTCCGCCCGGGACGTCCGGATCGGGTTGGGCAGCGGGAGATAGCGCGCGTCGGCGCCGTCGGCGGCCGTCCAGCGCAGCAGCAGGTTCGTCTTGCCCGGGAGCGTGGGGGAATCGAGCAGGGCGGCGGCCTCGGGCGGCTCCGGGTGGCGTGCCAGCTCGTGGCGTACGGCGGGCCAGGGGTCGAGGCCCGGGTGGTGTTCGGCGAGGGCCGCCGCGATCTCCAGGAGGTTGTTGACGACGAGGCAGTAGACCAGCCGCTCCCAGCCGGCCTCCCGGGTCACGTCCGACAGGAGCTTCACACCCTCGGCGTCGCGGTACACGGCTCGTACGGGTGTGCCGGTGGCGTCACAGGCGACGAGGGTGTTCTGGAGGTGGGCCTCCAGGACGACTCCATGGCCGTGGAAGGCGGCCAGCGCCGGGGGGACGACGGCGCGCAGATACGCCTCCCACCAGGCCGTGGGATCGGTGGTGTCGGCCAGCGGGTTGCCCGGGAAGGCCGCGGTGTCCTCGGTGAGGGCGGCGGCGAGGCAGGGCGTCGTGCCGGGGGGCACATGGCCGTCCAGGCCGTCCCGGACCAGGACCGCCAGTTCCTCGAAGGCGAAGTCGGCGGTGCGGTAGCCGCGGTCGCTCAGCCAGGCGCCCGGCTGTCCGGCGAAGGCCGCCGTGACCGCGCTGTCCGTCCGGCGCAGCTTGAGCAGGTCGTGGCGCCACAGACGGCGGATGTCGTTGGTGATCCGTACGTCCAGGCTGAACTTGAGGAAGAGGTCGGGGACGTCGCCGGGCGCGTCGCCGGGCACGTACACCGTGCGGATCGCCGCCGTCGGCCAGACCTCGCCGGAGGTCCGGCCGAGCCGGACGAGCCGGCCGTCGGCGAACGCGTCCGCCAAGTCGGCGCCCAGGAGGTCGAGTTGCCAGGGGTGGGCGGGGAGGAGCCGGTAGCCGGGCGGGGCCGGGCCCAGGGCGTCGAGGGCGGTGGTGTCGCCCTCCTCGACCACCGTGTCCTCGCGGACCCCGAGGAGGGTCAGCGGGAACCGGGCGTACGCCTCGGGCGCGTACGGCAGCCAGCGGTCGGGCGGGCCGCCGCCGCGGGCCTTGGGGGCGGGGTGGAACGGGTGCCCGGTGATCAGGGACTGCTCGGACCGCCGGTACGGGTCCTCGGGCGCCGGTGTGCGGGCGCGTGCGGTGAGGAGGGCGGCCACGGCCTCGCGGCTGTCGAGCATCTCGGCGGGCAGTCCGGAGCCGGACGGGCCGGTGAGGGCGCGGAGTTCCCCGACGGCGAGTTCGACGAGTCCGGTGTGGGTGAGCGGCTGCCAGGTGTCCGCCGCCGTACGCACCTCGGGGTGGGAGGGGCGCCGGGTGCCCTGGACCCGCAGCAGCCGTCCGCTGCCCTTGAGGCGGTGCACATGGGCCGCGCCGGACCCGCCGACCGGCTCTCCCGCTTCCCTGAGAAGGCAGTTGAGCAGCGGTGCGGCGGCATGGGCGTCGGCGGCGGCGCCGACGCGGGTCGGGGTGGCGTCCACGGGGTCCATTCGTTCCTTACGGTGCACTCGTGATCAGTCAGTATGTCTGCCCGCCCGCCGCCGCCATGCGTCGCGGCGGAGGCGGGCGGGCAGTGGTCGTACGCCGGCGTTCGAACCGTCGGTGACACCCCCTACCGGTTCCGACGCGGGTTCCGTACCCGCCCGGCGCCGTCCCCGCACCCGAGGAGCCCGTCCGTGGACCGTCACCCGTTGTCCGACGCCGACGCCGAGGCGGCGCTCGGCGCCGAGCTGGGCGCCGTACGCCCCGATCTGACGCTGCCGTACACGACCGCGCTGCCCGGCGCCCGGTCCGCCGTGCTGTCGCGGCTGTGGCGGGGCCTCGTCCATGAGCCGCTGCCCTGGGTGGCGCGCCGGGACGCGGCCGACGGCGACGGGGTCACGCTGCGCCTCGCCGACGGCCGTCGGCTGCACGGCCCGGCCGTGGACCCGTACGGCACGGCCGGGGGCGTCGAGGAGGTGTGGCTCGACGGGCGGCCGTACGACCGTCCGGCGCGGCTCATGACCGCGCTGGCCGTGCCGCACAGTGCCGCCTTCGCCGTGGAACTCGACCACAGCGTGGCCTCGTTGGCGCTGTCGCGGGCCGGTCAGCCGGCCACGGCGGTGCCGCCGGAGGCCGGCTGGGAGTGGGAGCAGGCGATCGTCGACGGGCATCCGTTCCATCCCAACTGCCGTTCCCGGCCCGGTTTCTCGGCGTACGACCAGCTCGCGTACGGGCCGGAGCACCGGCAGGTGGTGCGGCTGGGGCTGGCGCCGGTGGCGGACGCGCTGGTGGTCGGCGAGTGGCCGGAGCGGTTCCGGGACGGCGGGCGGGTGCTGGTGCCGGTGCATCCGTGGCAGGCGGCCCATGTGCTCAAGTGCCCGCCGGGGGAGGTCGTCGAGGCGCATCCGCTGATGTCGCTGCGCACGCTCGCCCTCGCGGACGGCGGGCCGCACGCGTCTCATGTGAAGACCGCGCTGAGTGCCCGGCTGACCTCCTCGGTGCGGGACATCTCGGTCTACTCGATCGAGACCTCGGCGATCGTGTCGGACTTCATGGCGTCGGTCGCCGCCCGCACCGACGGGCTGCTGCACGTGACCCGTACGCTCGGCGCGGTCACCGCCGGTTCGCCGGATCTGGCGGCGGTGCTGCGGGAGTCGCCGGAGAGGTACGCGGACACGGCGACCGGGGAACGGGTCCTGCCGGTGGCCGCGCTGGCGGCGACCGAGCTGCCCCGGTCGCCGTCGTGGCTGGCGGACTTCGCACGGCTCGCGCTCACGGTCTGTCTCCGGCTGCTCGACCTGGGCGTGGCCCTGGAGGCGCACGGCCAGAACCTCCTGGTGGTCCTGTCCCCGTCGGGTGCCCCCCGCCGCCTCGTCTACCGCGACCTCGCGGACATCCGGGTCAGCCCCGCGCGCCTGGCCCGGCACGGGGTCGCGGCGCCGGCCATGTCCGGGCGCATCATCACGGACGACGAGACGACCCTGCGCCGCAAGCTGTTCGGGGCCCTGATCACGGGCACGCTCGGCGCCACGGCCGGTTCGACGCCCGTCCTGCGCGAGGCGCTCGCCGCCGCCGTACGGGATCTGCCGCGCACGCCCGATCTGGGCACGCTGCTGGAGGGGCCGGTACCGACGAAGGCGTTGACGCTGATGCGTCTTTCGCCGGAGCGGCCCGGCGACATCTGGGCGGAGGTGCCGACTCCGCTGCGGTGAACGGTGCGTCAACAGGCGGTCTCGTTCCGGAGGATGGCCGGTCTCGTTTTGAAGGGTGGCCCTCCGGATCAATAGGATCCGCCGATGATCACAAGACAACGGCTGACAGCAGGGGTGTTCGTCCTGCTCGCCGTCCTGACGGCCGGGATCGCGGTCCCGACGACGGCCGTCGCCGACGAGACCACGGCCCTGGCGCCCAAGGTCAACCTCCTGCTGGACGTGAGCGGTTCGATGCGGGCCAAGGACATCGACGGGCAGTCCCGGATGGCCGCGGCGAAGCAGGCGTTCAACGAGGTGCTGGACGCCACGCCCGAGGAGGTCCAGCTCGGCATCCGCACCCTGGGCGCGAACTACCCGGGCGACGACCGCAAGACGGGCTGCAAGGACACCGCGCAGCTCTACCCGGTGGGGCCGCTGGACCGGACCGAGGCGAAGGCGGCGGTGGCGACGCTGGCACCGACCGGCTGGACCCCGATCGGCCCGGCGCTGCTGAAGGCCGCCGACGACCTGGAGGGCGGCGAGGGCACCAAGCGCATCGTGCTGATCAGCGACGGCGAGGACACCTGCGCCCCGCTGGACCCGTGCGAGGTGGCCCGGGAGATCGCGGCCAAGGGCATCGGTCTGACCATCGACACGCTCGGCCTGGTCCCGAACGCCAAGATGCGGCTGCAGCTGAGCTGTATCGCCGAGGCGACCGGCGGCTCGTACACCTCGATCGAGCACCGGGACGAACTCACCGACCGGGTCAATCAGTTGGTCGACCGGGCCGCCGATCCGGTGGTCGTGCCGAAGGCCGTCGAGGGCGCGGAGGCATGCGCGCAGGCGCCCACCCTCACGTCCGGCCTGTACACCGACCGCGAGGAGTTCGGCCAACAGCGCTGGTACCGGGTCGAGGTGAAGCCGGGTCAGGAACTGCGGGCCTCGGTGAGCGTCGCGGCCGACCGTGACGTCAATCCCGACTACGGGGTGCTGCTGCGTGCGGTGACCACCAAGAACCGCGAGATCGTACGCGGTGAGGCGGCCGGCAACGGCCGGACCGACGTCATCTCCGCGGGTCTGCGCTATCCGAAGGCGGAGGCCGAGGACGAGGAGGACGAGGACGTCGCCGAGTCCGTGTGTCTCCAGGTGACCCACTCCTACTCACCGGCGAGCGGGGTGAAGACCACTCCCGGTCTGCCGCTCGAAGTCACCGTCGACGTCGTGGAGGGGCCGGACCCGGCCGCCGACGTGGCCTCCTTCGGCCTCGGCCGCGGCTGGTGGCTGCTGGGTGTGCTGGTGCTCGTCGGGTTCCTGGCGGGTGTGCTGTGGGGCTGGCTGTCACGCTGGCGCGTCGCGGTCTGGAGGACCAACTGATGCGGATCACACGTGTGCTGGGCGCGGCCCTGCTGATGCTGGGCCTGGCCGTCACCCCGGCGGTGGCCGATACGACCCCCTCGCCGAGCGCGTCGGAGGACGGTGACGCGCCCACCGAGGCGGGCACCTCCTTCCGTACGGCCACGGAGTTCGAGCAGGGGCAGAAGGCGACGGCGAGTGCCTCGACCGGCGACTACCTGTACTGGTCGTTCCCGGCCGACGCGGGGCAGCGGCCGACCGTACGGGCGAGCGTCGAGCTGCCCGAGGGGGCGAAGTCCTCGTCCACCTGGCAGCTCGACGTGTACGACGGGCTGCGGCGCCGTCAGGCCTGCCAGTACGGGGCGCAGACCCGGACCGCCGCGGCGGGGGCGGCCTCCGTCGAGCTGTCCTGCACCCTGCGTACGGTGCGGGCCTGGTCGGAGCAGTGGGCCGACGATCCGCTGCCGGGGACGTACTACGTCCGGCTGACCACGATCCGGCTGGCCACGGGTGACCTGGGGCTGCCGGTCGGTACGTCGGTCGAGGTGGCCTCGAAGGACATCGGCGGTTCCGCGGCGGTCGACGGGGCGCTGGCGCAGCCGCTGGTGCCGGGGATCGCGGTCACCTCCGGGGAGGACGAGGAGGGCGAGGACTCCTCCACCGAGGCGGTCCTCTCCTCCCTCGAACCCGACGACGGGTGGGCCTCCGGCTGGTGGAGCGACCGCTGGGTGTGGACGGCCGTCGGTGCGGTGCTCGCTGCGCTGGCCGGGATCGGGGGGTACTCCCTGACCCGGGGGGCGGGTCGGCCGCGCCAGGTGCCGCCGCCGGGGGTCTGACCGGCCCGTCCTGCCCCACCGCGCTCGCTTTCGTCCGCGGGCCCGGTGGGGCTTCTCGCGCAGTTCCCCGCGCCCCTTAAGACCTCCGGCCCTTTCGGGCCGAGAAAGCAGGGCGCAGCCCGCTTTTTCAGGGGCGCGGGGAACTGCGCGACCAGGCCCCACCGGGCCCGCACCCGACAACGCACCCCACCCGCCCCCACGCACCCTCACCCCTCCCGCAACTCCTTGGCCAACGCCCCCTCCCCCACCACCACGACCCGCCCCGCCCGCACCGCGTCCCTCAGGGTCAACTCCCCCCGCGCAAGCTCACCGCAGGTGCCCGCGTCGAGGGTCAGCCGTACATCCGCCTCCCCGACCCCGGTCACCGCCCCGTCCCCGTACACCCGCCGCGCGCCCTCCGCACCGACCCACACATGGAACTCCCCCTCCTCCAGCCGGACTTCGACCAGCCCGGGGGCGTACCCGTCGAGCGCCCGGAGCAGCGGCAGGGCGAACCAGTGGGCCCGCACCGCGTCCGTGGCCCGGCGTTCGCCGAGCGCCGCCTCGCCCCACGCCCCGAGGGCCTGCACCACGGGCAGCAACTCCCGCCCGCGCCCGGTGAGTTCGTAGACGTAGACCGCTCCCGGCGGCGGCAGCCGGCGTCGCGTGGTCAGTCCGTCGCGTTCCATGTCCTTCAGCCGTCCGGCGAGGACGTCGGTGCTCACACCCGGCAGGTCCGCGTGCAGATCCGTGTAGCGGCGCGGGCCGGCCAGCAGTTCGCGGACGATCAGCAGGGTCCAGCGGTCACCCACGACATCGAGGGCGCGGGCGGCGGAGCAGTACTGGTCGTAGCTTCGGCGTGGTGACATGCGACGCAGTCTAGACATGTCGTTGGACTTTCCAAGCTGGAGCTTGGTAAAACCAAGCATCACACGAAACCGGAGGGGCGAGCGCGCATGGAGTTCCGGCAGTCGAACAAGCTCAGCGAGGTCTGCTACGAGATCCGCGGCCCGGTGATCGAGCACGCCGACGCACTGGAGAAGGCGGGCCACAGCGTGCTGCGCCTGAACACCGGCAACCCCGCGCTGTTCGGCTTCGAGGCGCCGGAGGAGATCCTCCAGGACATGATCCGGATGCTCCCCCAGGCGCACGGCTACACGGACTCCCGCGGCATCCTCTCCGCCCGCCGGGCCGTGGCGGGGCGCTACCAGACCCTGGGCCTGGAGGTCGGCGTCGACGACGTCTTCCTCGGCAACGGCATCTCCGAGCTGATCTCGATGGCCGTACAGGCACTGGTGGAGGACGGCGACGAGATCCTGATCCCGGCCCCCGACTTCCCCCTGTGGACGGCCGTCACCACGCTCGCCGGGGGCAAGGCGGTGCACTACCTCTGCGACGAACAGGCCGACTGGTACCCGGACCTGGACGACATGGCGTCGAAGATCACGGACCGCACCAAGGCCGTGGTCATCATCAACCCCAACAACCCCACCGGCGCGGTGTACCCGAAGGAGATCATCGAGGGCATCCTCGACCTCGCCCGCCGCCACGGCCTGATGGTCTTCGCCGACGAGATCTACGACCAGATCCTGTACGACGACGCCGTCCACCACTCGGTCGCCGCGCTCGCCCCCGACCTGGTCGTCCTCACCTTCTGCGGACTGTCGAAGACCTACCGCGTGGCGGGCTTCCGCTCGGGCTGGCTGGTGGTGACCGGCCCGAAGCAGCACGCGAAGAACTATCTGGAGGGCCTGACCATGCTGGCCTCCATGCGGCTGTGCGCCAACGCGCCCGCCCAGTACGCCATCCAGGCCGCGCTCGGCGGCCGGCAGTCCATCTTCGACCTGACCGCGCCGGGCGGCCGGCTGCACGAACAGCGCACGGTGGCCTGGGAGAAGCTGAACGAGATCCCCGGTGTGTCCTGTGTGAAGCCGAAGGGTTCGCTGTACGCCTTCCCCCGGCTCGACCCGAAGGTCCACAGGATCCACGACGACGAGAAGTTCGTCCTCGATCTGCTCCTGCGCGAGAAGATCCAGGTCGTCCAGGGCACCGGCTTCAACTGGCCCACCCCCGACCACTTCCGCATCCTCACCCTGCCCCACGCGGAGGACCTGGAGGCGGCGATCGGCAGGATCGGACGCTTCCTGAGCGGGTATCGACAGTGACGAATCATTCCTCTGGCGCACAGCCCCTGTCATATCCCTCTATAGTCCCCAACACGCGACGGGCACACGGGTTCGGGGGTAGGGATGAACTCCGGTTCGGAAGTGGTCACAGGGGCGGACGTCATCGGTGCCGCGCTCCACCTTCTCGCCTTACGCGGGGAGTTGGGGCCCACTGACGCCGAACGGGTCGAACACGAGCTGCCCGGGCATCTGGAGCGGTACCGCGCCGATCCGGTGACGGTCGATCAACTCGCCGGTGGGCGGGGTGGGTTGATGACGACCGGCCTGGTGACCACGGTTCTCACCGAACCTCTGGTGGTGGCCGTGGTGGCGACGCTCATCGGGGAGGGCGTCAAGGCGGGCGCCCGCGCGGTCAACGGAAGACTCGGCCGCCGGCGGGCGAGCAGACAGCGGAGGCTCGCCGCGGCACTGGGAGAACCCGCTCAGCCGTTCGAGGCACAGGACCTGGGCTGGCTGCGCGGCCATGTGTCGGCCCGCATCGAGGCGATCGGCTGCCCGCCGGAGCAGGCGGCTGCCGTGGCCGACGCCGTCGCCACCGCCTGGATCGCGCGCGGCCGGGGCACGGCCCCCGGCGGTGCGGAACCGGGGGGCGGCACCGGGTGACGGATCCGCGCGCCGGGGCCCCTCCCGCGCTGCCGCATCCCACATCCACCCAATTCCTGCTGCTGCTCCTCATGGTGAGCGCGGCATCGCTCTTCACCGGCACCTGGTGGGGCGTCCTCACCCGGGACGGCTGGACGGCCCGGCGCGAGGCCTGTCTGCGCCGAGCCGCCGGAACCGCACGAGCCGTCGGGACCGCCGCCGGTGACCTGGGCACCACGACCCGCTGCCTGGACGACCTGCTGCTGCGGGAGTCGGCGGTGAGCCTGCTCGGCCCGGTGGTGGTCCTCGCCCTCGCCGCGCTGGCCGTGCTCGTCACCACCGGCTGGCGGCTGCGGCGCTGGCACCGCCGCCCGCTGCCGGTCCCCGCCCGGACGACGGCGGCCCTGAAGTCCTGCCTCGCCGAGGCCGGACACGCCCCCGCCGTCCCGCCGAGGGCGGTCGTCGAGCGACGCGGCGGACTCGGCGGCGTACGCGAGGAGGCACGGGCCTACGGGCTGTTCGCCCGCCAGTACGTGGTCCTCGCCAACCACACACCCCTCTCCTGGGAGACCTCGCCGGACGAGGACCACGACCGCGTCGCGATGGCGACCCTGCGCCACGAGGTCGCGCATCTGCGCGCCGGGGACGTGGGCCGGGGCCGGTTCGCCTTCCACGTCCTGTGGCTCTTCCCCTGCGTCGTCGTACTCCCCTTGGCGGTCGCGGCGATCGGCCGTCCGGCGAACCTCGCGCTGTCGCTGGGCTGGCGGCTCGCCGCGGTGACCGCCGTGGTCCTGCTGGCGTTCGCCGCGTTCGTCCGCACCCGCGAGTACGAGGCCGACCACACCGCCGACACGGCCCCCGCGGACCCGGGCGGGATGGCGTTCGCCGTACGGCGGTCGGTGGCACTCGAAGTGGTGCGGCGGCGACTGCCCGGGGTGCCGCGGCCGGCCGCGTTGCTGCGGCTGCATCCAGACGGCCGCAGCCGGTTGCGGGTACTGGAGGAGCCGGGCAGGCCCCACCGGCTGCTGCTCACCTCCTGCCTGATCGCGGGCATCGCGGTCGGGGCCGCGTTCCAGGAGATCGCCCTGCTGCTCGAAGCCGCCACGGCGGGCGACGCCTTCCTCGCCCACTGGCTCACGGGACTGCTCACCGGCACGGCCGTGGCCGCCGTGGTGTCGGTCTCCGTGTGGCGCGACGGTCACGGCACGGGTGACGCCCTCCGCTCCGGCGCGCTCCTGGGGCTCGCACTCGTGGTGGGCTCGCAGTTGTCGCCCCGCGCCGCCGGCGCATGGGAGCGGCTGTTCCCCACCGCGCTCGTCCGGGGCGACCACTACGCCCTCCTCGGTGCCCGGCCGGTGGCGGTACTGCCACTCGTGACCGTCGCGGTCCTCGGCGGAGCCGTCTTCGTGGCCTGGTCGCGGGCGCTGGCCCCCGTACGGCTGCGGACCGCGCCCGGACCCCGGGTGCTGATCGTCCTCGCCGGCCTGGTGCTCTCCGTGCCGCTCGCGGTGTGGTTCCAGCTCCAGCGGCTGGTGGCCACGTCGTACGTCCCGCCGCGGGCCGTGGGGCGGCTGCTCCTGACTCCGGTGGTGTACGGGGGGTTGTGCGCCGGCGGGGTCCTCGCGCTCGTGGTGCTGTGGACGGCGTGGCGAAGGCCCTGGCGCTCCACCGCCCTCGCCGGCGCCTGCACCTGTGTCTGCGCCGCCGCGCTCCTGCCGATCGGCGCGGTGACCGTGGGCACGGTGATCGACCGCCGGGTCCCGCCCGACCCGCCCCTGACCCGGCCGACCGACGACACCGGCCGTGCGCGGGACCTCCCGGACGACCTCCCGGAAGGCGAACTGCCCGTCCTGCCGAGTGCCACGGGTCCCGGACGCCACCCGGCCGTCGAACCGGCGCTCGCCTGCTTCGTCCTCCTGGCCGCGCCCACCGCGGATCTCCGTACCCGTGACGGCCTCCGGGAGGTGCTGGAGCAGATGAGGGTGACCCGCGACGCGAACCTGCGCGCGGTCGTCCTGCGCGTCCTCGAAGGCCTGGAGAGCGATCCCGGCTTCGACACGGGCGCGGCCGTCCGGGAGGTCCATGCGGCGTGCAAGGTCGTGCTGGCCCGCTGACACCGCGAACGAGCAACAGCAACAGCAATGAGAAGGAACGAGAGCAACGGGAAGCAACGGGGGTTCCATGAGGATCACAGCACTGCCGTTCGCCACCACCACCGCCGTCGCCACCGCTGTCGCCGTAGTCCTGCTGACCGGGGGCTGTGGTGGGGACGGCGGTTCCGCGCCGGACGAGGGCGAGGGCGAGGGGCGACGGCTGCCCACCCGGGCCGAGGTCTCCGCCGCGCTGCTGCGGGAGGACGACCTCACCGGCTACGACACGGTCCTGCCGGACGACGAGGCCGTACCACCGGACCGTTCGGACCGCCCGAGGTGTCTGCGCGCCCTCAACGACCTCGACTACGGAACCCCGGCCTCCGGCACGGCGGTGCAGGCGCGCATCCAGTTCGGGCACAGCCGGTTGGGGCCGTGGATCCGCCAGACCCTCCGGGTCTACCGCGACGACTCCACCGCCGAGAAGGCGTACGAGAGGACCCTCGCCGATCTCGTGGACTGCGAGGAGTTCACCATCACCTGGTCCGATCTCGCGCGCACCGGGACGGAGCGGCTGCGGCAGACGTCGAATCCCCGCCTGGGGGACCGGAGTTGGGCGGCCGGTATCGAAGTGGAGCTGGGCGGCTTCCCGTCCGGGGAGACCAAGACGCTCGTACGCCAGGGCAGGCTCCTCGTGGTGATCAGCCATGCGGCGGCCCCGGACGCACCGCCTCGGGAGGAGACCGAGGACATCGCCCGGCGGGCCACGGAACGCGCGGCCCGCGCACTGGACGTCTGAACTCACCCCGGGGGACGAGGGGATGCACGCCGTACGTCCGCGCTGGGTAGCCCTTCCTCATGACTGACCGACCACTGCTCCTCCTCGACGTCGACGGTCCCCTCAACCCCTTCGGCGCCCGAATACGGCGGCCACGCGGCTATGTGACCCGCCGGGTGCACCCCGCCAACTGGTCCTCGCGGCAGAAGCCGGGGTCCCGGCGGCTGCGCCGGGGCCTGCGGATCCGGCTGAACCCGGCGCACGGGGAACGACTGCTCGCGCTGCCCTACGAGTTGGCGTGGGCGACGACATGGATGCACGAGGCGAACGAGATGATCGGGCCGGTGATCGGGCTGCCGCGCGATCTGCCGGTGATCGAGTTCGCCGACCTCTTCGCCGAGGACCCGGACGGGCTGTACTGGAAGACCCGGCAGGTCCTGGCGTGGGCGGCGGGGCGGCCGTTCGTCTGGGTCGACGACATGATCACCGACCTCGACGTACGGCACGCGGCCGAGCACCACGACGCGGCGGCCCTGCTGCTGCGGATCGATCCGCGCCGGGGGCTGCGGGAGGAGGAGTTCGCGGAGCTGGAGCGATGGGCCCGTGCTCTGTGAGGCGGGGCGCCGCCGGTGCCGTGGGCTCGTAGCCTGGGGCCATGGGTGATCTTCTTCTTGTGCGGCACGGTGAGACCGAGTGGTCGGCGTCCGGGCAGCACACCAGCTGGACCGACATCCCGCTGACCGACCACGGCCGTGAACAGGCGCGCGGCCTCGCCCCGCTCCTCGGCTCGCACCGCGTCGGCGCCGTCTTCGTGAGCCCGCTCAAGCGCGCCCGGGAGACGGCCGAACTGGCCGGGCTCGGCGGGGCGCGCGTCGACGCGGATCTCGTCGAGTGGGACTACGGCGGGTACGAGGGGATCACGACCGTCGAGATCCATCGCACCCGCCCGGACTGGTTCCTCTTCACGGACGGGGTCGCGCCGGGGCCGCCGGAGCACCCCGGGGAGAGCCCGGAGGAGGTCGGGGCGCGCGTCGACCGGATGCTGGCGAAGGCGCACGCGGCGCTGGGGAACACCGAGGGGGACGTGGTGCTGGTGGCGCACGGGCACGTCCTGCGCGTCCTGACCGCCCGCTACCTCGGCCTCTCCGCCTCCGGTGGTGCGCTGTTCCAGCTGGCGACGGGCACGGTCTGCCGGCTCGGCACGGAACACGGGCGTCCGGTCGTCGCGGGGTGGAATGTCAGACCCTCCTCGTAGTCTTCGCATACGTCGAAGGGGCCGAGAGAGGGTGTGGGGAGGGTGCCGTGACACGACCGCCGACCGCCGTCCAGCGGCGGATCATCGACGCCGCCGAGCCCGTGACCGGGCGGCTGACGGGTACACCGGCGCAGCTCGCGGCGCTGGTGAAGCGGGGCCTGGCCTTCCGGCATCCGCGCCCGCCGCACGACCACTTCCTGACACCGGCGGGGCATCGCGTACGGGAGACGGCGCCGGCGCCGCAGGCGGTTGCGGAGGCGCCCCCGGAGAGCCCCGCCCCGGCCTCCGACCAGGCCGGTGTCTTCGCCGCGCGGGTCGGCGGCGAGGAGGCCGCCGACACCGGGGCGGCCCGGACGCGTGAGGTGCACAGCGCCTGGCAGGGGCTGCTGGAGCTGCGCCGGATGACCAATCCGGGCGGCGCGACGGACCGCCCCTGCGGCTGGGAGCGGACCCATCTGGTGCGGGCCGCCGCGCTGGCCCTGGAGGCGGCGGGCCACCGGCCGGCGCGGGGGTCGGAGGAGGAGGGCTACCGGGTGCGGGCCACGCCCCAGCCGGACGCGGTCGCCGTACGTGCCGCCGACGCGGGGGTGTTGCGGGCCTGTGCGGTGACGTTGGAGCGGGTGGGGTGGCAGGTGGGCGAGGTCACCGACCCCCGCACCCGGGAGCGGTATCTGCTTGCCTCACCGAGGCGGGTCTAGGGGGCGGGTGGGGTGCGTTGTCGGGTGCGGGTCCGGTGGGGGCTGGTCGCGCAGTTCCCCGCGCCCCTGAAAGCCCAGGCCCCTGCGGGCCTGGAAGACGAGCCCTCCGCGGCCTGAAAGGCAACCGGCGGCGGGCCTGAAAAGCTCGGGGCGCAGCCCCGGCTTTTCAGGGGCGCGGGGAACTGCGCGAGAAGCCCCACCGGACCCGCACCCGACAACGCACCCCCCTGCGACCCCAGACCCCCGTCAGCCCAGAGGGTTCAGCAGCTCAGGGTCGTTCTCGAAGGCGAAGAGCAGCAGGTCCGCCATGGTGAAGCGCCCCTTCTTGTGGGACGGGAGGCTCGGGCGCCAGCCCGGATGCTTCACGATCGACCTCCGGCTGCCCTCCATCGCCCGATGGAACACCTCCGCGACGAGCGTGCCCCCCACACCCGTGAGACTCCCGGGACGGGCCTCGTTCACCTCGGCCTCGCGCAGCACGTAGAACCACAGCGGCGTGTGCTCCACGAGCCGCGCGCGCTCGGTGTCGGTGAGGCCCTCCAGGACGGCGCCGCCGTCGCCCCGCAGGATCTGGTCCTCCGTGAGCGGCTTGAAGCCCATCTGCGCGGCCAGCTGCGGCCCGGTGGCCAGCTCCACCATCGAGGCCCGCACGAGGTTGCGGAAGGCCAGGTTGCGCTGGACGACCGGCGGGGCCGGGCGGCCACGGCCGTCGAACGTGCCGGTGGGCAGCGTGGACAGCGGGTCGACGAGGAGCGTGTCGAGCCGCTTGGCCACGTTGAACTCGCCCTCGGGCACGACCAGGTCGTCCCGGCCGATCTCGCCGAAGTCGAACAGCCGCCGGAAGTCCACGATCCAGTTGCTCGGCAGCCGCAGGTTGTCCCCCGCGTTCGGGTCGTCGAGGTCGCTGAGGTCGTCCGGGCCCGGCGAGAGATTGCCCGCCGTGCCGCTGAACCGGAACAGCAGCCCGAGCGAGGCGATCGGACCGGGTCCGCCCGCGCGGAACACGCTGTTCCACTGGTAGGCCCCGCGCACCATGCTGTGCCCGAGCCGGTAGGCGGCCACCGAGAACTCGATGGGCATCGTCGGGAAGTCGCCGGGCCGGGTGTATCCGGGCCGCTCGAAGTGCCTGCGCCCCCGGGTGAAGACCCGCTCGACGATGTCCGGGTCGACGATGCGCGGCAGGAAGTCGGTGCGCAGCACCCACTGGTAGTGCTTGACGACGATCTCCCGGGCCGCCTGGAACAGCCGGTGCTCGGGCATCCCGCGCTCGGCGAGGAGGTCGATCACACGGTTGTGGAAGCGGATGAACGCCAGGTGGAGCTGGCCGACGGCCAGGTTCTCGTCGTTGCGCGCGTCCGGGATGAGCGGGGCGCGCTTGTCGGCCCTGGTGCCGCCGGCCGCCTCGCCGGCCCTCGGCAGGTCGAAGCCCGCGTGGTCGACGTTGGACGGCGACTCGGGCGGGAAGCCCACCCCCAGGGTCGTGCCCATGCGCAGACGGCCGTCGGACTCGTAGAAGCGGGCGCTGCCCGCGTGGTGCGGGCCCATGCCGTAGAGCGAGTCGAGGTCGAGGGCCGGGCTGCGGCCCTGCACCAGGTCCTCGACCGGGACGGGTTCGCCCAGGCCGACCTGGGTGCGGTCCAGGGTCAGGTCGTGGTCGACGAACTGACCGAGGTAGGTGAAGCCCGCCGGGACCGGCGTGCCCGGCTCTCCCGAGTCCGGGTCGGCGCCGCCCGTGCCCGTGGTCATGGCCACGGCCAGCTTGCCGAGCAGCGCCTCGTCGAGCTGGACTCCCTTCTCGCCGAACCGGGAGAAGCGGAAGGCCATCTGCTGCTCGGTCGCGCTCGGTACGCGCGCGACGGCCTCCCCCTTCTCGAACTCCAGGATGCGGCCCTCGTTGACGACGTAGTAGGTCTCGCGATGGTGTCGATGCACCATGAATGTCCCCGTTCTGTCCCCCGGCTCCGCGAACGGTCACAACCGGACTTTCCGGTTCTCCCCGTCGGTACCGGCCCCCACCGGACGCGAAGCGATCATTCGGATAAATCCCTGTTTACCGACAACGTGTCGTCCGGCACAAGGGGTTCCCGAGGGACGAGAACTACTCATATTGACGTACCGTCAGGCTGGCGTTCCGTGCCATACGGCGCACACGGCGCACACGGCTCCCCTGTGCGATCAAGCGGCGGAAGGAGCCGTTCATGCCGGGTTCTCCCCCGTGTGGCCCTGTGTCTGCGCGCAAGTGCGGTTTCGGCGGGTATTCCTCCCATTCCACACCCCCACCGCACCCCGGAGACACGATGCCGCTCGCCCGCCGTGCCCTGCTCGCCGCGTTCGCCGCGGGCCCCGCCGTCGCCTGTACGCCGGCCCGCGCGATCCCCTCGGACGACGCGCCCCGCACCGACAGGGCGCGGCGCACGGCCTCGATGACGGCCCGGCGGCTGCTGCCGGACCACTGGCGGCAGATCACGTTCACGGAGGGCACGGAGCGGGACGCCTTCCAGGTCTCGGGGACCACCGGGAGCATCACCGTCGCCGGAGACACCCCGGCGACTCAACTCACCGGGCTGAACTGGTACTTGCGGCACATCGCCTATGCCGAGATCAACTGGGCCGGCGAGCAGACGAACCTCCTGCCCCGCGAGCTGCCCGGCCTCGACGGGACCGTCGGCCGCCGGGCGAACGTCACCCACCGCTTCGCCCTGAACGACACCAACGACGGCTACACGGGCGCGTACCTCGACTGGTCGTACTGGGAGCGCGAGCTGGACGTGCTCGCGCTGCACGGCTACAACGAGGTCCTCGTCTACGCGGGCGCCGACGCGCTGTACCACCGGGTGTTCCAGGAGTTCGGGTACGGCGAGGAGGAACTGCGGGCGTGGGTGCCGGGCCCGGCGCACCAGCCCTGGTGGCTGCTGCAGAACCTGTCCGCCTTCCCCTCGCCCGTCTCCCGGCAGCTGCTGGACGCGCGGGCCGCCCTCGGCCGCCGGATCGCCGACCGGGCGCGGGAGCTGGGGATGACTCCGGTGTTCCCCGGCTACTTCGGGACGGTCCCGGCCGGGTTCACCGAGAAGGTGCCGGGGGCGCGGACCGTGCCGCAGGGCGACTGGATGGGGTTCGCGCGGCCCGACTGGCTGGATCCGCGCACGGACGAGTTCGCGCGGGTGGCGGCGGCCTTCTACCGGGTGCAGGACGAGATGTTCGGCCCGTCCACGCTGTACAAGATGGATCTGCTGCACGAGGGCGGCGACCCGGGCGACGTGCCGGTCGCCGACGCGGCGAAGGGCGTCGAGCGGGCGCTGCGGCGCTCCCACCCGGAAGCCACCTGGGTGATCCTCGGCTGGCAGCACAACCCGCCGCGCGCGATCGTCGACGCCGTCGACAAGGAGCGGATGCTCGTCGTCGACGGCCTCTCCGACCGCTTCCCCACCGTCGTCGACCGCGAGGCCGACTGGGGCGACACGCCCTACGCCTTCGGCTCCATCTGGAACTTCGGCGGCCACACCGCGCTCGGCGCCAACACCCCCGACTGGGCCGCGCTGTACGAGAAGTGGCGCACCAAGGACGGCAGCAGGCTGCACGGGATCGCCCTGATGCCGGAAGCGGCCGACAACAACCCGGCCGCCTTCGCGCTGTTCTCCGAACTTGCCTGGAGAGAAGGCGAGTTGGATCTCAAGGCCTGGTTCGCGCAGTGGGCGCACGCCCGCTACGGGGCCCTCGACCCGCATGCCGAGGCCGCCTGGGACATCCTGCGCCGCACCGCGTACGGCACCACCCGCGCCGACTCCTGGAGCGAGGGCGCCGACGGCCTCTTCGGCTCCCGCCCGGCGCTGAACGCCGTACGGGCCGGCCGCTGGTCGCCGAAGCAACTCCGCTACAGCGCGGCCGACTTCGAGCCCGCCCTCGGTGAACTGCTGAAGGTGCGGGCGGAGTTGCGGGCATCATCGGCGTACCGTCGCGATCTCCTCGATGTGGCCCGTCAGGCGCTCTCCAACCGCGGCCGGGTCATGCTGCCGCTGCTCAAGGCCGCCTACGACGCCGGTGACAAGGCCCGCTTCGACCGGCTGAGCGGTGACTGGCTCGCCCTCATGGATCTGCTGGACGAGCTGGTGGCCACCGACTCCCGGCATCTGCTGGGGCGTTGGGTGGCCGATGCCCGTGCCTGGGGTGCGAGTGCCGCCGAGCGGACGGAGCTGGCGTACGACAATCTGTCGCTGCTGACCGTGTGGGGGACCCGGGAGGGCGCCGACGCGGGGCTGCGCGACTACGCCAACCGGGAGTGGGCGGGGCTGGTCGGCGGGCTCTACCGGCTGCGCTGGTCGACGTACTTCGAGGAGCTGCGGGCCGCGCTGGCGGCGGGCCGGGCACCGAAGAAGATCGACTGGTTCGCCCTGGAGGACCGCTGGGCGCGGAACCCGGGGACGCTCGCCACCGAGCCGACCGGGGACACGTACACGGTCGCCGCACAGGTCCGGGACCGGCTCACAGCGCTCTCCTGAGGGATCACAGCCCGCTGCCACGGCACCCTCACGGCTTTCCCAGTCGCGCGCGCGACCCTCAACTGCCGTCAACTCCCTTCACAGCGCGCTTATTTGGAGATCCCACGTGTCGTTGCCGCCCGCCCGAGCCGCATCCCGCCGACTGGTGCTGACCGCCCTCGGCGCCTCCCTCCTCGCCGTCCCCGCCCTGGCGTACCAGGCGGCGGACGCGGCCACCACGCCCGGGGGCACCACCGAGGGCACCACCGGGGACACGGCGGACGCCGGGCTCGGCGACCCGGCGAAGAAGGACATCGCCATGCGGCTGGTGTCCAGCGCGGAGAACTCCTCGCTGGACTGGGAGGCGCAGTACGGCTACATCGAGGACATCGGCGACGGCCGGGGCTACACGGGCGGCGTCATCGGTTTCTGCTCCGGTACGAGCGACATGCTCGCCCTGGTGGAGCTGTACACCGCGCGGGTCGCGGACGGCAACCCGCTGGCCGCCTACCTGCCCGCGCTGCGCGCGGTGGACGGCACCGACTCCCACGACGGCCTGGACCCGGGATTCCCGGACGCCTGGCGGGAGGCCGCCGCGACCGCCGCCTTCCGCACGGCGCAGGACGACGAGCGGGACCGTGTCTACTTCGACCCGGCGGTGGGCCGGGCCGAGGAGGACGGACTCGGCACGCTCGGGCAGTTCGTCTACTACGACGCCATGGTGATGCACGGCCCCGGCACCGACGCCGTCAGTTTCGGCGGCATCCGCGACCGGGCCCTCCGCCAGGCGGCCACCCCGGCCGGGGGCGGCGACGAGACCGCGTATCTGCACGCCTTCCTCGACGCCCGGGTGTGGGCGATGGAGCAGGAGGAGGCCCACAGCGACGTCAGCCGGGTCGAGACGGCACAGCGGGTCTTCCTGGCGGCGGGCAACCTCGGTCTGGAGCCGCCGCTGAACTGGCAGGTGTACGGCGACAGTTACTCGATCGGCTGACCGACGCGCCGACCGACGCGCCGACCGGCACCGTTCCGGGGCGCGCATGCTCGTGCGCGCCCCGGAGACGGCTGCCGCGGACCTCGGTGAGGTCCACGGCTCTGGTCGAGGGCCGTCCCCCTCGACCAGAGTTCAGCGGGTCAGGCCTCGGCGGCGATCCGTGCCAGCCGCCGCGCCTCCTCCCTCGTCGAGCGGGCGATCGCGTCCTCGTCGGCGTGCAGCAGGCGGCCGTTCTCGACGATCTGCCGGCCGTTCACGAACGACGCCGTCACCGGGGCCGCCGCGCCGAAGACCAGGGCGGTCACCGGGTCGGCGATCGACGCGTGGGCGAGGGTGTCGAGCCTCCACAGGACGAGGTCGGCGAGCTTGCCGGCCTCCAGGGAGCCGATCTCCCCTGCCCTGCCCAGGACTTGAGCACCACCGAAGGTGCCGAGCCGCAGCGCCTGGCGGGCGTTGAGCGCGGCTTCGCGGTGGGCGCCGAGGCGGTTGACGAGCAGCGCGTTGCGCAGTTCGGTGTGGAGTTCGCCGGACTCGTTGGACGCGGTGCCGTCGACACCGAGGCCGACCGGGACACCGGCGGCCAGCATGTCCGGGACGCGGGCGATCCCCGCCGCCAGCCGGGCGTTGGACGAGGGGCAGTGGGCGACCCCCGTCCTCGTACGGGCGAAGGCCTCGATGTCGGAGTCGTTCATATGGACGCAGTGGGCCATCCACACGTCCTCGCCGAGCCAGCCCGTGGACTCGAAGTAGTCGGTCGGGCCCATGCCGAACAGCTCGTGGCAGAACTTCTCCTCCTCGACCGTCTCCGAGCCGTGGGTGTGCAGCCGCACCCCGAGGCGGCGGGCCAACTCGGCGCCCTCACGCAGGAGTTCGGTGGAGACGGAGAAGGGGGAGCAGGGGGCGACGGCGATCTGGGTCATCGCGCCGAAGGAGGCGTCGTGGTGCCGGTTCACCGTCTCCTCGGTGGCGGCGAGCGCGCCTTCGAGGCTCTCCACGGCGAAGTCCGGCGGCAGACCGCCGTCCTTCTCGCTGCGGTCCATCGAGCCACGGGCGAGGGTGAAGCGGACGCCCATCTCCTGTGCGGCCCTGATGATCGAGCCCGACAGGTCGCCGGAGCCCCGCGGGAAGACGTAGTGATGGTCCATGGCCGTGGTCACCCCGCCGCGGGCCATCATGCCGAGCGAGCCCTGGGCCGCCGCGTACGTCATGCGCTCGTCGATGCGCGCCCAGGTCGGGTAGAGCGCGACGAGCCAGTCGAACAGGTTGTGGTCGGTGGCGAGGCCCCGGGTGATCCACTGGTAGAAGTGGTGGTGGGTGTTGACCAGACCGGGGGTCACGAGGTGCCCGCTCGCGTCGATCCGGCGTACGACGTCCGTCAGTCCCTCGGGGGCGCTGCCCTCGCCGACCGACTCGATGACGTTGCCCGCCACGACCACATGACCGGACGCGTACGCGGTGTCGTGCGCGTCCACGGTCGCGATCGCCGCGTTCTCGATGACGAGGCGCTGGGTTGCTGCCATGGTTCGTCCTTCAGACAGAGGTCTACTGAGGTCTCTCAGAGGTTGGTGAGGTCCGCCGGGATCTTCGCCTCGCATCCGTCCCGCAGGACGGTGGCCTCGATCAGGCCGTAGGGGCGGTCGGCGGCGAAGTACACCTCGTTGTCGTTCTTGAGGCCGAACGGGGCCAGGTCCACCAGGAAGTGGTGCTTGTTCGGCAGCGAGAAGCGGACCTCGGCTATCTCGTCGCGGTGCTCGATGATCCGCGCGCCCATCTGGTACAGGGTCTGCTGGAGCGAGAGCGAGTACGTCTCGGCGAAGGCCCGCAGCAGATGCCGCTTCACCTGGCCGTAGGACGCCTCCCAGTCGGGCGACTCCTCGGCGTCGTCGGTCCAGTTGAAGCGCCAGCGGGCGGAGACCTCGGTGGCGAGGACCCGGTCGTGGGCCTCGGGCAGGGTCGTGTACGTGTCCTTGACGTAGCCCCAGAACTCGGAGTCGGTCGAGTTCATGACGGTGAGGTCCTTGAGGCCGGAGACGACCTCCCAGGCCGAGCCGTCGTACGTGATCTGCGTCAGCCGGGTCTCCTGGCCCTTGCGGACGAAGGAGTGCGCGCCCTCGCCGCCGTGCTCGACGCGCTCCCAGGAGTACTCCTCGATGCGGATGCGGGCCCGGTGGATGGCCGGCTGGGAGGTCACGAAGTGGCGGGCGAGGTGGATGCCGAACTGCTCGGCGGACTCGATGCCGTGCTCCTTGGCGAAGGCGTACACCGTGTTCTTGGTGGTGTCCGTCGGCAGGACGTTCGCGTTCGAGCCGGAGAGGTGGACCTCCTCCATGTCACCGCTCAGCGACACGGAGACGTTGAGGTCCTTGATGTGGTGGGTGGCGCCGTCCCGCGTGATCCTGACGACTCGGTTCTCGGCCTTGCCGTACTGGTTCTGTCCCAGCACGGCGCGGGCAGGACGGGAAGGGTCGGACATAGCTAGCTCCCTCGGTATACGGAGTAGCCGAACGGGTTGAGCAGCAGCGGTACGTGGTAGTGCTCGCCGGGCGTCACCGCGAAGGTGATGACGACCTCGGGGAAGAACACGGCACCGCTGTCCCGGTTCGCGGGGGCGTCCTGCTGCGCATCGGCTTGCCTGATCGCGGATTTCTCCAGGTACGGCTCGACCTCGAAGTCGAGCCGGATGTGGGTGGTGCCCTCCGGCGGCGCCGGGAGGTCCTTGCAGCGGCCGTCGGCGTCGGTCGCCGAGCCGCCGAGCGCCCGCCACTCGGCGTCGCGCCCGGAGCGGGCGGCGATGCGGACGGCGACGCCCTCGGCGGGGCGGCCGACGGAGGTGTCCAGGATGTGCGTGGACACCGAGGCGGTCGTGCTGGTGCTCATGGGCGGGCTTCCTCTTCGGCTGCGGCTCGGGCCTCCGCCTCGCCTTCGGCTTCGGCTTCGGCTTCGACGAGCCGGGCCAGGCGGATGCGGTTGATCCTGCCCAGTTCGGTGCGGACGATCTCGCGTTCCCGCTCCGGCGCGTTGCCGATCCGCTCCCGGACCGCGTCGCGCATCTGCTCGCCGGTACGGCCGGTGGCGCAGATCAGGAAAACATGGCCGAACCTCTCCTGGTAGGCCAGGTTCAGTGCGAGCATCTCCGCCTTGAGCGCGTCGGGGGCGCCGGCCATTCCGCGCTGTTCCCGGGCCGAGGTCGGGTCGCCCGGCTTCGGGCGGCCGATCGGCGGGTGTCCGGCCATCGCCTCCGCGAGATCGGCCTCGGTCAGCTCGGCCATGGCGGCGTCACTGGCTTCGAAGAGGTCCTCGGGGGTGGCGTAGGGACGGCCGGCGAGCAGCCTGCGCCCCCATTCCGCCGAGGCGCACGCCTCGTGGAGCGCGGCGGCTGCCGCGTGCTTCTCCAGGGCGTTGAAGCGGGCGAGGCCCGGTGTGGAAGAACGCGAGGATCGCGAAGTCACGGGTGCCTCCGTCGCCGTGGTGCTGGACTGACTGGCTACGGCAAGCTAACGCCCCGCGACGACACCACGTCAACAGTTTGTTGAAAAATCCCGGTCGCGGAGCGGCGGTGAGGCCGCGGATCAGGCCTCTTTCTCCCGGTTGAGATAGTTGTAGACGGTGAAGCGGCTGACGCCGAGCGCGCTCGCGACGGTCTCCACACCGTGCCGCACCGAGAAGGCGCCGCGCGCCTCCAGCGTCCGTACGACCTCCTGCTTCGCCTTGCGGTCGAGGTCGGCGAGGGGCCTGCCCCGCTGCCGTTCCATCGCGGCCAGGATGTGGTCCAGCGACTCGGCGAGCTGCGGCAGGCGTACGGCGACGACGTCGGCGCCCCGCCAGGAGAGGACGACGTCGTCGGGGCCGGCCTCGCCGGGCGGCAGCATGACCCCGCCCATGGCGTCGACCAGCGGCTTGACGGCCGCGACGAAGGGCTCGTCACCGGCGGCGGCGGTCACGCGCCGCCCTCCCCGATCACATTGACCTGGAGCGAGACCCGGGTGGCGCCCGACTCCAGGGTCCGGCGCAGCAGCGCGTCCACGGCGGCGAGCACGGCGTCGGCACCCCCCTCCGCCGTGTTGCCGAACGGGCCGACGTCGACCGCGTCCAGTCCGGCCGCCTCCACGACCTCACGGGCCACGAGCGCGTGCGCCGGGGCCTCGTCCAGGTCGAAGGGCTCGGTCGTGAACTCCACTCTCAATCGCACGGGCACAACCTAACGCGCGGTGCCGTTTTCCACCGAGCCCTCTTGACAAGCCCCGACCATCGGCGGCAATCTTCCATTAAGCAGAAACCAACTTCCACAATATGGAATTCATAGCGAAGGGAGCGTCTGAGACCCCATGGGATTCGCGGAGCAGCGCTTCAACGTCAACCTGTCGATCCTCTTCACGGAGCTCCCGCTCCTGGAGCGCCCCGCGGCCGCCGCCGCGGCGGGTTTCACCGCGGTCGAGCTGTGGTGGCCCTGGGTCGACTCCCCCACCCCTCCTCGGTCCGAACTCGACGCCCTGCGGGCCGCGTTGACCGACGCCGGTGTACAGCTGACCGGGCTGAACCTCTACTCCGGAGTGCTTCCCGGACCCGACCGGGGCGCACTGTCGATCCCGGGCGAGGAGTCGGAGCGGTTCCGCGCCAACATCGACGTGGCGGCGGAGTTCGCCGGGTCCGTCGGCTGCACGGCGCTCAACGCCCTGTACGGCAACCGCGTCGACGGCGTGGACCCGGCCGAGCAGGACGCGCTGGCCCTGGAGAACCTGGTGCTGGCGGCCCGCGCCGCCGACCGGATCGGCGCGATCCTGCTGATCGAGGCCCTGAACAAGGTGGAGTCGCCGCGGTATCCGCTGGTGTCGGCCCCGGCCGCCGTCGCCGTCGCCGACCGGGTCGACGAGGCGTCGGGCCTGGGCAACGCGCGCTTCCTGATGGACCTCTACCACCTGTCCATGAACGGCGAGGACCTGCCGCGGGTGATCGCGGAGCACACCGCGCGGACCGGCCATGTGCAGATCGCCGACAACCCCGGCCGCGGCGCCCCCGGCACCGGGAGCCTCCCGCTGGAGGACCTCCTCGACCAGCTGGGCAAGGCCGGGTACGAGGGGCTGGTCGGCCTGGAGTACAAGCCGGGCGACCGGCCGAGCGCCGAGGCCTTCGGATGGCTCCCCCGTGCGGCCCGCGCCGCGCGCTGAGCGCCGCCCCCTCACTCCGCGCCCACCCCACCGCCGTAGCAGAGCAGTCAGAGAGGCACCCTCACCATGAGCAATCTCCCCAGGATCGCGTGGATAGGCCTCGGCATCATGGGCTCCCCCATGTCCGAGAACCTGATCAAGGCGGGTTACGAGGTCACGGGCTTCACACTGGAGCAGGACAAGCTCGATCGGCTCACCGCCGCCGGCGGGACCGCGGCGGCCTCCGTCGCCGAGGCCGTCCGGGGCGCCGACGTGGTCGTCACGATGGTGCCCGCCTCCCCGCAGGTCGAGGCCATCGCGTACGGCCCCGACGGCATCCTGGAGCACGCCCGGCCGGGCACCCTGCTGATCGACATGTCGTCCATCACCCCGCAGACCTCCGTGGACCTCGCGCACGCCGCGAAGGAGAAGGGCGTCCGGGTTCTCGACGCCCCGGTGTCCGGCGGTGAGGCGGGCGCGATCGAGGCCGTGCTGTCCATCATGGTCGGCGGCGAACAGGCCGACTACGACGAGGCCGCCCCCCTCTTCCAGGCCCTCGGCAAGACCGTCGTGCTGTGCGGGCCGCACGGCGCCGGGCAGACCGTGAAGGCCGCCAACCAGCTGATCGTCGCCGTGAACATCCAGGCGTGCGCCGAGGCCGTGGTCTTCCTGGAGAAGTCGGGCGTGGACCTGACGGCCGCGCTCGACGTGCTGAACGGCGGGCTCGCGGGCTCGACCGTGCTGACCCGCAAGAAGGACAACTTCCTGAACCGGGACTTCAAGCCCGGCTTCCGCATCGACCTGCACCACAAGGACATGGGCATCGTCACCGACGCCGCCCGCACCGTGGGCGCGGCCCTGCCCGTCGGCGCCGTGGTGGCCCAGCTGGTCGCCTCGCTGCGCGCCCAGGGCGACGGCGGGCTCGACCACTCGGCGCTGCTGCGGGCCGTGGAGCGCCTCTCCGGCGCCCGGGTCTGAGGCGAGCACCACCCCGAGACTTCCGGTCCGCGGCGGCGCCGACATCTGTCCTGTCGCGCCCAGGCACCGCCGCGGGCCGGAACCGCCGTTCCGGGTACGCCGACTTCCTGACGGGTGTCGGCGGTGGACCACGGGGTTCGTACGACTCCCGACGGTGGGTGAGGGTTCGGCCCACGTCGGCGGGTGTGCGGACCGCCCGCCCCCTCGATCAACTTCTTCCATCGACTTCCCTTTCCTTTCCATCCCCGATCGGCGTCCGGTCCCTGGTGAACACCCATCAGCCACCGGACGCACCGCCCGCGACCGTTTCCGACCGACCCGGATGAGGGGTGCGTGTCGGCGACCCGCGGGCAGGGCACGGACCGCGGCGGCCCCGCGCGCCAGTGCGGTGGTGAAGGCTCCGGCCGCGTCTCGACGTGAGGGACGCGGAACCGGCGCCGCGCGACCGCCGCGGTCCGACCCACCGGAACCCGGGAGCCTCGCGGCTCCCGGGTTCTCACCGTTCCGGAGGCGACGGATCACGGCCTCCTGCCTACGCAACGGTGCGTAGACCGTCTACGGAACCCTCAAATCAACCTCTGAACCCCGGCATGAGGGCTTCAACTCCCCCTGCTTCAGGGCACATTCTCGAAGCACGAGGCCCGCCGGCACGGGGGCGGCGGGCCTCTACGGGGGAAACGGGGCACGGGGGAAAACGGGGGCACGGGGGAAACGGGGGCCGACCCCACGGGGGATCGAGGGGTCGGGGAAACGGGGGCCCGGGGATCGGGGGTGAACCGGGGTATCGGGGGAGGCCGGGAGCGGCGGCGCGGCAAAGCGGCTCGCGTGGAGCGAGGCCGCGCTGCCACGAGGCTTCCCCTCCTCCCCTCCCCTTCCCTCCCCCTCCCCCCCTCCTCCCCCGAGCACGCCCGTGCGGAGCAGGTCACGGGCGCGGGACGGGGCGGCCCACCCCCCGGATGAGCCGCCCCTGACGTCCGTATGCCACGGCCGAGGCCGTCGCCGAAGCCGTACGCCTCAGACGCGCAGCGCCTTGACCGACGTGGGCGCGTGCCCCGGTTCCGTCGCGGTCTCCTCGAACTCGACCACGTTGCCGATGTCGTTCGTGGTGGACATCGAGATGTTGGTGACGCGCTCCAGGATCGCCTCGACGACGACCGGCACCCGGAACTCCGCCGCGAGCTTCTTCGCCTGTTCGAAGGCCGCGCCCAGCTCGGCGGGGTCCGTCACCCGGATCGCCTTGCAGCCGAGGCCCTCGGCGACCTTGACGTGGTCGACGCCGTAGACGCCCAGCTCGGGCGAGTTGACGTTCTCGAACTCCAGATTGACCTGGAAGTCGATGTCGAAGGCGCGCTGGGCCTGGCGGATGAGGCCCAGATAGGAGTTGTTGACGAGGACATGGACGTACGGGATGCGGTGCTGCGCCCCGACCGCCAGCTCCTCGATCATGAACTGGAAGTCGTAGTCGCCGGAGAGGGCGACGACGGGCGCCTCCGGGTCGGCCTTCGCGACACCGAGCGCGGCCGGGACCGTCCAGCCGAGGGGGCCCGCCTGACCGCAGTTGATCCAGTGGCGCGGGTGGTAGACGTGCAGCATCTGGGCGCCGGCGATCTGGGAGAGGCCGATGGTGGAGACGTACCGGGTCTCGGGGCCGAAGGCCCTGTTCATCTCCTCGTAGACGCGCTGCGGCTTGATGGGGATGTCGTCGAAGTGCGTACGGCGCTGGAGGCGGGCCCTGCGGTCCTGCGCGTCGGCGGCCCACGCCGAGCGGTCCGGCAGCCGGCCTTCCGCCTTCAACTCCCTTGCCACGGCGACGAACAGCTCCAGCGCGGCCCTGGCGTCGGAGGCGATGCCGTAGTCGGGGGCAAAGATCCGGCCGATCTGGGTGGGCTCGATGTCGACGTGGACGAACTTCCGTCCGGCCGTGTAGACGTCCAGCTTTCCGGTGTGCCGGTTGGCCCAGCGGTTGCCGATGCCGAGGACGAAGTCGGACTCCAGGAAGGTCGCGTTGCCGTAGCGGTGCGAGGTCTGCAGGCCCACCATCCCGGCGTTCAGGTCGTGGTCGTCGGGCAGGACGCCCCAGCCCATGAGGGTGGGGACGACCGGGACGCCCGTCAACTCGGCGAACTCCCGCAGGAGTTCGCTCGCGTCCGCGTTGATGACGCCGCCGCCCGCGACGATCAGCGGGCGCTCGGAGGCGTTCAGCAGCCCGATCGCCTTCTCGATCTGGGCGCGGGTGGCGGCCGGTTTGTAGACCGGGAGCGGTTCGTAGGTGTCCGGGTCGAACTCGATCTCGGTGAGCTGGACGTCGATGGGCAGGTCGATGAGGACGGGGCCGGGGCGGCCCGAGCGCATCAGGTGGAAGGCCTGCTGGAAGACGCCGGGGACCTGCGCGGCCTCCAGCACGGTGACGGCCATCTTGGTGACCGGCCGGGCGATGGAGGCGATGTCGACCGCCTGGAAGTCCTCCTTGTGGATCACGGCCGTGGGCGCCTGGCCCGTGACGCAGAGGATCGGGACGGAGTCACCGATGGCCGAGTAGAGCCCGGTGATCATGTCGGTGCCGGCGGGCCCGGAGGTGCCGATACAGACCCCGATGTTCCCGGGGTGGGTGCGGGTGTAGCCCTCGGCCATGTGCGAGGCGCCCTCGACATGGCGGGCGAGCGTGTGCTGGATGCCGCCGGAGGCCTTCAGAGCCGCGTAGAAGGGGTTGATCGCGGCGCCGGGGACACCGAACGCGTCACGGACACCTTCGCGCTTGAGGATCTCGACTGCCGCGCGGGCAGCGGTCATACGAGCCATTGCGTACTCCTGTTTCGGCTGCCGGACTCGCGCTCCCGTCGCGCCCCGCCGCGAGCACTTCCGTAATGTGGAAATTACTTTCTACTATCTGGAAGCAATGTAGGGGCCGGGGTAAGGGGCGTCAAGGGCGCGGGCGGCGGAATCCACCTGGGTGTCTCAGGGTGTTTCCCTGCCGGGACGGCATGCCCTGGAGGACGATGAGGGGGCGTTTTCGATGTGACTCGGCGGTGGGGTGGGGAGCATGAGCGAGAGCATGGCGGTGCGGTGCCCGGACTGCGGGCGCGAACATCAGTACGCCGCACCGGCCTATCCCTGCGCGTGCGGCACCCCGGTCGCCCCGGCCCTGAACCACCGGGCCGCCGCGACCTCCGTCACCCACCACACCTGGGACGAGGACTGGGTCACCGTCCGCTGCGGGAGCTGTGGCCGCGCCGACCAGTGGCCCCATCCGGAGCTGGGCTGCTCCTGCGGGACGGTGCTGCGGGTGCCGGTGGCCGGGGCGCTCCGACCGCTGGGCCCCGGCGGCGCCCTGGACCCGGCCGACGCGCCCGCCGGCCCGCGGGCGACCTTCCGGCCCGTCACCATCCGCACCGCCCGCGACGCGGTCACCGCCGTCGCGCTCTATCTGCGCTGGCTGGGCTACCGGGACATCCGCCGCGCCGACCAGCGCCAGCCGTCCGGGATCGGGCTGGCCGCGCGGGGCGTCCTGGCCCAGGTGGACCCCTCGGTCACCCCGGCCACGCTGCGCGATGTCGAGTGCCTGTGGCTGACCGCCATGACGGAGTCCACCGACTGCGTCTACTTCTCCCTCGCCGGGTACGCCGAAGACGCCCGCGACCGCGCCGACGGCCTGGGCGTCTCCCTGTTCGTGCTGGACCTCACGGGCACCCCGCAGCCGGTGAACGGCGCGGCGACGGAGCTGGTGGCGACGGGCGTCGAGGGCTGAGGGAGCCGCGCACGCGTGCGGTCAGCCCGCCGCGTACCGCTGCGCACGTGCGGTCATCCGGCCGCGTACCGCTCCCGCAGCTCGATCTTCCGCACCTTCCCCGACACCGTCATCGGGAAGGCGTCCAGCAGGCGCAGCGCGCTCGGGATCTTGTAGTGGGCCAGCCGGCCGTCGCAGTAGGCCCGCAGCTCCTCCAGGGTGAGCGGTTCGGCGGTCTCGTGCGGGATGACGCAGGCGAGGACCTCCTCGCCGTACCGCTCATGGGGCACGCCGACCACCTGGACGTCGGCGATCTTCGGATGGCCGTACAGGAACTCCTCGATCTCGCGCGGGTAGATGTTCTCGCCACCCCGGATGATCATGTCCTTGATACGGCCGACGATCTCGACGTATCCGTCCTCACGCATCACCGCCAGGTCCCCGGTGTGCATCCACCGTCCGGCGTCGACGGCCTCGGCGGTCTTCTGAGGCTCCTCCCAGTAGCCGAGCATCACGCTGTAGCCGCGGGTGCACAACTCCCCCGCCGTGCCGCGTGGTTGTGTCACCCCGGTCACCGGGTCGACGACCTTCACCTCGATGTGCGGGAGCACCCGGCCGACGGTGCCGGTGCGGTGCGCCAGGTCGTCGTCGCGGCGGGTCTGGGTGGAGACGGGCGAGGTCTCCGTCATGCCGTAGCAGATCGACACCTCGGTCATGTGCATCTCGGCGACCACCCGCTTCATCACCTCCACCGGGCAGGGCGAGCCCGCCATGATGCCGGTGCGCAGCGAGGAGAGGTCGTACGCGGCGAAGCCGGGGAGGTTCAGCTCCGCGATGAACATGGTCGGTACGCCGTACAGCGAGGTGCAGCGCTCCTGCTGGACGGCGTCCAGGGTGGCCTGCGGGTCGAAGGACGGGGCCGGGATGACGACACAGGCGCCGTGCGAGGTGGCGGCCAGATTGCCCATCACCATGCCGAAGCAGTGGTAGAAGGGCACCGGTACACAGATCCGGTCCTGCTCGGTGTAGGCGATCGACTCGCCCACGAAGTAACCGTTGTTGAGGATGTTGTGGTGGGAGAGGGTGGCCCCCTTGGGGAAGCCCGTGGTGCCCGAGGTGTACTGGATGTTGATGGGGTCGTCGCAGGACAGCTCCGGGTACGGCACCGGTGTGCCGCGCGCGACCAGCGCGTCCCAGCTCGGGTCGCCGATGTACACGGCCTCCCTCAACCGCGGGCAGCGGGACCGGACTTCCTCGACCATCGCCCGGTAGTCGCTCGACTTGTGGCTGAGCGAGGCGAAGAGCAGCGAGACACCGGCCTGGTCGAGGACGTACTCGACCTCGTGGGTGCGGTAGGCGGGGTTGATGTTCACCATGACCGCGCCGACGCGGGCGGTGGCGTACTGGACGAGCACCCACTCCGGGCAGTTGACCGCCCAGATGCCGACGCGGTCGCCCTTGCCGACCCCGCTCGCGAGCAGCGCGTACGCCAGCTCGTCCACGTCCGCGGCGAATCGGGCGTACGTCCAGCGCCGCCCCGACGGCACGTCGACGAGGGCCTCGCGGTCCGGCCAGGCGGCGACGGCCCGGTCCAGGTTGGCGCCGATGGTGTCGCCGAGCAGCGGGGTGTCGCCGATGCCGTGCGCGTAGGAGAGCCCGCTCATCGGAAGTCCTCCTCGCGGTACTCCGCGTCCGAGCCCGCGGCCGTGACCTCGCGCAGCTGGATACGGCGGATCTTGCCCGACACGGTCTTCGGGAGGTCGCCGAACTCCAGGCGGCGCAGGCGTTTGTAGGGCGCGAGGGCGGTCCGGGAGTGTTCGAAGAGCACCTTCGCGGTGTCCGGGCCGGGCTCCCAGCCCGCCGCCAGCACGATGTACGCCTTCGGCACGGCGAGCCGCAGCTCGTCCGGGGCGGGCACCACGGCCGCCTCGGCGACCGCCTCGTGCTCCAGCAGGACGCTCTCCAGCTCGAAGGGGCTGATCTTGTAGTCGCTGGACTTGAACACGTCGTCCGCGCGGCCCACATAGGTGAGGTAGCCGTCCTGATCGCGGGAGCCGATGTCACCGGTGCGGTAGTAGCCGCCGGCCATGGACTCGGCCGTACGGTCGGGGTCGCCGTGGTAGCCGGTCATCAGGCCGACGGGACGGTTGGAGAGGTCCAGGGCGATCTCGCCCTCGTCGGCGTCGGGGGCGCCGGTGACGGGGTCGAGGAGGACGACCTTGAAGCCGGGGCCGGGCCTGCCCATCGAGCCGGTCTTCAGCTTCTGGCCGGGGCTGTTGGAGACCTGGACGGCGGTCTCGGTCTGGCCGAAGCCGTCCCGGATGTCGACGCCCCAGGCCCGGCGCACCTGCTCGATGACCTCGGGGTTGAGGGGCTCCCCGGCGGCGACCACCTCCCGGGGCGGGGTGCGCAGCCGGGTCAGATCGGTCTGGATGAGCATCCGCCACACGGTGGGCGGGGCGCAGAAGGTGGTGACCCGCGCGCGTTCCATCTCCGTGAGCAGCCGGTCCGCGTCGAAGCGGGTGTAGTTGTGGATGAACACGGTCGCCTCCGCGTTCCACGGGGCGAAGAGATTGGACCAGGCGTGCTTGGCCCAACCGGGCGAGGAGATGTTGAGATGGACGTCGCCCGGCTTCAGGCCGATCCAGTACATGGTCGCCAAGTGCCCGATGGGATACGACACATGGGTGTGCTCGACCAGTTTGGGCCGGGCCGTCGTGCCCGAGGTGAAGTACAGCATCAGCGGGTCGCCGGCGTTGGTCGGGCCGTTCGGCTCGAAGCGGGCGGGGGCCGCGTAGGCCTCCTCGTACGGCCGCCAGCCGTCCACCGTGCCGCCGACCGTGGTGCGGGTGTAACGGCCGGGCACGTCCACGAACTTGGGCGCGTCCCCGGCCCGGGCGATCACATGCCGGACCCGGCCGCGCTCCACCCGGTCGCGCAGATCGGCGGGGCCGAGCAGCGGGGTCGCGGGGATGACGACGGCGCGCAGTTTCATCGCGGCGAGCGCGGTCTCCCACAACTCCGTCTGGTTGCCCAGCATGACGAGGATCCGGTCGTCGGCACGCACCCCCCGGTCCCGCAGCCGGTTGGCGACCCGGGACGAGCGCTCGGACATCTCGGCGAAGGAGATCCGGGTCTCGGTGCCGTCCTCCTCGACGATGTGCAGTGCCGTGCGGTCGTTCCCACGTGCGATCACGTCGAACCAGTCGAGCGCCCAGTTGAAGTACTCCGGGCGCGGCCAGGTGAACCCCTCGTAGGCCGTGGCGTAGTCCTCGCGGTGGGCCAGCAGGAAGTCCCGGGCGGCCCGGAACCCGTCCGTGGCGCTCGTCCTCGCCGACATGTGTCCTCCTCATTGCCGGACCGTTGCCTGACATCGTGTAATGCGTGATACACGTCTCACCACCCCCGAACGGGGGTGTGCCGCGCGGAAGGGGCGAGTTCATGGCAGGGGTTGCAGGGGATGCCGCTGATTCCGTCGGCCCGGCCGGCTCCGGCAGGGCCGACCTGCGGGGCGCGCTGCACCGGCTGCGCCGGGCCACCGGGCTGCCGCTCGCCTTCGCGGGGCTGGTCGAGCCGGGGCCCGGGCAACTGCGCATCAGTGAACTCCAGGGCAACCGCACCAGCGCGCTCCAGGGCCTCGCCGTGCACTCCGGGAACGGCCTCGGCGGCAAGACGGTGGCCCTGGCCCGCCCCTGCCGGGTGACCGATTACTCCGTGTCGGTCCAGATCAGCCACGAGTACGACGCCGCGGTCGCCGCCGAGGGCATCCGCTCCGTCCTCGCGGTCCCCGTCGTCGTACGCCGCCAGGTGCGCGGGGTGCTCTACGGCGCCCTGCGCACCGCGCAGCAGCTGGGCGACCGCACGGTCGGGGCGGCGCTGGAGGCGGCGCGGGACATGGAGCAGACCCTGGTGGTCCGGGACGAGGCGCAGGGTCTGCTGGCCGCCGCGCGGGGGCCCGAGGGGGGCTCGGCCGGAGCGTGGGAGGAGGTCCGGGAGGCGCACGGAGCGCTGCGCGCGCTCGCGCCGCGGATCGATGATCCCGAGCTGCGGGCGGAGCTGTTGCGGGTGTGCGGGCGCCTCGCCGGCGTGGCGGACGGGGAGAACACCGGGACGGAGAGTGCGCCCCGGGTCGCGCTCACTCCTCGTGAGACGGATGTGCTGGCCTGTGTCGCGACGGGTGCGACCAACGCGGTCGCCGGGGAGCGGCTGGGGCTGCGCCCCGAGACGGTGAAGGCGTATCTCCGCTCGGCCATGCGCAAGCTCGGGGCGCACACGCGGTGGGAGGGGGTGGTGGCCGCCCGCCGGGCCGGATTGCTGCCGTAGCGCCCCGCTGGGTTTCGCCGGGTTCGGCCGGGTCGCGCCGTAGGGGTGCCGGTGCGGTTCGGGCCGCGGGTCCGTCGTGGTTGCTCCCGCAGTTCCCCGCGCCCTTTACGGGACGCCCTACGGGGCACGGGGCCCTCGGGGGCATTCATGTAACCGGCATGTGAATTTTCCTATGCCGTACCCTTCCTGTTATTTCCCACAGCGGGCCTACGTTCCGAAATTCAAAGACTGGACGCCTAATATTGGCCCGGACACGACACTCGAGGGGAGCGGTGGCCCGTGCGACGGGAGTTCAAGGAGCCTGGGAGACCCCGCCCCGACCTGGTCATTGGCCGGGAGGAGCTGTTCGCGGGGGCCCGTGAGCAGTTGGCGCGGGGCGGCAGCGTGCTGGTGCACGGTTCCGCGGGTATCGGGAAATCGACCGTGCTGCGCGCCCTGGCCGCCGACCACGACGAATCGGCACGGACCGTGCTGCGCTGCTCGGCCACCGAGTCCGAGTCGCATCTGCCGTTCCTCGCGCTGACCGATCTGCTGGGCCTGGTCATGGACGAGGTCTCCGACCAGTTGCCCGCGCCGCAGCGCACCGCGCTGGAGTCGGCGCTCACCGGCCGTGGCGAGTCGACGCTCCAGCGCGACGGGCTGGCGCTGCGGCTGGCCGTGCTGTCGACCCTGCGCGCGCTGGCCGCCAAGGGCCCGGTGCTGATCGTCGCGGACGACCTCCAGTGGCTGGATCCGGCCAGTGTCGAGCTGCTCGGGTTCGCCGCGCGGCGGCTCGGCGAGATGCCGGTGCGCATGCTGTGCGCCGTACGCACGTCCACGGACCCCCACGGTCACGAGCAGGACAGGTATCTACGCGCGTCCCCGCCGGACACCCTCGCCCTGCGGGTCGCCCCGCTGTCCCGGACGCATGTC
This sequence comes from Streptomyces griseiscabiei, assembly GCF_020010925.1. Taxonomy (NCBI): domain Bacteria; kingdom Bacillati; phylum Actinomycetota; class Actinomycetes; order Kitasatosporales; family Streptomycetaceae; genus Streptomyces; species Streptomyces griseiscabiei. The sequence continues at coordinate 1,716,366 of NZ_JAGJBZ010000002.1, read as the reverse complement.
GCGGAGCTGCTGGAGAACCGCGGCTACACGGGTCTGCCGCGCTCGACCGTGCGGGACATCCACCGCACCAGCGGCGGCAACCCGCTGTTCGCGCTGGAGCTGGGCCGGGCCCTCGCCGACAGCCCGACGCCGCCGCGCCCGGGCGAGCCGCTGCCCGTGCCGACCTCACTGCGGACCCTGGTTCTGAACCGGCTGGACATGCTCCCGGCCGAGGCCCGCCGCACCCTGCTGGTGGCGAGCGCCGGAGCCCGGCCCACGGTGGCGCTGCTGCGCGCGGCCGGGCGGGAGAACGCCGAGGCGGAGACCGCGCGGGCCGCGGAGCTGGGGCTGCTCGCACCGGAGCGGGAGGGGCCCGGCGTGCGGTTCGCGCACCCGTTGGTGTCGGCCGCGCTGTACGCCGAGGCGACGGCCCAGGAGCGGCGGGCCGCCCACGCGGCGCTGTCCACGGCCGCCGTCGACCCCATCGAGCGGGCCCGGCATCTGGCGCTGGCCACCCACGGCACCGATCCGCAGGTCGCCGGTCAGCTGGGCGAGGCCGCCGCCGTGGCCCGGGACCGGGGCGCGCCCTCGGTCGCCGCCGAGCTGGGGCTGCTGTCGGCCCGGCACACCCCGGCCGACGCGGTGCCGGGCCCGGACGAGCGGCGGCTGCAGGCGGCCGAGGACGCGATCACGGCAGGGGAGAACGACCTCGGCCGGGACATCGCCCGCGACGTGCTCAGCCGGGCGACCGAGCCCACCGACCGGGTCCGTGCCTGGATGGTGGTGATCGACTCGGCCGGGCAGTCGCTCGCGGAGGTCGACGCCGTCTATCCGCAGGTCCTCGCCGACGCCGGCGACGATCCGCGGCTGCTCGGCCTGGTCCGCTACCAGCTGGCCTGGCGGGCGCTGGTCCTGGAGGGCGACTTCGCGCAGAGCCGGGACGAGGCCGCGCGCGCGGCGGAGCTGGCGGGACGCGCCGAGGACCGGCGCACCGAGCTGCTCGCGCTCGCCTTCCAGGCGCAGACCGAGATGCTGATGGGCCACCCGGACGCGCCCATGACGATCAAACGGGCGCTGAAGGAGCCGCAGGACCCGCAGCTCGCCTGCCATCACAACGGGGCGGGCGCGACCCGCTTCCGCTGGCTGCTGATGAGCGACCAGCTCGGCGAGGCCCGCGCCACCATCACCTCGCTGCTGCGCGAGGTGCGCCGGCGCGGCATGGTCGAGAGCGAGGTGCACTATGTGCGCTTCCTCGCCGAGACCGAGCTGCGCTCCGGGCACTGCGGCCGGGCCCTCGACCTGGCCCGCGAGGGCTATGTCCTGGCCCGGGACTCCGGTATCGGCGAGGGCGCGTCCGCCATGCTCACCTCGCTCGCGGAGGCCGCCGGCGGTGACGTCGAACGGGCCCAGGCGCTCGCCCGCGAGGCCGCCGAGCGCGCCGAGCAGGACGGCGACCTGATGTACCTCTCCCGCGCCCTGGGTGCCCTCGGACACGCCCGGCTGGTGGCGGGGGACGCGCCGGGAACCGTCCAGTCCCTGCGCCGGGTACGGGAGTTGGAAGACGGGCTGGGCGTCAACGACCCGGCGCGCGGGCGCTGGCACGGCGATCTCGCCGAAGCCCTCGTCCGGGTGGGCGAGTTGGCCGAGGCGCAGGACGTCATCGACGTCACCCGGCAGCAGGCGCTGCGGCTCGGACGGGAGAGCGTGCTCGCCGTGCTCGACCGCGCCGAGGCGCTGGTGCGGGCGGCGCGGGGTGAACAGGACGCCGCCGTACGGCAGTTGACATCGGCCCAGGACCGGCTCGCCAAGCTGGGCTACGGGCTGGAGGAGGCGCGGGCCGCGTATGTGCTGGCGGGGCTGCGCACCCTCCCGCAGCCGCCGGGTCTCGCCCGGCCGGCGGGGACGCCGATGTCCGGGCCCGGCTCGTACGACGAGGCGTCCCGGCTGTTCCGCCGCTGCCGTGCCCTGCCCTGGCTGCGACAGGTGGAGGAGGCGTCGGTCGCCCCGGCACCGCCGCAGCCGCCCGTGATCGCCCCGTCGGCGCTGGACGCCCTCGCCGCGCTCGCGGCGACGGAACGCCAGGTCGCGGAGCTGGTCATGGAGGGCGCGACCAACCGGGAGATCGCCGGCCGGCTGTACATCAGCGTGAAGACGGTCGAGGCGACACTCACGCGGGTCTACCGGAAGCTGGGCATCCGGTCGCGTGTGGACATCGTGCGACTGGCGGCGGGACACCGTACGAACTGACCTCCCCGGGACCGGCTGACGAGCCCCTCCAGGGGACAGGTGCGCGCAGCGAGCTTGGGGGGACGGGTGCGCGCAGCGACCTTGCGGCTCCAGCCTAGGCTCAAACCCCGGCCGGGGTCATCGAGGGTTTTCCCTCCCCAACTCCCCTAGGGGGATCCCCCCTTGGGAGGGGATCACTCCGGCTCATATTTTTTGTGCCGTGCCGCACGCCAGGGCACACAGACCGGCCCGCCGTCCCCGCCCGGCTCCCCCGGGCGGGGACGGTACCGCCGGCTCTGTGCACCTCCCCCCACCCGCGCGTCCCCCACCGGCAACCCCCCATGAGGAGAACCATGTTCGGGTTCCACCGCGCCAAGAAGTCGATGATCGCAGCCGCGGCCACCGCCGCCGGCGCCGCCGCCGCGCTGCTCACCGCCCCCGGCGCCGTCGCCGCTCCCCAGCCCATCGTCGGCGGTACGACCACCACCGCGAGCGCGTACCCGTACGTCATGCAGATCACCAACGCCTCGCAGAGCCAGTTCTGTGGCGGCACCCTCGTCTCGCCCACCAAGGTGATCACCGCCGCCCACTGCGTGGAAGGCAGAACGACCTCCAACACCCGCGTCGTCGGCGGCCGCACCTACCGCAACGGCACGAACGGCACCGTCAGCACGCTCAGCAAGATCTGGATCCACCCGAGCTACAACAGCTCCACCATGACCAGCGACGTGGCCGTGCTCACCCTCGCCGTCGCGCAGCCGTACACCACGGCGTCCTATGTCTCCGCCTCGCAGACGGGCGTCTACGCGGCCGGCACCACCGCCCGCATCATCGGCTGGGGCACGACCTCCTCGGGCGGCTCCTCCTCCAACCAGCTGCGCACCGCGACCGTGCCGACCGTGGCCGACTCGGTGTGCGGCAGCTCCAGCTCCTACGGCTCGGAGTTCGTCGCCAGCTCCATGGTCTGCGCCGGATTCACCTCCGGCGGCGTCGACACCTGCCAGGGCGACAGCGGCGGTCCCCTGATGATCGGGGGCGTCCTGGCAGGCATAGTTTCCTGGGGTTACGGCTGCGCCGACGCGCAGTACCCCGGCATCTACACCCGGCTGACCACCTTCTCCAACACGGTGGCCGCGCAGATCGCCTCGTAGTCGAGGACCGGCCGGCCGGCCCATGAGCTCCTGAGGCAGTGCCTCAGGAACACACAGGGGGCGCCGCGAACCTGCCACGAGCGGTTCGCGGCGCCCCCTCTCCACATGTGACGCCGTCTCAGCCGGCCACGGTGCCGAAGCGCATGTCGTACGGGCCGTCCTCGTCGCCGTGCAGGACGGTGAGCATGCGATCCGCCTCCGCGACGAGACCGGACCGCTGTTCCTTGGTGAGGCGGCCGAAGGGTTCGAGGGTGAGCACACCGCCGTCGAGCTTCCAGATTCCGGCGAGGAACCCGTCGACGAGGAAGGTCCGGTGGGCCTGGTTCCCCTGCCAGGTACGGCCCTTGAGGTCGGCCGGGACGACGCGTGAGCGGTCCGCGTGGGAGAGGAGCAGATTGTCGAACTCGGGGAGCAGCCGGGGCGGGGCGGGGGTCTCCGGGTCGGGGCGGGGCGCGTCCGGCAGGTCGAAGAGTTCGGTGCCGCGCTCGTCCTGGAAGGTGACCAGCTCGGGGCGCAGCCGCTCGAACACCTCGCGCAGCCGGGTCAGTCCGGCCCAGGTCTGCATGTCCCTCACGGAGGCGGGACCGAACGCGGCGAGATAGCGCCGGACGACGCTCTCGGGCGTCGGAGCCTCCTGCGCGGACCGCCCCAGCCAGTGCTCCGCCGTGGTCAGCGCGACCTGGCCGCTCCTGCCCCACAGGCCGCGCGGGGTGACCTGGACCAGCGGCAGCCGGCAGCGCGCGGCGACCCCTAGTGCCTGCGGGTCGGCGTCGGGCCACTCCACGAGCAGGGCCTCGCGCAACTGCTTCAGGGTGCGCGGCTCCTCCTCGACGAGTTCCCGCGCGATCACCGAGAGCCGGTCGAGATCGACCCCGGCGAGCCCCTTGTGGAACAGCTGCAGCTCCCGCTCCCGGGCCGGCTGCACCAACGGCCGCAGGGCCAGGCAGTCCTCGGCGGTGTGCGTGTGGATCGTGGACCGCATGGTGACGATACGGACGACCTCGCGATCGGCCATGAGCGCCGACAACTCCTCGGGCGCGAACCCCTCCAGCCGGGCGGTGAGCGCGTAGTAGGGCGGCCGGACGTTCTGCGCCTGCAGTCCGAGGAGATGGGTGATCGCGGCGCGGGCGGACAGGGGTGCCCGGTGCAGGAGGTGCTGACGGGCCAGGGTCGCGCGGTTGAGCGCACGGGTGCTGAGCCGGTGGGCGGTCTGGGGCGCCTTGTTCGTCATACGGTGCACGGTAGCGAGAGTTGCGGACAGCTTTCGTCCTCGACGCCGTCCTCGACGGTCCTGATTCCGTCCGCGTCTCCCCCGCCCTTCCCGCGCTGTTTGCCCCGTATATCCTGCTCGGTGATCACACAGTCGTACGTTGTACGCGTCAGTCGTACGCGCGAAGGCGCACGCACTGGTCATACGCACTGGTCGTACGCACTGGTCGTACACACTCGTTGCACGCGTTACTCGGGAGGCATCCGCGATGGCCGATCGACGCGCCCGCCCGGCCGCGAAGAGCACCGACCCGGCCCCGAAGGGCGGCCGGAAGTCCGGCTGGCGCCGCGCCCTGCCCCCTCCGCCGGCACCGCCGGCCGGGCCGCGGCGACCGCCCCCGGACGCGACACCGGCGGCCACGGCCGAGCGGGCGGCCAGTGTGGTGGAGGCCGCGCTGTACCAGGACGGCGTACGCGTCTCCTCCCCCGCCACGCTCGCGGACACCTACCGCGAACTGCGGGAGGAACCGGCCGACATGGCATGGATCGGCCTGGCCCGCCCGACCGAGGGTGAACTGCTCTCCCTGGCCGCCGAGTTCGACCTGCACCCGCTCGCCGTCGAGGACGCGATGGAGGCGCATCAACGCCCCAAGCTGGAGCGGTACGGCGACACCCTGTTCGTCGTCCTGCGCGCCGCCCGCTATCTCGACGCGTCCGAGGAGGTCGACTTCGGCGAGCTGCATGTGTTCGTGGGCCCGGACTTCGTGATCACGGTCCGGCACAGCGCGGCACCCGACCTGTCGGCGGTCCGGCGCCGGATGGAGGAGACACCGGAGCTGCTGAAGCTCGGCCCGGAGGCGGTGCTCTACGCGATCCTCGACACCGTGGTGGACGGCTACGCGCCCGTGGTCGCCGGCGTCCAGAACGACGTCGACGAGATCGAGACGGAGGTCTTCCGCGGCGACCCGGAGGTCTCCCGCCGCATCTACGAACTCTCCCGCGAAATGGTCGAGTTCCAGCGCGCCACCCGCCCCCTGGTCGGCATGCTCCACGGCCTCATGGCCGGCTTCACCAAGTACGGGACGGACGAGGAACTCCAGCGCTACCTCCGCGATGTCGCCGACCACGTCACCCACACCAGCGAACGCGTCGACGGCTTCCGCCAGGCCCTCACCGAGATCCTCACGGTCAACGCCACCCTGGTCACCCAGCAACAGAACGCGGAGATGCGGGCCTTGGCCGAGGCGGGCTTCGAACAGAACGAGGAGATCAAGAAGATCTCGTCGTGGGCGGCGATCCTGTTTGCTCCCACGCTGGTCGGCACCATCTACGGCATGAACTTCGAGCACATGCCTGAGTTGGGCTGGAGCTTCGGATACCCCTTCGCGATCGGCCTCATGGGGATTGTTTGTGCCAGCTTGTACGTGATTTTCAAGCGGCGGGACTGGCTCTGAGCCCCTCTTGCGGGGCTCAGTTCTTGTGCGGCCTTTGCTCTCGCACCGGTCACGGATCGGGCCAGAATCGGCTCTGGGGAGTCCCTGGGGAGAAGTGATGCGGGTGATCTCGTCTACCTGCCTCCGCTACGCCTCTGACCAGCACTTTACCCTCCAGTAGCCGCTGGGGAGAATCCGGGGAGAATCAGCCGCCGTCACGGACCCTGCGCCGGCGACTCCATCCCTGTCCCATGCCCCGCAAAGCCTGCCGCCGAGCGCCGTTGCCACCGCGTACAACGGACATAGACAGTGACATTGACTTCTTGGTTGAAGCCACCAGCCCTCGACCCTGTGCGGCCGCCATAATGGAGGCATGGCCTCCAACCCGCAGCACACCGGACCCGGGCCGAGGAACCTCTCTGGCGCGGACGCCGAGGACCTCGCGCTGTACCGGGAAAAGTTCCGGCGCCGTCTACCGGAGTCACTGGACGAGTGCACGGACCGACCCACGGCGTCGTGGAGCTGCCGCTGCACCTGGCCTGGTCCAGGATGACCTCATACGACCTGGGCAAACCTCGCCAGCGCATGGGCCTGTACCGCACGGTCCTGCACGAGGGCCTACTCGACGACCTGCCCCGCTACCTCAACCGGGATCTGCTGCTCCAGCTGTGGCCCGTGCTGCGCACCCTCGTCGGTCGCACCGTGCGCACTGTGTGGGAGGACGCCTTCCCCGAGCTCGCCTCCCGGCCCCGGGCAGCCGCGTGACGGACATGCCGGAGCTGCACACGCGGCTCCTGGCGGATGTGATCTCCCTTGGCTCGCCGTATCCCCTGGTCCTCACCGGCGGGTACGCGGTGCGGGCGCACCGCCTAGTGAACCGCCCCAGCCAGGACCTGGATGTCGCCACCGAGAGCCCTGCGCCCATGGCCGACATCGCGGCAGCGCTCTGCAGCGGTCTATCGGCCCGGGGCTGGATGGTGCAGGCGCTGGAAACTGCCCCGCTGTCTGCTCGCTTCAGCGTGACGGACCCCGCTACCGGGCATGAGTGCGAAGTCGACATCCTCAAAGAGAACTTCTGGCGGCCCGTCGCCCAGAGCCCGTACGGGCCTGTCCTCGCCGAGGAAGACGTGGTCGAGACCAAGGTCCGTGCCCTCGCCGACCGCGGAGCACCCCCGCGACCTGATCGACGTGTTCGCCGCCTCCCGCCGCTGGGCGAACGCCGAGCTCGAGGAGCTCGGCCGCCGCCACGCCCGCGGCCGCTTCGAGCGCGAGGGCCTCCGAGCGAACCTCACCGGTGCCGAGTGGACCGACGACGAAGCCTTCACCGCTTACGGCCTCGACGAAGCCACCGTCGCCGCTCTCCCCGTGCCTGGGCCGTGGAATGGGCCGACGACCTCGCGAGCCGCCTCCTCGAAGAGCTCGGTGACACCGACATCGACTGAACACAGCCAGGCGAGACCGCATCTGTCAGGCAGCGAGCGTGCAAGCAGCACACGTGACGACACAGGACCCGGGGCGCCGACCTTGCACAACGACCCTTCTGAGGCCCCTGATCAGCACGGAGAGTAGCGAACTTCCCTTGTAGAACGCCGAAACGGATTGGGCACAGCAGACCGCTGTGCGCGTCCGTTTTGTGAGTCGTGTGGAGCGAACGTCTACGCGGCCATTGCAGGTTGGCCGAGCAGAGCGTCGATGGCCCCGCGCCCCTTGTCATGGGCCTCCGACATGAAGTGGGCTTAACAGTCCGGGGAGATCGTCGGGCTCGAATGGCCGAGCCGGCGGGCCAGGGTGACTACGGACTCGCCCGCTTCGGGGATGACCGAGGCGTACGTGTGCCGGAGCACGTGGAAGCCATCCCTGCGAGACGCCTTCCACCGCTCGTCCTTCTTCCGCATGGGGATGCCGCCAGGGCCGGCTTCCACACCTCGACATTGAAGATGTTCACGCGAAGGGCGTTGCCGTACGTCGTGGTGATGACGAGCGGGAACTTCTTCGCCTCCCGCTCGGGCTCCGGGCCACCCCACGGCAGCTCCACCTCGACCGCCCAGTACTCCATGAAGTACTGGTCCAGGGCCGCCGCGACCGACGGAGTCATGTCGACGACGCGGGTCTTGCCGGTTGAGGTCTGATGCAACTCGGTCAGCGGCACTTGGCGCTGCCGGTCCCAGACACCGGCCTCGTTCCAGTCCCGCAGCCAACGCCAGCAGATCGCCCCCAAGGATTCAGACATTTCGCAACCGTTGACCGTCCAGCGCGCCTCGAGCTCCTTGGCACGGTCCGCGAGACGTAGAACACCGATGGACTCATGGGGATATCCGCCAGGGCCTCGGTTGGTTTCAGGCGGGTGGACGGGGCAATCGAGACAGACTGACCGGCGATCGCGGCCCACGTGCCGATCGCAACCGGCGCGAAGCCTCCTCGTTCAACGCAGTTTGAAAAGAGTCGAACATTCCTGGTTCCGTACCTGCCCCGGCTCGGCCCGGTCATCCCAACAGGAGTGCCGAGATGGCGTTCCGTAGCTGGCCGAGTTGCAGGGACGGCGGAACGTGCTGCTGGAACGGTAAGGCCCAGCGGCCTGCGGGCGCGTCGTCGGCCAGATGCGTAGTGAACAGGCGCAGCTGCGGACCGGGAGTGAGGCCTAGTTCGCGCGGTAGGCGGTGATGGGTGAGCAGGAGAGCAGAGACGCCGGTGGTGCCGGCGGTCTTCAGCGCTCGCGCCACATCGGGGGCGTCGAGGGTACGCGTGGTCCACAGAGCCAGGAGGTCCGCGGGCCTGGCGATGGGCACGGCCTGTGACGGCCGGTCGAAGGTCACCAGGTGCGGATGGCGGCCGTATCGCCAAAACTCGGCCGTGATGACATGGGCCGCTGCCCGGAGCAGCCCCTCGACCGGCCCGAACGTCGGCGGGCTGATGTCGAGGACCAGGGTTACCTCTCCCGGCAAGCGAACTCGCCTACTACCTCGCCTACCAGGGCTTCGGCGTAGTCGCGTGATGCCCGGTTCATGATGATCTGCCAGTTCGGCAGTGCCCTGGAACGTGACAGGCACGGCTTCCAAGATCATGGAGTTCTCTACGCCCCGTGATCCGAGTGGAAGACCGTGCCTGCCGACGCATCATCGCTGATCCCGCCTGCCCTTGACCAGCTCCGCGAGCATCCCGAGGTCGTATCCGCCAAGGTCCCGCGCCTCCTGGAGCGGCTGGCCGAGGTGCCCGACCCGCGAGACCCACGCGGCGTACGGCACGCTCTGGTTGCCGTGCTCGCGCTGACCGCATGCGCGGTTGTGGCGGGGGGCGACCTATGTGCTGGCAGTTGGCGAGTGGATCGCCGACGCCCCGCCACACATCCTGGAACGCCTCGGCATACGCCTCGACCCCCTGTTCCCGAAACGGCTCCTGCCTGCGGAAACGACGGTCCGGCGGCTACTGGCCCGCATCGACGGCGACGCGCTGGACCGGGCGGTCGGACACTGGCTCGCCGACCGCCCCCCGAAATCGACCGGGCTGCGCGGCCTCGCAATCGACGGCAAAAGCCTGCGCGGCGCAGCCAGAGCGACAGGTCGCAAGATCCACCTCCACGCCGCACTCGACCACACCACCGACCTGGTCCTGGCCCAGCTGGACGTCGGCGAGAAGACCAACGAGATCACCTGCTTCCAGCCGCTGCTGGACACCGTCGCCGACCTGACAGGAACCGCCGTCACCAGCGACGCCATGCACACCCAGCGCGAGCACGCCAACTACCTCCTCGGCCGTAGCGCCCACTACATCGTGATCGTCAAGGGCAACCAGAAGAAGCTGCGCCGCCAGCTCAAGTCCCTTCCCTGGAAAGACATCCCGCTTCAGGGACGCGCCCGGAGCAGCGGCCACGGCCGCTCGGAGATCCGCCGGATCAAGGCCGCCACCGTCAACAGCCTCCTCTTCCCCGGAGCCCGTCAGGCCGTCCAGATCAAGCGCCGCCGCACCGACCGCAAGACCGGCAGGACCACCGTCAAGACGGTCTACGCCGTCACCAGCCTGACCGCCGAGCAGGCCACCGCGGCCCAACTCGTCCGCGACCACTGGAAGATCGAGGCCCTGCACCACGTCCGCGACACCACCTTCGCCGAGGACGCCTCCCAGCTCCGGACCGGCAACGCGCCCCGCGCGATGGCCACCTGGCGCAACCTCGCCATCGGAGCCCTCCGCACGACCGGAGTGAAGAACATCGCGGCTGGCCTCCGCCGCAACGCCCGCGACCCTCGCAGCCCCCTCGCACTCCTCGGCTTCGGATGATCACGAACGAACGTCATGCAACTACGCCGAAGCCCTGGGGCTTACGTGACCACGGAACGACACCCCACCGGGACTCTGCCCAACGGCCTACTCGCCCGGCGGAACTCGAACGAAGCCCTCGGCCCAATGGTCCTCATCGACCTCATAGGCGTCGAAGTGGAAGCACTCCGGTTCATCACGGAAGCCTGGTAGCAGTCGAGCCTGACGCACACGCTCTTCAACCCGTTCGAGGGTTGAGTAGATACCGAGCAGCTTCACGTCGTCACCGTCCGCCTCGTCGCAGAACACGCCGCTCTCATCGACGTGCACTGTCGAGCCGTCGTCGCCAGCTTCGTTCTGGTGGCCGACATGCCACAGCGGATACACGATCACGGACGCGAAGCTATCAGCAGGCGAGTTCGCGGGGTCTGCGATGTCCGGCGCCCCTCACCTCCTGGGACCCCACGAACACAAACCGGGCATCACGCGACTTCGCCGAAGCCCTGCCTCGCCTACGCACCCGTCAGCGTCGAGATCGCCGAACTGGCCCGCGTTGCCGGCTCCCACTGGGCCATCGAGGAGTGCATCCAGGCCGATCTCCTTCGAGGCTTCGACACTTCGAAGATCAGCCGGTGGCCGTTCGTCTATGCGGGCCTCACTCTGAAGCCGGAGCAAACCCCGGGTTCAGGTCGAACCCGTACACCACTTCCCAGGACGCAACCCTGCCACTACCGAAGAAGAACCAACTCAGGACACGATTTCTAACTGAAGTACTAAGTGGGTGGTTCGTGAGCTGATGTCGGTTTCCGGCTAAGGTCGGAGCAAGGTCGCTGGTGGAGGTTCCGTCGGCTATTGCTTCCTGGCGAAGTTGCCGGTGTCGGCCTCGGTGAGGATGCCGAGTTTGACCAGGCGTTTCAGCTTGGCGCGGGTGCCTTCGACGTTCTTCGGCAGCAGTTCATGGCCGAGGGCTTCGCAGACGTCCTTGGCCCGTAGCGGCCCGGTCGCGTGGTTGAAGGCGGCGAGGATGCGGGGGTAGTCCGGGTGCTCGGGCAGGTCCGGTGTGTGGGCCGGGAGCCGGTCGGCGAGGCCGGTGACGATTGTGCGGGTGATCGCGAGGTGCTCCAGATGGGTCTTGGCCTCCCGCAGCCGGGTCTGCAGGTCGTCGATCTGTGCACGGAGGTCGTCGGCCAGGGCCCGGGCGGCATCTGCCTGGAGGTCCAGGGCGTCGAGCAGGGGCCGGAGGTTCACGCTGCCACCGCCTGCGCCTCGCGCCAGGTGGGGGCGTTCGCGCCGGTGAGGCGCCGGGTCATGACGTGGGTCATCGCCCAGTAGACGCGGGAGGCCGAGGAGGAGGGGCGGTGCTCGTAGTCACGGACCAGGCGCCGGTGCAGTATCAGGATCCCGTAGGTCTGCTCAACCCTCCACCGCTTCGGCTGCGGCACGAACTCCTTGACCTGCAGGTTGCGTTCGACGATCTCGACGTCGATCCCCCGGTCGGCGCCGTGCGCGACGACCTGATTCTTGAAGGCCTGGTCGACCAGGGCTTTGCGGACGCTTCCGCCGGCGTGCTCGGCGACCTGGTCCAGCAGGGCGATGCCCGCGGCGTTGTCGTGAGCGTTCGCGGCAAGGACGACGACCGCGATGACCAGGCCGAGGACGTCCACAGCAAGACCCCGCTTGCGGCCGGGCACCCGCTTGACCGGGTCGTGGCCGCTCGTTGAGGCGGGGACCCCGGCGGCCACGTGGACACTCTGGGTGTCCACGTGGCCGCCGGGGTCGGGTCCTCTACTGAGCTTGCTGTCGTGTTGTCGTGAGGGTGAGGCCTGTTCCGGCGAGGCAGCCGTCGATGACGTTGGTGCGGTACTGGATCTGGCGGAGACCCTTCCTGAGGTTGTGCATCAGGTGGTCGGGGTCGGTGAAAGCCGTGTTGGACTGGCTGCTGCGCCGCAGCAGGGACCAGACGCCCTCCACGGGATTGAGGTGAGGTGAGTAGGCCGGCAGGAAATGGCAGGTGACCCAGTCGTGGGAGTCGATGAACTCCCGGAGCCTGGAGTCCTTGTGCACGTTCAGGTTGTCCCAGACGATCACGATCGGTGCGCCGAGCTGCTGGTGGGCGTCGATCAGCAGGTCGCGGTACTCGGTCCAGGTGAAGCTGCGTCTGCCGCCCTGTCTGTGGTCGGCATGCCGCTTGGGCCTGAAGATCAGGCGGGAGCGTTCGCCTGGCTTGTAGCAGGCCAGGGCGGCGATGGAGAACCGGCGCTGGGAACGTCCTCGCACCCGGATGACCGGGGTGTGACCGCGTCGGGCCCATGTGCGCGTCGTGGGCGGCGTCATCGAGAACCCGGCTTCGTCTTCGAAGCAGACCCAGGCGTTGAGCGCCGCCGCGGTGTTTCCAGCCGGTGCCAGGTCTCCTTCACCCAGCCGCTGACCGCTTCCTCGTCCCGCTCGACCGCTCGCCGGGCCGGGACCTGGTGGCTGAAGCCGTGCCGGTGCAGCATCTGCGCGATGGCCGAGAGCGTCATGCTCTTGTGGAACCGGCGTCCGATCAGGGTCTTGATCCGCGACAGCGTCCAGGTCTGATCCGGCCAGCCGTGTGCCACCGGCCCCCGTGCCAGTTCCTCCTCCAGCACCACGAACAGAGCCTCGCTCAACTTGGGTTTGGACACCGGACCTTTCGGTGCCAGAGCACGCTCGCCACCCTCTTCCCAGGCCCGGCGCCACCGCTGCACCGACCGCACGCTGACACGTAACTTCCTGGCGACCGCAGCACTGCCGTGCCCAGCCACGAACAACTCGGCCGCCCACAACCGGATGTGCTCACGAAACGCCTGCCGCTCCGCAGTCAGGCCGCCCCCTTGCGGATACCTCATACAACCGGCCTACCGCCGAAATCCCCACCCGTCAGCCACGACATCACGCCAACAAAGTCAGTAACCGCCGTGCGCGTTCCCGGACCTGGCAGCGCAGGAGCTCATGGATGACCTGGTCGGTCCCATCGTCCCGCCAGGCGGCGAAGTAGTAGGTCGCGCTCTTCTGTGGCAGGTCGTGCGGGAGGCAGGCCCACTGGCAGCCGGTCCGCCCCTGGTAGAGGATCGAGTTGACGATCTCCCGCATGTCGTAGGCGCCCTGGTGGCCGCTGACCGAGCGGTGTCGGTTCTTCTACGCGGTGATCACCGGCTCGATCAACGACCACTGCTCGTCCGTTAAGTCACTCGGGTACGGCTTGCGTTCACTCACCCGGTCACATCACCAGATCAACAACCGCGGACCGGTAGATTCCGCCCCGCCGCCACACCATCAGGCGACAGCACATCACCTCAAAGACTCACGAACCGCCCACTAAGACTTCGCCGACCCGACCAAACAGGCATCGGCACCATCCCTTACGTCCGCACGCCTAACCTGCTGGCCTCCGTCATCCGCGTACCAAAGAACCCCATCGCGGTCCAGGACGGAAACTTCGTCCTGGAGGAGGGCCAGTGCAGCCAAAACGACGCGCTCACCCGGTGCACCGGAAAAGCCTATGCCCGCCGGGGAATACCCCATGAAAGGTTCACCGATGGGCCACGAAGAGATCGTACGTGTCTTCTACGATGCCGCAGGCTGGCCGGCCAAGTCGTCCTGACTGTCGAGTGTCACGATGATCGACCGTGCGGGCAGCGTGATCATCTGGTCCGTGCGGAGGAACGGGGGCAGCCCATCAAACGGGACCACGAGCACCAGAGACGCGGAGGGCAGCTTCCACTGAATCACAGTTGCCACCGGTGACCAGTTCGCGAGCACAACAAGCCGGCTCCCGGCTTCGGGGCAGTGGCGGATGTAGCCGAAGCAGTTAGGCGCAAGGTCCGGTTCGGGGAAGTACGTCGCATACTCCCAACCCGCCAGGTCGCCGAGCTCTCGGGATGCAGCCAATAGTTGGCCGGTCAAGTCGAGTTGGCGACACTCTGGGCCCACTTCTCGCCAGTCGATCGGGACGTCATTGAAAAGAGCCAGAATCTCATCACCAAGGAGCGTACGTTTCCGAAGGAGATCGGGAGCCGTGTCGAAACCGAATTCTTTGTTAGTGATGACACCAGCCCCCCATTCGGTACCGCTGAATATGAGCGGTACCGCATCGGGCAGAAACTCGTAGACGACCTGCAACAGGGCGGAGGCCCAGGGAAGAGCAGGGAATGTGTCGTGGTTTCCTACACCGGCAAGGAATGGAGATCCTCCGGAACGGCCCTGGAGGACCCTCAGGTGGTGCGCCAATGACCTCGTCAAGACGGGGAGGTTGTGAGTGTGCGCGCTCACGCAGTAGATCAGCGGCCCGCACACCGCGTCGAAGTCTGCGTCCGGAAGGTCGAAATCCCACAGTTCCTCACTGATGAAGACCATGTCCTCATCAGCGCCCCCTGCCACGTCGGTGGCAACCTGACGTAGATCCCTGAGAAGATGTTCGGCGTCGACCGATGACAGATACCCGGCCCCCAGGGAGCCGAGGCGCATGGCGAAGTCAGGGCGCCAGGCCCCTGCTAGACAACGGGCTCGGCGGAGCAGTTCCGGAGGGACACTCGGTCCCACGTCGATGAGGAATACCCGCTCACCAAGCTCGTGATAGCGCCAGGCGAGCAATGCGGGCATCAGGTCCCACGCCGGCTGTTCCGGATCGTACGCCGTCGGACACCGCCGCCCGGCCGGCGGTGGTACATCGCCACGGGTATAGCGGACGGCGGCCACGTCGCTCCAGGTGTAAGTCGTGGCATCACCAGCAAGTACGTCGGGAAAGGCATTGGCCAGTGTGACCATCCCGGCGTCCGAGTCGTCTTGAACAACGTGGTGCCGCCCCGTCACGTTCTCGACAGCGGTAACGGCCTTCGCATCGGGCGCCGGTACGAACCGGTTGGCCGTTCGAGAATCGATGTTCGGGGTGGAAAGGTCTGGTTGTCGCGACATCCCCTGCGTCGTGGCCGCGCAGTATACGAGCTCTCCAGGTTCCGCCCGCCACCAGAAACCGAGTTTGGGAATTGACGCGAACAGCGGGCTGTCGACCGCCAGAGTCGCCATGGGAACGATCGAGCCGGGGCGAATCCCAAGAAGCTCACAAGCCTGGATCAGTGCTCGATACTGAACGACGACCGGAACCTCGGGCAGGAGCGGATCACCCAGCGACTGGTCGATGTCGAATGGATTGCTCACGGCGAATGGCGATCCGCGTTCCCCCTTGCGATTGGTGTGGCCGATTCGTCCGACGGGGAGACATATGAAGATGGTGATTCCAACCCTGTCCCGCAGGAACGGAAGGAAGGCGATCTGCGTGAGGGCGGTTCCAATGCGCCCGTTCAGAGCAGCGAAGGTACGGGGGAAACTCTGATAGATTCGGTCCGTGCTGCAGATTCCCCGCGGAGTATCGCCGTCGTGCCGGTTGTCGGCGAGAATCCTGTCGAACAGGTCGGAGAAAAAAGTGTACGGATCCCCTACATCAACCGGATTCGAATGATTGCTCGCGCTGTCGCAGAGGAACTCCGGCACCAGGTAGCTGCCACCGAGAACTGCTCTTCGCTTTCGGAGCGCACGCCGTACGGTATCGAAGTCCGGGTATCCTTTTGTTTCGTCAGAATTCACCATCAGATCGCCTCGTCACTCTTCGCGTGCACGCACCGTCGGCACAGGTAGTCCTTCGGTGCGACCTCCTTCCCCATGGTCCAGGAGTGGTAGCGGAGCCGACTCGCCGAAGCGGCGAGCTGAATCAGATCCGAGTCGGGAACTCGCCCGATCGGGTACTGCTCGAAGTAGTCTTGGCAGCACAGGATGGCGACCCCCGTCGCATTGATGTGCAGCCACTCCAGGGTCCGGTTCTGCAATGCGCAGCCGCGCAGTGATCGGTGGTACACGTTTTCTTGATATTCGTTTTTCAGCAATCCTGCCCGATCATTCGGATCGTATCGGTGAATCGAGAAGGGCGTATTCGAGAATTTATCGCAGATCGCGGTGAACGTCGCGTTGTCACCCGGCGTATCTCGACCTTGCATGCTGATATGTAATTCCATTCTGCGTGCGACCGGTGAGGTCGAAATATCCTCGAGGTTCCGCATGACCGTCGAGTAGAGTGGACTCTGATGAACACGCCTGAACTCGACTGGATCTGCCGCCGAGAGATGTATGTCAAACTCGACATTCGCTCCGGACTCCACAATGCGTTCCGCGAGATCCCTGGTTAGCCTCGTACCGTTGGTCAGCAGTACGATTCTTGCAGACAGTGGCGAGAGCATTTCAAAAACTTTGACCAGATGTGGATTCGTGGTCGGCTCGTCGTAACCGTTGAGGTAGATCTGCTCCAGCGCCGGAAGCCGGGCCAGGTCTACGGAAAGGGATGCGATGACCTCCAGCGGAAGAAATCCGCCGCTGCGCGGATGGTAAGCCACGGGACAGTAGCGACAACGGTAGTTGCAGGCGGTCCCGGTTTCAATTTGCACGTACCGAATGAGTTCATGTGGTTCGGTCTGACTCACAGCGAGCCTCCAACCGCTGGGACCGTGGACGTCGCGACATGGATGCCGAGGAGGTTGGGACCACGGTTCATCAGGCAACCCTGCCCGAGGATGCGCACAGTGTCCATAAGGCAATAAGGAGGTTTTCGAAATCGGCGAGTCCAGGCGAAGACGGCGAACACGATCGCTTCCTGCGGTTACGTCCGACCTGCAGTCAAGATCAACGACGACCGCGCGACACACCATTGCCGCTGCGCCGACAGTGCGCCATCATGAGCCTACGTCGGCTGCGGTCCAAGCACGGGAAGGTGCCATGCCGCCCAGTGAAACCCTGCTCGCCTCGGTACTGCGCCAGAACAACCGATCAATAGCCCGGGACTGGGCCGCGAGTTTGAACGCCGATCCGGGCCGCCCAGCTCCGACTTCGCCTGTGCGCAAGGAATTCACCGACCGGTATCTGCCGGCCATGTTGCACATGGTCGCCCATCTGATCGAAAACCCTTCACCCGAGCTCATTGCCGTTTATCGAGATGAATTACAGCGATACCCCCTGCAACTGGGGCACCCTCTCGACGCGAGGAACGGCAACATATTCGGATTCGAGGTGGCCGAGTTAGTCGCGGCCCAACGCGCGGCGATCAGTCGCCGATTCGGCGCGAGCGCTGCAATCGACACGCTCGATCATCTGCATGAACCGCTGCTCACGGCGCCGGGGATTCGCTACAACATGCTCCTGCTCGGTGACTGCCTGATGAACGGAGTGCGGTGCTTCCTGACGGACAGCCTCCGCGAGAAAGGCATCAGTCTCCGCGGCTATCACCAGTACTTCAGCAGCGCGCTGAGTGCCCCGTTCCACCTCGCCGCCGCCCGCGACTTCGCCGGTCGTCACCCTGTGGGAATGATCGGATTCAGCCCGTTCACCTTCGATGCACTGCCCGTTTTCCGCCAATTACTCGCAGAATCGTCCCAAGGTAGCCATCCCACCACGGTCACCGTGAACGGGGTTGTGGACCTGGTGGGGCATGCGGTCGAAGAAATCAGGCTATGGTCCGACGCACCGATCCTGCTGCACAATGCCAGCGGCGCGCCAGAGGGGCCCGAACGTGCCGACATCACCAGCCTCCCACCACTGACATCGGCCGGGCAGTCTGCGATCAATGCGCTGAATGCGGTATTGAAGGAACGAGTACGCACATGGCCGGGGGTGCTGCTCATCGACGAGGCCGACATCGTCGAACGCGTCGGTCTGCGACAGGCGTCCGAGCCGGCCGCACCGGGGATTTCCCTTCCCGACTCTCTCCATCACACCAGTCGGCTGAGCCGAGAAATAGCGCGTTCCTACGAGGACATCGTCGAAGCCGCTGTAACACTGACCGGGCTCCGTGCCCTGGCTGTCGACTTCGATGGCACCTTGTGGTCCGGAGTGATGGCCGAAGGCAGGGTCACGCAGCACCGCGACCGCCAGGCGCTACTTCGTCGCCTCGCCCGGCAGGGCATCGTTTTGATCGGGCTCAGCAAAGGCACTCCCGAGTCTATTCGATGGCGGGAAACGGACATCACCCCGGAGGACTTCGTCACTGTCAGACGCGGCTGGGAACCCAAGCCCGTCGCCTTGGCCGAGGCCCTGCAGGTTCTGGACATTCGGCCGGAGCACGTCGGCGTCATCGACGACGACGCAACCCAACGGGCCCTGCTGGCCAGCGCCTTTCCCAAACTTACGGTCCTTGACGCCCGCGATCGCGACGTCTGGCGGAGGTTGTCACTCGCTGCGGAACTGACCACCGTCACCAGCGACGGCGTGCGCCGCACCGGCCGCTACCGAACCGCCCGGCGCCGTAAGGATTTCGTTTCCTCCCAAGCCGGAGCGCAGGCCACGGCGACCGCGATGGCCGCACTGAGGCTGCAGTTGTCCAGTGGGCCGATGCAGCCGACCGATGTGCCCCGCACGCTGGAGCTGCTACGACGCACCAACCAGTTCAACACCACCGGTATGTGGCTCTCAAAGCAGGCGTTGTCTCGCATGACGGACCCCAGCTCGGAACAGGTCGTGCACGTGGCGTCACTGCGGGATCGCTTCGGCGACTTCGGCCTGGTCGCAGCAGCCGTCGTGCACCGCGCACGCCGCTCCATCGAGTCGTTCGTACTGAGCTGCCGTGCCATGGGCTACGGCGTGGAGAACGTGCTGCTGGACCTCATCATCACCGAGTACGGCACCCCGATCGAGGCCCGGTTGGTCCGGACCCGGCTCAACGAGCCGTGCCACGGTTTGTACGCCGTGGCCGGCTTCCAGGAGTGCGCGCCGGGACGCTGGCGCCTGGACCACAGAAGGCCGACTCACTTCCCTACCTTCGTGACGGTGGAACCCGTCGATCGCCATGAATGAGGTGCTGACGATGGACGTAGTGGTGTCACAGACCGAGGGCGGGCAACCGTACGCGGTGAAGGTCGTCCCGCTGCCCGGCGACCTGTCGCCGACACCGCCCGAAGCCGCCGGTGAGGAGCGGATGACGTCACCGACCGGCATTCGGGACCGGGTCGACGGCGCTGTCGGAGAAATGTCTGCGCTGCTGTCACACATTGCCGGCACGGTTGGCCGCGAGCTGTCGGGCATCCCTGTCGAGCACCGTCCCACGGAGGTGGAGGCCGAGGTGTGTCTGGGGCTGTCCGCGCAAGGCGGGCCGGTCTGGCTCGGGGTGAGGGGCGACTACACCTTGCGTGCCAAGCTCATCTGGAAAAGGGCCGATGCGACCGAAGCATGACGCCGACGTGCTCGCAAACCTGCTCTCCACTGCTGTCTGCGGGATCTCGGTCGGTGGCGCCTCGGTCTCGGGTACCGGCTGGTTGGCGGCGCCCACGGGTATCGTCCTCACTGCTGGCCACCTGCTGACCGGGGCTGGCGATCTCAAAGTGACGTTCCCCGGCCACGGGCCGCTACGGGCACGCGTTCTCGTCGCGGCACACCAGCCTGCGGAGGGCATCGACTTCGCCGTGCTCGACGTGGACCTGGACGACCGCAGAATCGCGGCGCTGCCCATCGCCCTGGCACACGCTCCGCGCGGCTCGTTCGCCAGTGCCGGCTTCGGCGTCACCCTTCGTACGATCAGTGCCGGTGCAGGCGACATCATCGGTCCGTTCGATCCCCGCAACGACGCATCGTTGCGGCTGTTTCGCTGCCGCAGCCAAGAGCTGGCCGAGCCGGGCTACAGCGGCGCTCCCATCGTGAGCACCGAACTTGGCGCCGTGGTCGGCATCCAGATCGAGGCGGTCACCGGCCCGCGCGGTGCACGTGACACCGTGCTCGCGATGCCGCTGTACCGGGTGGCGTCTGCTTGGAACCGGCTTGAGGAGATCGAGGCACAGCAGGCCGCCGGCAGTGACTCGCCCGCCGCGCGGCAGGTCATGGTAGTGGCCACCGCAATCGACACTCTTGCGGATCGGATCGCCGCCGAGTTGCGCGTTCGGGGCCTCGCCGCGCGCAGTGTTTTCGTGTCTGACGGCGAGATACCTAAACCGAATCCGGCTGTCCTCGCCGACGTACAGACAATGGTGTTGGTCGCGAACGGCATGGCTCTCACGTTCGAGTCGACGCGGGAACTGGTCGTGGCCGCGGTGTTCCGACAACTCGTGCTCATCGTCGTCGCCGACGAGGGAGTTGCACTCCCCACCTACCTGCGGAGCTTCGTCAGGGTTTCAGCGGTCGGTGAGGCAGTTGCCGCGGCGGTATCCGCCGCAGCCGACGCGGCGCTGGCGGCCAAGCCGGCCTCCTTGGCGGATGCTCTTGAGGACATCCAATCCCACTCGTCCGCTCCAGGCCGGTTCCAGCCCCGCATCGACGAACTCCGCTCGGCGGCGGAAGGCTGGTCGTCCCGTCGAGAACGGCAGGAGCGCCGTCTCGAAGCCCTGGCCGAAAGCGGTCTGCACGGTACGGGGGCCCTGAGGGCCGACGTCGCGCCTGCGGTCGGCGTCAGGCCGTTCGACCCGCAGCATCTGTTCCGTGACCGGGTGCACGAGACTGGCGACATCAGCAGGGCACTAGCAGACGATTCGGTGGGCGTCGTGTCCGTCATCGGCCGCGCCGGCGTGGGCAAGACCGCGCTGGCCGCGCGTGTACTGAGCGCGCTGCGCTCGCAACACTGGTTCCACAGCGGCTCGCGACCACGCATCGACGGAGTCGTCTTCCTCTCCACGCGTACGAGCTCCGGCATCTCCAGTGATGAGATCGTCCTCAAGCTGGCACAGCTCACCGGTGACGCGGACTTGTTCCGCACCTGGTCGACGCGCGCGATCCCACTCCACCGGCGCGTCGCGTCCGTGCTGGAGGTCCTCGACGACCGTCACGTCGTTGTGTTGCTGGACAATCTCGAGGACCTGCTCGACGGAAACGGTCGACTTACCGGTGGAGATGAGCTGGACGCGCTGCTGACCGAACTGATGCTCGTCGCCAGCCCGGTGTCGTTCCTGATCACCTCCCGGGAACAGGTGCAGTTTTCCACCAGCGTGCTGCCGAGGACTCGATGTGTCGAGTTGCGTGCCGGTCTACCGGACGACGAGTCCGTCCGAATGCTGCGCGAGCTGGATGCACAGGCGGAGTACGGACTCGCTGACGCACCGGACGATGTGCTGCGCCGACTGGCCACCGCGGTGCACGGCCTTCCCCGCGCACTGCAGTTGATAGCTGGGATGCTGGCCAGCGATCCCCTGCTGACCGTCGATGACCTCGTCACGCTGGACATGCCCGCCGTGAACGAGTCGCTCGGGGAGCTGATCGCCGAAACACTTGCCCGGCTTGACCGCCCGGCACGCTGGGTGCTGTTGGCGCTCGCGGTGGTCGGCCGCCCGATGGCGACCGGCGGGGTGGATTTCATCCTGCGGCCGTTCGCGCCCGGCCTCGACGTGCCGTCACTGGTCCGGCGGCTGGTCCGTACCCAGATCGTCTCAGGTGACCGCACCAGCAAGACCGTCGCGCTTCATCCTGCCGATCGACGGTATCTCCTGCGCCAGGCCGCCGAACAGCAGGAGGCCACCGTCGCCTTGCTCCACCGCAGAGCAGCCGACCACTACCTCCGGCTCAGCAAGGCCACAGCAGATCCGCGTGACATTGACGACGTCCGGCCGATGCTGTTCGCCTCCGAGCACCTGCTGAACAGCGGTGATCACCATCAGGCCGCGGAAGTGCTCGACGAGGTCGGTGGATTGCTGGAGAACATCGGCCAGTACCGGGTCACGGCGGACCTGGCTCGATCCTTGGCCGATGTCGCCGTGGGAGACGACTGGGTCCGCAACGCCATGAGACTGGGCAGGCTGTACTGGCTGATGGGCGAAGCGGCCACGTCGTTGGACTGGCTGGCCAAAGCGGAGGCCGCCGCCACCACGAACGGCGACCACCGCACGCTACCGGCGATTCTGGTCGACCTCGGCGCATCCCAGCGGGATTCCGGAAGTTTGCGCGCCTCGCTCCGTACGTTCCGGCGCGCGCTGCACGCTGCCGCACAGCAGGGTGACGGCGAGTTCCGGGTCGTCGCACGCGGCTTGGTTCAGTTGACCCACACGCTGCGCCCCATGGGTTTCCTCGCCACGTCCGTCTCGTGCGCGGAACGCGCCATGGCTCTGGTCAGGCGCGAGCGCGACACAGACCCGACCTGTGCGTTCCTCACAGCGGGCGCACTGATCAACGCCGCCGTCTCCGACAGCCTTCTCGGCCTGACACCTCGAGCCACGACACGGGCCACCGTGGCGCGCGACATCGCTCGCCACATCGGAGACCGAGGTCTGGAAGCGTACGCGGACTGCGTACTCGCCGGCCTAGCGCGGGTCGCCGGCGCGCCGGACGCCGCCGTTCCGCTGTTGCTGGGCGCTTTGGAGACTTACGAAGAGATCGGGGACCGGTGGGGCCTGGCCTCAGGACTGGCCACCCTTTCCTGGACACTTACGGATTTATTGGACGTCGATGCGGCGGAGAGCGCCATCCGACGCTGCCATATGGCTGCTGACGGCTGCAACCCCCGTGCCGCGGCCAGCGTGGTCCTGGCCGAGAGCGTCTTGGCCAGGCGACAGGGAGATCTCACCGCGGCCGTGCGCCTCGCAGGCGATGCCGCGTCGTCCTACGATCGCGCGGCGTTCCACCTCTACGGTGCCTGGGCCCGCTGCGAATTGGTGACCGCTCTGTTCCTACTCGGCGAACCGGTGCCATCGGCAGAGCTGTTCGTTCGCGCTACTCCGCTGACAAAAGCCGCTTGGCACACCCTCCGGGTGATGGCCCAGCCGATCGCGGACGGGGCCGACCAGACCATCGGGACTGCTCGGGCGGCGCTCGCCAGGGTCGGCCAGGGCACCGCGTGGCAAACGTTGCCAGCGGGTTGGCTCGCCGCGGTGGAGAGTTGCCGAACGGGTGCGGACCCGCCGGCCGAGGTCGGGAGGGTCTTCGAAGTCTTCGGCGCCGCACCCGGGGTCATGCACGATCACCGCCAGGTCCTCGGTCGGCTGGCCGACCATGACCTGCCCGGAAGTCCGGCGCTGCGACGCCTGCTGTCCTGATCCCTTGTCACCGGCTGCCGGAACAACCCCGCTGCGTTACCCGATGTCCACAGCCTGACTCACCCTGAAACCCCTTGTCGGAGGTATGTGTGCGCACAGCAGACGTTGTCGTTCTCGGCGGCGGTACAGCCGGATGCGTCGCCGCCAGTGAGGCGGCACGCGTCGGCCGCTCCACAATCCTGGTCGAGGCGGGCCCTGACTTCGGCCCCCTGACCGACGGCAGCTGGCCCGCCGATCTGCTGACGCCGTGGTCGCTTCCGACCAGCCATGACTGGAACCTCACCGAGACCTTGCCGAACGGCCGCACGCTCGCTCTCGATCGCGGCCGCGTCATCGGTGGATCCTCATCCGTGAACGGTTGCGTCGCCAGCTGGGGACACCGTGCCGACTACGACGGCTGGCACCTCGCTGGGTGGTCCGCCGATGTGATGCGCGCGGAACTCACGGCGGTCAGCGAGCGTTTCCGGGTACGCAACACAACGCCTCAGGAGACTACGCCGTTTCAGCTTGCCTGCCTGAACGCCGCAGTCACGGCGGGCTTTCCGTTCCAGTCCGACGTCAACGATCTGGACGGCGACGAAGGCGTGGGAACCATCCCGAGCACCACCTACGGTGGCATCCGGCGCAACTCGGCGTTCTCTTTCCTCGATGATGTCCGTCGTAGCATCACCGTGCTGCCGAATCGCACCGTCGACCGGCTCCTGGTCACCCGTGGCCGCGTCACCGGAGTGAGGTTGGCCGATGAAGAGATCCTCGGTGCGGACCTAGTGGTGCTGGCTGCGGGCACCTACGGCTCGCCGGCGATCCTGCTTCGCTCCGGTATCGGCCCTCCCGACGAGTTGGCGGCGCTCGGGATCACATCAGTGGTGCCCCTGCCCGGTGTTGGCGCCAACCTGCACGACCAACCCACGGTCGACGTCCAGTTCACCGGCACCCCCGAACTATGCCGTGCGATGGAACACTGGCTGACGGCCCACCAGTCAGCCGACGAGCCCGTTCTAGTGAAGGCGAGATCCGGTCAGGCGACAGAGGCGTTCGACCTGCATCTGTTCCCCGTGTCGGAAACACCGTTCGAAGGCCGCGCGTGGCGCTGGGTGCTGCCCGTCGCTTGTCTGACACCGCGCTCACGCGGCAAGGTCCGCCTTCGGTCCCGGGATCCTGCGGTTCCCCCGCTGATCTGCCACGGCTTCCTGACTGACACCAGAGACCTCCAGGTCCTCCTCGACGGAATCGACCTGGTGCGTGCCCTGGCCTCGACACCGGATCTGCGCGGAGTCCTCGGTTCCGAGCTGTCACCCGGTCCGACCGACCTCGTTCCGTGGGTACGCGCGTCCCATCACCATTACTGGCATCCCGTCGGTACGTGCTCCATGGGCACGGGTGAGCAGGCGGTCACCAACCCGGTCGGTCGAGTCAGGGGTCTGGACAACTGCCTGGTCGTGGACGCGTCCGTGATGCCAACGGTCCCTCGGGCCAACACGAACCTCCCCACAGCCGCAGTGGCACGCCACTTGGCCAGAGCCAACATGCCTACTGAACCGTTCCGGGTTCGATAGGGACTCGATCATTTGAGAGGATCGAGTCATGGCACGTCCTTCCCAATGCCCGCTTGAGCTGCGCCGTCGTGCGGTGCGGATGGTCGCTGAGGTGCGGCCGCAGTACGACACCGAGTGGGCTGCGATGAAAGCGGTCGCCCAGAAGTTGGGCATCGGCACGACAGAAACCCTGCGCAAGTGGGTACGGCAGGACCAGATCGACGCGGGGGCCCGGCCGGGCACCACAACGGAGGAGTCCGCAGAGCTGAAGCGGTTGACGAAGGAGAACGCCGAGCTGAAGCGGGCGAACGAGATCCTCAAGGCTGCGGCGTCTTTCTTCGCGTCAATGTCAGGGCCGAGCTCGACCGGCCACACACACGCTCGTAGCGTTCATCGACGAGCACAAGGGCCGCTTCGGCGGCGTCGAGCCGATCTGCCGCGTGCTGACCGCACACGACTGCAAGATCGCCCCGTCCACGTACTACGCCCACCACAAACGCCAGGCCACACCGGCCGCCCGCACCATCCGCGACCGTGAGCTCAAGATCCTGATCCAGGATGCGTACAAGGCCAACTACCGTGTCTATGGCGCCAGGAAGATCTGGCGGCTCCTGAACCGCCAGGGTGTCGCGGTGGCTCGTTGCACCGTCGAACGCCTCATGCGCGAGCTCGGCATCATCGGCGCGGTCCGCGGCAAGCGGGTGATCACCACAATCCCCGACGTGAGCGCGGAACGGGCCCCGGACCTGGTGGACCGCGACTTCGTCGCCCCAGCCCCGAACCGCTGCTGGGGGTGCAGAGCACGGTCAAGTCCAGGGATCCGGGTGGGCTGAACCACTGGTCCCAGCAGAAGGAGAAGGCGCAGTTGACCAAGGTCTGGTGGCAGCAGATGGCGCGGTCGAAGCGGACTTGGAAGTCGGCCCGGCCGAATTCGTCCTTGACCTGCTTGTAGCTCTGCTCGATCCACGGGCCGCAGACCGTAGAGGTGGAAGATCTCGGCTCCAGGTTGGCCGGCGGGTGCGGGCCGGTGGTGACATGGGGTGCGTCGGGGGCAGGTTGGTGGCCAAGTATCCGGGTGGCACTCTCCGGCAGAGCGGCCGGACGGTGGTGGCCACGATCAGCCAGCGGGGCGAGTCGGGGCCGTAGCCACCCAGGCGGGCATCAGCGGCCCACCAGGTCTCGGCGTGTCCGGCGCGGAAGCGACATTCCACGGGTGTTCAGTCGCCGGGACGCTTGGCGCCCGTCCAGGTCAGGGCGTGGGCGGCCTCGTTGAGGGCGTGCGGCTGGTCAGCCAGGGCGCCCAGACACCGTTGCATGGTTTGAGGGCTCAAGCACCTGCCACCATGACCACTCTTCGTGACCATGGAGAGTCGTCTACGAAGCCTTCCGCCATGCCCCATCGCCTCCCGGCGGGAAGGTCATCTGGGGAGAATCTGGGGAGCACGGCCGACGTTGGGGAGCGCGTGGGGAGAATCGACTACATAGCTGCGTTGCGATCTGAAACATCCTGAAAGAAGGATCAGCCCAGTTCAGCTACGGCTCCAATCACATCACCCCAGGTCAGGGCCTTCCGATAGACAACTTCAAGAAGATCTCTTCTTGGGCGGCGATTCTGTTTGCTCCGACGCTGGTCGGGACGATCTACGGGATGAACTTCACGCACATGCCGGAGCTGGGCTGGAGCTTCGGATACCCCTTCGCGATCGGCCTGACGGGGGTTGTTTGTGCCAGTTTGTACGTGATTTTCAAGCGGCGGGACTGGCTCTGAGCAAACGGCCCGCGAGCGCCGACACACCGATGCCGGCGGCGCGGACGCGTCCGACGCAGGCACCGTTCAAGCCGCTGGGGAGAATCCGGGGAGCATGAAACGCCGCCCCGCTTCGGCCGGCCTCCCCCGTCGCACGGCCCCGCGTGAGGTGGGACGGTGTGCCGTCCTCGTGCAGCAGCCGGCCAGGTCTGACCGCGTGACGGTCGGGCGGGCAGAGCGGAGCCGTCGCGGGTCTGCCGTTCGGTCAACTGCCGGTGCGGTCAAGCGGCGGTGACGGTGGAGTGGGGGGACTCGTCGACGTGGAGGGTGAAGATGTCGGGGCGGGCGTAGTGGCCGGTGGTGTCTAGGTCGAAGCGGGCGCGGGTGAGGTCGTCGAGGTCCAGTTGGGCGGTCAGGATTCCCTCGCCGTCGCGCAGCGGGCCGGCCAGCACCTCGCCGAGCGGGGAGACGATGACAGAACCGCCGCCGATCAGGACGGTGTCCGGTTCGTCTCCCTGGACGGGGTGGAGATCGGCCGGGAGGGCGTCGCGCCGCAGGTACTGGTTGGCGCTGAGGACGAAGCAGCGACCTTCCAGGGCGATGTGCCGCATGGTGGCCTGCCAGGCGTCGCGGTCGTCGACGGTCGGCGCGCACCACAGATCCACGCCTTTGGCGTACATCGCGGTGCGCAGCAGCGGCATGTAGTTCTCCCAGCAGATCGCCGCGCCGATACGGGCGCTGCCGGTGTCGATGACGGGGAGAGTGGAACCGTCGCCCTGCCCCCACAGGTAGCGCTCGGCGGCGGTGGGCATCAGCTTGCGGTGCAGGCCCAGGTAGCCGTCGGGGCCGAAGAAGAGCGCGACGCAGTACAGGGTGCCGCCCTGACGTTCGACCGCGCCGACCACGGCGTGGCACCCGAGCTCCCGGGTGAGCGCGGCCAGGGTTTCGGTCTCCGGGCCGGGGACCTCGATGGCGGACGCGTGGTAGCGGCGGAAGAGATCGCGGCCGTCCGGGGAGCGGCTGCCGACCGTGACGCCGAAGTCCAGACCCTTCGGGTAGCCCCCGAGGAACGCCTCGGGGAGGACGACGACTTCGGCACCCCGGAGGGCGGCCTCGCGGATGAGTTCCTCGGCCCGGGCCACTGCGGCCGGGGTGTCGAACAGCGGAGCAGCGGCTTGGGCGACGGCGACGGTCACGGTTCGGCGGGGCTCATGAGACGAGGCAGCAGTCATGCCGTCGACGGTAGGAACCCCGCAGACCATCTGGCAAACTAATCTTTGCGATGATCGACATCTATGAAACCGAATTCAGGAAGGCCGACCTCAACCTGCTGGTCGTCTTCGCCGCCCTGATCCGCGAGCGCAGTGTCACCCGCGCGGCCGCCGCCCTGCACCTGAGCCAGGGCGCCACCAGCGCCGCCCTCGGCCGACTGCGCGCGCTCTTCGGCGACGAGTTGTTCACCCGCACCCGCGGCGGCATCGTGCCCACACCGCGCGCCATCGAACTCGCCCGCCGCATCGAGCCGGCCCTCGGGTTGATCCACGGTGTGGTGACCGACCGGGATCGATTCGACGCGGCCACCGCCCGGCGCACGTTCACTCTGGGCATGTCCGACGATCTGGAGGCGGCACTGCTGCCCCGCCTGCTGGCCGCCACCGCGGGCCTGCCGGGCATCCGGCTCGCCGTCCGGCAGGCCAGCCGCAACACCGTCGCCGACATGCTCGACCGCGGTGAGGTCGATCTCGGGGTGGCAGCGGCCCCCGCGCACGGTGCCGACCACCGCGGCCGTGAGCTGTTCGTCTCCGGCTACACCTGCGTGTTCAACCCCCGTCTGCTGCCGCTGCGGACCCCGATCACCTGGGACGACTATCTGGCCCACCCCCACCTGCTGATCTCCTACGAGGGCCGGCGCGGCATCGTCGACGACCTCCTCGAAGCACAGGGACTCCACCGCCGGGTGATCGCCTCCACCACCCATTTCGCCGGAGCCGCCCTCCAGCTCGCCACACTGCCCGCCCTGGCCACGCTCCCCACCCACGCGGCCACCGTCTATGCCGACGCCTTGGGCCTGACAGCCACCGCGCCGCCCCTGACGATGCCCCAGTACACCGTCAGTGCCATCTGGCACGGGACCGCCACCGACGATCCCGCTCACATCTGGCTCCGCCACCTCGTCGACGAAGCCGCTCACCGGCTCTGAGCGAGAAGCCGAAGAACGTGCGCAGGTCCTTGCAGCAGGGGCCCTGGCGAATCGGCAGGGGGCGCCGCCCCCTAGGTGAACCGTCAGACCTGGAGCCAGATCGCATGGTCCGGTTCCAGGAGTCCGTCCGCGATCGGGGCGCCGGCCAGCAGGACGGAGACGTGATCGGGCAGCCGGTACGGCTCGTCCGAGAGGTTGACCACGCACGCACAGCAGGACCGGATCGCGGCGGAAGGCGAGGACTCCGGCGGGAGCGTCGACCCACGTGAGGGTGCCGTCGCCGAGGGCGACCCCGGCAGCCCGGATCCAGGTGTGCGGGTCGGAGGTGTGGTTGGGCACGATGTCGGGGATGACCCCGAACCGCGAAGCCGGCAGGGGGCGGCTTTCCATGACAACCGTGTGTCATTTCCGAGCGTCGACTGTGCTCTCACGGACAAAACGCCGTCATGTGCGGCCGGTTCCGTGTGATGTCGGCACCGAGAACCCGGCCCCCATGGCCGACATCGCCGCCGGGCTTCGGGCCGGCCTGGAAGCTCGCGGCTCTGTGAAGGAAACCCCTAGGACGCGCTCCAGCCAGGGTCACGACCGAGGTAGCGCAGGAGCACCGCCACGTCGTCGTCGCGGTGCCCGGGGGTCAGGGCCGCGGTGTACGCGCCGTGGCGCAGCGGCTCGACGATCTCCCTGGCGATCTTGAGGAGGGGCCGGGCCAGCTCGGGTGTGAGATGACCGCCCACGGCATCCGGGTGCGCATCGCCGCCACCCCGCCACCCCGCTGCCCCAGCCGCTCGTCCTCGCCGCGGTCAGGGACCGGACCGGCCCTCGCTCGACAACCCGGGCTTCACACGCCCAACGCGGCGCGGACGGCCTTGACCCGCTTCTCCGTGAACACCCCGCTCTCCAGCAGCGGCAGGACCGACAGCACGCCGCCCGACGAGCCCCAGCTGCCCTCGTCGATCACCCGGAAGGTGACCCACCAGGCAGGCGCCGGCTTCTCCAGCCCGCAGGCCGTCGCCAGTGCGGCCAGGACGCGTTCGATGACCTCGGCCCGCACCTCCGGCTGCCAGGCGGCGTCCATGACGGCGAGGTCGATCACCATCACGTCGAGCTCCTGGTCGACGTCCGCCAGCAGTCTGCCGCCGATGGCCATCATGTCCCGCTCGCGCTCGACGAAGTGCACCTGGAACCCGGCCCGGGCCGCCGGGGCGTGCTGGCCCACCTCGGGCACCAGCACGGCGTCCGTCAGCGTCTCGGCCAGCTCACGACGCTGCTCCAGGCTCAGACGGCCCTTCGGCGCGTTCACGGTGATGATGGTCACGAGATCCCCCTATGACAGTCGTTATACCGCACAGACTACCTGCCTCTATAACGACCGCCATAGGTGGGCCGGGGCACACCCGGGAGTTCGCGCCTGCGCCCCCGCCCCCGGGGAGGCCGGCGAGGGACGAATGGTCAGGTGGCCCGCAGGCTCGGGAACAGCGCGCGGACGCGGTCGAGGTCCGGCACCACGAAGACGCCGTCCGCCGCCACCAGGACCTCGGAGTGGTCCTCTTCGGTGGTGATCACGCCGCTCACCGGGATCCTTCGGTCCTCGCCCCCGGTGACCTGGGCGAACACACGCAGGGGCGTCTCCAGGGGAACGGGACGGCGGTAGTGCAACTGGAGGGAGACGGTCATCGCCGGCGTCCCGGCGGCCACGCAGGCCCAGCCCATCAGTTCGTCCAGGAGCATGGCGCTCATGCCTCCGTGTCCGTAACCGGGCGGCCCTTCGTGCGCCTTGCCGAGGACGCAGGTTCCCGCCACTCCGCCGTCGGCCCGCGTGCAGCTCATGGGCGGCGCCAGTGGGCTTCCGGCACCGGTGACGGGGCTGTACATCCGCACCCCTCCCGGGAACTCGTCCACCGACGGGATCTCCGCGCGTGCGCGGCGCCGCCCGGTCAACTGCCCGGTGAGGCCGCGGACTCCGTCCGCCACGCGGTGCAGGGTGGCCGGCGAGGCCGCGGTACGGACGGTCGCCTCGACCAGGGCGCGCAGTTCGTGGCCCAGTGCGGCGATCGCGGCCCGCTCGTGCTCCGGTTCCTGCCGTGCCGGTCGTTCGGGCACGGCGCCGGTCGCGGCGTGGCGGTTCAAGTTCGGTTCCTCTCGGGCAGGGCGTCGGGAGTCGTTCCGGCCGAGGGCGCGGTGGACTTCCCGAGCGGGACATCGATGTCGGATGTCGGAGGCGGCGGGGCCGAGGACACCGGGCCCTCCCCCGCACGGCCCCGCCCACCGCTGGACCCCGGAGCCCGGACCCGGACCCTGGCCCCCGGACCCCGGCACCTCAGTCCTCCAGGACGAAGATCGGCTTGTGGCCGGCGCGGTCCGAGGTCAGTACCTCGGGGATCTCGTGCCAGCCGTACACGCCGCTGGTGACCAGCTCGGGATGGAGCGTCCCGGCGGCCACGGCCTCCAGCGTCGGGGTCATGTTCGGCCGCGCGTGCCCCTTGCCGTTGTGGAAGTGGACTCCGCGCTGGTACAGCGCGAGCAGCGGGAGCCGGACCTCGTCGAAGTAGATGCCGACGCTGTTGACATAGCCCTCCGGCATGACCGACAGCAGCGCCTTGCGCAGCCGCGCGGCGTCGCAGCTGGCGTCCACCGCGAGGTGGAAGTCCTTCTCCCGCTTGCCGTTGATGTCGTGGACCTCGGCGCCGAGTTGCTCGGCGACCTTCATCCTGACCGGGTCGTCGTCGTAGTACACGGTGCGGGCGCCGGCGCAGTGGACCGCGACATCGACGCAGTACAGGCCGATGGAGCCGGTCCCGCCGAACACCGCGACCCTCGGGTCGGAGATCCCGGCGACGGTCGGCATCACCGTCTCCCAGCCGAGGGCGAGGTTGTCGCCGATGGAGGCCAGGTGGACGGGGTCGACCCCGGCGGGCAGCTTGGCGAGGTTGAAGTCCGCGTAGGGAACACGGATGAGCTCGTCGAAGGTCCCGCCCCAGGCACCGTTCACCGGAAGTCCGTACTGGGCGTCGCCGTGCGCGAGACAGCGGGCGGTGTGTCCGAGCCGGCACTGCGCGCAGGTACCGCACGCGATGTGCCAGGCGACGCCGACCACGTCGCCGACCGCGACGTCCCTGCAGTCGGGGCCGGCCTCGACCACCGTGCCCACGCACTCGTGGCCGATCGGGAACGGGCCGAATCCGGAGAACGGCGTCTTGTCGCCGATGACATGGTGGTCGAGATCGCACGTCGTGGCCGCGAGCGGGCGGACGAGCGCGTCCGTGCCCTCGACGACGACGGGGGCGTCGACCTCGTCGAAGCGCAGCCGGCCGGGCGCGACGAACATCAGGCTCTTCATGGGAAAGCTCCTCGGTTTCGTGGGGAACCCGGGGTCGGCCGGTTGCCGGCCACCCGGTCGCCGTGTCGGTCAGACGGCGCCGACGTCCGGGTCGCCGGCCGGGATCGCGTCCAGGAAGACCATGTCCGGGGCACCGGCCAGCGCCTGTGCCAGGGCGGCGCCGATCTCCCGCATCACGGCACCCTTCATGTGCGCGCCCAGCGCCTCCCGCGAGGCCCACTTCTCGATCATGACGAACTCACCGGTGGTACCGGCCTTGCGGTGCAGCGCGTACCGCAGGCATCCGGGTTCGGCGTGCACCTTGGCCGCCGCCGCCGTCAGCGTCTTCTCGATCAGCTCTTCCTGGCCGGGCTTGGCGACCATCGTCGCCACCAGGACTACCGGGTTGGTCATGGGCTTGCACCTCTCGCTTTATGACAGTCGTCATAATCTTGGCAGATGTCGTACCGGCGGTTCACACCCCCCGGCTCGCGACGCTCGTCGTCACCAGGGCGTCTCACCTCGTCACCAGGGCATCTCGCCGTGACGGTCGCGGAAGGTCCCGGTCGGTCCGTCCGCCGCGACGGTGGCGAGTTCGACGATCGCGTCGGTCCCCTCGGTCACCGTCTGCGGGCCGCTGTGCCCGTTGAAGTCGGTCGCGGTGTAGCCGGGGTCGGCCGCGTTCACCTTCACGTCCGGCCAGAACTTCGCGTACTGCGTGGTCAGCATGGTCACGGCGGCCTTCGACGCCGTGTAGAGCGGCGCGAGGTTGCGGCCCTCGGCGCGCCCGGTGTCGTGGGTCAGCTCGAAGGACCCCATGCCGCTGGAGACATTGACGATGACCGGGTGCGCGGACTTGCGCAGCAGCGGCAGGAACGCATGCGTCACCCGGACGATCCCCACGACGTTGACCTCGAACACGGCGGACGCGTCGGCGGCCGTGAGCTGGTCGGCGGGGAGGTGCGGCCCGAAGACACCGGCGTTGTTGATCAGAACGTCGATGCCGCCCTCGCGGGCCCGGATGTCGTCGGCGGCCGCGGCCACCGACGCGTCGTCGGTCACGTCGATCTGCACGAAACGGGCACCGAGTGCGTCGCCGGCCGCCTGACCGCGCTGCGGATCGCGAGCGCCGACGATGACCGTGTGGCCCGCCTCGATCAGTCGGCGGGCGGTCTCGTACCCGAGGGACTTGTTGGCTCCGGTGATGAATGTTGTCGTCATGCCTTCACTCTCGGCCCGTGACGTATGGACAACCAGTGCCCTCCGCGACGGTAGGACTGCCAGTACCAGGCACGACGACGGCCCGGCGGAGACAATGACCGAGTGGACGAGACCCTTGGCACGGCACTGCGCCGCTGGCGCGACCGGCTCTCCCCCGTCGACGTCGGGCGGACCTCGCGGCCCGGGCGCCGTGCGGTGGGGTTGCGGCGCGAGGAACTGGCCGAACTCGCGGGGCTGTCGGTCGACTACGTGGTCCGCCTGGAGCAGGGCCGCGCCACGAGCCCTTCGGCGCAGGTCGTCGCGAGCCTGGCGCGGGCGCTGCAACTGCAGCCCGCGGAGCGCGATCACGCCTACCGGCTGGCCGGCCTCCTCCCGCCCCAGGAGGGAACGGTCTCCGCGCACGTGCCGGCCGGGGTCCAGCGGATGCTGGCCCGCCTCGGGGAGTTCCCCG
Organism: Streptomyces griseiscabiei; assembly: GCF_020010925.1. NCBI lineage: Bacteria > Bacillati > Actinomycetota > Actinomycetes > Kitasatosporales > Streptomycetaceae > Streptomyces > Streptomyces griseiscabiei. The sequence goes on along the minus strand of NZ_JAGJBZ010000002.1, from coordinate 1,682,643 downwards.
TGGGCGTGTTCAGCGCCGACTGGACCCTGCTGTCCTGGACCCCGTCATGGGCGGTGCTGATGGGCGACCCCAGCGCACTGACATCCGTCGAGCGGAGCCTGGTGCGGGCGGTCTTCGCCACGGGGCCCGGCCGGCTCGCCGCCTGGCCCGTGCTCCAGGACGGCGACTCCCTCAGGACGGCCCTCGTCGCCGATCTGCGTACGGCTCTCGTCGACTACCCCCGCGACCGCGCGCTGAACGACCTCGTCGGGGAACTGTGTTCCGCCAGCGCGGAGTTCGCCCGGCTGTGGGACGAGGGCGCGGTCGGACCGCATGTCTCGGCCCGCAAGACCGTCGTACATCCGCAGGTGGGTGAGGTGATCTGCGACTGCGACGTGCTCACCGTCCCGGGCTGCGACATCCGGCTCGTCGTCTACACGGTGGCCGCGGGTTCCGCCGACGCGGAGAAGCTGGAGTTCCTGCGGGTCACGGGCGGCGTCCGCGCCGACGGCTCCTCCCCTCAGGGTCCGGGTCTGTTCTCCGCACCGTGACAGCCGGGCCGCGGTCACTGGCCGGCGGCCTCCTGAGCGATCTGCTCGAACTGGGCGCCCATGGCCTCGGACAGTGCCTGGGCGGCGGAGAGCGGGCGCACCATCACCGTGAAGTCGTCGATCCTGCCCTGCTCGTCGAAGTGCAGGAAGTCGCAGCCCTGGAGCTTCTTGCCGTTGACGGTGGCGGTGAAGACGAAGGCGTGGTCGCGGCCGTCCGGGTTGGCGATCTCACGGGTGTAGGTGAAGTCCTCGAAGACGCGGGACACGCCACGCAGGATCGCGGCGGTGATCGCCTTGCCCGGGTAGGGCTTGAAGGCGACCGGGCTGGTGAAGACGACGTCGTCGGCCAGCATCGCGGCCACGGCGTCCATGTCGCCGCTCTCGACGGCTTTGCGGAACGGGTGCATGGGTCACCTCTGTAGTCAAAAAATTGAATAGGTGGAGTGGAGAGTAGAGGGGGGAGGATGCCATGTCCATAGCGAATATGGGCGTGCTCCTGCCTTGGCCTTCCAGTCACTTCGTTGATTATTCGCAACGGTGCTAGCGTGTGGCCATGGCTTTGCGGAACGCGGTGATGGCCGCGCTGCTGGAGGGCGAGGCGTCCGGGTACGACCTCGCGAAGGCGTTCGACACGACGGTCGCCAACTTCTGGATGTCGACGCCCCAGCAGCTCTACCGCGAGCTGGACCGCATGGAGGCCGAGGGACTGGTCTCGGCCCGCGTCGTCGAGCAGGAGCGCCGCCCCAACAAGCGGCTGTTCTCCTTGACGGAGGCCGGCCGGAAGGCCGTACACGCCTACACCGCCGAGCCGTTGGGCAAGCCCGCGGTGATCCGGGACGAACTGCTGGTCAAGGTGCAGTGCCTGGACGCGGGCGACATCGAGGCGGTCCGCAGGTCCGTCTCCGAGCGCATGGAGTGGGCGACCGCCAAGCTCGCCCGCTACGAGCGGCTGCGGCAGCGTCTGCTCGACGGGCGCTCGGAGGAGGCGTACTTCGCCGAGGCCGAGCGCGTCGGCCCGTACCTCACCCTGCTGCGCGGAATGTCGTTCGAGCGGGAGAACCTCCAGTGGGGGGACATGGCACTCCGCAGACTCGACCAGCGTTCGGCCGCCGTCCGAGCCGACGGCACACACGGGCGACACGATTGATCGTCAACGGCACCCTGCGCGGGTGACCACGGCAACCATCCACGGGCAGACACGGTAACCACCCACGGGCGGACGGGACTCGTGCCCACGGCCGGCGATACGGCATCAAGCCAAAGTGGTGCGGGCTTCGTCGGTCGCCTTCCGAGATGGGGGTGACGCCCATATCCTCGGGCGCCGACTGTTACCGATGGTAAGGGGTGGGTATGGGCGACGCCACGCGCCGAGGGTTCCTGGGCACGGCCGCGGCCGCCGGCGGAGGGGTCGCGCTCGGAGTCCCGCGGCCGGCCTCGGCGAGGAGCGGCGCCGCCCCGCAGAGCGTGGCCGTACTGGGCGGAGGCGTCGCCGGGCTCACGGCCGCGCACGAACTCGCCGAGCGCGGCTTCCGGGTCACGGTCTACGAACGCAAGGCGCTCGGCGGCAAGGCCCGCAGCATGGACGTACCGGACAGCGCCACGGGCGGTCGCGACCCCCTGCCCGGGGAGCACGGCTTCCGCTTCATCCCCGGCATCTACCACAACCTGCCCGACACCATGCGGCGCATCCCCTTCCCCGGCAACCCGGGCGGTGTCCACGACAACCTGGTCGCCCCCAAGGAGATGCTCTTCGCCCGGTCGGGCGGCCGTGAGGACATCCGGATTCCCCTGCCCTGGCCCGGCAGCACACCGGCCGAACTCACCCCCGACGAGATCCGCCGCGCCCTCACCTCGGTCCTGGACACCGCCTTCAACCTCCCCCTCCACGAGGCCCTCTACTTCGCCGACCGCTTCCTGGTCTTCCTCACCAGCTGCGACGAACGCCGCGACGAGGCGTGGGAGCGGACACCGTGGTGGGATTTCGTACGGGCCGGGCGGATGTCGTACGACTACCAGCGCGTCCTGGCCGTCGGCATCACCCGCAACATCGTCGCCACCAAGGCCGAGGAGGCCAGCACCCGTACCGTGGGCACCCTGTTGGAGGCCTTCGCCTTCAACCTCCTCGGCCGGGGCGCGGACGGACCGCTCGACCGGATCCTCGACGGGCCCACCAACGAGGCCTGGATCGACCCCTGGGTGACCCATCTGCGGTCGCTCGGCGTCGAGTTCCGGGTCGGCTGGACCGTACGGGACCTGACCCTGGACGCGGGCCGGATCTCCGGGGCCGTCATGGCGGACCCGGAGGGGGCCCGCCGGACCGTCACCGCCGACCACTACGTCTCGGCCATGCCGGTCGAGCACGCGCGCCGCACCTGGAACTCCGCCGTGCGCGCCGCCGACCCCCAACTGGCCGCGTGCGACCGGCTGGAGACGGACTGGATGACCGGTATCCAGTTCTATCTGACCGAACGCACGCCCATCCTGCACGGCCACCTGGACCTCATCGACTCGCCCTGGTCACTGACCGCGATCGCCCAGGCCCAGCACTGGCCACGCCACGACTTCCCGGCGGACTTCGGCGACGGCACGGTCGCGGACTGCCTGTCCGTGGACGTCTCCGAGTGGGACAGACCGGGCATCCTGTACGGGAAGACGGCCAAGCAGTGCACCCGTACCGAGGTCGCCCGCGAGGTGTGGGCGCAGTTGAAGGCGTCGCTCAACGACAGCGGCCGTACGGTCCTGAAGGACTCCGTGCTGCATTCCTGGTTCCTCGATCCGGCCGTGGACGGACTCGGCACCCCGAACCCGGTCAACGACGAGCAACTGCTGATCCATCCGACGGGGACCTTCCACCACCGCCCGCGCTCGGCGACGAGAATCCCCAACCTCTTCCTCTCCGGCGACTACGTGGCCGTACCCATCGACCTGGCCACCATGGAAGGCGCCAACACCTCGGCCCGACAGGCCGTCAACGCCCTGCTGGACGAGATCGGTTCACCCGCCGAGCGATGCACGGTCACCCCGCTGCACCGGGCCCCCGAACTCGAGCCCCTCAAACGCCACGACCGCACCCGGTATCGCCTCGGCCTGCCGAATCTCTTCGACATCGGCTGACGTCGGAGCGCTCGGGATTCTCCGGACAGGTAGTGAGTCGCGGTCCTGGCGATCCCGGACGGGCTCGGGGTCATGCGCGTCCCTGTGGCGGGCTGGCGCACCGGCGCCTGCCTGACACGACGTCGAGACCCTGACCCGGTTCGGCCTCGGCCCGAATCCATCCGACATGCGCCCAAGACCCGGTCGCGGCCTGCGCGCGGCTGTCGGTGCCGTCGCTGTTCGTCGCCGGCGAGGACGACGAGATGGTCGGCCACCGCACCACCCACCGAGCCGCCGGTCCGGTCGCCGGTGTGGTGTTGTCCACATCACGACACGTCAGCGCCACGACACGTCCGGGCGGCGCCGCTTCGGCTTGGGCTCGATGACCTCCACCGGGCGTCGCTGCAGGTGTTCGTAGACAAGAGAGGCGGACAGGTCCGCGACCGACGGGAACTGCGCGATGCGGTCCAGGACGAAGTCCTCCAGATGCTGCGGATCCTGAACGGCCACCAGCACCTGGAAGTCGTCGCTCCCCGACACCACGAACACGTCCAGCACCTCGTCGAGCCCGAGGACGAACTCCCGGAACGACTCCACGGCGTGCCGGCTCTTGGGGTGGATCCGCACCGCGATCATCGCCTTCAGCCCCCGTCCGAGGGCCTCCAGGTTCACCTCGGCGCCATATCCGAGGATCACCTCGCTCTGCTGCAGGTTCTTCACCCGCTCCAGGCATGTGGAGTCGGCGATGCCCAGGGTGCGCGCGAGCTCCCGGTTCGAGCGGCGCGCATTCTTCTGCAGTTCGGCCAACAGACCCCGATTGATCTCATCGAAATTCGGCATGCCGGAGAACCTACCGCATATGTTTCGGACACGATGGCGATCCTTCGCAATAACTGCCAGGATTCCGGCCGGAGACGTCAAGAGTCACGGACTCTGCCGACCGTTCAGTCCGGCAAGTTCCTCCGTGCACCACGACGCAGGAAGAGGGCCATGACCACGCAGTCCACCAAGAGCCCCTGGCTGCCGTTCGGTGTAGCCGAGCGCAGGAACTTCGGCCTATCGCGCGTGGCTGGACCTTCCACCGAACCATCGACCGAATTTCGACGACGAGTGAGCGTGATTCGACATGAACGCCAGGGCTTCTGGGGCTTATGGCTGGCTACTGTTCACCATGGTGCTGTGGGGCAGCGCCTTTCCTTCCTCGAAGTACGCGGTCGAGCATGTCCCCCATGAGGTGGCGGCCCTGTTCCGCTTCGGCGGCGGCGCCGCGGTGCTGTTACTCATGGCCCTGTTCCAGCGCCCACGGCAGGCGCCACCGCTCAAGGCCGTCATCGGTGCCTGTGTGGCCGGCCTCGTCGGCGTCTTCGGGTACAACGCGTTGTTCTTCTGGGGTGTCACCATGGCCCCGGCGAGCGACGGAGGCGTGATGTTCCCCGCGCTGACCCCGGTCATCACGACCGTGGTCCTCATCCTGGCCGGACGGGAGTCGGCGCGGCCCGTGCGGGTCCTCGGGCTGGTGATCGGCGCCGGCGGGGCGGCGTTGTTCTTCGTCACCACCACCGCCCACGGGGTGGGCGGCCCCGAGCGGCTCATGGGTGACACCGTCTTCCTCGTCGGTGCCGCGGTGTGGTCCGTGTACACCCTGCTCAACCGCAAACTGGTGGTCGGTATGGATCCGTTGCAGGCGGTGATGTACTCGACCGTCGCCGGCTCCCTGGCGCTCGCGGTGATGGCCGCGCCGGAGTTCGGGGAGGTCCGGTGGAGCGGGCTGCCGACCGGCTTCTGGATCAACGCCGTCCATCTGGCGATCGGTCCGACGGCCGTCGCCTACCTGTTGTACGTCCGCGGCATCCGTGACGTCGGTGCCTCCACGGCCTCGGTGATGATGTTCGCCGTGCCGCTGTTCAGCACGCTCTTCTCGTTCCTCTTCCTCGGAGAGTCGTTCACCTGGGCGCAGAGCGGTTCGGCACTGCTGATGCTGGGTGGTGCCTTCATCGCCGTGATCAGCGGCCACGGGAGCGCCGGGAAGAAGGCCGCCGGCGAAGCGGAGGAGTCGGCGGACGACGAGGTGGACGAAGTGATGGTGAAGGCCGGAGCGAGGTGACGGCGCGAGGCGGTGCGCCGCTTGGTCCACGGTCGCCTCATCGACAGCGACATGACACGGCCCGTCGCCATGGCCACCTTCGCGCGTATCGCGCGGGCTGGTGTCCCTCTGGGGATGAGTGTGCTGCTGGCCGGCGGGACAGCGCGGCCATCACGGTCGGCGTGAGAGCGGTCGGCGCGTCATGTCAGGGCAAGGCGGGCCGTGACGCGTTTGCCGACCGGTTGCTGGTCGATGGAGAGGTGCTGGGCGACCGCCTTGACGATCTCCAGTCCGTGCTGGCCCACGCGGTCGGGGTCGGTGGTCCGTGCCGCGGGCACCGTGGGGTCGCTGTCCCAGACGACGATGTCCACGCTGTCGGCCTTGATGCGCAGTTCCAGCAGGACGGGGCCGGGGGCGTACTTGCGGGCGTTGGTGACCAGTTCGCTGACCACGAGCTGGGTGAGGTCCCTGGCCCGTACGGGAACGGGCAGTTGGTGCCCGGTGCGCGCCCGGTCGAGGAACGCGACGGCGTGGTGGCGGGCGTCCGCGATGCAGCCGTTGTCCCCGTCCAGGGCGTACCCGGCGCGCATCACGTACTCGTCCGGCGCGCCAGAGCCGTCGCCTTCGGCATCCGATCCCACGTGTCCCGTCCTCATTCCCCCTGCATCTGCGCGCGTACCCGCGATGCCGTCGCGCATGCCCGCGGTCCCCGGGCGGTGTGTGAGGGGGACTGGGCCGTCCGCTCCCCGCCCTCTATTCTCGAACCGACCGCAAGGTGCTGGAAACCCACGACGGAGGTCGCCTGTGGACCCGCTCGCACCGGAACTGCTGATGGCCCTGGCGGGCGGCACCGCGGGAGCGGCCGGCCAGCAGCTCTGGGCATCGCTGCGGGATCTGGTCTCCCGCCGGCCGCAGGGACAGGAACCGCGCGGGGAAGGCGAGTGGAACGCGCTGGCCCGGACGGCGGACGACACCGCCCGGGCCGAGCAGCTCGCCGAGGCACTGACCCTGCGCGCCGCCCGGGACGCCGCCTTCGGCGCCGCGCTCGACGCCTGGCGCGCACAGGCCGAGAGCCTCACGGCGCTCTCCGCCACCGGCCCGGGCGAGGTGCGCAACGAGGTCGGCGGCACGGTCCACGGCCCGCTGATCCAGGCGCGCGACATCCATGGGTCCATCCATCTGGGGCCCCAGGCACCGTCCTGAAGAGGGGCGGGCCGCTCGGGTTCCCGGCCGGGCGGAGGTGTGCCCTGCCGACGCCCTCCGTGAGGCGGGCGTCGGCAGGGCGGGGGCGGGCTCGCGGTCAGCCGGTCAGCCGACCAGGCGGAAGGTCGCGTCGCTGCGGCCCGTCGCGTTGGTGATCGTTTCGAGCTTCAGCTGGAAGGCGTAGTGGCGGATGTAGCGGTCGGGATGGTTGTACGACTGGTAGGAGGACCAGGTCGAGTCGGCCAGGCCGGCGACCTGGCGGAAGGTGGCGTCGGCGGCGAACTGGGCGGTGCCGTCGTTCTGGACGAGCTGGAAGTCGGCGCCGTCGTGGCGCAGGTAGTGGCCGGGGAAGTTCACCGACTCGAAGGAGACGGTGCCGGTACCGGCCAGACCGGGCCGCGTACGGAACCGGGCGTCGTCGTTGGTGACGTTCTGGTCGATGCGTACGTCGAAGTTGGCGTGCCGGACGTAGCGGTCCTGGAAGTTGAAGGACTGCAGTCGCCGGCCCGGGACGTCGGCCCAGCGTGTCTGGATGCGGGTCTCCTCGGCGGCCGTCAGGTTGAGGATCGAGCCGTGCCGCTTCTTCGTCCCGCCCAGGCCGAAGGTGCCGGCGGCCGGGAGCCGGTAGGAACCGGAGGTGGCGGGCGTGGACGGGCTGGTGGTCAGCACCGGCATGTAGCCCTTGCCGGCGGCGTACTGGTCGAGGTAGAGCGCCCACTCGTCGCGGTCACGGAACTTCAGCCACATCGGGCCCTCGACCTGCGAGCCGGTCAGTCCGATGCCGGAGAGGTTGCCGAGGGTGGTCCAGGTGCCGAGGATCGAGTTGCTGCCCTCGATGGTGATCTGGCCGTCGCCGGAGGCCCGGATGTAGCGGAAGTTGCCGACGCCTGCGGGTACTTCGACGATCTGGGTGTCGATGATCTCCTGGCTGCCGGGGCGCTCGATGTAGGTCTGCGGCGTGGTGATCGTGCGGAAGTCGGTGGTGCGGGCGTAGTAGATGCGGTGCTTCGTCACACCGTTGAGGGGCTTGTTCGTCGCCCAGTACAGGACATAGCTGTTGGTGGCGGAGTCCCAGATCGCCTCCGGCGCCCACGCGTTGCGCCCGTCCGGGATCTGGCCGGCCACGTTCAGCAGCCAGGGCTTGGACCAGGTGACCAGGTCCGTCGACTCCCACACCACGAGGCTGCGGCTGCCGTTGTTGATGGAGTCGCTCCAGGACTGGCCGCAGTCGATGCAGAGGTCGGTCGCGATGATCCAGTACTTGGAGCCGTCGGGTGAGCGGACCAGTGCGGGGTCGCGTACGCCCCGCGTGCCCACGGTCGAGCGCAGCGTCATCCCGCCGCCGTTGAGGTCGTTCCAGTGCAGACCGTCCGCGCTGTGCGAGAAGTAGATCTGCTGGCCGGTCGCCCCCTCCCCGATGAAGTGCGTCATCAGATACCCCGGATCGGCCGCGACGGCCCGGTCCGGGGCGGTCAGGGCCTGACCGGTGAGGAGCAGACACGCGGCGATCAGGATCGCCGTGAGTCTGGAGAGAACCGCGGACATGCGCATCTCCTGTCGCCACCACATTGTTCGATTTTTCGGACAACGTTCGGAAAGTCGGGCAGACGCTAGACCTGGGCAATCCGGCACGTCAAGAGAGCTGACACAGGCGAACGGGGAACAAGATTTCGAACCCCGTGACCTGCCGACCTGGGACCACTGTTCCGGTTGAGGTACCGGTGAGGCTTATTTATCTTTTTGTCGGGAACTCGGGCGACGCAGGATCCCCGCGGGTCTTCGGACCGGCGGACGATCTCGGGTAACGGATGAGGGAGAGGCCGTGACCGTTCGTGTGGGCGTAGAGGAAGAGTTCCATGTCTTGGACGCGGAGAGCGGGCGGCTGGTACCAGGAGCCGGGACGGTCCTCGGCCGGCTGCGCGGAGCCGAGTTCAAGCCCGAACTGCAGCGCTCGGCGGTGGAGTGGAACAGCCTGGTGCACGACTCCCTGCACTCCCTGCACGCCGACCTCTGCGGAGCGCGGCGGCGGCTGGACAGCGCGGCCTCCGGGCTCGGACTGGCCGTCGTCGCGGCCGGGACCGTCCCCTTCGCCCGGCTGACGCCCGGTGACGCCACCCCCGACTTCCGCTACCGGCAGATGGTCGACGAATACCGCCGCGTGGCCGACGAGCACCTCGTGTGCAGCGCGCAGGTGCATGTCGACGTACCCGACCGGGACACGGCCGTGCGGATCATGTGCGCGGTCTCGCCCTGGCTGCCGCCGCTGCTGGCCCTGTCCGCCAGCTCGCCCTTCTGGCTCGGCACGGACACGGGGTACGCGAGCTGGCGGACCATGCTGTGGCAGCGCTGGCCCACCGCCGGGCCCGTCGGGTGCTTCGCCGGGGCCGACGACTACGACGCCGCGATCGAGGGACTGATCCGCTCCGGCGTGATCAAGGACTCGGGAATGGTCTACTACGACCTCCGCCCGAGCGATCACCAGCGGACCCTGGAACTTCGCGTCTGCGACGCCTCCCCGCGCATCGAGACGGTGGTGCTCATCGCCGGGCTGTTCCGGGCGCTGGTCGAGGACGCGCGGGTCCGGCTGGACGGGCCGGAGCGGGTCTGCGACGGCCGGCACGAATGGCTCCGGGCCGCGGTCTGGCGTGCGGCCCAATCGGGTCTGGAGGGCGAGCTGGTCGACCCGGTGACCCGGCGCGCCGCGCCCGCCCCGACCGTCCTGCGCGATGTGCTCCGCCGGTTGCGCCCGACCCTGGAGGCCCTGGGCGACTGGGACACGGTACGCGTTCTCCTGGAGGAGGCCCTCGCGCGGGGCAGCGCGGCCCACCGGCTGCGCGGGGTCGCCGAGGAGGAGGGGCTGTCCGCCTGTGTCGGGGCGCTGGCCGCCGAGACCCGGGGTGAGCGCGGGCGGGGCGGCGGTGCCGCGACACCCGTACGCCGGCGGCCCGTCGCGGCGGCGGGAGCGGCGGGGGCGGGGCCGGCGGAGGCTTCGGCGGCGTACTCGGTGGAGTCCGTCGGCGGCTGAGATCTGTGTGGCGGTTGCAGTGGTGAAGCCTGTACCGGCTGTCGTCCGCGACACGTCACGGCGTGGAGAACCTGACGGAGAAACCCGTCTCCCGCCCCGTGGCGCCCGGTGCCCCGGTGATCAAGGAGTGGCTCGCATGCCCAGCAGCAAGAGCGCCAACAGCGATACGAACGCGCGTCGGACCGGCCCGTGTCCGGGCGGAGCCCCGCCTCCGTCACCGTCGCCGTTCTCGTCACCGTCTCCGTTCTCGTCTCCGTTCTCGTCTCCGTCTCTCGCGCCGTGTCCGTCGTCGTCTCCGGGCGCGGTCGGACGGCGGGCCCTGCGAGGGGGTGCGGTCTGATGTGCGGTCTCTGCGGTGAGATCCGTTTCGACGGCGGACGGCCCGACCTCGCGGCCGTCGAGCGCATGACCGACCGCCTGGCGCCCCGGGGACCGGACGGCCGCGGCCTGTGGTCACAGGGTGCCGTCGCCCTGGGGCACCGCCGGCTGAAGATCATCGACCTGTCCGAGTGCGGGGCCCAGCCGATGACCGACCCGGCCGGACGGATCGCCGGTGTCTTCAACGGCTGCGTCTACAACTACAAGGAGCTGCGCGCGGAGCTGCGCGGTCTCGGGCACCGATTCTTCTCCGGCTCCGACACCGAGGTGGTGCTCAAGGCGTACCAGCAATGGGGCACCGCCTGTGTCGAGCGCTTCTACGGCATGTTCGCGTTCGCGATCGCCGAGCAGACCACCGGACGGGTGGTGCTGGCCCGTGACCGGCTGGGCATCAAGCCGCTGTATCTGGCGCACGCGCCGGGGAGGTTGAGGTTCGCGTCCTCACTACCGGCGCTGCTGGCGGGCGGCGGGGTGGACACCTCGCTCGACCCGGTGGCATTGCACCAGTACATGAGCTGGCACGCCACCGTGGCCGCCCCGCGCACGGTCCTCGCCGGGGTGCGCAAGCTGCCCGCGGCCACCGTGCGGGTCGTGGAGCCGGACGGGCGCCATCACGACACCCGCTACTGGCAGCCGTCGTACACCCGGCGGCCCGAGGACGCGGGGCTGAGCGCGGACGACTGGCGGGACGCGGTGCTCGACGCGCTGCGCACCGCCGTACGCCGGCGCATGGTGGCCGACGTCCCCGTGGGGGTGCTGCTGTCGGGCGGCCTCGACTCCAGTCTGATCGTGGCGCTGCTGGCCGACGAGGGGCAGCGGGATCTCGCGACGTTCAGCGTGGGGTTCGAGTCCGAGGGCGGTGAGGAGGGCGACGAGTTCCGCTGGTCCGACCTGGTCGCCCGGCACTTCGGCACGGAGCACCACCAGCTGATGGTGCCCTCGGACCGGGTGTCCACGGCGCTGGACGCGGCGATCGAGGCGATGAGCGAGCCGATGATCAGCCATGACGTGGTGGCCTTCCACCTGCTGGCGGAGCAGGTGGCGAAGGAGGTGAAGGTCGTCCAGAGCGGGCAGGGCGCGGACGAGGTGTTCGCCGGTTACCACTGGTATCCGGAGATGGCCGCGGCCCCGAGGGAGCGTGCGGCCGAGGCGTACGCCGCGACGTACTTCGACCGGGCGCACGCCGACCTCGCCGGGGTGCTTCAGCCGTCCGTGCTGGCCGATCACGATGCGTCCGGGCGGTTCGTCCGGGAGCACATGGCGCGCCCGGGGGCCGACACCGCGCTCGACGCGGCGCTGCGGCTCGACGCGGAGGTGATGCTCGTCGACGATCCGGTCAAGCGGGTGGACAACATGACGATGGACTGGGGGCTGGAGGCGCGGGTGCCGTTCCTCGACCACGAGCTGGTGGAGCTGGCCGCCGTCTGTCCGCCGGAACTGAAGCTCGCCGACGGGGGGAAGGGGGTCCTGAAGGCCGCCGGGCGGCGGGTCCTCCCGGCCGAGGTCGTCGACCGGCCCAAGGGCTACTTCCCGGTCCCCGCCGTCAAGCACATGGCCGGCCCCGTGCTGGGGCGCGTCCGCGACGCCCTGTCGGCGCCGGAGGCCCGCTCGCGCGGCGTCTTCCAGGACGCGTACGTCGCCGAACTGCTCTCCGCCCCGGACGAACACCGGACCCATCGCGGGGCGAACGCGCTGTGGCAGCTGGCTCTGCTGGAGATATGGCTGCAGACCCACGGGATCAGGTGACCGGGGAGCAGGGGGCGCGTGCGCCGGGGGCCCATGGGCGAAGGGCTCCTGGGCCAGGAGCCCATGAGCGGGGGGCTCTTGGGCCGGAGGCACGTGGGCATGAGGCCCCCATGCACGAGGACCAGGGCCCGGGGCCACGCGGGCAGGACGACCGACGGGGCGGGGAGCCATGGCCCCCCGAAGCCGAGGCACGCTTCCCGCGCACGGGGACGGAGACCGGGACCACGTCGGCCGCGGGCCCTCCGCCGGGCCCGGCCCCGGTCGCACCCGCGCCCGAGCCCTCGCCGACGGATCCCGGCGGGCGGACCGCCGTCGCCGAGGACGCCCTGGACGGAATGCCGTGGCGGTACGCGAACCACGGCCCCAGCCACGACCACACCTCCGCCCTCGCCCCCGCCCGCACGGCCACCACGCCGACCTCGGCCTCCACCGCTCCCGTGCCGGTCCCGCTCCCCGAGACCGCCGGGCCGCTGGACACGCCGCAGCCCCTGCGGTCCCACGGCTGCTGGTACCCGTCCGTGGACCCGAGCGGGCGCCACGTGGCGTTCATCTGCGACCGGGGCGGGGTGCCCCAGCTGTGGACCGGACCGGTCGACGGACACGAGGTCCACCTGCTGGACTCCGACCCCCACCCGGTCAAGGAGGTGGCCTGGTCGCCCGACGGCCGCTGGATCGCCTACACCACCGCCCCCGGCGGCGGCGAACACACCCGGGTGCTGTGCGTCCGCCCCGACGGCACCGGCCGACGCGTCCTCGCCGGTGCCGAACCCGGCAGTTCCGCGTACCTGGGCTGCTGGCAGCACGACGGCTCGGCGGTGGCCGTCACCGTCGCCGAGCCGGTCCTCGCGCCGGGCGGGACCGAGACGGAGGAGGGGCCCGTCCCCGCGGAACCCGGCCTGGCCGACCCGCGCACCTACACCGCCCCGCGCCCGGCGGGCTGGACCACCCGGGACGGCCGTGCCGTACTGCTGGGCGGCCCGCGTCACGGCGACGCCGCCCCCACGGGCCGGGTACGCGGAGCCACCGACACCGAGAACGAGCCGCCCCGTCCCCCGCCGGGCCCACCCGCCGAACCCGGCGGCGCGGACGCCCAGGCGGCCCCGCAGGGGACCGCCGAGGGCGGGCTCGCCGCCTACTGCGTCGATCCGCTCGGGGTCGCGGCGCCGGTCCTGGTGGCCGTGGAGCGGGGGGCCGCGACCCTGCGGGTGTGCGACCTCAGCAGGGACGGGCGGCTGGCGCTGGTCCGGCGGGGGCCTCGGGGGCGGCGTGAGGCGCTCGTCGTGCGGACGGCCGATCTGCGGACCACGTTCGCGCTGCACGTCGCCGACGGGGACCCGTGGATCGGCCGGTTCTCCCCGGACGGCGCGACGGTGTGGCTGCGCAGCGACGCGGCACGCGAGTTCGCCGCGCTGTTCGCCGTACGGCTGGACGAGGAAGGTGAGCGGCGGGGGCTGACCGTGGCCGCCGAGCGGCCGGACTGCGGGCTGGAGCTGCTGGCCTTCGCACGCGACGGGCGCACCGCGGCCCTGTCCTGGAACGTGCGCGGGGCCACCGAGCTGGAGGTCGTCTCCGTCACGGCGGATGAGGGGGCGGCCCGGGTGGGGCCGCAGCAGACGGTGCCGCTGCCGCACGAGGTGGTGACCCGTATCCCGCAGGTCGACGGGCGCGCGGGGCTGGTGCTGGCGCTGTCCGGCTCGCAGCGCCGCCCCGGGGTGTGGTGGTGGTCCGAGGGCACCGCGCGGCGGACCGAGTGGTCGTCGCGGGACGAGGACGCCGTCCCGCCCGGCCGACCGCCCGTGCGTCCCGTACCCCTGCGGCCCGCGGCCCGCGACGGGCTGCCGCTGAGCGGCTGGTACTACCGGGCGCCGGGCCGCGCGCCCGGCGTACCCGCGCCCTGTGTGATCCATCTGCACGGCGGCCCGGAGGAACAGGAGCGGCCGGTGTTCAACCCGCTCTACCACGAGTTGCTGGGCCGGGGCCTGGACGTCTTCGCCCCGGATGTGCGCGGCTCGTCGGGGCACGGCAGGTCGTTCGTCGACGCCGACCTCGGCACGGGCCGGTTCGCCGCGATCCAGGACGTCGCCGACTGCGCGGCCCACGCCGTCGTGGCCGGTCTCGCGGACCCGCGGCGGCTGGCCGTCATGGGCCGCTCGTACGGCGGCTACCTGGTGATGGCCTCGCTCGTCTGGCACCCGGACCTCTTCCGGACCGGCGTCGCGGCCTGCGGCATGTCCGACTTCGCGACCTTCTACGCCGGCACCGAGCCCTGGATCGCGGAGTCGGCCGCGCACAAGTACGGGCACCCGGAACGCGACCGTGAACTGCTGCGGGAGCTCTCCCCGATGACCCGTGTCGACGCGCTGCGCGTGCCCGTCCTCACGGTCCACGGCGAGCACGACACCAATGTGCCGCTCGGCGAGTCCGAGCAGTTCGTCCGTGCGGCCCGCGAACACGGGCTGCAGGCAGCTCTGTTGATCCTGCGCGACGAGGGCCACGACTTCCTGCGCGCGGACAGCCGGAGGATCTTCCGCCGGGCCGCCGCCGACTGGATCGAGCGCCACGTCGCGCGTTGAGCCCCGCACCGGCGCCCCCGGACCCCCGCATCGAAGACCCCTGTACCGAAGACGCCGTGACGGCCGGGCGGTACCGGGGTGTTGTGAACCTATCGAGGTGATGTCGTCCATTGGCCATGGGTGTCGTCGTGCCGCGTGCCAGACTGTGGGGCAACGGGGAAACTGCCACTGGCTCCGGCCTGCTCCGTGAAGACGGGCGCCGGGAACGGGTACGGGGATGCTGTCGTGCTGTCGCTCTTCTCGGAGGGGATCTTCACTCCGCACACCCTGCTGGACGAACGGGTGATCGATGTCCTCTCGGCGGCGACCCAGCGCTGCTCGGGGACGGTCCGCCCGAGCGACATCCTCCACTGCGCGATCGACTCCGGCGACCAGGCGGTGCTGTCGGGCCTCGCGCTCGCGCTCGCCGAGGGCGCCCGGCCGCGGCATCTGCTGGAGACCGTCGCCGCGTACAACCCGGGGACCCCGGACGGCCAGGGCTTCGACTTCGACGGGCGGCGGGAGCGGTTCGCCCCCGAGACGCTGGCCGCCCTCGACGCCTTCGCCGTGGAGTTCGCCCGGGACCCCGACCTGCTGCGGCCCGTCTGCCTCGAACTGCTCGTCGCCCATGTCCTGGACCATCCCGACGCCGGTGACCGGCGGTTCCTGCGCATCCTCGACACGACGGGCGCCGCGCGCACCCTGCGGGACCAGGTGCGGGTCGCCACCGAGACTCCTCCCCCGCTGCTGGACGACACCGGGCGGCTGCGCTCCGAGGAGTTCTCGGCGGACGCCTGGGCCGTTCTGGAACAGGCCGCCGACCGCGCGGGCGAGCTGGGGTACGACCGGCTGCTGCCCCCGCACTGCTTCCTCGCGCTGCTGAGCGAGACGGAGGGGCTGACCGAGCGGCTGGTACGGCTGCAGATCCCGCCCCAACTGGGCCTGGCCAAGGTCGCGGAGCTGCTGGCCGGCGCCTTCCGAATCTCCCAGCACGGCAAGGAGGCGCCCCCGCTGCACCGGGACGGCCTGGGCGAGCCGCTGCTCGACCTGCTGCGCAGGGCCCGGCGCGCCGCCACGGTCTGGGGGGCCGAACAGATCGACGCACCGCATCTCCTGGACGCCCTGCTGGAGGACCCGCCGCCCCGGCTCGCCTCGGTGTTCCGGACGGATCCGCTCCGGGTGGACCTCGCGCGGATGCGGGAGTTACTCGCCCAGTCCGTCAGGGAGGCCCGTACCTCGGGGCCGCGCGAGATCGCCTTCCGGTTACCGGCCGACTCGCCCCCCGCCGAGGACCTGACGTGGCTGGCGAGGACCCGGGGCATCCCGGCGGCCCGGCATCTGGAGCGCTACTTCGACGCCCTGGGCCGCGCCCTGCACCGTACGACCGACAACCATGTGCTGATCACCGGCCCCGCCGGAGTCGGCACCACCACCCTGGTCCGTGAACTGGCCAGGCGTGCGGCGGCCGGAGAGCTGCCCTTCCTGCGGCGCAAGCGCCTGCTGCGCGTCGACTGCCGTGACGTACCGGACTCCGAGAGCGGCGCGAAGCTCGCCCGGATCATCGCCCATGTGGCCGGCCGCACCGATCTCATCGTCTGCCTCGACGGGCTCGGGGCGATGCTCCGCGGCCCCCACGGCACCGACCACGTCCAGGCCCTGCGCAGCGCGCTGAAGGAACGCCGTATCCATCTCGTCGGGATTCTCTCGTCCCAGGAGTACGACGATCTGCTGGCCGCCGACCACGCGCTGCGCGAACTGACCACCCGTATCGACATGACCGAGCCGGACCGGGCCACGGCACGGGACATGGTCCGGCAGGCGGCGGACGCGCTGGAGACGGAGTTCGGCACGGAGATCGCCGACCGGGTCGTCGACCGGGCGGTCGTGCTGTCCGGGGACTACGTCCTCGCCCAGCGGCTGCCGCTGGCCGCCGTCAAGGTGCTCCGCCGGGCCTGCGAGGACCTGGACTACCGCCGTACACAGCTCGGGGACACCAGGGCCGTCGTGGACACCGAGGACGTGGTGCGGGTCATCGCCGAGGTGTCGGGCGTGCCCGCCGGGCAGATCGCCGGTACGGGCGACGACGGCATCGACTACGAACAGGCCCTCGGCGGTTCGGTGTTCGGCCAGCGGGACGCGCTGGAGGTGGTCGCGAACGAACTGCGCCGTATCAAGGCGGGCGTGGCCGGGGCGAGCGGCGGGCCCGCCTCGGTGATGCTGTTCGCCGGTCTGACCGGGACGGGCAAGACCGAACTGGCGAAGACCGTCGCGGGGTTCTACTCCTCCTCCAAGCGCCTGCAGACCTATCCCATGGAGAACTTCTCCGAGGCGCACAGCGTGGCCGGGATCATCGGCTCCCCGCCGGGATACATCGGCTTCGAGCGCGGCGGCCGGCTGGTCAACGAGCTGAACGCCGACCCGTACTGCGTGTTCCTGCTCGACGAGGCGGAGAAGGCGCACGCCGAGGTCTGGCGGCCCTTCCTCAATCTCTTCGACGAGGGCTGGATCATCGACCAGCGCGGGGTCAAGGCCCACGGCGACCGGGCGATCTTCATCCTCACCACCAACGCGGGCCAGGAGATCATCGCCCGGATGAGCCGGGAGGGACGGCCCGAGGAGGAGATCGTCGCCCGGGTGAAGGAGGCGCTGCTCCAGGTCGGCAGGGGCGCGCACGGCGGGCCGGTCTTCTCCCCCGAGTTCCTGGCGCGGATCCGCCGGATCATCGTGTTCCGGCCGCTGGACCTGGACGCGATGACCGCGATCTGCCGCGGACTCGTCGACCGGCAGCGGGCGTTCTGGCGGGACAAGCGGGAGAAGGAGCTGGTCGTCCCGGAGGAGCTGATCCACCACGCCGCCGCGCGCGGGCATCTGCTGAACGAGACGTCGGGCGGCAAGGAGGGCGGCCGTATCGTCGCGAAGATCCTCTCGGACCTGATCGAGAGCCCGGTCCTGCTCGAACAGCAGCGCAGGAAGGACGAGTTCCGGCGCTGCGCCCGCATCGAACTGGACTTCCGTCCCGAGGGGTCCGCCGGTGCCGACGGACGCGGGCCGCGGACGGACGTCCGCTTCGTCCCCTCCGACGACAGCACGACCGGTCCGACGGACTCGGCCGGAGCGGGCCATGGGTGACGGTGGAGGTGGCGCCAGGACGGACCTGCGGTCGTTCGAGGGACAGGTGATCGACGACCGGTATCTGCTCACCGAGTGGGTGGGCGGCGGCGCGTTCGGCGCGGTGTTCCTCAGCGAGCAGCGCATCCTCGGCCGGCCCGTGCGGCGGGTCGCCTGCAAGATCTCCCGGGAGACGGGCATGACCGAGGAGGACGCGCGGCACCGGTTCTCCGACGTCCTGCGGCTGGCCGAGGCGATGGACGGCATGACCGACGCCGAGGCCCGCCGCCACCTCGTCCATGTGTACGACGGCGGCCTGGCCCGGGACGCCGGCGGCCGGGCGTTCCTGGTGATGGAGTACGTACCGGGCACCACCCTCGCCGACCAGTTCAGCAGCCGGCGGACGGTCTCCGCGAAGCAGCTGTTCCTCTGGGCACGGCAGATCTGTGTGGCGCTGCGCGGACTGCACGCCCTGGACCAGCCGTTGCTGCACCGCGACCTCAAACCGGACAACGTCCTGCTCGGCACGGATCTGACCGTACGGCTGATCGACTTCGGCCTGGCCGCCAGACTGCTGGAGTCCGGGACCGTGCCGGGAGTCGCCGGCACCCTCACCTACATGGCGCCGGAGACCTCGCAGGGGGAGAGCGTGCCCGCCTCGGACCTGTACTCCCTCGGGGTGCTGATGTACGAGGGACTGACCGGGCGGCACCCCTACGAGCATCTGGTGCCGCCCCCCGAGCTGCCGGACGCCCTGCACGGCGACTGGCTGTACCGGCGGAAGCGGGACGGCCGGGCGCCGGCCCCGCCGTCCCGGCTGAACAACACCGTGACCCGCGAGATCGACGCCGTGGTGCTGCGCTGTCTGGAGTTCGATCCCGTGCGGCGCTTCCGCAGTGCGACGGAGCTCCTGGACGCGCTGGCCGAGGCCGAGGCGGGGCCCCGCCGTCCGCCGCCCGGCGCGAACGCGCTGGAGCGGGCCCGTGAGCAGGCCGCCGCCGGTGACCCGGCCGGGGCCTGCGACACCCTGCGCGCCTGTCTGGACTCCGGTGCGGAGAACCCCTCCCCCGCCGTCCGGCTGGCGCTGCTGCACGAACTCGCCGGGCTGCTCGACACACGCGGCGACCCGGCCGGCGCGGCCCGGCGGCTGGCCGAGTCCTGGCAGCTGGTGCGCGCCAGCGCGCTGCTGCGGACCCGCAGGGAGCGTCACGCCCTGCTGACACGGACGGCCGACGCCTACCGGCGGGCCGGGAACGGCTACCAGGCCCGACACTTCGAGGATCTGCTGCGACGCGAGAACGACAGGGGGTGAGGACGACGTCATGAGCGCGCCCACGTCCTTCGGTGACTTCTTCTCGTCCTCGGGCCGACTGCGCAGACAGTGGCAGACGGCTCTCCAGGACCCCGATCCGCACAGCGGTCTGACGAAGCTGCGCAGGATCTGGGCGCAGTGGGAGAGACGCCCCGAGGCCGTCGCCCCGTTCTACGTCGACTTCGTACGGTCCGTGACCGGGCCGCCGTACCGGCCGCTGCTGACCGAGGACGACTTCGGGGCGCTGGAGGCGCTCTCCGGGCGCGTGGCGGGGGCCGGTGACGGCGTTCCGCTCGACGAGGCCGTACGGCCGCTCGCCGCGGCGCGGTTCGGACGCGGCGAGGAGACGCCGGCCTGCGACCTGCTGACCCGGCTGTACTGGACGGAGTCGCTGCGGGACACGGCGAGGGCCTCGGTCGCGGACGAGCTGGCCCGCTCCGGACCGCGGGACGCGCCCCGGATCGAGGTCTGCGCGGACCTGCTGGGCCGGTCCGGGCCACGGCCCCCGGCGGTGCTGGCGCTCGCCGCCGAGGTGCTGCGGGTGGACTTCTCCTCGGACGCGGAGCGGTTGCGGCAGGCGTCCTCGCTGGCCGCGACCGGGCTGCCGGGCGCGGACCGCGCGGCCGGGCTGCACGCGTTGCGCGTCACCGGGGAACTCGACGCGGCCCGGGCGCACTTCCTGGCCGCCCGCATCGCCGACCCCCACGACACGATCGCGCTCCTCGGGCTCCTGCTCTCCTGCATCCGGGCGGGCCTGGCCGCCGAGGTCCCGGGGTGGGCGTTCGACGCGGCGGAGCAGGCCGACGCGGGCGTGGGGGGCCAGGCATCGGGGGGCCAGGAACTCGCCGCACCCGGCCTCGCCGCCACGGCCCGACTCGGGCGGGTGCTGGCCTGGTTCGACGAGGACTCCGACCGGCCGCCTCCCGTCCCGGCCGCCCGGCTGGCCGCGCCGCCCCCGTCCCACCAGGTGGGCCCCTGGCTCGACTACGCCCGGGGCCGTCTGCGACTGCTGGAGGGTGACGCCGCGCGGGCCCGCGATCTCCTCGTCCCCCTCACCCGGGGCGAGTCCCCGGCCGCCGCCTGGCGGTACCACGCCGCCTGGTCGCTGTATCTGACCGGCGACCGCGCCGGACTCCGGCTCCTCATCGAACGGATGACCGGCGACCCGGACGACTGGGCGCTGGCCCGCCTGCTGCTGGACACCGAACCGCACGCGCTGACCGGCACCGCCGCCGAACACGCGGCGGCGGCCGTGCCGCCCGGCTACGAGCGCGTCGGCCGGGTCCGCCGTGACCTGGCCGAGGGCCGCCGGCGCCCCGACCCGCCGGACCGGGGAGAAGCGGTACTGCCCGCAGAGGGCCGGGGCGCGCCGAGACGGCTGGAGGCGCTGCGTACGGTCCTGGGGGCGGCGTACGGCCGGGCGACGGGAGCGGCGGAGATGGCCGCACTGCTCACGGAGCCGCTGTACCGGCGGCTGCCGCGGGCCGACCGGCTGCTGTGGTCGGGGCTGCTGGCGCTGCGCCGGAATCCGGAGGAGGGGCGGCGGCTGCTGGAGGAGGCCCGCTCGCTCGGGCACGGTCGGGCGGTGCTGGTGCTGGCGGCGCACCACCTGGAGGAGCTGCGTCCGGCGAGGGCGGGGCGGTTGCTCGCCGGACTGGGCGGTGAGAAGGCGGAGTTGCTGCGGGTGTGGGCCGAGGCGGTCGGCGGTGCGGCGGACGGGGTGGTCGAGGAGGGGCTGGGGCGGCTGACGGCCCACCGGCTGCCGCAGGTGCCGTACGCGCTCGGCGCGCTCCGGCTGCACCGCTTCGCCGGGGAGGGCGGCACCGAGGACCCCGAGGACGCGCCGTACCACGCGCGGCGGGCGGCCAGGGAGCTGGGCCGGGCCCTCGCGACCGCGCCGGACGCGGTGCCGGCGGACGCGGCGGTGCTGGAGCGGGCCGCGCGGACGGTCGCCCACGCCACCGCCGTCGCGTCCGGCGACGGACCCGCCGTGCTGTCCCCCTCCGTGCGGCAGCACCCCTGGGCGGAGTGGGTCCTCGGGCTGGCGCTGCTGGCCGAGGACCCCGAAACCGCCGACCCCGAGCTGTGCCGGCGGCTGGTCGCGCTGCTGGAGGAGTCCGACGACCCGCCCCCCGAGGCCGTGACCGTCCTGGCCACCGCCCTCACCGCGGCCAGCATGCGCGGCACGACGCCCTACCGCCGGGACGCCCTGGCCCATCTGGTCCGGACCCTGGCCGGCCGTCACCCCCTGCCCGAGCTGCACACCCTCGCCGACCGGGCCGGCGCCGCGGCACTGGCCCACTCACCCACCGGACACCCGCCGGCCCCGGCGGGACAGCGACCGGACGGGACGGGGCGATTCGACGACACCGCGCGATTCGACGAGACGGGCCCGTCCGGCACGGTACGGCCGACCGACGAGGCGCGACCGACCGACGAGGGGCGGCTGTCCGACGAGCGGAGCCCGGCCGAAGGGGCGGTGCCGCGGCAGCGGACACGGCCGGGGACACAGCCGGTGCTGGCGCTCGCCTCCGCCGTGGGAGAGCTGACGCGGGGCGATCGGGCCGCCGCCGTACGGGAGTTGAGGGCGGCGCCGGCGGACGGTGAGCTGTGCGGTGTGCTCGCCGACGCGCTGGAGGGCCGTCCGCCCTCGGCACCGCCGCCGGTCGGAGCCGGGGAGCGGGCGGCACTGTTCCGGGTCGTGCACGCGGCGGGCCTCGTGGAGAGCGACCCCCTGCGGTCCCTGGAACTGCTCTCCGCGGCGGCACCCCACTACGACCTGTCCACGGTCACCGACCTCGCCCACCTCCTTCCCGCGCTGTTCGCCCACGCCGCGGAGAGCGGGGCGGCGGGAGGCAGGGCGGGCGGTGCGCGTGGCGGCGCGGCGGGCGGGCGCGGGGCCGGTGGCCCGTCGGGACGGCGGAAGGGCGGTGGGGCGCGGGGGCGAGGGCGGGGCGGTGACGGGCAGGGGCTGCTGGAGTGGGTGAAGGGGCTCGCGGGGGCCGAGCCGGCTCCGGTCGGGGCGGGGGTCCTCGGGAACTGCGCGGCGGCCCTCGGGGACTTCGCGACGGCGGCGGAGCTGTGGGAGCGGGCCCTGCGGGAGGCGGAGCGGGAGGGGCGCGACGACGGTGAGGTCCGGACCCGGTACGTCCTGTCGCTCTGCCATCTCGCGGTGGCCGCCCACCGGGCCGGGGAGCTGTTGCGCGGCGCCGGGTTCCTGCACCGGGCCGCCGCCGTGCTCCGGCCGGCCGGGCCCACGACGCGTCGGCTGCCCTCCCGGGGCAGGATCGAGGCGCTCGCGCGAGGCCTGGAGCTGGACACCTGCGTCCACCGTCTGCTGGACCGGGTCTTCCCCGGCGCGGAGGGGGAGCCCGTCCCCTGGGAGCGGCCCGGCCGCTACGCGGCCCTGGAGGCGTCGGTCCGCGCGGATCCCGAACTGACCGACGCCCTGCGGACGGCCGAGTCCCCGCGCGTCGAACGGTGCTGGGCGGACGGCCTGCGGACCTGGGCGTACGACGTCCGTCTCCACCACACCCTGGCCCTGCTGCACCGGGGCACGGCACTGGGCGGACCGGCGGACGCCGTCCACGGGGGCGGGCACCTCGCCCGGGCGACCGTGCTGTGGACCCTGCTGCTGGCCTCGGAGCGGTTCTGGGAGCAGCACGGCGAGGAGCCCGCCGCGCCCGAGGAGGAGACCCTGCTGCGTACCACGGTGTGCCGGGAACTGTTCGCCCTGCACCGCAGACTGGGCGCCGAGGCGCTCCGGGCCGGGGAGCGGGACACCGCCCGGCTGCATCTGCGGGTGCTGGTGGCCGTGCGCATGGACGAGTCCGAAGTGCGCGGCCTGCTGGGCGAGTTCGGCTTCGGCTGGTCCGTGACGGTCGACGCGCGGCGCTGGGCCGAGATCTCGGCGCTGGCCGGCGCGGTCACCGACGAGTGGTGTGCCGAGGCGGTCCTGACCGCCGAGAAGGCGCTCAATGACCCGGTCGCCATCGAGGGGCTCGCCGAGGGCATCGACAAGGACTACGAGTCCGGTATCGACGCGCTGAGACCCCTGACCGGTCTCGGTGTGCCGCTGCCCCGGCTGCTGCGGACCGCGCTCGACTGGCACAACAGTCTGCAGCACTGCCTCTACCAGATGAAACGGACCGCGGAACTGCGCAAGGTGATCGGCAGGGCACGTGAGTTCGCCGACGGGCTCGCCCCGTTCTGCACTCCGGGCAAGGGCCATCTGCCGGGCAACCGGGCGCTGTGCATCCACTACAAGTACCTCGGGCTGTTCGTGGCGGCCGACAGCGCTTCCGCCTCCCACATGTACCGGCAGGCCCTGCGATGGGACCCCGGCGACGACAACGCGGCCGAGCTTCTGGAGCAGGGCGCGTACACGTCCTGGCCGCCCGGCGGGGATGTCGACGAGGGCTCGGACCGGCCGGGGAGAGCCAGGAGAGCGAAAAGGAAACCCGGCGGCACCAGGAGAGACAGCAGAGACAGGAGAGACAGAAGTCCTATGAAGCCGAATCCCTTTCATGTCCTCGGGCTTTCCCTGTCGGCGGACGACGAGGAGGTGGCGGAGCGTTTCCGGGAGCTCTCCCTGACCGGGGCGCACGAGGCGGGCGCGCTCGCCGAGTGGGCCAAGGACGAGTTGATGGGCCCGCCCGGGAAGCGGCGGCTGCACGCGCTGCTGGAGGCTCCGGGCGCGGACTACCGGGGCGAGCGGTGGGAGGACTTCGCCAAGCAGTACGGCCGCCGTCCGGTCGTGTTCGCGTCCCGGCCGGACCCGGCGGGGGCGCCCCGGGCGGCGGACTTCGATCTCACCGCGGTGGCCCGGCGGCTGCTGGACGGCATGCTGACGCCACCGGAGGTCGACATCCGGCCCGCCCTGGACCGTCCCCCGGTGCCGCTGTACCTGGAGCGCCCCCCGCTGGAGGCACGCGATGTCCTCTTCGGCTGACACGGCCCCTGGCACGGCCCCGGCCGACCCGCCCCCGGCCGACCCGACTCCGGCCGACCCGACTCCGGTCGGCTCGACTCCGGTCGGCTCGACTCCGGTCGGCTGGGACGAGTTCGAGCCGCGTCCGGTCCCCGAGGGTGCCGAGGCGGCGGACCCGGTGAGCCCCGGCCGGGAGATGGCCGTCCTGCTCCAGCGGTACTGGTCCGATCTCCAGGACGAGGGCAACCGGGTCCGCAAGGAGACCGCGGCGGCCCGTCAGGTCCTGATCGAACTGGCCGTGCACGTGGCGCGGTTGGAGCAGCTGGCCCGGGCGGCGGCCGGTCCGCTGGAGGCCGCGGGCGACAGGTCGCTGGGCCGCCGTCTCGCCGTGGCGGGCAAGCAGGTGCGGGAGCCCCTGCACACGGCGGGCATCACCACACGGGACCCCGTCGGCGAGCCGTACGAGTCGGTCGCCGACGTCGTCGACATCGCCGGGTGGCGGTACGGGCCCGAGTTCACCGCCGAGGTGGTGGCGGAGACCGTGGAGCCGATCGTGCTCGACCGCGGCACGGTCGTACGGCTGGGGCAAGTGATCATGGGCGCCCCGTCGGGCGCGCCGGCAGACGAGGCGGGGGACACGGAGGACACCGTGGCCGCGGCAGACGCAGCACAGGACGCAGGGGACGACGTATGACGCAGTACGTGAGCAAGGCCGTCGGGATCGATCTGGGGACCACCAACAGCGCGGTGGCGGTGATGAATCCGACCGACACCGACATCGTGATCCACCGGGACGCCATGAACGCCCGTACGACACCGAGTTGTGTGTGGCTCAGTCCCCGCGGCGGTGAACTGGTCGTCGGGCGCAAGGCGTTCGCGCGGGTGGGCAGCGAGCCGGAACCGGTCACCTCCGTCAAACGCCTGATGGGATCGCGCCGGACGGTGACGCTGGCGGGCGAGGAGCGCACGCCCGTCGCGATCTCGGCGGAGATCCTGAAGGAGATGAAGCGGCAGATCGAGCAGGACGTCGCGGAGTTCGACACCCCGGACGTGCGCTGGGTCGTCGACCGTGCCGTGGTCACCGTGCCGGCCTACTTCGACCAGCCGCAGATCGACGCCACCCGCAAGGCGGCGGAGAGCGCCGGGCTGCGGGTGGTGGACCTGCTGCACGAGCCGACGGCCGCCGCGAGCTACCACTGCTGGCGGACCGGCATCCGGGACGGTGTCTTCCTCGTCTACGACCTCGGCGGCGGCACCTTCGACGTGAGCGTGGTGCGCTGCAAGGCCGCCGACTTCAAGGTGCTCGGCATCAGCGGCAACACCATGCTCGGCGGGGACGACATCGACACCGAACTCGCCCACCATCTCCAGCAGTTGATCCTCGACGACGACTGGGCCATGGATCTGGACCTGGAGGACGACGCGGAGGACCGGCTGCGTTTCCGGCGGCTGCGGTCCCTCGCGGAGTCCGTGAAGAAGGGGCTGTCGGACCGTACGGAGTTCATGCTCCGCGACTCCGGCGGGCTGACCGACAAGGAGGGGCAGCGGGTCGTCATCGACACGGTCGTGGACCGCGCGCAGCTGGAGGCGATCGCCCGGCCCGTCCTGGAGCGCACCTTCCAGTACTGCGACGAGGCGCTGGACCAGGCGACCCGGGAGGCCGGGATCACCCTGGCCGACGTGGACCAGATCATCCTGGCCGGCGGGTCCACCCATCTGCCGCTGGTCCGGGAGATGGTGCGGAGCCGGTTCTGCGCGCTCGCCCCCGGCTCTCCCGACCCCGACCCGGGCGCGCCGCGCGCCAAGTGCGCCGAGCCGGTGTACGAGCAGGTGGACACGGTCGTCGCGCTGGGCGCGGCGGTGCGGGCCGCGGCGGTCGGCGGCCTGGACATCCTGAACGAGGAGCGGACGGTCCGGGTGAGTTTCCGCGGCACCGTGGTCACCGCCTCGGACCGTACGGTGGTCGGCGGGACGGTCGAGGCGCTCGATCCGGGTCTCGATCTCACGGGCGGCTCCGTGCGGCTCGCGACCGACGAGTACGAGGACGAGGCGCCGATCAAGGCGGACGGCGGCTTCGCGTTTACCCGCATTCCCGTGCGGCCCGACGCGCAGGGTCTGCTCACCGTGGACGTGTTCGACGCCGACGGCGAACTGCTGGCGACCGTCGGACGCGCGGTGGTCCACGACCGGGTCACCGCGGCCAAGCCCGGGGGCAGTACGACCAGCGCGGCCATCAACGCCAAGCCGATCCTGCTGGAGGTGACCCGGGAGGGGCGCACCCAGCGCGATGTGCTGGTCCCGGCGCTGCGCCCGCTGCCGTTCAAGGACCGCTACGACTTCCGCCACCCCGGTGACACCACCACCGTGGAGTTCCGGCTCTTCCAGCACTCCCGGCAGATCCAGGTCATCAAGGTGCCGGTGCCGTCCTCCACGCCCCGGGGCACGGCCATCGACCTCGACGTGGAGATGGACGTGCACGCGCTCATCACCGTGCGCGGTTCCATCGGCGACCACCCGTTCGAGGCGGTCGTCGAGGTGCCGCCGGAGGCCGGGCTGCCGGGCAGCGCGGAGGTCGCCGAGCTGCTGCGCCGCTTCGAGGAGGACGTCGAGTTCCTGCCCGCCGGCGAACGGAACGTGAAGCAGGTCCAGATGGACATGGCGAAGGAAGCCTTCATGACGGCGGTCGACCGGGGCGAGACCGCGATCGCCGGCCATGAGTTCGAGCAGATGCAGGCGATCGCCGACTCCGTCCGCAAGCACGAGGGCGGGGAACTGCAGCCGCCCAGGGCCGACTTCGAGCGGCTCGTCAAGGACTGCGTCGAACTCAACCGGTATGTGACGATGGTCGGCGCCGAGACCGGGACCCCGCACGACGAACGGGAGATCGCACTCGCCGTCGAGGCCCAGCGCGAGCACGGCGAGGGGGCGTTGACCGCCGGGGACCAGCGGTCGTACTCGGAGGTCATCACCCAGCTCCAGCACATCTTCGACCATCTGCGGACCGTGGCGTTCCGGCAGCAGCGCAAGGAACAGCCGATCAGCGAGACGGAGCGGGCCACGGCCATGCTGGGGGCCGCCGAGGAGGCCCTGGCGGAGGTGCGCAGGCTGGTGCAGGCGTCCGCCGCCGCCACGCCCGCGCACCGCGTGGAGGTGGAGGACATCGGGCAGCGGCTCAGCGGGCTGGGGTCCCTGATCGCCCGGGATCCGCAGCAGGTCCAGTCGCAGGCCGCGCAGGAACGGCAGCGGCTGCTCCAGCTGAAGAACATCTGTCTGGGCTCGTCCGGCGGCCCGGGCGGGCCCGGTCCCGGCTCCGTCCCCGAGGCCACCTGATGACGTCCACGACGGCGGGCGTGCACTGCCCGGTGCCCCTGTGCCGCCGGGAGAACGCGTACGGGGCGGAGGTCTGCGCGGGCTGCCGTACGCCCCTGTCCGGCTATGCGCGGCTCCACACCCGGCCCGCCCTGCTGTTCAACCGGGGGCTGGCCGCGGCGCGCGAAGGCCGCCTCGCCGCGGCGCGGGACTGCTTCGCCGCGGTGGTGCACTGGTGCCCCGCCGACACCGAGGCCCGCAACGCACTGGCCCTGGCCGGCCTCGCCCTCGGTGACACCGCCGAGGCCCGGCACCAGTGGACCCGGGTCCTGGCCCTGCGGCCGGACGACCCGAAGGCGACCCGCGGCCTCGCCCACCTCGCGACCGTCGGCCCGGGTGGGTCAGGGGGTCCGGCGTAGGGACTGGACGAGGGAGGCGGGGTCGAGGCCGAGCCTGCGGATCAGTGTGCGGCCGGACGACCGCTCGTCCTCCAGGAGGGCGAGCAGGAGCGCGGTCTCGTCGATGTGGCGGGGCGGGGTGCCGTCGGCGGTGGTGTGCGGCCTGGCCCGGGCGAGTATGTCGTGGACCCGGGGGGACAGATCCGCGCGGCGGGGCGTGAGCATTCCGGAGAGTCGCCGGAAGGCGCGTTCTCCGGCGGGCCCCTGCTCGTACATCCCGCTGCGCAGCACTTCGCTGTCCAGCGCGCCGAACGCCGCCAGCAGGGTGTAGGTGCTGACGATCTCGCCGCGTGTCCTGGCCAGCAGATGCGCGAGCCGCAGGACGCCCATGGTGCTGGGGCCCAGGCCGTCCACCGGCAGCCGCTCGTCACCGTTCGGGTGCGCCCCCGCCGCGCTCGCGGTCCCGCCGGACACGGCCGGAGCCGGGGTGTCCGGCACCGGGGTGTCCGGCGGTGGGGTGTCCGGCGGTGGGGTGTCCTGGCCGGGGACGTCCTGAGCGGAGGGGACCTGGCCGGGGTCGTCCTCGTCCGGCGGGAGCAGGTGGGACAGCGGGACCCCGCACAGTTCCAGGAGGCGGGAGGAGATACCGCCGCCGACCGCGACGAAGGCCGCCGCGATGTCGGCGGTGGTCATCGTGGACCGGCCGTCCGCGGCGGCCCGGGTGGCCGCGTCCGCGAACACCCGGTTGACGGTGTCGGAGAGGACCGGCCCGCCCGTCGTGACGGGAGGGCTGTCGTCCGCGGCGGCGCTGCGGCTGAAGACGTCGTTGATCAGCTGGTCGAGGGCATCCGCGGAAGCCGCCCCGATGCTCTCCTCGATCCGCCCCCGGATGTCCGGCTCGCCGAGCAGCCCCTGCAGAAGATCGACGGAGGCGACCACCCCCCGTTCCGAGGCGGACGCGAACACCCGCAGCATCAGCCGCTCCGCCTCGGGCGAGAAGGGCACGGGCAGTTCGTCCTCCTCGACCCTCTCCTCCGGCCGCGGGCCGCCCGGCCGCGCGTCCCGGGTGATGCTCGCGGCCGGGTCGCCGTACAGGATGAACGACGCCCAGGCGGCGTCCGGCCGGGCCCGGAGCGCGGCACGGGCCGCGCGGACCGCGGCGCCGGCCGGTTCACCGGCGAGCAGCCGGTCGTAGAACTCGGCGGCGAACCGCCAGGCCCCGTCGTCGGCGACATCGGTGCGGGTGCCGACGACGCTCTTCGCGCCCATCACCATGAAGGACATGCAGATGTTGGCGAGTTCGCCCTCGTTGGCGGAGGCGCAGCCGTTGATGAAGGTCACCGGGGGCGCGCCGGTCGCCGAGAGCCCCTGCAGGGCGACCTCGCTGAGCATCTGCCGCCCGTGCATCAGCAGCGCGGTCGTACCGGTGTCGTTGCCCACATGGCCGCAGAAGTGGAAGAGGTCGTACGGCGCCTCCTCCGAGGCCAGTTCGGCGACGACGTCGATCAGGTTGGCGTCCCGCCCCACCATCACCGTGCACTCGATGCCCCGGCCGCGCAGCCACTCGGCGACCCGCGTGACCTCCTCGCGGGCGGAGGGGAGGTTGCCGTCGGGGTCGCCCACGACGAGGGCCCGGCCGACCCGGCTGACGCTGCGTCCGCCGAGCACGGGGCGTTTGCCGACCATGCGGCGCCCCAGGTCGTACTTGAGGCCGAGGAAGTCCTCGCCGTCGTGCAGCAGTTCCCAGGGGACGCCCTGTCTGTTGGTGCGCACCAGGAGCGGGCCGGTCGACGCGCGCAGCCTGGTCACCAGTTCGGCCGCGCTGCCCTGCACCGGCGGGAACAGCTGCCCGTAGAGCTGCCTGCCCCATCTCTCCAGGTCCCTGAGCAGACCGGGGCGCGGCTCCGATCCCCAGGCCGCCGCCTCCGTCAGCGCGTCGTCGATCCGGAGCCGGTAGCCCGTCACCAGCTCCCGGGAGACGGGGATCGTGTACTCCATCTCCAGGGGCGGGCTGTCGCGGCCGGTGCCGCCGACCCGTAGCTCGTACTCGTAGCGGTCGTTGGGGCCCTGTTCGGTGACCCGGACGTTCAGGGTGGCCGGCTCGCTCATGAGGAGCCGTGGCGCCGGACGAACGCGTCGACGAGCCTCTGTTCGGCGGCGGTGGAGGGCTGGACGATCTCCACCTTGTCGTCCCCGATGATCACCGTGATCGAGGCGACACGGCCCGCCGCGTCCGTCCCGTCCTCCGCGGGGGTGCTGCGCTCCTGGGAGAGCCAGCCCCTGATCGTGTCGATGATGGCGACCAGGGCTCCGGCCGAGGTCACCGCCAGGGTGGCCACGTCGACGATGTCGCTCGAACGCCGGCCGGGTGCGGGCTGTCCGGCGTAGACCGGGACGACCCGCGCGGCCGCGCCCTCAGTCAGTCTCCGGCTCAGGGCGCCGGGTGCGTCCGCCCGTACTCTTCCGCCTCTTGTGTTGAGAACCAGTTCGCATACGAACCCCCCGTCGGGCCCTCGCTCCACCACGTGCGACCTCCGTCTTCCGGACCCCACCAGCCTATGACGCACCGTCACCGCGGGGGAGCGCTTCCGCCGGATGAACGGGGAAGCGGGGCCGGCGAAGTGGGCGGCGGGCGGGGCCGGTTCGTTTCCGGCCCGGCCGCGCGCGGGACCGTGTCCGGCCCGTACGCTGTGCGCGCGGTCCCCCGGAGGGGGCCGGCAGCGAGCCGACTCCGTATCTCGTCGACACCCCGAAAGCGGTACTGCCGTGAAGGTCCACCACCTCAACTGCGGGACCATGCTCCCGCTCACCGGAGCGCTGGTCTGCCACGTCCTGCTCGTCGAGGCGCCGGGCGGGCTGGTCCTGGTGGACTCCGGGTTCGGGCTGCGGGACATCGCCGATCCCGGTGGACGGCTGGGCCCGGCCCGGCATCTGATCAAGCCCGTGCTCCGGGCCGAGGAGACGGCGGCGCGTCAGGTGGAGGCGCTCGGCTTCCGCCGCGAGGACGTCCGCCACATCGTCGTCACGCACTTCGACGCGGACCACATCGGCGGGCTGGCCGACTTCCCCGGCGCGCAGGTCCACACGACCGCGGCCGAGGTCCTCGGCTCCATGACCGCCCCGTCCCGGCAGGAGCGGTTCCGGTACCGGCCGGCCCAGTGGGCGCACGGGCCGAAGATCGTCGAACACACCCCGGACGGCGAGGCCTGGCACGGATTCGCCGCCGCGAGGGAACTCGACGCCGTCGCCCCGGGGATCGTCCTGGTCTCCCTGCCGGGCCACACCCGGGGCCACGCCTGCGTCGCCGTGGACACCGGAAACCGCTGGGTCCTGCACGCCGGCGACGCCTTCTACCACCGGGGCACCCTCGACGGGCTGGCCCCGGTACCACGTGCCCTCCGCGCCATGGAGAACCTGATGGCGTACGACCTCAGGAAGGTGCGCGACAACCACGCCCGCCTGGCCGAGCTGTACCGACGCGACGACGCCGGTCTGTTCGTCGTCAGCGCGCACGACCCGGTCCTGTACGAGCGGGCTCGCGCGACGGCGTGAGCGGGCGGGGGGAGTTCAGGCCGCGTCCGGGACGGCCGCGTCGAGGGCGGTGCGCAGGGTGTCGGCCATGAGGGCGATCGCCTCCTTGCCCGCCGGTACCGGGCCGGTGTGGGTGAAGTAGTGGTCGACGCCCTCGAAGACGCGGTGGGTGACCGGGACGCCCGCCGCCTCCAGCGCCTCGGCGTAGGCGTCGCCCTCGTCGCGCAGCCGGTCGTTCTCGGCGGTGATGACGAGGGCGGGCGGCAGCCCGGCGAGGTCGTCGGCGAGTCCGGGCGAGACCAGCGGGTCGGTGAGGCCTGCCGGATCGGGGACGTACGCGGCGGTGAAGATCCGCATGAGCTGCGGGCTGAGCAGCGGCTTCGCGATGCGG
This sequence comes from Streptomyces griseiscabiei, assembly GCF_020010925.1. Taxonomy (NCBI): domain Bacteria; kingdom Bacillati; phylum Actinomycetota; class Actinomycetes; order Kitasatosporales; family Streptomycetaceae; genus Streptomyces; species Streptomyces griseiscabiei. Next base: position 1,651,054 of record NZ_JAGJBZ010000002.1, on the reverse strand, counting down.
GACCGCTTGGTGGCGGGGTCGGCGGCCTGGTCGAGCGGCGCGGAGTCGATGATCTGGAGGAGCGGGGTGAAGGTGCCCCGGTCGCGGGCCGTACGGCAGATACCGGCGGCGAGGTTGGCACCCGCGCTGTGGCCGCCGACGGCGATCCGGGAGCCGTCCCAGCCGTGGGTCGGGCCGTTCTCGACGACCCACTCGGTGACGTCGTAGGCCTGGGTGACGGCGGCGGGGAAGACGTGCTGCGGGGCGACGGCGTAGTCCACGTTGATCACCACGCAGCCGGCCGTGGCGGCTATGTAGCGGCAGAGGTGGTCGTCCTGCTCGGGGCGGCCCACGATGAAGCCGCCGCCGTGGAAGTTGACGTAGACGGGGGCGGGGGCGGCCGTGTCGGTGTCGGCCGGGGGGCGGTAGACGGTGCAGTCGACCGGTCCGGCGCCGGTCTCCACCCGGAAGGTTTCCGTCCGCTTCGGGATGTCGGTGAAGCGCAGCTCCTTGTGGACCCGGGTCATGACGCCGCTGAGCAGCAGCTGGACGCCTCTGGCCTGGACTCTGGCACTGAACGACATGATCGGAACCGCCCATCCCTACAACATTAAATTAACAGGATTCCTGTTAATGAGGTTGGAGGAATGATGGCCGCTGATTCCGTTTCGCGCAACGGTGGGCGCGCAGCCTCTCGGAGAGGCGGGCCTCAGGCCGGGGCCGGGGACGGGGTGAGGAGGACGAAGTCCGCGCCGGACGGATCGAGGCAGACGGCGAGCCGGCCGACACCCTCCGCGTCCTCGGGGCCCATCTGTACGCTGCCGCCGTTCGCGGTGACGGCGGCGACGGCGGTGTCACAGTCGGCGACGGCGAAGACCGGGTGCCAGTAGGGGCGCCCGTCGGCCAGGGAGAGATCCTCGGTACGGAGTTCCATCACGCCGCCCTGCATCCGCTCCTCCGGGAGCCCCGCGGGTGTGATGAGGCTGTACGTGCCTCCGCCGCCCGGCAGCGCCATGTCGCCGAACGTCCAGCCGAAGAGACCGCCGTAGAACTCCTTGGCCGCCGTCGCGTCGGTGGTGTACAGCTCGGTCCAGGACAGGGAGCCGGGCTCGTCCGCCAGCTCGAAGCCCTCGTTGCCGCGCGGCTGCCAGACCGCGAACTGACCGCCCAGCGGATCGCTGTACTGGGCCATCCGACCCCACTCGCCGAGATCCCTCGGCGGTACCCGTACCGTGCCGCCGGCGCGCTCCACGGCCCGTGTGGTGTCGTCCGCGTCGGTGACGGTGTAGTAGATCATCCAGGCCGGGCGCGCGCCCTCCTCGGTGAGCCGGCCGAGCCCGCCGATGACCTTCCCGTCCTTCCGGAAGGCTCCACCCTCACCCTCCGGCTCCTCCCCTTCGCCCCCGCCCATCGGCTCGTACTCCCACCCGAGCACCGCACGGTAGAACGCCGCCGCGGCCGGAACGTCCGGGGCGCCGAGGTCCAGCCAGCACGGGGAGCCGGGAGTGAGGTCAGTGGTGATCACGGGATTCCCCTTCGCGTCGACCGATTCCAGTCCTGTGCTGCCAGCCTGACACCGGCCCCGGACGACCGCGCGCCGACACCGGGGGCACGGGCGGCTCCACCGGCGGCACGGTGCCCTTCGGACGGCCCGCGGCCCTCGGGCGGCGGGCGCGCTGGGCGCGGTCGGTGACCTCGTAGATCACCATGGCCGAGTGCGGTCTCGGTGTCACCGTGGTCCCCGCCGGCGCTCTCGCCGCCCGCCCCGCTGGACGGTTCCGGCCGCTCCGGCACACGACGGCCACCGTCACGCTCACCGGCCTGACGGCAGGGCGGGAGCCACCGCCTGCCGGCCGGCCGCCGGACGGCGTCGCGCGTCCTCAGGGCTCCAGGTCGTCCGCGAAGTGCCGGAAGCCCTCGCGGTCGCGGTGGATGCCCCAGAGGGTGTCGGCGAGGTCGGCCGGGTCCTTCCGGTGGTGGCCGGGGACGATCGCGCCGGGCACCACCAGCTGGGCCACGTGAACGCCCTCACCGGCGAGCGTGTCGTGCAGCAGCCGGCCGTACGCGCTCTCCGCCGCGAACGCGACGGACGTACCGGCCCGGTCGGGGTGCGGGACCACGGCGGTGCCGCCGTTGACGAGGAGGATCGTGCCGCGGCCGAGGGCACGCATGCCGGGCAGCACCTGCCGTACGGCGGCGACCGCGCCGTAGACGGAGAACTCGATCGGGCCGACCAGGTCGGTGTGGCTCGTCTCCAGCACCGGCAGCATGAAGTCCCGGTGCGGCAGCGGGCTGTACTGCAGGACCTCGACCGGCCCCAGCGCCGAGTGCGCCGCGTCGAGCGCGGCGGTCAGGGACTCCGGGTCGCGGACGTCGGCCGTGAACCCCTGGGCGGTGACGCCCTGGCCGGCCAGTTCGGCGGCGAGCGCCTTGGTGCGCTCCGGGTCGCGGGCGACGAGCGCCACGGCGAACCCCTCACGGCCGAAGCGGCGGGCGACGGCCGCGCCGAGCCCGGGTCCGGCTCCGATGACGGCGATGGTGGTCATGGCTTCCTTGCTTTCCTCATCGAGGAGGCGGCTCTCGTACGAGTCCGGCCCCACGGAACGGGTTTGACGCCTGACGGTCCTCATCGTGACGCAACGCGTGCCCACGGCGGCGAGGTTCCGCCCGGCCGCCGGGCCGACCGCCGGTGACCTGGGACGGCCGCCCGCCGGAGCGTCGGCGGGCGGCCGTACGCTTGCCCCTGTGGAGGACTACGACATCCTGGACACCCCGGACAGCGACACCCCGGACGGCCCGCAGCCGCGCCCGCAGTCGCTCATGCTGGCCTTCTTCGGCAACCACGTGCTGGAGGAGGGCGACCGTGACCTGTGCGTGTACTCGGGCAGCATCATCGACGTACTGGGCCGCGTCGGCGTCGGGGAACAGGCCGTACGCTCCACGCTGACCCGGATGGTCAACCGGGGCCTCCTGCGGCGCCAACGGGAGGGCCGCAGGATGTACTTCGGCCTCACCCCGCAGGCGACGCGCGTCCTGCTGGACGGCCGGACCCGTATCTGGGAGCAGGGTGCCGTCAACGACGACTGGGACGGCACCTGGACCCTGCTGGGCTTCTCCCTCCCCGACTCCTGGAAGCGCCAGCGGCACGACCTGCGCTCGCGGCTGACCTGGTCCGGGTTCGGGGCGCTGTACAGCGGGCTGTGGATCGCGCCGGGGGACGTCGACATCGCCGGCGTGGTCGCGGAGCTGGGGCTCACCGAGCACGTCAAGATCTTCCACGCCCGGGCCGACGTGGCCACCGACATCGAGGTGATGGTCCGTGACACCTGGGACCTGGAGTCGATCGCGGCCCGCTATGTCACCTTCGACAAACGCTGGGCCGCCCACCTCGGCGCGGCCTCCGGCGACGACCCGATCGGGACCCGGCTGCGGCTCGTCAGCGAGTGGCTCTGGACCATCCGCACCGACCCCCGCCTCCCCGCCCGGCACCTGCCCCCGGCCTGGCCCGCCCGCCCGGCCGAGGACACCTTCCGCCTGGTCGCCGACCGCACCACGGAACCGGCCCGGCTGATGGCCCGCGACCTGCTGGACACGGTGCCGAAGCGCACGGACACGGCCTAGGACCGGCCTAGGACCCCCCAGATCCTCGCCCCGCCCCCAGCAGCCCGTCGAGGACGAGGGACGCCAGGGACTCCGCCGTGGCGGCGACCCGCTCCGGGGAGGAGGCGTCGGTGCGGCCGAGGCGGCGGGCGAGGGGGACGTCGAGCATGCCGGAGACGGTCGGGACGACGGCGAAGAAGAGCACGTCCATCGGGATGGGCGCCATGCGTCCGGCGGCGACCAGACCGTCGACGCAGGACGCCATGTTGCGTACGACGACCCCGATGTAGTTGTCGTAGAGGTAGTCCAACCGCTCGGTGTCCTGGTTGAGTTCGTCGACGAAGAGCCGGGCGACCAGGGGCGTGTCCGCGGCGACCCGGTAGAAGCCGGTGATCAGGCGCCGCAGGTTCTCCGCGTCGTCGGCCGCGGGGTCGGGCTCGGGCAGGAGCGCGAGCTGCGCCCCCATCGCGGAGTCCACCACCGCGCGCCAGAACGCCGCCTTGGAGCCGTAGCGGTCGTTGACGAAGTTGTGGCTGACGCCGAGGCGGCGGGCCAGTTCACGGGCGGACGCCCGGTCGTAGCCCAGCTCCGCGAAGGCCTCCAGTCCGCCCCGCAGGACGCTCTCCTCCTCGGGGACCGCGGGGGTGTCCGCACCGGGGCGCCCGGGTCGCCGGGCGGATTCGGCCCTTGCTGCCACCGTCTGTCTCCCTCACGTCCGACTCGGACACGGCTCATGTCCGCCTCATGTCCGGCTCATCATCCTAGGGACCCGGCCGCCGTTTATTTGACACACGTCAGATCAGCGCGGGGCCGGCCGGACGGTGCCCGGGGTCAGAGGGCCGCCAGGGCCGGGAACGCGGGGGTGGCGGAGTCGTTCAGCTCGGCCCAGACCGTCTTGCCCCGGCGGGAGCGGCGGGTGCCCCAGTGGTCGGCGAGCTGGGCGACGAGGAGCAGGCCCCGGCCGCCCTCGTCGAAGACCCGCGCCCGGCGCAGATGCGGGGTGGTGCCGCCCGCGTCGCACACCTCGCAGAGCAGCGTGCGGTCGTGGATGAGGCGCAGCTTGACGGGGGGCCGGCCGTAGCGGATGGCGTTGGTGACGAGTTCGCTGACCACCAGTTCGGCGGTGAACTCCAGTTCCTCAAGGCCCCAGTCGGCCAGCTGCCGGGTGACATGTGCCCTGGCCTGCGCGACGGCGGCGGGTTCGGCGGCCAGGTCCCAGGTGGCGACCTGGCCCGCCCCGAGGGCATGGGTCCGGGCCAGGAGCAGGGCGACGTCGTCGGGCGGCTTGGCGGGCAGCAGCGCCTCCAGTACGGCGTCGCAGGTGGCCTCCAGCGAGGCGGCGGGCCGGGCGAGGGCGTCGCGGAGCCGGTCCAGGCCCGCGCCGATGTCGTGGTCCCGGGCCTCGATCAGCCCGTCGGTGTAGAGCGCGAGCAGACTGCCCTCGGGCAGCTCGATCTCCGCCGCCTCGAACGGCAGCCCGCCCAGCCCGAGCGGCGGCCCCGGGGGCAGGTCCAGGATCTCGACGGCCCCGTCCCCCCTCACCACGGCGGGCAGCACATGCCCCGCGCGGGCGAGGGTGCAGCGACGCGACACGGGGTCGTACACGGCGTAGAGACAGGTGGCACCGAGGTCGCCGCCGGCGGCCCCGCCCGCTCCGGTGCTCTGGGCGCCTCCAGCGGCTCCGGCACCCGTGCCCCCGGGCGCTTCGGTCTCGCTGTCGTCGCCGTCCTCGTCCACCTCGGCGGCCAGCCGGATGACGACGTCGTCCAGGTGTGTGAGGAGCTCGTCGGGGGGCAGGTCGATGTCGGCCAGGGTACGGACGGCGGTCCTGAGGCGGCCCATCGTGGCGGCGGCGTGGATGCCGTGGCCCACGACGTCGCCCACGACGAGGGCGACCCGGGCCCCGGAGAGCGGGATGACGTCGTACCAGTCACCGCCCACACCGCCGTGGGCGTCGGCGGGAAGGTAACGGAAGGCGACGTCGACGGCGGACTGCCGTGGGGTGCGGCGGGGCAGCAGGCTGCGCTGCAGGGTGAGGGCGGTGGCGCGGGCGTGGGTGTAGCGGCGGGCGTTGTCGACGGCGACCGCCGCCCGCGCCGCGATCTCCTGGGCGAGCAGCAGATCCTCGTCGTCGAACGCGTCGGGGTTGCGGTCCCGGCAGAACTGCGCGACGCCCAGCGTGGCGCCCCGGGCCCGCAGCGGCACGACCAGCGTGGAGTGGACCGGGCGGGCGCCGTTCACCTCACCGCCGCCCCCCACGACGGCGCACCCGCCGCTCGCGTCGGCCCGCTCCCCGGTACACGCGCCCGCCGAGGCGTCCGAGGCGTCCGAGGGCTCCGGGGCCTCGCGCGGCCCCCGGCGGGCGCCGTCGAGGCGGTGCCTGGTCGGCTGGCCGGTGGCGAGGGCGCGGGACGGCGGTGAGCCCGGCGGGAAGGTGTGGGGCCGGCGGCGGCCCGGCGCCGGGTCGGGGTGCGTGGCCGAGCGCTGGGCGATCCGGTGCAGCACGGGCGACGCGGGCGGGTCGTCCGGCGGGGCGTCGTGGGCGCCCAGCGCGGAGTCGAGCAGATCGACGGTGACGAGGTCGGCGAAGTGCTCGCTGGCGAAGTCGGCCAGCTCCTGGCTGGTGCGGACCACGTCCAGGGTGGTGCCGATGCGCACGCTCGCCTCGTTCACCATGGACAGCCGCCAGCGCAGCCGCCGGTCCCGTTCCTCCTGGTAGGCCACGACCCCCTGCTCCGAGGTCCGGTCCACGTACCCGGTCGCCGTGGCGATCAGACTGCGCGCGGCCTCGCTGATCAGGGCCGCGTCGTCGGTACGCCGGGACATCTCTTCCAGCAGCCGGTCGAGGATGATGCCCTGGCCCAGCCGGAAGGCGCGCAGCACCGCGCTGACGGGGATGCCGTGCCGGGCGACCCGGCGGACCCGCTCCAGCTCGGCGTTCGGGACCTCGATACCGCGCGGGTCGACGCCGTACTGGAGGGCGGAGAGCACGGCGATGACGTGCTGGGCGACATTGTCCGAGGCCATCGCGTCGGGGTGTTTCCACAGGTCGGGCATCTCGCGGCGCAGGCACTGCTCCACCTCGGCGATCAGCTCGTCCGCCCTGGGAACGAGCTCCCGCGCGACCTGGGACACGAGACCGTCAGCCGTGGAGTCCACAGTCACGACGGTACGCCGAACAACCGCCGACGCCCCACCGCTGGCCCACCGCGTGCCCAGCACCGGTCCTCCTGCCCGGCCCTTGACCCCGTCCGGCTAAGGTGACCAGGCGAATCGAACGTATGCGGGGCTGGCGGAGGGCACGTGGTGTCGGACGTAGGGCGGCTCGTCGCCGGGCGTTACCGGCTCACGGAGCAGATAGGCCGTGGCGGCATGGGCACGGTGTGGCGGGCCGGGGACGAGGTCCTCGACCGCCAAGTCGCGGTGAAGCGGCTGCACATACAGCCGCATCTGTCACCCGACGACCTGGTCAGACTGTACGAGCGCACGCGCCGCGAGGCCCGCAGCGCGGCGCGGATCGCGCACCCGAACGTCATCGTCGTCCACGACGTCGTGGACGACCACGTGGACGGCCCGGTGGACAGCCGGCTGGACGGCGTCCCGGGCGGCGTCGGTACCGCCCCCGGTGACGGCCGCCCCTGCATCGTCATGGAGTACGTCCCGGCGCCCACGCTCGCCGACGTCCTCACGGACGGCCGGACCCTCCCGCCGGAGGAGGCGGCCCGGATCGGTCTGGGCATGATCGCCGCGCTGCGCGCCGCGCACGCCGCCGGCGTCCTGCACCGCGACGTCAAGCCCGGCAACGTCCTGCTCGGCGCCGAGGGCCGGGTGGTGCTCACCGACTTCGGTATCGCGATGACCGCGGACGCCTCGACGCTCACCAGGACCGGGGAGATGGTCGGCTCCATCCACTACATGGCCCCCGAGCGGATCCGCGGCAGGACGCCGGGCCCCGCCTCGGACCTGTGGGCGCTGGGCGCGACCCTCTACCAGGCGGTCGAGGGCCGCCCGCCGTTCCGCCGCCTCACCGCGATGGAGGCCGCGTACGCCATCGCCGTGGACCCCTTGGAGCCGCTGAAGCGGGGCGGCACCCTGGAACCCCTCGTCGAGGCCCTCCTCGCCAAGGACCCCGCCGACCGCCCCACCGCCGAGGAGACGGAACGCGCGCTCCGCGCCGTGGTCTCCGGCCAGCAGACGATCGCCCTGCCGCGCCCCGCGACAGGGAACGGCGGGAACGGCGGCAACGGCGGCAACGGCGGCTCGTACGACCATGACGGGGAGACAGGCGGTCGGCACACCGGCCAAGTCACCCTCACGGGCACAGGAACGGGCACCGGAACCGGAACAAGGATCGGGCCGAGCGGCGGCGGCAGCGGACCGGAGAGCGGTCCGCCGTCCCCCCGGCCCCGGAAAAGGCGCCGCATCCTCGTGCCCGTGGCCGTCACGGTGACCGTGGCCGCCCTGACCGTCGGGGCCGCGCTGTATGTGACGGGCAACCCCGAGGGCAACACCGGTACACCGGGCAGTGCCACGGCGAGCCCGGCCTTCTCCCCCTCCCCCGTCCCCGACGGCTTCCACCTGGTCACGGACAAGGCCCTCGGCATCGCCTTCCCCGTCCCGGACGGCTGGACGGCGGCCAAGCGGACGGCCGAGTCGGTCACCTACACCGACGAGACGAAGCTGGCCGAACTCACCATCGGCGTCGTGGACCCCGCCGGCTCGCACCCCATGGCCCACTTCGAGGACATCGAGACCAACACCAAGGTCAACTACCCGTCGTACCGGCGGCTGCGGATGCAGCAGACCACGTTCCGGGGGCAGCCGGCGGCCATCTGGGAGTTCACCTTCCAGGGCCGGGCCCGCGCCTTCCGCGCCATCGACCTCGGCTACGGCCGCGAGGGCGAACGGGAGTACGACATCTACCTCTCGGCCCCGGACCTCGACTGGGACACCTACCGCCCCGTCTTCGACAAGGTCAGGGACGGCTTCGTCACCGGCCTCTCCTGACCCCTCCGGCCCCCTCCCTCCGCCTCCCGCTCCCGGGGCCCCGAAAGCGCCCGTTCGCCCAGCGGCGCCAGATGCAGCCGGAACCCGGCGACCCGATGGACGGGCCAGGACCGGGCGAACCCGGGCGGGTCGCCCGTGACGACGAGGGCGGCCACGGGCATGCGTGCGGCGGTGCGCAGGATGCCGTCCGTGGTGGTGTTGGCGTTGTTGCCGCGGGTGTGGGCGGAGGCGCAGCCCGCGTAGTAGGCGATGGGGATGGCGTAGTCGCCGGTGAGCAGACAGGGCGGCCGTACGCCGAGACGCCGCAGTTCGGCGGCGGCGCGGTCCCAGTCGCGGTGGAACGCGGTGGTGCGCTCGACGGTGCGGGCCAGCACCGTGTACTGCACCACCAGATGTCCCGCGACCCCGAACACCACCACCGCGCCCAGGACCGGCCGCCAGGCCCCGCCGGGCCCTCTGACGAGACTCAGCAGCGCGTCGGCGACGGGGATCGCGAGCAGGGCGTACGCGGGCAGCAGGAAGCGTGGGGCGGCGTACCCGATCAGGAACAGATACGGCGCGGCGGCCGTGGCGGCGCAGACCAGCGCGACCGCCGTGGGCGTCGCCCGCCCGGCCCGGACCGCGACGGCCAGCCCGGCCGCCGCCAGCACCGGCAGCACCAACCACCACGCGAGGATCGCCGGATGGGGCATGTCCCCGGTGCACGGCCGGCACAGTGTGCGCCCTACCAGACTGCGCAGCTGGTCGTCGACGGCGATGTTCCAGCCCAGCCCGCCCTGCACCCGCGACGCCTCGGCCAGCCGCTCCGCCGGCCCGCCGTACCGGGTGTACGCCTCGACGACCCACGCGCCCGCCCCGGTGGCGAGCCCGGCCGCCATCGCCCCGAGGAGCCGCGGCCGCCGCCACCGCCGTACGCCGACCAGCAGCACGAACAGCGGGAGCGTCACCCATACGGTGTCGGTGGGCCGCATCCAGGCCATCAGCGCGGTGGCGGCGCCCGCGCCCCACAGCGCCGCCCGGTCCCCGGGATCGTTCCGCACCCGCAGGAAGCAGCCCACGCAGCCGAGCGCGCCGAGCGCGACCCAGAGGTTGGGCATGGCCTGCGGCCCGTAGAAGAGGGTCACCCACAGGGACGCGAACAGCGCTCCCGCGACCGCCGTCACCCGCACGGGGAACAGACCCCGCCAGGCGCGCAGCGCGCAGTACAGGCCCACGCCCGCCAGCACCGCCAGGTACACCCGCAGCGCCGCCGTCGACGACGACCACACGGCGACCGGCGCCACCAGCAGGGGCACGCCCCGGGCGCGCGGCGCGCTGAAGAACGCCGACGGCGCGTACGGGCTCACCTGGCTGACGTACACCGCCTCGTCCCAGCCGAGCCCCATCCCCGGTGGTACGAGGAGGAGTTGGGCGAGGGTGAAGGCCGCCGCCACGGCGGCGAGGGGGCCGAGGACCGGCGCGGTGGACCGCGGCACGGTGACGGGTGTGACGACCGGAGCGATGTTCGAACCCATGCGCGTGGACCCATCCCGGAGCGATGCCGACAAGCCTCTGAAAGGACAACCCTCAAAGACCCCTAAAGGGACAAGAGGATGAGCTGTCACCCACGATCCGACCGTCCCGACGCACCGCCCGGCACCCCGCCACCACCCGGAGGGAGGAGCGGCCGGCGGGGAGGAGGGCGTCGGCGAGGGCGGCCGGGGCCCTCTTCCGAGGAAGCCGCCGGTCTGCCTAGCGTGCGTCCCATGGATCACCGACAGCAGCCGTTCCCGAGCCGTCTCGACCACTGTCCCTGGCTGTTCGAGAAGGAGGCGACACAGGAACAGCGGGCCGCGCAGGAGGAACGGCAGCGGTCGCTCGACGGGGAGAGCGAGGTGGGCGCCCGGTGTTACGTGGCCGGGTCCGCGGCGGTCCACACCGATGTCCTCCGGCTCGGCGACGACTCGTACATCGCCGCCCACGCCTATGTCACCGGCACCCTGACCACCGGTACGGACTGCACCCTGAACCCCTTCACCGTCGTACGCGGCACCGTCTCGCTGGGCACGGGCGTACGCGTCGGCGCCCACACCTCCCTGCTCGGCTTCAACCACTCCACCGCCCCCGGCCTGCCCGTCTTCCGGCAGCCCCAGACCAGCCGGGGCATCACCGTCGGCGACGACGTCTGGATCGGCTCCCATGTGGTCGTCGTCGACGGCGTCACGATCGGCGACCACTGTGTGATCGGCGCGGGGGCGGTGGTGACGAAGGACGTTCCGGCGTGGACGGTGGCGGCGGGCAACCCGGCGCGCCGGATTCGGGACCGGCGGGAGACGGGGGGTGGGGAGGGGGCGCGAGGCACGGATGCGGGCACGTCAGCCGGGGCCGGTGCCGACGCCGGTGTCGGCGGCCGCCGTTGCCGTGACCCCCTGACCCGGTTCGCCGACGCCGCCCGTGCGCAGGCCGCCGACATCCTCGCCCGGTCCTGGGACGGCACCCACTACGTGGACCGCCCCGGGGCCACGCCCACGGTCCGGGCGCACTGTGACGCCGTGGAGATCGCCGACCTGCTGCTGTCGGCCGCCCCCGGCCAACTGGACGCGACGGACCACATCGAGCGCCTGGCCTCCCTCCAGGACCGGGACACCGGTCTGGTGCCCGAACTCGGCGAGCCGCTGCCGCCGATGGACGCCGACGGCTTCACCGGCGAGGGTCCCGCCCTCTACCACGTCCTGTCGGTGGGCTACGCGCTGGACCTGCTGGGCGCGTCGTTCCGGCAACCGATCGCCGGAGTACGGGACATGACGGCCGGTCAACTCATCGCCCGGCTGGAGGGGTTGCCCTGGCGGGACGGCGCGTGGAGCGCGGGCGCCTGGATCGACTCCTGGGCCACCGCCGCCCATTGGAACCTCCGGCGCCCTCTCGGCGGAACCGCCGACGCCCCCGCCGCCGTCACCCCGGGCACCCTCGAAGCCCTCTTCGGCTGGCTCCTGACCCGGGCCGACCCGTGGACCGGCATGTGGGGCACGCCCTCACCCACCACCGGGCGCCTCCAGGTGGTGAACGGCTACTACCGGCTCACCCGGGGCTCCTTCGCCCAGTTCGGGCTGCCCGTCCCGCACCCGGAGCGGGTGGTGGACGCGGTCCTGGACCACGGTCGCGACCCCCGTCACTTCGGCGCGGGCCGCGAGAACGCCTGCGACGTCCTGGATGTGGCCCACCCGCTGTGGCTCTGCGCACGGCAGTCGACCGGCACGGGGGACGACGGCTACCGGGCCGCCGAGATCCGGTCCTGGGCCGAGGGACAGCTCGGCTCCGCCCTGGCGCGCTGGCACGACGGCCGGGGCTTCGCCTTCGGCCCGGCCACCACCGGTCCGGGCCCGGAACCCGGCCTCCAGGGAACGGAGATGTGGCTCGCCATCGTCTGGCTCCTGGCGGACCTGCTGGGACGGTCCGACAGCCTCGGGTACCGCCCGCGCGGGGTGCATCGCCCCGAACCGGCCCACGTGTCCACGGGACTGCCGGGATGACACGCCGTCATGACGAACGGCCGCGGTCGTCAGGACGCCTCTCCTGGGTCTCCCTGTCCCCTCCGCTCAGGCGAAGGGCACATCGGGGCAGGAAAGCCGTCCTGACGACCCGGCCGTCGTCGGCGGCGTGGCCGCTCACGTGGAGCAGCCGCCGGAGGTGTTACGCGGGCCCGTCCTTGGAGGAGGCCCCTGGTGCGGTGAGGTCCTTCTCTTCGGGGAGTTCGTCGACGTCGACGCCACGGACTTGGGCGAGTTCGTGTTTGAGGGCGGCGAGTTCGGTGCCGCCCGCCATGTGGTTGGTGAGTTCTTCGAGGGTGACCTGGTCGCGGGCGGCGCTCAGTTCGAGGGTGCCCAGGCGCAGGACGCTGAAGTGGTCGCCGACCATGTAGGCGTGGTGGGGGTTGTGGGTGATGAAGATGACGCCGAGACCCTTGTCGCGGGCGGCGGCGATGTACTTCAGCACCACACCCGACTGCTTGACCCCCAGCGCGGCGGTGGGCTCGTCCAGGATCAGTACCCGGGCGCCGAAGTAGACGGCGCGGGCGATGGCGACGCACTGGCGCTGGCCGCCGGAGAGGGTGCCGATGGGCTGGTCGAGGTCGTCCAGGACGATGCCCATGTTCCGCAGTTCGCGGTCGGCGGTCTGCTTCATCTTCTCGATGTCGAGGCGGCGCACGGGCCAGGGGCCCTTGGTCATCTCGGAGCCGAGGAAGAAGTTCCGCCAGACCGGCATCAGCGGGACGGTGGCGAGGTCCTGGTAGACGGTGGCGATCCCGGCGTCCAGTGCCTCACGGGGTGAGGTGAAGCGCACGGGTTCGCCGTCGATGAGGACGTCGCCCTCGGTGTGCTGGTGCAGGCCGGAGATGATTTTGATCAGGGTGGACTTGCCGGCGCCGTTGTCGCCCAGGACGCAGGTGACACGGCCGGGGCGGACGGTGAGGTCGACGCCGTGCAGGGCACGGACGTTGCCGTACGCCTTGCCCGTGTTCCTCAACTCGACGACAGGGGTGTCGTTCTCAGGACTGTCGGTGGCGGCAGTGGGCTGGTTGTCGGTCATGGGGTGGTTCACCTCCGGGTGGCCTGGGCGCGGACCCACAGGTTGACGAGGGCGGCGATCAGGAGCATCACGCCGAGGAAGGCCTTGAACCAGTCGGGGTTCCAGTTGGCGTAGACGATGCCCTGGTTGACCATGCCGAAGATGAAGGCGCCGATGACGGGGCCGATCGCGGAGCCGTAGCCGCCGGTGAGCAGGCAGCCGCCGATGACCGCGGCGATGATGTACAGGAACTCGTTGCCGACGCCCTCGTTGGACTGCACGGTGTTGAAGGAGAACAGCAGGTGCATGCCGACGAACCAGGCACCTGCGCCGACGCCCATGAACAGGGCGACCTTGGTGAAGTTCACCGGCACACCCACCGCACGCGCGGAGTCCTTGTTGCCGCCGACGGCGAAGATCCAGTTCCCGAACTTGGTGCGCAGCAGCAGCCAGGTCGCGATCGCGGCGAAGACCAGCCAGTAGAAGATCGTGATCTTGAAGTCGACGCCGCCGATGGAGATCTCGGAGGCGAAGACGGTCTTGGCCTGGTCGAAGCCGTCCATGTCGGCGATCGAGTCCGACGCCACGTTCCCCGTGAAGATCTTCGTCACGGCGAGGTTGGAGCCCTGCAGGATCAGGAACGAGCCGAGGGTGACCAGGAAGGACGGCAGCCCGGTCCGGATCAGCAGCCAGCCGTTGAACGCCCCGACCGCGAGGGAGACGACCAGGGCGACGAGGACGCCGGTCCACACGTTCACCGTCAGCTGGAAGCTGAGGATCGCCGCGGTCAGCGCGGAGGTGGTGACCGCGACACCGGCGGACAGGTCGAACTCCCCGCCGATCATCAGCAGGGCCACCGGCAGCGCCATGATGCCCATCACCGACGCCTGGTAGAGCACCGTCGCCAGCGAGGACGCCTCACGGAAGGAGGGGGCTACGGCGAAGAAGAAGAGGTAGACACCGATCGCGGCGATCAGCGCGCCGACCTCGGGACGGGCCAGCAGCCGGCGGCCCAGGGAGCGCTGCGCGGTCCGGCCGTCCTTCTGGGCGGCCGGCGGAGCCGGCGACGAGGAGGACCCCGCCGCCGGTGCCGTTGCATGGGTCATGAGCGGATCACCGGGTGCCCTTCGCGGCGAACTTGGCGATCTGGTCCACGTTGTCCTTGTCCACGAACGCCGGACCCGTCAGAACCGGAGCCTCGCCACCACCGCTGTAGTTGCCGTTGTTCTTGTACAGCCACAGCGAGTCCACCGCCAGGTAACCCTGCAGGTAGGGCTGCTGGTCCACCGCGAACTCGATGTCACCGGCCTTGATCGCGTCCGTCAGTTCCTTGTTCAGGTCGAACGTCGCCACCTTCGCCTTGCTGTTCGCGTCGTCCACGGACTGCACGGAGGTCAGGGCGATCGGGGCGCCGAGGGTGACGACCTCGTCGATGGAGGTGTCCTGCTTGAGCTTGGCCGTGACGGTCGACTTCACCGACGGCATGTCCGTGCCGTTGACGTAGAGGTTCTCGGTCTCGCCCTTGAACGTCTTCTTCACGCCGGCGCAGCGCGCCTCCAGCGAGACGTTGCCCTGCTCGTGGATGACACAGACCGCGTGCTTGGCGCCCGTCTCGTTGAGCTTCTTGCCGAAGGCCTCGCCCGAGACCTGCTCGTCCTGGCCGAAGAAGGAGAGCAGCCCCTGCTCCTGCCACACCTCCATACCGGAGTTGAGGCCCACGACGGGGATGCCGGCCTTCTCCGCCTTGGCGATGACGTCCTTCATCGCGTCCGGCTTGGCGAGCGTGACCGCGATGCCGTCGACCTTCTGGTCGATCGCGTTCTGCACGAGGTTGGCCTGGTTGGCCGCGTTCGGGTCGTTGGAGTAGACGAGCTTGACGTTGTCCTTGTCGGCGGCCGTCTGCGCGCCCTTGCGGACGATGTCCCAGAAGGTGTCGCCCTGGCCGGCGTGGGTCACCATCGCGACCGTCATCCGAGGAGTGTCGGCCTTGCCCGCGGAGGCGTTCGACCCGCCCTCCTCTGCGTCCTTGCCGCCGGAGTCGCTGGAGCAGCCGGCTATCAGCAGCGCGGACGCGGCGGCCATGGCGAAGAAGGGAGCCACTCTGCGGGAGCGGTGAAACGTGCGGTCCATCTTTCCAAGCACCTCACTGTGCGACGGGGGAAAGGGAACGGGACAGCGTCGGGCGGAATGCCCGCGCGGGCCCGGACTACGAAAGTCCGGATCATTGTGCCGGTAGGCCGACTGCGCTGTTTCGTTGGGACGGGATACAAACCCCTGACAGACCCCCCTGTCAAGACTTTGTTAAGACATCATTTCACGAGCAGGTCAGGATGTCAGTACAAACTCTTGACAGAGGGTCGCTTCGGGTCCTACACCTGGGATACATCCGGACCCGAGTGCGCGCATCCCCGCGCGCGAAGGCCCTCCGGTGGCCCGCATCCCCCGCCCGAGGAGCGACGCGCATGTCCGAGCCCGCGGAATCTTTCGATCTGATCACGGTGGCCGTATCGGAATCGATCTCCATCCGTTGCATACCGGCGACGACCCGGCGGCCGACGCACGCTTCCCCGCGCCCCTGACCCGCCGCCCCCACCCCCACCCCTTCGCCCCAGTGAGGTCCCGATGCCCCAGTCCCCCACCCGCCGTCTGACCGTCGCCCAGGCGCTGGTGCGGTTCCTGTCCGCGCAGTACACCGAACGGGACGGGGTGCGCCACCGGCTGATCGCCGGGACCTGGGGCATCTTCGGGCACGGCAATGTCGCGGGGCTGGGCCAGGCGCTCCTTGAGGCCGGGGAGGAGGCGATGCCGTTCCACCAGGGCCGCAACGAGCAGTCCATGGTGCACGCCGCCGTCGGCTACGCCCGCCAGCTGAACCGGCTCTCCGCACAGGCGGTCACCACCTCCATCGGCCCCGGCGCCACCAACCTGGTCACCGGCGCCGCCCTCGCCACCATCAACCGTCTGCCCGTACTCCTGCTCCCCGGCGACTACTTCGCGACCCGTACCGCCGACCCGCTGCTCCAGCAGCTGGAGCACCCCACCGAGGCCGACGTCTCGGTCAACGACACCCTGCGCCCGGTCTCCCGCCACTTCGACCGGGTCACCCGCCCCGAGGCGCTGGTCCCGGCCGCCCTGAACGCCATGCGGGTCCTCGCCGACCCGGCCGACACCGGCGCCGTCACCCTCGCCCTGCCGCAGGACGTCCAGGCGGAGGCGTACGACTGGCCGGAGGAGTTCTTCGCCGACCGGGTGTGGAACGTCCGCCGTCCCCTCCCCGACCCGGTCGAGCTGGCCGAAGCCGTACGAGCCGTCCGTGCCGCCCGCCGCCCCCTGCTCGTCGCGGGCGGCGGTGTCCACCACAGCGAGGCCGAGGGCGCGTTGAAGGCGCTGGCCGACGCGACGGGCATCCCGGTCGCGTCCACCCAGGCAGGCAAGGGGTCCCTGCGCCACGACCACCCGGCCGACCTCGGCGGCATCGGCCACACCGGCACCGCGGTCTGCGACGACCTCGCCCGCGGCGCCGATCTGATCATCGGCGTGGGCACCCGCTACACCGACTTCACCACCGCCTCGAACACCCTCTTCCAGAACCCGGACGTCCGCTTCGTCAACCTCAACATCGCCGCCTTCGACGCCCACAAGCTGGCCGCCCGCACGGTGGTCTGCGACGCGCGGGCCGGACTCGAAGCGCTCACGGACGCGCTGGCCGGTCACCGGGTGGGCGAGGAGTACGAGGCGGAGTACCGGGCGGGCAAGGAGCGCTGGGAGCGGGTCGTCGAGGCCGCCTACACCGCCGCCGACGAGCACGCCGTACCCACCCAGACGCAGGTGCTCGGCGCCCTGGACGCGGTCGTCGGCGACGAGGACGTGGTGATCAACGCGGCCGGTTCGCTCCCCGGCGACCTGCACAAGCTGTGGCGGGCCCGGAGCCCCCGCCAGTACCACCTGGAGTACGGCTACTCCTGCATGGGCTACGAGATCCCCGCCGGGATCGGTGTCCAGCAGGCGGCGCCCGGCACGGCCGTCTGGTCGCTGGTCGGGGACGGCACGTATCTGATGATGCCGACGGAGATCGTGACGGCCGTCCAGGAGGGCCTGCCCGTCAATCTGGTCCTCGTCCAGAACCACGGCTACGCCTCCATCGGCGGCCTCTCCGAGTCCGTCGGCGGCGAACGCTTCGGCACCGCCTACCGCTACCGCGCCGCCGACGGCACCTTCTCCGGCGCCCCGCTCCCGGTGGACCTCGCCGCCAACGCGGCCAGCCTCGGGATGGACGTCCTGCGCGCCAAGACCGTGAAGGAGCTGCGGGAGGCGCTGGCGACGGCCCGCGCCTCGGACCGGCCGACCTGTGTCTACGTCGAGACGGACCCGGCGCCCACCGCTCCCCCGGCCCAGGCCTGGTGGGACGTCCCGGTCGCCGAGACCGCCGCCCGCCCGGCCGCCGTCGAGGCGCGCGTGACGTACGACCGCGAGGTGGCCGGCCGGCGCCGCCACCTCTGATCCGGCCGAGACCCCGATGATCCGGCCGAGACCCCGGTCACGAACGATCATGTAAGGACAATGCGATGACAGGGGTTCCTGTCATCCGGACGGACGGATACCCTCATGGGCGTGACCAGCGCGACTACGGGGAGTACAGGGAGTCTCGACCTCAGTGTCGACCGGAGCAGCCCGGTGCCGCTGTACTACCAGCTGGCCCGCCAGCTGGAGGCGGCGATCGAGCACGGCGCGCTCGGCCCGGGCAGCCTCCTGGGCAACGAGATCGAGCTCGCGGGCCGTCTGGGACTGTCCCGGCCGACCGTGCGGCAGGCCATCCAGTCGCTCGTCGACAAGGGCCTGCTCGTACGCCGCCGGGGCGTCGGCACACAGGTGGTGCACAGCCAGGTCAAACGACCGCTGGAGCTGAGCAGCCTGTACGACGACCTGGAGGCGGCCGGGCAGCAGCCCACGACCCAGGTGCTGCTGAGCGAGATCCGGCAGGCCTCCGCCGAGGTCGCGGCGGCCCTGGGCATCGCCGAGGGCTCCGACGTGCACCTCTTCGAACGGCTGCGCCTCACCCATGGCCAGCCGGTGGCGTTCCTGTCCAACTTCGTCCCGGCCGGACTGCTGGACCTCGACACCGAGCGCCTGGAGGCGACGGGCCTGTACCGGATGATGCGCAACGCCGGCATCACCCTGCACAGCGCCCACCAGAGCGTCGGCGCCCGGATCGCCGCCCCCGAGGAGGCCGAGCGCCTCGGCGAGCCGGAGGGCGCCGCCCTGCTCACCATGCAGCGCACGGCGTACGACGACACCGGGCGCGCGGTCGAGTACGGCACCCATGTCTACCGGGCCTCGCGCTACTCCTTCGACTTCCAGCTGCTCGTCCGCAACTGACGTCCGGACGGGGCGGACAGGGGCGGTTCACCGGTTCTCAGAGGCTCACCCACGCCCCGGACCCGGCCGAACGGCTCATCGCGTCCAGCGCGGTGGCGCTGTGCACGGCGTCGGCGAGGGTGGTGCCGTGCGGGGTGCCCTCGGCGATGGAGGTGAGGAAGTTGTACGCCTCGATCACCTTGAGGTCGTCGTAGCCCATGGCGTTGGCGGAGCCCGGCTGGAAGGCGGCGTAGGTGCCGTGGCCGGGGCCGACGTAGAGGGTGTGGACGGACTGGTCCTGGTAGGCGTCGCCCTTGCTGACGCCCAGTTCGCCCATGCGGCGGAAGTCCCAGAAGAGGGCGCCCTCGGTGCCGTGGATCTCGAAGCCGTAGTTGTTCTGCTCGCCGACGGAGACCCGGCAGGCCTCCAGGACGCCCCGGGCACCGGAGGCGAAGCGGAGCAGGCAGTTGACGTAGTCCTCGTTCTCGACGGGGCCCAGCTCGCCGCCGGAGGCGCGGGTGTGGCCGGCGGTGGCGCCGGTGGGGCGGGCCCGCTCGGGGACGAAGATCGCGGTGTCGGCGGTGAGGGAGGCGATGTCGCCGAGCAGGAAACGGGCGAGGTCCACGCCGTGCGAGGCGAGGTCGCCGAGGACGCCGCTGCCGCCGCGCTCGCGCTCGTACCGCCAGGTCAGGGCGCCCTCCGGGTGGGCGGCGTAGTCGCTGAAGAGGCGGATGCGGACATGGGTGACGGTGCCGATCTCCCCGGCGGCGATCAGCTCGCGGGCGGCGGAGACGGCGGGCGCGTTGCGGTAGTTGAAGCCGACGGTGCCCTGGACGCCGGCCTTGGTGACCGCGTCGGCGACGGCGCGGGCGTCGTCGGCGGTGAGGCCGACCGGCTTCTCGATCCAGATGTGCTTGCCCGCCTCGGCCATGGCGACGCCGATCTCCCGGTGCAGGAAGTTCGGCGCGGTGATGCTGACCGCCTGGACGCGCGGGTCGGCGACCACCTCCCGCCAGTCCCGGGCGGTGCCGGCGAACCCGAACTGCCGGGCCGCCTCCTCGGCGCGGCCGGGCACGTCCTCGACGACGGTGACCAGCTCGGGCCGCAGGGCCAGCTCCGGGAAGTGGTGGGTCACCCGCGCGTACGCCTGGGTGTGCACCCGTCCCATCCACCCGAACCCCACGACGGCGACACCGAGCCCACTCACCATGACTGCCCTTCTTTGGACCGTTCCAAAAGCGTACGCCGTTCACACTGGGGGCATGCCCCGGCACTGTCAAGCCCTTTGACACGGGCACACGGCTGTGGAACGGTCCAGGCCATGAGACCCGGACCCGCGACCCCGACGATCCGCGATGTCGCCGAGCGGGCCGGTGTGTCCAAGTCACTGGTCTCGCTGGTGCTGCGCGGCTCGGAGCAGGTGCGCGAGGAGAAGCGGCGGGCGGTGCTGGCCGCCGTGGACGAGCTGGGCTACCGGCCGAACGCCGCCGCGCGCAGCCTGAGCGAGCGCCGCACCCGCACGGTCGGCGTGCTCCTCAACGACATGCGCAACCCCTGGTTCGTCGAGCTGCTCGACGGCCTCAACTCCCGGCTGCACGACAACGGCCTGCGCATGCTGCTGGCCGACGGGCACCTCAACCGGCGGCTCGGCGAGGACCTCACCCGCACCTTCACCGAGCTGCGGGTGGACGGGCTGATCGCGGTCGGCACCCTGCCGCCGTCCGAGGCGCTGCGTTCGGCCGCCGGGCTGATCCCGACCGTGGTCGCGGGCGCCCGGGAGCCCACGCTCCCCCGGGTCGACGTCGTCGCGGGCGACGACCAGCTCGGCGCCCGGCTCGCCACCGAGCATCTGATCGGTCTCGGGCACCGGCGGATCGCGCACATCGCGGGGGACGGGGTGGTCGGGGCGCTGCGCCGCCGCAGCTTCGAGTCGGTGATGCGCGAGCACGGGCTGGGCGGTTCGGCGCCCGTCGAGCGGGGCGATCTGACGGAGGAGGGCGGCTATCGCGCCACGGTCCGGCTGCTCGGCGCCCCCGAACGCCCCACCGCCATAGTGGCGTTCAACGACATGGCCTGTGTGGGCGCCCTGTCCGCAGCCGAGGAACTGGGCCTGAGGGTGCCGCGCGACCTCTCCCTCGTCGGCTACGACAACACCTATGTCTCACGGCTGCGGCATCTGTGGCTGACCACCGTGGACAACGCCAGCCACGACGTCGGCCGTACCGCCGCGCAGTGCCTCCTGGACCGTATCGCCGACCCGGGCCGCCCCGGCAAGGTCGTCCTCACCACGCCGACGCTGGAGGTCCGGGGTACGACAGGGCCGCCGGCCGACGACTGAGCGGACGGGCGCGCCCCCGGCGCCCGGCGCCGGTCCCGTCAGCCCTTGCAGTTTGTCGGCGGCAGACAGTGATCGTCCGGCGCGACGCTCTGCCAGATGCGCCGGCCGATCTCCCGCAGCTGCCGCTGCTGGGTCTTGCTGAGCGCGTCGAACACATACCGCCGTACGGCGTCGGCGTGGCCCGGCGCGCTCGCGACGACCTTGGCGTGGCCGGCCTCCGTGAGCACGGCCAGGGTGTAGCGGCCGTCGGAGGGGTCAGGCTCGCGGCGCACCCACTCGCTCTTCTCCAGCCGCTTCACCAGATGGGAGAGCCGGGACAGCGACGAACCGGAGTATCCGGCCAGGTCGCTCATCCGCAGGGTGCGGCCCTCGGTCTGGGACAGCATCGCCATCACCAGGTACTCGACATGGCTGACGCCCGAGTCCCGCTGCAGTTCCGCGTCCAGCACGCTCGGCAGTCTGATCATCACACCCGCGAGCGCGTGCCAGGTCTGCATCTCCTCGTCGTCCAGCCAGCGGGCCTGCTGCGGTGTCTCCATGGCGCCCACTCTACGTGTCGCTTCACGTGATCAAGCGTCGGATGACTTGACGCTTCAACCATTACCGCCCTACGTTGATCCCCACTCTCTCTTGAACATTCAACCCATTAACCGGAAGAGCCTGCCATGAACGTCACCCTCTGGATCATCGCGAGCCTCCTCGCGGCGGCGTTCCTCGCCGCCGGTCTGATGAAGACCGTCCAGTCCAAGGAGAAGCTGGCCGCCTCGGGCATGACCTGGGTCGACGCGTTCTCTCCCGGCATGGTCAAGACCATAGGCGCGCTGGAGGCGCTGGGCGGCATCGGCCTGATCCTCCCCGCCGTCCTCGACATCGCCACGGTCTTCGTCCCCCTCGCGGCGACGGGCCTCGCTGTCACCATGCTCGGCGCGGTCGTCTTCCACGTCCGCCGCGACGAGGTCAAGGAGTCCGCCCCGGCGCTGGTCCTGCTGGTCCTCGCGGCGGTGGTCGCTTGGGGGCGCTTCGGTCCGTACGCGTTCTGATCCCGAGGCGCGGTTCGCCGGGCCCCGGGCCCCCTCGGGCCGAGAGCGCCAGCGCGGTGGCCGCCGCACGGGGTTTCCAGGACTTCCTCGTCCTGATTCGGGGCATGAGTGGGTCACCTCTTTCACTAGAAAGCGCTTCCACCCCCGTATGGCCCTAGGGAAAGTCCGGATGTCACTACAAGACTCCTGCACCACCTCCCTTCGCCGCCGCCGGGCCGCCGTGGTGGGGCTCGGCGCCCGCGCCCGGATGTTCACCGAGGCGCTGACGGGACCCTTCGCGGACCGGATCGACCTGGTGGGCCTCTGCGACACCAACGCGCACCGCATGGCCGTGCACGACGCCTGGATCGCGGCCGACCATCCGGGCCACGCGCCCGTACCGGCGTACGCGGCCCACGAGTTCGGGGAGATGCTGCGGCGCGAACGGGTCGATCTGGTCGTGGTCTGCACGTTGACATCCTCCCCCTCCTAAAAGAGGGGGATTCCAACCCATTCGGGCTGAGGTTCACGGACGCTCGACCGCTGGTTGGGCGGTGTCGTCCCTCCGGCACCGGCTGTCCGCCGGGGGCGGGGGATCCCGCCCTGTCCTGCCGCGATGTTGATACTGGCGTTGGTGTCCGCGTTGCAGGTGAAGCCGCAGGAGGAACAGACGAACTCGGCTTGGCTCTTGCGCGAGTTCTTGTCGATCCATCCACAGGCACTGCACCGCAGGCTGGTGTAGGGGGCGGGAACGTCTTCGACCCGGCCGGGGGCCTTGTGCCCGGTGCGCTGCCGGAGCAGACCCCAGCCCTGGGCGAGGATCGACCGGTTCAGGCCGGACTTCTGCGCCACGTTCCGGCCGGGCCGCTCCACGGTTCCCTTCGCGGAGCGGGTCATCGTCTTGATGTTCAGCCTCTCGAACCGCACCAGGTCGTAGGACCGGGCCAGCATGGTCGAGGTCTTCTCGCACCAGTCCTTGCGCCGGTCGGCTTCGCGCGCCTTGAGCCTGGCGGCCTTAGCGTACCCGGCCGCCTTGGCCTTGCTGCCCTTGGGGGCGCGAGCAGCCCGCCGCTGGTGTTTGCGGATCTGCGCCCGCTCGCGGGTGGTGAGCTGGGGACAGTTCAGCTTCCGTCCGTCGGAGAGGGCGGCGGTGACGGTGACACCCCGGTCGATGCCGATGACCTCGCCCGTGTCCGGCGCCTCGACCGGGTCGGGGATGACGGCGAACGCGATGTGCCACTGCCCATTGCGGAAGGTGACCCGGAACGTCTTGGCGTCGGGCAGCTTCGCGCCTTTGCCTCTGGCACTGAGGCGGAAGCGGACCCAGCCGCAGCCGGGCACTTTGACCTGGGCCCACCGCCGGTTCAGCTTCTGCACGACCACCGAGCGGCCCATGACCTGTCTGCCGGTCTTCGCGTTCAGCTTTGGCGAACCGTCTGCCTCGTATTCCGGTACGCGGTCGGTACCGATGACCCGGAAGCCCTCGTGCACATGCTTCCTGCGCCACGTCGGCTCACCGAACCCGGACGTGAACCTGGCGTTCCTGGCCTGGGCGAAGTCCTTCAACGCCTGCTGCTGCACGTCCGCGTTCCCCGAACCCAGCCACTCGTTCTCCCGCCGGGCCTCGGTGAGCTGACGGCACTGCTCCGCGAAGCCGGGCGCGGAATTGCGCCACCGCCGCCAGTGCGCGTGCTGCTCGACAGCGAGGTTCCAGACGTACCGGGCGTGCGCGCAGTGCGTGAGCATCCGCTCGGCCTGCGCGCGCGACGGGTACATCCGGAAACGTGACATGCCACGAATCTAGACACCTCGTTCCCCTCCCGCGCACGACTTCGATCAGCATCACCCGTGCGAGTGACGGCACGCTCTTGCCATCCAGGACGCCCCTCCCACCGGGCCCTCAACCCGCCACCACGAACGGCTCCAGACCGGCCTCACCACCGTCTCTCCCGAGACGCCGAATCGCCCTGACGGCGATTCGGCTTTCCCCTGCCCGACAAGCAAGGTGGAGACGGGCGAGGGCGGTCACGGCGGCGGGGACGTCCGCATGCTGGCCGATCTGTTCGGGGAGCGGGTGCCGGACGGGCTGGGGCGGGCCGCCGACGCGGTGGACGGGGCACGGTCGCTGGTGACGGGGCTGGCGGCGAACCGTTCTCTGGAGACGGGAGTGCCGGTGGCGGCACGGGAGTTGCTGGACGTGTGACTCCGGCCCCGTCCCGAGAGGTCACCAGACGAGTTCGAGGCGTTCCGGGGAGCGGTGGATCAGGGTCGGGCGCATGGTGATCCGTTGGTTCGGCGCGAGCCGCAGACCGGGCAGACGGCTCGTCAACTGCTCCAGGGTCAGGCGCAGTTGTTCGCGGGCGAGCTGGGAGCCGGGGCAGGTGTGGGTGCCGAAGCCGAAGGAGAGGTGGCGGCTGCCGGTGGGGCGGGTGATGTCGAAGTCGTCGGGGCGCGAGTGGCGCCCGGCATCCCGGTTGGCGCTGCCGAAGGCGAGGAACACCGGCGCCCCGGCGGGGAGTTCGGTGCCGGAGAGGGTGACCGGGCGGGTGGTGACACGGCGGAAGCCCTGCAGCGCGGTGTCGTAGCGGACGGCCTCCTCGACGGCGGCCGGGATGCGCTCGGGCTCGGCGCAGAGCAGCTCCCACTGGCGGCGGTCGCGCAGGAGGTGGAGCAGTGTGGTCCCGATGAGGGCCGTCGTGGTCAGATGTCCGGCGATGAGCAGGTTCTGCAGGTGGCCGACGATCTGGTGGCGGTGATCGAGCGTCAGCTCGGCCGTGTCCGTCCCGGCGACGGAGGTGATGAGTTCGGTGCCCAGGTCCTCGCGCGGGTCGGCGTGCCGGGCGCGGACGAAGGCGTCCAGCCGGTGGGCCGTGGCGACCACGTCCTCGGCCGCCGCGATCTGTTCGGCCTCCGTCATGGGCCGGAACAGCAGTTGCTCGGCTCGGTGCCCGCCGTGCACCAGCGCCGGTACGTCGTCCGGGTCGAACCCAACGAGGCGCCCGATGACCTCGCCGGGCAGCCGTCCCGCGTACGCGGACATCAGCTCGACCCGACCGCCCTCGTCCTTGCCGTGCGTCTCCCGGCCGTCCTCGGCGGCCTCGACGAAGCCGTCGACCAGGGCGGCGGCCCGTTCGGCGGCGTACGGCAGGACGGCCGCGACCCTGGCGGGCGACAGCCCCCGGACGATGGGCGCGCGCAGCTCCTGGTGCAGGGTGCCGTCGGTGGTGACGACGACGGGACGGCCGCCGAAGCCACCGCCGAGCACGGCCAGCGCGGCGGGGGCGGGCATCACGTCCGGGCGCAGCGCGTTGGCCGAGGAGAACTCCTCCGGGCGCCGCAGCGCCTCCCGTACGTCGGCATCCCGTGCCACCAGCCAGGAGTCCAGCTCGGGCACGTACGTGAGCCCCTCCGCCGCCCTGGCGCGCGCGTAGTGCGGATACGGGTCCCGCTGCAACTCGTCGAGCCTGCCGTGCAGTTCAGAGTCCACGGGAGCACCTTCCGGCCTGGGGCGGGCGTGCGGTCGCGCTCATCGTGCCGTACGGCGCGGCGGGGCGGTAGGGGCCCTGCGGCGGGGCGGTCCGGGAGCCGGTCCGGGGTCGGCCCGGAGTCGGTCCAGAGGGCGGTCCGGAGTCGGTCCAGAGGGCGGTCCGCAAGTCCGGTCCGCGGTCCGGTCGGAAGGCGACGGCCTCTGATCGGCCCGCCGACCCCGTGGCACGCGTCGTAGGCGCGGGAGGACCAGGCCCGCCCGCCCCATCCGCAATTGTTCACTTACGATCGCCCCGTGGTTCTCTTCCGCCTCGAACGGCTCCCCCGGCTCCCCGCCGACCGCGCCTGGCAGCGCCTCACGGACTGGCCCCGGCACGCCGACGTCGTCCCGCTGACCCGCGTCACCGTGCGCACCCCGCCACCCACCGGCGAGGGCACGGTGTTCGTGGCCCGCAGCGGGGTCGGTCCGCTCGCCTTCGACGACCCGATGGAGGTCACGCTCTGGCAGCCGCCGTCGGGGACCGTCCCCGGGAAGTGCCGTCTCGTCAAGCGCGGTTCGTTCGTCACCGGCTGGGCGGAGTTCGAGGTGCTTCCGTACGGTGACGGAGGGTCCCGGGCGGTGTGGCGGGAGGATCTGCGGGTGCGCCGGCTGCCGGGGCTCTTCGACCGGCCGCTGGGATGGCTGGCGCGGCGCATGTTCGGGCGGGCGATGGACGTGCTGCTGGCGGGCGAGGACGAGGGGACGGGCTGACCCCGACAGGGCTTGTTCCGGCGGGTGTTCGAGGTGGTTGTCAGAGGCACGGACTAACGTGCCGGACCATGGCCACACACCATCGGCGCACCACCCGGGAGTCCTACGACACCGTCGCCGCCGACTACGAGAAGCTGCTGAGAGACGAGTTGGCGGACAGCCCGTTCGAGCGGGCCATGCTGGGGGTGTTCGCCGAACGGGTGCTGGGCGCCGGGGGCGGACGCGTCGCGGATCTGGGATGCGGTCCGGGGCGGATCACCGGGCATCTCGCCTCACTGGGGCTGGACGTCTGCGGTGTGGACCTGTCGCCGGAGATGGTCACCGTGGCCCGCTGGGCGCACCCCCGGCTCCGGTTCGACGTGGGCGACATGGCCGCGCTCGACTTCGAGGACGGCTCGCTGGCGGGCGCCCTCGCCTGGTACTCCACGGTGCACACCCCACCGGCCGAACTCCCGCCGCTGTTCGCCGAGTTCCACCGGGTGCTCGCCCCCGGCGGTCTCCTCGCGCTCGCCTATAAAGTCGGCGACGAGTCCGTTCATCTGTCCCACGCGTACGGCCACCCGCTCGACCTCGACGTCCACCGCTTCCCTCCGGAGCGGGTCGCCGGGCTGCTGGGGGACGCCGGGTTCGTCGAGTCGGCGCGGCTGGTGCGGGAGGCCGACGGTCCCGGCACCACGGCGAGCACCCCTCAGGCGTACGTGCTGGCGCGCAAGCCGGGGTGAGGCGCCGGGCGCCCGCCCCCCGTGCCCGGTCAGGGCGCGCCCGGGTCCCCGTTGCGGGCGGCGGCGAGGCCGTCGCGGCGGTCGCGGTCGCCGTCGCCCGTGGTGCTGAGGAGGGTGTCGCAGATCTCGCGGAGCTTGTCGGTGGCCTGCTTGGAGAAGAGTCCGCAGAGCCCGGCGATGCCGGAGAAGCCGTACGGGTTGGTCGCGCCCGCGCCGGAGCTGCCGGCGAACAGGCCGCCACGCAGCAGGAAGTAGACGAGGAGCGCCAGAGCCACCCCGATACCGGCGCGCAGCAGATACCACCACAGCCAGCTCGCGTAGAGCCGCCGGTTGCCGACGTACGTCGCGAAGGACGTGGCCGCGTGCACGAAGCTGCCGAGCGCGCTGCACACCACCACGGCCAGCAGCATCGCGGTGTCGGCGGTCAACGCCCAGCCCCCGAGACCGAACGGCGACCACCGCGCCGTGGCCGTGGGCTCCGCGCCGGGCTCCACCGTCGCCAGCACCGCCGGCCAGAGCGTCACGAGGGCCCCGCAGACGAAGACGACGTCGGCAAGGAGGAAGAGGCCCAGCAGGGTCGTCGACAGGGTCGACAGCCGCCGCCGATCACGCGTCTCATCGGCCTGAGCGCCGTCACCCTCGCTCACGGCCTCGCCCGTACCCTCGCCCACGCCCTCGTCGTCCGGGCGCTCCCCGCTGCTCCCCGTACTCAACTCGCCGCCCCCGTCGTGCTGTTGTCGTACCGCAACGGTCGGGCCTGCGGCGGCGGGGGTCAAGCCGGTGGGGCGGGATCGGGGTCAGGAGACGCGGAGGGTGGGCAGCCGGCGGAGGCCGGAGGTGGTGTCGTGGTGGATGGGGGTGTGCGCACCGGTGAGGGAGACGCCGGTGCCGCCGCGGCGGTCGGCGACGATCTCGGCGGCGATGGACAGGGCCGTCTCCTCCGGTGTGCGGGCACCGAGGTCGAGGCCGATGGGTGAGCGGAGTCGGGCCAACTCCAGTTCGGTGACGCCGACTTCACGGAGGCGTTCATTGCGGTCGAGGTGGGTGCGGCGGGAGCCCATCGCGCCGACGTAGGCGACGGGGAGCCGCAGGGCCAGTTGGAGGAGCGGGACGTCGAACTTGGCGTCGTGGGTGAGGACGCACAGCACCGTGCGGGCGTCCACGGAGGTGCGCTCCAGGTACGTGTGGGGCCATTCGACGACGATCTCGTCGGCCTCCGGGAAGCGCGCGCGGGTCGCGAAGACGGGGCGGGCGTCGCAGACGGTGACATGGTGGCCGAGGAACTTGCCGACGCGGACCAGCGCCGACGCGAAGTCGATCGCGCCGAAGACGATCATCCGGGGCGGCGGGACGGACGACTCGACGAGCACCGTGAGGGGCGCCCCGCAGCGCGACCCCCGCTCGCCGATCTCCAGGGTGTCCGTGCGGCCGGCGTCGAGGAGGGCGCGGGCCTCGGCGGCGACCGTACGGTCCAGTTCGGGGTGGGCGCCGCAGCCGCCGTCGTACGAGCCGTCGGGTCGGACCAGCAGGGCGCGGCCCCGCAGTTCCGCCGGGCCGGAGACGATCCGGGCGAGGGCCGCCGCCTCCCCGCTCGCGGCGGCGTCGAGCGCGGCGGCGACCACCGGGCGGACGGGGTCGCCGGCCCGCACCGGGGTGACGAGGATGTCGATGACTCCGCCGCAGGTCAGACCGACGGCGAAGGCGTCCTCGTCGCTGTAGCCGAAGCGTTCGAGGACGGTCTCGCCGTCGGCCAGGGCCTGCCGGCACAGGTCGTAGACGGCACCCTCCACGCAACCGCCGGAGACCGAGCCGATCGCCGTGCCGTCGGTGTCCACCGCGAGGGCGGCGCCCGGTCGGCGGGGCGCGCTGCCGCTCACGCCCACCACGGTGGCCACGGCGAAGTCACGCCCGCGCTCGACCCACCGGTGCAGTTCTTCGGCGATGTCCAGCATCTCTCGGTCTCCTCGAACAACGGTTGCGTGGAAGGTACGGGGAAGGTGTTCGGGGCGGGGGCGGCCGCTAGTGCACGCCCATCCAGCTCTCGATCGGGCTCAGGGCGAAGAAGACGAGGAAGACCACCGTCAGGCCCCACATGAACGCGCCGATCTCCCGCGCCCGGCCCTGCGCGAGCTTGATGGCGACGTAGGAGATGACTCCGGCGGCGACGCCCGCGGTGATCGAGTACGTGAACGGCATGATCACGACGGTCAGGAAGACCGGGATCGCGGTGGCGCGGTCGGACCAGTCGACATGCCGGGCGTTCATCATCATCATGGCGCCGATGACGACGAGCGCGGCGGCGGCGACCTCGCCGGGCACGATCGCGGTGAGCGGGGTGAAGAAGAGACAGGCCGCGAAGAACAGGCCGGTGACGACGGAGGAGAGCCCGGTACGGGCGCCCTCGCCGACCCCGGTGGCCGACTCGACGAACACGGTCTGGCCCGAGCCGCCCGCCACCCCGCCGATCGCGCCGCCCGCGCCGTCGATGAACAGCGCCTTGGACAGGCCCGGCATCCGGCCCCGGTCGTCGGCGAGTCCGGCCTCCGTGCCGACGCCGATGATGGTGGCCATCGCGTCGAAGAACCCGGCGAGCACGAGGGTGAAGACGATCATGCCGACCGTCATCGCGCCGACGTCGCCCCAGCCGCCGAACTCGACGTGCCCGAAGAGCGAGAAGTCCGGCATCGAGACGGCGCTGCCGTGCAACTCCGGTGCGCCGCTCGCCCATTGCTTCGGGTCGATGACGTCGAGGGCGTTGAGGACCACGGCCAGGACCGTGCCGCCGACGATGCCGAGCAGGATCGCGCCGGGGACGCCCCGGGCCTGGAGCATGAAGATCGCGAGGAGGGTGACCGCGAAGAGGAGGACGGGCCAGCCGGCGAGTTCACCGGCGGGGCCGAGACTGACCGGGGTGGCCTTGCCCTGGTGGACGAACCCGGCCTTGTAGAAGCCGATGAGGGCGACGAACAGGCCGATACCCATGGTGATCGCGTGTTTCAGGGCCAGCGGGATGGCGTTCATGATCATCTCGCGCAGGCCGGTGACGACCAGCAGCATGATGATCACGCCGTACATCACGCACATGCCCATCGCCTGCGGCCAGGTCATCCGCGGGGCGACCTGCGAGGCGATGACACCGGAGACGGAGAGGCCGGCGGCGAGGGCGAGCGGGACCTTGCCCACGAAGCCCATCAGGAGCGTGGTGACGGCCGCGGCGAGCGCGGTCGCCGTGATCAGCGCCTTCTGGCCGAGCGTGGCGCCCGCGGCGTCCGGGCCGGACAGGATGAGCGGGTTGAGCAGGAGGATGTACGCCATCGCCATGAAGGTGGTGACGCCGCCGCGGACCTCCCGGGCGGCGGTGGAGCCTCGGCGGGAGATGTGGAAGTACCGGTCGAGACGGGACCGGCCGGCGGGGTCGGCGGTGCCTTCGGCTGCCGTCCTCGGCTTGAGCGACTGCTGGGTCATGGGGCCTTCTCCCAAGGTTCACAGGGGCCCGGCCGCCGCACGGTGCGTCGGCCGTTTTGGGAAGGTGCCCGACCCGGGGGACGGCCCGAGACGAACGTGGTGTGTGCTTGTGGGGTGCGTGGTCGGGTGCGGGTGGGCGGGGGCTGGTCGCGCAGTTCCCCGCGCCCCTTGACGGCATGGGTCGCGCCCGGGGCTTGTAAGGGGCGCGGGGAACTGCGCGGGCAACCACAACGCACCCGCACCCGCACCCGCCGACGAACCGCGCACCCCCGAGCTCTCAGGCGCCCCGGTCGACGACTACGCCGTACCGGTCAAATGCTCCGGCCGCACCGGCGTCCGGTTCAACTCCAACCCCGTCGCGGAGCGAATCGCCGCGAGCACGGCCGGAGTCGACGACAGCGTCGGCGCCTCCCCGACCCCACGCAACCCGTACGGCGCGTGATCGTCGGCGAGTTCGAGCACGTCGACGGGGATCGTCGGCGTGTCGAGAATCGTGGGGATGAGGTAGTCCGTGAAGGACGGATTACGCACCTTCGCGGTCTTCGGGTCGACGACGATCTCCTCCATCACCGCGATGCCCAGCCCCTGGGTCGTACCGCCCTGGATCTGGCCCACCACGGAGAGCGGGTTGAGCGCCTTGCCGACGTCCTGCGCGCAGGCGAGTTCGACGACCTTGACCATGCCCAGCTCGGTGTCGACCTCGACGACCGCCCGGTGCGCGGCGAAGGAGTACTGGACATGGCCGAAGCCCTGCCCGGTCCGCAGATCGAACGGCTCGGTCGGCCGGTGCCGCCACTCCGCCTCGACCTCGACGGCCTCGTCGCCGAGGACGTCCACCAGGTCGGCCAGCACCTCACCGCCGTCGGTGACGACCTTGCCGCCCTCCAGGAGCAGTTCGGCGGTCGCCCAGGCGGGGTGGTACGTACCGAACTTGCGGCGGCCCAGCTCCAGGACCTTCTCCCGCACCAGCTCGCAGCTGTTCTTGACGGCGCCACCGGTGACGTACGTCTGACGGGACGCGGAGGTCGAGCCCGCCGAACCCACCTGTGTGTCGGCGGGGTTGATGGTCACCTGGGCGACGCCCAGCTCCGTGCGGGCGATCTGCGCGTGGACGGTGATGCCGCCCTGGCCGACCTCCGCCATGGCCGTGTGGACGGTGGCGACGGGTTCACCGCCGACGACCTCCATCCGCACCCGGGCCGTCGAGTAGTCGTCGAAGCCCTCGGAGAAGCCGACGTTCTTGATGCCGACCGCGTAGCCGACGCCCCGGACGACGCCCTCGCCGTGCGTGGTGTTGGACAGACCGCCCGGCAGCTGTCGTACGTCCGCCGCCTCGCCCGCCGTGCGCCACTGCTGCTCCGGCGGCAGGGGCATCGCCTTGACGCGGCGCAGGAGTTCGGCGACGGGGGCCGGGGAGTCGACCGGCTGGCCCGTGGGCAGGAGGGTGCCCTGCTCCATGGCGTTGATCCGCCGCAGCTCCACCGGGTCCATGCCGAGCCTCGCCGCCAGCTTGTCCATCTGCGCCTCGTAGGCGAAGCAGGCCTGGACCGCGCCGAAGCCGCGCATCGCGCCGCAGGGCGGGTTGTTGGTGTAGAGGGCGATCGCCTCGATCTCGACGTCGTCGACGACGTACGGCCCGGCGCCGAGCGAGGAGGCGTTGCCGACGACGGCCGGGGAGGCGGAGGCGTAGGCGCCGCCGTCCAGGACGATGCGGGCCTTGAGGTGGGTGAGCTTTCCGTCGCGTGTCGCCCCATGCTCGTAGTACAGCTTCGCGGGGTGGCGGTGGACGTGTCCGAAGAAGGACTCGAAGCGGTTGTAGACGATTTTGACCGGTTTGCCGGTGCGCAGCGCGAGCAGACAGGCGTGGATCTGCATCGACAGGTCCTCGCGCCCGCCGAAGGCGCCGCCGACGCCGGCCAGGGTCATCCGGACCTTGTCCTCGGGCAGTCCGAGCACGGGCGCGATCTGGCGCAGGTCGGAGTGGAGCCACTGGGTGGCGATGTAGAGGTCGACACCGCCGTCCTCGGCGGGTACGGCGAGTCCGGACTCGGGACCCAGGAACGCCTGGTCCTGCATGCCGAAGACGTACTCGCCCTCGACGATCACGTCGGCGCGCTCCCGGGCCGCCGCCACATCGCCCCGGACGATCGGCTGGCGGTGGACGATGTTCGGGTGGGCGACATGCGCGAAGTGGTGGTCGTCGCGGCCCTCGTGGACGAGGACGGCGTCCGGCGCGGTCGCGGAGGCCTCGTCGGTGACGACCGGCAGTTCGCGGTACTCCACCTTGATCCTGGCGGCGGCGCGGCGGGCGGTCTCGGGGTGGTCGGCGGCGACGATCGCGACGGGCTCACCGTGGTGGCGGACCTTGCCGTGGGCGAGGACCGGGGTGTCCTGGATCTCCAGGCCGTAGTTGCGTACCTCGGTCGGCAGGTCGTCGTACGTCATCACCGCGTACACGCCGGGGGTGGCGAGCGCCTCGGCGGTGTCGATGGAGAGGATCTCGGCGTGGGCGACCGTGGAGCGCAGGATCTGGCCCCAGAGCATGTCCTCGTGCCACATGTCGGAGGAGTACGCGAACTCGCCGGTGACCTTGAGGGTGCCGTCCGGGCGGAGCGTGGACTCGCCGATGCCGCCCTTGGTGCGGGAGCCCTGGGTGAGGTTGGTGGGCAGGCCGGTGGTTCCCATGGTCAGACCCCTTCGGACTGCCGGGCGGCGGCCAGACGGACCGCGTCCATGATCTTCTCGTAGCCGGTGCAGCGGCACAGGTTGCCCGACAGCGCCTCGCGGATGTCCGCGTCGCTCGGGTTCGGAGTGCGCTCCAGCATCTCGTCGGCGGCGACCAGCAGACCCGGGGTGCAGAAGCCGCACTGGACGGCTCCGGCGTCGATGAACGCCTGCTGGATCGGGGACAGTTCTCCGCCCTCGCCGGTCTGCGAGTCGGTGCCCCGGGCCGCCCATTGCCTGGCCTCGTCGAGCGAAGTCCCGCCCGTACCGGCCTCACCGGTCGTACCGCAGACACCGGACGCGCAACCGCCCTTCTCCGCGCGCTGCTTGGCGAAGTCCGCGAGCCCCTCGACCGTGACGACCTCGCGGCCCTCCACCTGTCCGGCGGCGACCAGGCACGAACACACCGGCACACCGTCGAGGCGGACCGTACAGGAGCCGCACTCGCCCTGCTCGCAGGCGTTCTTGGAGCCGGGCAGGCCCATCCGCTCGCGCAGCACGTACAGCAGGGACTCGCCCTCCCACACGTCGTCGGCTTCCTGCGGACGGCCGTTGACCGTGAAACTGACACGCATTACGCGACTCCCTCCGTGGCGCGGGCGGTGCCGCGGTAGGACTCCCAGGTCCACATGAGCGTGCGGCGGGCCATGACGCCGACCGCGTGGCGGCGGTAGCTCGCGGTGCCGCGCACGTCGTCGATCGGGTTGCAGGCACCGGCGCACAGGTCCGCGAACTGCTTGGCGACGGACGGGGTGATGATCCGGCCGTCGTCCCAGAAGCCGCCCTCGTCGAGCGCCGCGTTCAGGAACTCCTCGGCGGCCCGCGCGCGGACGGGGGTCGGCGCCGCCGAGCCGATGCCGGTGCGGACGGTCCGTGTCGTCGGGTGCAGGGCGAGCCCGAAGGCGCACACGGCGATCACCATGGCGTTGCGGGTGCCGACCTTCGAGTACTGCTGCGGGCCGTCCGCCTTGTCGATGTGGACGGCGCGGATCAGCTCGTCGGGCGCGAGCGCGTTGCGCTTCACGCCGGTGTAGAAGTCGTCGATGGGAATGAGCCGGGTGCCGCGTACGGATTCGGCCTCGACCTGGGCGCCCGCCGCGAGCAGGGCCGGGTGGGCGTCGCCGGCCGGGGAGGCGGTGCCGAGGTTGCCGCCGACGCCGCCGCGGTTGCGGATCTGGGGGGAGGCGACCGTGTGCGAGGCCAGGGCGAGGCCGGGCAGCTCGGTGCGGAGGTGCTCCATGATCCGGGTGTAGGGGACGGACGCGCCCAGGCGGACCGTTCCCTCGCCGACCTCCCACTCGGAGAGTTCGCCGACGCGGTTGAGGTCGAGCAGATACTCGGGCCGACGGTGGTCGAAGTTGATCTCGACCATCACATCGGTGCCGCCGGCGATCGGCACAGCGGTGGGGTGCTCGGCCTTCGCGGCGAGCGCCTCCTCCCAGCTGGCGGGGCGAAGGAAGTCCATGAAATCCGGCTCTCTTCTTCGTCTGGAGTCGTTCTCTTTGAGCCAGATCGTGTGCGGCGGGCCCGGCTCGTATCCATGCTGTTCAGGTGTCCTGAGCTTCAGTACACAGCCCTCTCCTCCGCCCCGGTCAGTCACGGAAAACATGAAGGAGTTGGCTGGCCAGGGGGCGCATCTTGTAGATTCGTATGAACGGAGGACATCTGCAACCTCTTGGTATTCCCTTGGAAACATCCTTGTTCTCGACACAGGAACGGCGGCGACGAGAATGCGCCTGCGCGCACTGCTGGACACCGACGCGCTGGGCCTCAGGCTGCTCGGCGGCGAGGACGAGCTGGACCGCACCGTGCGCGGTGTGATGACCACCGACCTCAGGGACCCCAGCCGCTACCTCTCCGGCGGCGAGCTGGTGCTCACGGGCCTCGCCTGGCGCCGTGACGCGGCCGACTCCGAGCCCTTCGTCCGGCTGCTGGCGGGTGCCGGGGTCACCGCGCTGGCCGCCGGCGAGGCCGAGCTGGGCGCCGTCCCGGAGGACCTCGTGGCGGCCTGCGCCCGGCACCGGCTGCCGCTCTTCGCGGTCAACGAGTCGGTGGCCTTCGCGACCATCACCGAGCACGTCGTACGGCAGGTCTCCGGGGAGCGCGCGGGGGATCTGGCGGCCGTGGTGGACCGGCACCGCCGGATGATGACCTCGGGCCCGGCGGGCGGCGGCCCGGACGTCGTGCTGGACCTGCTCGGCTCCGACCTGGACCTGCGCGCCTGGGTGCTCTCCCCCGCCGGCCGCCTCGTCGCGGGCCCCGAGGCCGCCGGGCCCGGCCCGGCCGCCGAACTGCCCGCCGAGCTGTGCGCCCGGCTGGCCGCCGAGCACCTGGCGGCGGCCCGCACCGGACGGCGCGGCCCGCACCGCGTGTCCGTCGGCACCACCACGTACTCCCTCTTCCCGATCAGCAGCTCGGGCCGTACGCCGGGCGCCGCCCGGGACGTCCGCGAGACGGTGCTGTCGGACTGGCTCCTCGTGGTCGAGGCCGACGCCGGGGACTGGCCCGCGGAGCGGCTCGACCTGCTGTACGGCGTCACCCAGCTGATCGCGGTCGAGCGCGACCGGCGCGACGCGGCCCGTACGGTACGGCGCCGGCTCGCCCAGGAGGTGCTGGAGCTGGTGCAGGCGGGGGCGGCCCCGGCCGAGATCGCGGCCCGGCTCAGGGTCGCGGCGCCGGTGCTGCTGCCCGGCCTCGGATCGGCACCGCACTGGCAGGTCGTCGTCGCCCGGGTCGAGTGGGACGGCGGCGAGATCGACAGCGGCCCGGTCACCCAGGCGCTCCTGGAGGAGATCCTCGTCGACCCCCTCGCCACGGGCCCCGAACCGTCCGACCGGATCGCGGTGGCCCACACGGGTGAGGAGGCCATCGCCCTCGTCCCCCTCCCGGCGGTCTCCACCGAGCACCCCGGCTCCGAGGACGGCCTCCACGCCGACACCCTCCTCGCGGCCGTACGGGGCCCGCTGGCCGCCGGTCTCGACGACGACGGGCGGCTCACGCTGGGCGTCAGCGCGGCCGTGCACTCGGCGGAGGGGCTGCGCGGGGCGCTGGAGGAGGCCCGGCACGCCCGCCGGGTGGCGGCGGCCCGCTCCGGCCGGGTCTGCGCGGCCGGCCACCAGGAGCTGGCCTCGCACGTGCTGCTGCTCCCCTTCGTCCCGGACGACGTGCGCCGCGCCTTCACGGCCCGGCTCCTCGACCCGCTGCGCGACTACGACCGCCGGCACCGCGCCGAGCTGATCCCCACCCTGGAGGCGTTCCTCGACTGCGACGGCTCCTGGACGCGCTGCGCCGCCCGGCTCCATCTGCACGTCAACACCCTGCGGTACCGGGTGGGCCGCATCGAGCAGTTGACGAGCCGGGACCTCTCCCGGCTGGAGGACAAGCTGGACTTCTTCCTGGCCCTGCGCATGAGTTGACGTCATGGCGGGGCCTTGGGCCTGTCTTCACATTCCCGCCTGCCCCGCGACGCCATTCGGGCGACGACGGGAATGTGAAGACAGACCCTAGGGGTGGTGGACGAAGATCCAAGTGCGCCGTCCGCACCCCATGACTTTGTGAATTCCTTCACCCACCCCCTTGGCCGGGCCCCGGAATCCGTGCTGAGATGCGCCCACCACTCAAAGCTCAAGGGCGTGCTCGGGGAGGGCAACGTGGCGCATACCGCCATGTCTGGAAACGGAACGACCGGTGGTGACGAGCCACTCCAGACCGCGGTATGGCGGCTGCGTTCACGCGCCTGCTGGGTCGACGCGGCGGCCCTGATCGAGCCCGACACCCCTCAGGGCTCGCTCCAGCGGACCTCACTGCTGGTCGAGCGCTGCCTCTACACCGAGCAGGGCTGGGAGGACGCGGAGGACGCGCTGCGTACGGCCGAGGCGCAGGCCAGGACCGACGAGGAGCGGGGCGCGGCGGCCTGTGAGCGCGGTCAACTGGCGTACGCGGCCACGCTGCTCGGTGTCCGGGACCGCGCCGACGAGGCGCGGGCCGCGCTCGGCCGGGCGGCGGCGCTGATCGCGCCGGGGGCCCCGGGGCGGGCTCTGCTCGACTTCCGCCGGGGGGTGCTCGCCGAGAACCTCACGCGCTCCCCGCAGGCGGCGCGCGCGGCGTACCGGCGGGCGCACGCGGGGGCGACCGCCCATGACGATCTGCTCCTGCAGTCCTTCACCTGGCGTCACCTCGCCGGACTCGCCTTCCGCGACGGGGAGTTGGCCGAGGCGCGGCACGGCTTCGCCGAATCCCTGCGGATCCGGGAGGAGTTGGGGTATCTGGTGGGCACGGCCCCGGCGCTCGTCTCCCTGGCCGACACGGAGTCCGAGCCGGAGGCGTCCCGCCTCCGCGAGGAGGCCGGCCGCCTGTTCCGGCTCCTCGGCGGCGTACCGACGTGGCTGGCCCGCCAGTTGGCACCACCACCGGCCGCGACGGCGTGAGGGCCGGGCGCCTCATGGCTCGGGGGTGCGGGTTCGTCGGCGGCTGCGGGTCCGGTGGGGGCCGTTCGCGCAGTTCCCCGCGCCCCTGAAAGCCCAGGCCCCCGCGGGCCTGGAAGCCAACCGGCGGCGGGCCTGAAAAGCACGGGGCGCAGCCCCTGCTTTTCAGGGGCGCGGGGAACTGCGCGAGAAGCCCCACCGGGCCGCACCCGCCGACGAATCCTCAGCCCCCCACCCCGAAATGCCGCTCCACCAGACAGCACGCGGCCTCCAGGTCCCCGGCCATCAACGCGTCCAGCAACGCGATGTGCTCCGCGGCGTCAGCCATCAGCTCCACCCGCCCCCCACTGCCGGAGGCACCCACGTGCGCACCCCCCAGCGGCAGTTGCGTACGCCGGTGGAGGTCGTCCGTGAGCTGCAGCAACTGCTCGTTCCCGGCCAGCCCCAGCACCCCCCGGTGGAAGGCCCGGTCCGCGTCGCCGTACGTGGCCCGGCACCCGGAGGACGCCGCGCGGGCCGTCTCGTCGGCGAGGGGCCGCAGCTCACCCCACCGGTCCGCCGGCACCGTACGGGCGAGACGGGCGATCACCGGCACCTGGAGCAGCGCCCGCACCTCGGCGAGTTCGGCCAGCTCGCGGGCGCCCCGCCGGACGACCCGGAAGCCCCGGTTGGGCACGACCTCGACCGCGCCCTCGATGGCGAGTTGCTGCATCGCCTCGCGCACGGGGGTCGCGGAGACCCCGAACTGCTCGCCGAGGGCCGGTGCCGAGTACACCTCGCCGGGTGTCAGCTCCCCGCCCGCGAGCGCGGCCCGCAGCGCGTCCAGGATCTGCCCGCGCACGGAGGCCCGCTGCACGACGGGGCGCCCTTGGGCGCGCGGCAGCGGGATCGGTGTCTCGCTGTGCGTGTGCTCGCCCCGGGCCGCGTCGGCACCGGGGCGGGTGTCGTCGGAGCGGGTGCCGCCGGACCGGGTGTCACCGGAGCGCGTGTCCCCGTGCGCCGCGCCCGGGCGGCCGTCCGCCGCGATGCCCCGTTCCCGGTCGACGTCCGCGACCCCGGGCTGCGCGGGCACCCGGTACGCCGACGCCGGACGGGGCGCGGCGGGGACCTCCGGCGCACTCGCGGCGGCCTCGCGCGAGCGCGGTCCGGCCTGCTCCACGGGTCCTCCTGCGAGCCGAGTCGGGTGTCCGTCGGGCCGAGTGGGGCGGCCGACGGGGTACATGGGGGCGCTTACATCACTACTGGGGTTGTTACCGGTCGTAAAGCACCATAGGCGCACATGCCCTCAGTTCAAACCTCGACCACCTCGGGTAAGGTAAGCCTTACTTGGCACCGACGGCGAAACGGTGGTCCCCGTATGCCCCACTCAGCTCCGGCCCCGGCCCCCACTTCGCGCACGTCGCCCATGGCGGCGGCGTACGCGCGTCTCACCGAGGTCCTGCCGATGGTGAGCGTGACAGAACTCTCCCCCATGGAGCCCTTGCCCGTGGGCGAGGGGTGGGTGTCCGCCGCCGGACTCGCGGCGGCCGGGGCCGAGCTGGACACCTTCCTCGCCTGGGACGAGGCCCAGATCCTGCGGGACTACGGCCGCGAGGGCCGCCCGGACGTGGTGGCGGCCTTCGGACTGCACCGCTACGCCTGGTACGCGTGCCTGCTCTTCACCGTCCCCTGGTTCCTGCTGCGCCGGGTGCCGCGGTTCCCCGCCGGACAGGTGGCGTTCCAGCGGGAGCAGAGCCGGCTGGTGGTGCGCGGCGAAACGTTCAGCTGCCTGCCGGACGATCCCGCGGCCGGCGAGCCGGGTGCCCGGGTGGTCCCGGACGAGGAGGTACTGCGGGCCGAGGTGCGGGCGGCGTTCGCCGAGCACATAGAGCCGGTCCTCGGCGGCTTCGGTCCCCGGATGCGGCGGCGCGGACGCGCACTGTGGGGCATGGCGACCGACGAGATCGTCGAGGGGATCTGGTACGTCTCCGAACTCCTCGGCCCCGACGAACACCGGCGCTGCCGGCGCGAGCTGGAGCTGCTGCTGCCGGGGGCGACCAAGCCGTACGTGGGCGCCGCGGGCTTCCGTGAACTGACCGGTCCCGGCGGCGAGTCGCTGCCCACCCGGGACCGGGCGAGCTGCTGCATGTTCTACACGATCGCCCCGGACGACACCTGTGTCACCTGCCCGCGCACCTGCGAGGCGGACCGGATCACCAGGCTGACGGCCGCCGCCGGTGCGGCCGGGACGGGCTGACGCCCCGTCCCGCGCAAGCCGTCGGCCCCCTCCGGCAGTTGACGGGGGCTCGCGACCCGAGGATGCTTCTCGCCGGACGACCCCCCGGCGATCGCCCGCGGCATGTGCCGTAAGATCAACTCCGGGTGGGATCCTCGTTTGATTACAACTGGTTCACAAATTCCTCACTTGCCGCAGGAACTTTCCGTTGAACCACTCGAACGGGTAATCTCACTCGCACTCAACTCCCGTCCCTCGCGCGGTAGTTCGAGCAGAATGCCGCCTGGCGTCACTCATTGCACTTCTTTGGCGGTCTCTTGCCCCGAAACCCCCTGAGGGCCGCGAGGATTGGGCCACTATGGCGGGCGTTACGCCCTATCCCAATGCAAGGGACCCCTGATGAGATTGACCGACATATCGCTGAACTGGCTGCTTCCGGGCGCCGTACTGCTCCTGGGCATGCTGGCGGCGGTTGCGGTGCTCGCGCGCGGCAAGCGCGCCGGGGAGCACGCGAAGACCGAGGATTCCTGGGAACGTAGCGAGGAGCGCCGTAGGCGCAAGGAGAGTCTCTACGGTCTCTTCTCCTACATCCTCCTCTTCTGCTGTGCCGCGGTCGCCGCCGCGCTCTCCTTCCGCGGCCTGGTCGGCTTCGGCGAGCAGAACCTGGGCCTCACCGACGGGTGGCAGTACCTGGTTCCGTTCGGCCTGGACGGCGCCGCCATGTTCTGCTCGGTGCTCGCGGTGCGCGAGGCCAGCCACGGTGACGCGGCCCTCGGCTCCCGGATACTGGTGTGGACGTTCGCCGGTGCGGCGGCCTGGTTCAACTGGGTGCACGCGCCCCGGGGTCTCGGCCACGACGGCGCCCCGCAGTTCTTCGCCGGCATGTCCCTCTCCGCCGCGGTGCTGTTCGACCGCGCGCTGAAGCAGACCCGCCGGGCCGCGCTGCGCGAGCAGGGTCTCGTGCCGCGTCCGCTGCCGCAGATCCGCGTGGTCCGCTGGCTGCGCGCCCCGCGTGAGACGTACAGGGCCTGGTCGCTCATGCTCCTGGAGGGTGTGCGCAGCCTGGACGAGGCCGTGGACGAGGTGCGTGAGGACAAGCGGATGAAGGAGGAGAACCGCTCGCGCAAGCGGGAGCAGGAGCGTCTGGAGCGCGCCCACCTCAAGGCCATCAGCCGGGGCCACCGCGGTCTGCCCGGCCGGGGCGGCGGCGGTGGCGGTGGCGGCGGACGCCAGGTCGACACCACCGTGGAGCGTGTACCGGCGGCCCAGGTGGCCTCGGACTCCGCCATATCCACGCCCGAGCAGCTGCCCGTGCGTACGCGTCCCTCCCTGCAGCCCGTCCGCAACGGCGCTGACAAGTCGATCACCGTCGACCTCACCGCCGAGGACGACACCATGGCCCTGCCGCGGCTCGACTCCCTGGAGCGCAAGCTCAAGGACCTGGAGCAGCAGTTCGGCTGAGCGGACGTCACAGGCCACAGAGCCACACATCGGACAGGGGCGCGGCAGCGAGCCGCGCCCCTGTCCGTTGCTCATGTCCGACGCTCATGTCCGTCGCCGGTGAGGTTGTTCGCGGAGTCAGGTGAGCCCGCCGTCCAGGTCGAACCACACCGCCTTGCCCACCCCGTGCGCCCGTACTCCCCAGGCGTCGGCCAGCGACTGGACGAGCAGGAGACCGCGGCCGCTCGTGCTGTCGTCGGCGGGCGCCACCCTCGGTCGGGGCCTGCGCCCCACGAAGTCCCGTACCTCCACGTGGAGTCCGCTCGGTGAGACGGTGGCCGTCAGGACCGCGTCGTGGTCGGTGTGGACGAGCGCGTTGGTGACCAGCTCGCTCGTCAGCAGTTCCGCTATCTCCGATCGCTCCGGCCGCCCCCATTGCCGCAGCAGCTCCCGCAGCGCCCTGCGGGCCTCGGGAACCGCCCTCAGATCCGCCCGCCCGAGTCTGCGCCTGAGCTGTTCGGCGTCGGCCTTGTCCGCCGCGTCACCGGTCGTCTCCTCCACCTCTGCCGAGGAGGCCCCGATCGCCATGGGACCGCCCCCTCGCGCCTGCCTCTTCATGACCCCCGCCCACAAGCCGATGACGATTCCCCTCCTGCTCGAACACGTACACGGGGATCCATGCCCCGTCCGGATCGCGGCACTCATGTCGAATCGTCAACGACCGTCCGTACGCTTTCAAACGCACAGAGTCAAGCCAGCTGCCGGTACCTTGTGACAGCGCTTCCCCCGCCGCGAAACCGCCGCACAGCCCGACGAACCCGGCGCCCCGCCCGCTCCGGACCGCCCCGGCCCGATCGCGGCCGCCGGGCCCAACTGCCCAGACGAGACTGTCGATCCGTCCGTACGCCACCGGGGCTCGACTTCCGCGACCGAACCGTCTACCCCGCACGGGCCGGAGCACTCACACCGATGATGTTGATTGGCCGGAATCCTGCGCCCTCTCCTGCGCCCTTACCGGCCAACCCGAGGCCACCCGCGGCTGATTGACGCCCCTGATCCCGCGCCGGGCCGTCGCGTCACGACTCCCACACGGCGGCGGCCGTACGGTCGTCCGCGTACCCCTTGACCCTGACCTGCGCGTCGGCGAGGAAGGCGGCGAGACCGGGGGGCTCCACGGCTCCCCAGCGCGCCGCCAGATGCTCGGCGAGCGGCGCCTCGCCGCGCAGCGGTTCGGCCAGACCGCCGGTGCACAGCAGCAGGACGTCCTCCTCCCGGGCCACCGACGCGCGGAACCGGAAGGGTTCGCGGGGCGGGGCGGGGGCGGGTTCGTACGGACTGGGCGGTGTCGCGATGCCGAGGTCCATGGTGAGGCGGTCGCCGTCGGGGGTCTCGTGCGGCAGCGAGCCGAAGCCGACCACCGGCGCGCCCGCCGTGTCGGCGACCCGCGGCTCTATGTCCTGCCACTCCCCGCCCCGCAGCCGGAACAGTCCCCCGGCGCCGACCCCGAAGAACACCCGCGTACGGCACCGGGGGTCGGCCGGGAGCAGCAGACAGCGCAGGCTCGCCGTGTACTCCTCGGGGTCGAGCCCCTGTTCGACGGCGCTGGCGCGGAGTTTGCCGAGGCTGCGGTCGGTGAGGCGGTGCAGCCCCGACTTCAGATCGCCGCGCCGGCCGGCCCGGATGTCCTCCACCAGCCGCGCATGGCTCAGCCCGATGGCCCGCCCGATCCAGCGGCAGGCCTCTGCCGCCGCGCGGTGTGCGCCCGGGGTGGCGCGGGCGCCGGTCGCCATGGCCACGAGCACGAGGGCCTGTTCGCCCAGACCGAAGCGGGCGGTGAGCAGCGCGTCGCGGCGTGGCTCGCCCCGGTAGCGCGCGGAGTCGCCGCGTAGCGACGCGGCGCGCAGCGTGCACGCCCCGTAGCGCGCGCCGTCCAGCACCGTGTCCGCCACCAGGTCCCCCAGATCCTCCGGATCCGCCACCGGCAACGCGGTCGGCTCCGCGTCGTACGTCGGCGGCCCGGACCCCACGTACCCGACCCCGCCGACGAGGGAGACCTCGTCGGCCTGAAGCGTCGGAAGGTCCAGTTGGGTGGAGGGCCGGGCATCGGACGGCTCGGGGGCCGGTCGGGGGGACGGGGGCAGAACGGGCAGAGGAGGCGAGGAGGGCGGGCCGCCGTGGGGGGCGTCCTGCGGAGGCGTCGCGTCGCTCCGCGGATCCGCCTGGCGCCGGCCGCCGTAGGCAGGGGTCACGTCGGTAGGGGGGCGCGAGGTGGGCACCCCGGGTGGTGGCAGCGGGGGCGCGGAGGGCTGCTGCCCGGGGGCGGGTGGCCGCGCGGGCGTGCGCCCCCACGGCGTGGCCGTGCGGAAGCCCGACGGGGTGGGGCCGGGCGGGAAGGTCACGGGGCCCGACGGCTGGGCCGACGGCGGCTCCCAGGGCGCGGGCTGCGGAGTGAGACCGCTACGGCGGAGGGCGTCCCCGGCGGGGGCGGGGGCACGCCAAGGCGGAGCGGACGGGCGCGGTGGCGGGGCGCCACCGGGGCCGGGGCCGCCCGGTGAACCCTGGGGAGGCACTCTGTCCGACAGGGCGCCCGGCGCGACGGGGGGTCGGCCCGGGACGGGTGGGGCCGAGGCGGGTGGGGCCGAGGCGGGTGGCGCTGGGCGCGGGCCGTTCGTCGGCTTCGACCCGGTGTCCGAAGCGGTGTCCGAAGCGGTGTCCGAGTCGGCCGATCCGGTGTCCCATCCGGTCGATCCGGCCGATGCGCTCGGCCCGGCCGGTGTACGGCCGCCGCCGCCCGGCACTCCCCTGGCGGCGGACGTACCCGGCACGGCCGCCCAGGCACCCGACGTGCCCGGGACAGCCCCCCAGGCACCCCGGGGACTCGACGCACCCGAGGCCCCCGAGGCACCCCACGCGCCCGCTGGGTTCGCAGGGCTCACCCGGTCCACCTGTGTCGACGCCCCCGGACCGCCCTGCCCGCGCGGCCCGCCCGCCGCACTCGCCGGGTCCGCCGGCACCCCCGGCGACTCCGAGGCCCCCGGTGTCCGTGGCGCTCCGGACGACCCCGGCGCTCCCGGCCCCCGCGGCGGCTTGCGTACCGTGTCCGACGCCGAGGCGAAGCGGTCGTCGAGGGAATCGGCCGCCACCGAGGGGCCCGTGTCCCCGCTCGCGTCGTCGTACAACTGCCGCCACCAGTCGTCCTCTTGACCGGTCGGCCTCTCCCCCTGCTGGCTCATGCCCCTAATTGTCCACCTCGGGAGCCGTATGAAAACGGGGCATCCGGAAAATCAGCCCGC
Source organism: Streptomyces griseiscabiei (assembly GCF_020010925.1). NCBI lineage: Bacteria > Bacillati > Actinomycetota > Actinomycetes > Kitasatosporales > Streptomycetaceae > Streptomyces > Streptomyces griseiscabiei. Next base: position 1,606,691 of record NZ_JAGJBZ010000002.1, on the reverse strand, counting down.
GGAGCCGACGACGGCACGGCGTGTCGGACTACATGTCGAACTCCGGTGCGAGGCAAGGGAGTCGAGGGAGCGGAGCGAAGAGGGGGACGGTCGACTCGGCGGCATGGAACCTGAAGAGACCGCCGGGCGGTGCCACCCCCCACAGGAGAAACCGCCCGGCGGCGCCGGAGTGACCGGGGCGCGGTGCGGGCGCGTGGGCCGGTCCGCCCGAGTGTGAGGCATGTTCCTGGGATTCCGCTGTGTACCCCGCCTCGCCGGCACCAGGCACGGTGCGGTGCCGATGTGCCGAGGCGGAACGGAAGCGCGCCGGGAGACGCGGCGACGGATGAGAGGTGCACCGCCTGCGGGTGACCTGGCGCGTCGGCTCACGCTCGGGGAGCACGACACCGAGCGCGCGCTCCGGCGCCCGCAGCGGCACGGTCTCGCCGCCCGGTCCTCCACGTGCCCCGGCTACTGGGTCGCCGCACCCCGGGCGTCGGCCACCCGGCTGCAGCCGGGGCCGACCCACCGCGGCACCGCTCCCCGCGCCGCTCCCCGCGCCGCTCCCCGCCCCATCGCCCCGCTCTTGACCTGCGCTTTCTCTCGCGATCCTGCACCCTGGGCAGATGGGAGCGTGGGAACTCCTGCTGGTCGCGGTGGTGCTGCTGCTCGGCCTGTGCGGAGTACTGGTGCCCGGCGTACCGGGGTCCTTGCTGGTGTGGGCCGGGGTCATGTGGTGGGCGCTGGAGGACCCGCGGCCCGTCGCCTGGTGGGTGCTGGTGGGCGCCACCGTCGTCCTGCTGGTGGCCCGGGCGGTCCGCTGGGGCCTGCCGCCCCGGCGTCTGGCGGAGAGCGGCGCCACGCCCCGGATGGGCGTCTACGCCGGTGCCGGCGCCCTCCTCGGTTTCGTGCTGCTCCCGGTGCTCGGCGCGATCCCCGGCTTCGTCGGCGGTATCTACCTCTCGGAACGGCTCCGCCTCGGCCGCCCCGGCGCCGCGAAGGACGCCACCCGCACGGCGATGCGCGCGGGCGGGTCGAGCGTCCTGACGGAACTCTTCGCGTGTCTGCTGGTCGCGGGGGCGTGGGTGGGCGTGGTGTTCGGCGGCTGAGCCGCCCGGAGGGGTGGCCGCCGTCAGGGGGTCACGTCGGCCAGTGCGACCGTGTCGGCCAGGGCCCGCATGCCCGCGTCGTTGAAGTGCAGGTGGTCGCCGGGGTCGTACGCGGGGCTGATCCGGTGCGGGAGGAGGGGGTCGCGGACGGCCCGGTCGAAGTCGGCCACCGCGTCGAAGATCCGGTCGTCCCGGATGGAGGCGTTGACCGCCTGCCGTACGCGCTCCCGGTCCGCCGTGTACGCGCCGTGGCCGCCGTACGGGGTGAGCGTGGCGCCGACGACCCGGATGCCTCGGGTGTGGGCGCGGTCGGCGACGGCGCGGTACGCGGCGGTGAAGGCGGCCGGGTCGGTGGCGTTCGGGATGCCCTTGATGTCGTTGATGCCCGCCATGACGATCAGGGTGCGGACGCCGGTGCGGGTCAGGACGTCGGCGTCGAACCGCTCCAGGACGCTCGGGCCCACGCCGGCGCGCAGCAGCCGGTTGCCGGAGACGCCCGCGTTGAGGACGCCGAGCCGGCGGTCGGCGGGCAGGGCCCGCAGCCGTTCGGCGAGCCGGTCGGGCCAGCGGCGGTTGGCGTCGGCCGTGGAGCCGTTGCCGTCCGTGATGGAGTCGCCGAGCGCGACGACGCTGCCGGCGGCGGAGGAGCCGAGCACGTCGACCCCGGTGACGTAGTACCAGCTGCCGACGGCCGTGGTGTACGCGGAGCCGTCCTCGTCGGCGGTCCGGTCGCCGTTCCCGGCCGGGGAGAGGAAGTTGGTCTGCCGGGCGGAGCGGTGGAAGGTGGCCGGGCCGGAGTCGTCCGGGGTGTACAGGGAGACGAGGAGGTTGCTGTGCGCCGGGACGCGCAGTGCGACGGGGTCGGTGACCCGGTCCTGGCCCGCCGGGACGACGACCGTGGGGGCGCCGCCGAAGGTGGCGGTGCGCAGGGAACCCGGCAGCGCGTGCGGGCTGCCGGGCACCCCGGGTTCCTGGGCCGCGACGGTGAGGGCGCCGAGGCGGAGCGCGGCCGTGCCGAGCCGGTTGGAGACCCGGACCCGGACCGCGTCGCCGCCGACGCTCACATGGACGACGTTGCGGATCGACGCCCCCGGCGGCGCGGGTGCCGTACCGGAGGCGGCTGCCGCCCAGGTGCCGGTCCAGCGCCGGGTGGCCGCCGGGTCGACCACCGCGCCGGCGCGCGCGGGGAGCGCGCCGGCGAGGACGAGTGCGGCGAGGAGGGCGAGTGCGAGGGTGACGGCCGTGAGGCGCGTGCGGTGGGGGTGGGGGATGCGGACCGAACCGGTCATACGGGACCGCCCTTCGCTCGGCGGAAGCGGCGAAAGCCACGAAAGTCCCTCATCACTTCCCGGCGCGACGGCCTCGCGCACCCACTCTCACACCGTTGGCCGCGCTAGAGCACGCCCTCCAGACCGAGCAGGAGGCGCTTGCGGTCGAGTCCGCCCGCGTACCCCGTGAGCGCGCCGTTCGCGCCGATCACCCGGTGGCAGGGGCGCACGATGAGCAGGGGGTTCGCGCCGATCGCGCCGCCCACGGCCCGGACGGCGGCGCGGGGCGCGCCGATCCGGCCCGCGATGGCCCCGTACGTGGTGGTCTCGCCGTACGGCACGTCGTCGAGGGCGGCCCAGACCCGCCGCCGGAACTCGGTGCCCTCGCCGCGCAACTCCAGGTGGAATTCCTTGAGTTCACCGGCGAAGTAGGCGGCGAGCTGCTCCTCGGCCGGCCGGAAGGGCCCCGGATCGCGCACCCAGCCCGGCAGCGGCACCCGGCCGCCCTTCTGCCCCGGCACGGAGAGCGAGGTGAGGGCACCGGACTCGTCGGCGGTGAGGAGGAGTTGCCCGGCGGGGCTGTCGACGAAGGTGCAGCGCGTCCCGTGTTCCATGCTCACGACTGAACTCCCTGTCCCTGTACGCGTGTTGGCTCTTGTGTCCGTAGACGGCGGAGGGCGTAGGACCGCCAGGGCCGCCAGCTGTCGGGCGCGGTCCCGTCCGGTGGTGCCACGTCCGGGTCGCCGAGGGCGCGGGTGCGGATCTCGGCGACGGTCCGCGCGTCCAGGCCCGGCAGCGCCGGCAGCGCGGCCTCGGCGGCTTCCCGGTCGGCGCCCACGTCGAGACGGAGGGTGCCGTCGGCGAGGGCGGTGGCGAGCGCCCCGAGCGGACCGCCCGCGCCGGCCAGCGCGGCCGGGTCGGGGAACAGATGGGTCAGTGCCCCGTGCGGGGAGTCCAGCCTCTTCCCGTACACCTGTACGAGCCGGGCCGCCTCGTCGGGCCCCACGAGCGCCCGTACCGCGTACTCCTCCGGATCGGCCGTGCCCGGCGAGCGCAGCCCCGGCGCGGCGGCGACGAGCGGGGCGAGCCGGGGGTCCGCGCCGAGGCGTTCGTCCACGGCGTACGGGTCGGCGTCCAGGTCGAACAGCCGGCGCAGCCGCTGTACGGCGGTGGTGAGGTCCCGGGGGTCGGTGAGATGCAGCCGGGCGTCGAGCCAGCCGCCGTCCGCGCTGCCCCGGCGGCCGCCCCCGGGCCGTTCGCCGACCTCGGCGACGCCGGTGCCGTACGGGAGGCGGAGGGTGCGCCGGTAGGTGCGGTGCCCGCGTCCACCGGTCGTCTCCTCGACGCCGGTGACGGTCTCGGCGGCGAGGACATCGAAGAGCGCGGCGGCCTGGTACGGGCCCCGGTACGCGAGCCGGAGCGGAATACCGGTGGTCGGCGCACCGGCGGGCCGCCGGGGTGCGCCGGCGCGCAGGGCGCTCGGGGTCATGGCGTACACGGCCCGCATCGTGTCGTTGAACTGGCGCACGCTGCTGAAACCGGCCGCGAAAACGATCTCGGTGACCGGGAGCGCGGTGGTCTGGAGGAGAACGCGGGCGGTGTGGGCGCGCTGGGCGCGGGCCAGGGCGACGGGCCCGGCGCCGACCTCGGCGGTGAGCTGCCGCTGGACCTGCCGTGCGCTGTATCCCAGCCGCACGGCCAGTCCGGCGACGCCCTCCCGGTCGACCACGCCGTCCCCGATGAGCCGCATGGCCCGGCCCACGGCGTCCGCGCGCACGTTCCATGCGGCCGACCCGGGGACGGCGTCCGGCCGGCACCGCCGGCAGGCCCGGAATCCGGCGCCCTGGGCACCGGCGGCGGTGGCGTAGAACCGGACGTTCGCCCGCTTCGGCGTCACCGCCGGACAGCTCGGCCGGCAGTAGATCCCGGTCGTCGCGACGGCGAAGAAGAACTCCCCGTCGAACCGTCCGTCCCTGCTCCGCACCGCCTCGTACCTGGTGTCCTCGTCCTTCATACCTTCAAGTGTCGACGACGCGGAGGACCAGGTCCGGCGGAATTCGGACACGGCGCTGCGCCCCTGAAAGGCGGAGGGCGCAGCCCCTGCCTTTCAGGGGCGCGGGGCGGTACCGACTATGCGGCTCCGCCGCGTGGGCGCGACCAGCCCCCGCTCACCCGCACCCGGAACTCAGCGCAGACCACCCCTCTTCGCCTCCATGGCCGCGCGGCCCTCCGCGCCCCGCCGCTTCCACTCCTTGCGGATCTCCGCCCGCACCCGCGCGTCGCTCTTCGCGACGATCCGCTGGTTCTCGCGCAGCAGCTTCCGGTAGCTGTCGAGCCGTCGCTCGGGCAGCGCACCGGACTCGACCGCGCCGAGGACGGCGCAGCCGGGCTCGGCGACATGGGCACAGTCGTGGAAACGGCAGTCCGCGGCGAGCTCCTCGATCTCGGCGAAGACCTGTCCGACGCCGGTCTCGGCGTCCCAGAGGCCGACGCCGCGCAGGCCGGGGGTGTCGATGAGGACCCCGCCGCCGGGCAGGGCGAGGAGGTTGCGGGTGGTCGTGGTGTGCCGTCCCTTGCCGTCCACGTCACGGATGGCCTGGACGTCCATGACGTCCTCGCCGAGCAGCGCGTTGGCGAGGGTCGACTTTCCGGCGCCGGACTGCCCGAGGAGGACGGACGTGCCGCCGGAGAGCACCGCGGCGAGGACGTCGAGGCCCTCCCCGAGCGCGGAACTGACCGTCAGCACGGCGACGCCGGGCGCGACGGTCTCCACGTCCTGCACCAGATACCCCAGCGTGGCGGCGTCCGGTACGAGGTCGGCCTTGGTGAGGACGACGACGGGCTGCGCCCCGGACTCCCAGGCGAGCGCCAGGAACCGCTCGACACGGCCGAGGTCGAGTTCGGTGGCCAGTGAGACGGCGACGACCGCGTAGTCGACGTTGGCGGCGAGGATCTGGCCCTCGGCGCGCTTGGACGAGGTGGAGCGGACGAAGGCGCTGCGGCGGGGCAGGTAGGCGCGGACGTAGCGCGGATCGCCCGCGGGTTCCACGGCGACCCAGTCGCCCGTGCAGACGACCCGCATGGGGTCGTGCGGGGTGACGAACGCGGTGTCGGCCCGCAGCGGACCGTCCGCGGTGATGACGTCGCACTGGCCCCGGTCGACGCGGACGACCCGCCCGGCGAGCAGGCCCTCGGCGTCGTACGGGGCGAAGGCGTCCGCCCAGGAGGTGTCCCAGCCGTAGGGGACGAGGGGGTGCGAGGAGGAAGCGGAGAGCGATGAACTCGGGAAGGACGAGAGAGACAAGGGTGACCCTTCACAGGGGTGGCCCGGCACCGCGTTCTCGGACGCGGAGGAAGAGAGAAGTCAGCCGGTGGCCACGGAGGTGGACTGGATGGATTCCTGGATGCGGGCAGCGCCCATCGCAGTGACAGCCATCGGTCAACACCTCCTGTCTCGCTCGTGGTTGGCGACGGCGGCCGAAACGGCCGCCGTGCTCGGTCCTCTCACCTTAGCGGGGGCTCGGGGACCCCCGTCAACCGGTTTATTCCGCTACCCCGCCCGCGCTCACTTCCCCTCTTCGCAGCCGCGCCCGTTGAGGGTGAAGTCGACGGGTTCGGGGTTGTCGTAGCCCTGCCAGATGCCGAGGAAGCCGACGCCGAAGGTGCCGCCCGCGGCGACGGTCTTGTTGTAGTCGGCGGAGGAGGCGGTGACCTTGGAGCCGTCCTGGTCGAAGGTGCCGTCCCACATCTGCGTGACGCGCTGGTCGGCGGCGTAGGTCCAGCCGACGCGCCAGCCGTCGAGGGCCTTGGTGGAGGTGACGGTGAGGGTCGCCTGGAAGCCGCCGGGCCACTCGTTGACGATCTGGTAGCGGACGTGGCAGGTGGCGTCGGGTGACTTGCCGGGGTCGACCGGTTCATGGGTGACGCGGGCCGGTGTCGAGGCGTCGCCCTGGGGCTCCTCGTTGGTGTTGCCGTCGCCCTTCTCGCCGTCGCCCTTCTTGCCCTCGTCCTCGCCGCCCTCCTTGCCGCCGGAGCCGGTCTCCTGGGGGCGGGTCGTGCTCTGCAGCTCGGAGCCCCCGCCGGACGGGGAGCCGGTCACCGGGAACCTCGGGTCCCGCTGCACCACCGACGACTCACCGGCGGACGCGTCGGTGACGGTGTCGTCGCCGAAGGGCATGAGGGAGACGGCGAGCGCGAGCACGGAGACCAGTCCGGCTCCGGCGAGCAGTCCGTTGCGGCCGAACCGGGGCCTCGGCTCCTTGCCCGGCGAGAGTCCCCGGTCGGTGCCGGAGGAGTCGGCGCGCCCGGGGAGCAGTCCGGCGTCGGCGGCGCGGCGGCGGCGCTCCAGGTAGGCGAGTCCGCTCCAGCCGATCACCCCGCCTGCGAGCGCGGCGGGCAGACCGCCGCCGTGCAGACCGAGGCAGGCCGCGGCCTCGGCGCACTCCACACAGGTGGCGAGGTGCCGCGACAGGTCCTCGGGGGTGTCGGTGCCGGGCGAGCGGGTGACCGCGTCCAGCAGCCGCGCGTAGGTGCGGCAGTCGGCGTTCATGAAGATGTCGAGCTGACCGCGGTGGCACCGGTCCCTGAACAGGGCTCGCACATGGTCGAGTTCGGTCCTGGCGACCGCCGGGTCGAGGCCGAGCCGGCGGGCCACCGAGCCCAGCGGCAGCGACTCGACCTCGGCCAGCCACAGCAGGGCCGCGTCGGGTTCCTGCATGTCGCGCAGGGCACGCAGGGCGAGGGGGCGGTGCAGCGGCGGGCCGGTGTAGCGGGCGGCCTTCTCCGAGTTGAGCCAGAGGCGCAGATCGGGATCGAGCCGGTGGCCCTGGCCGCCCGCCTCCCAGGCGGCGGCGCTGGTCCTGACCCAGGTCAGGAGGAACGGTATTCGGGGCAGCCGCAGGGCACGCCGACCGGCGCCACGGTCGGATCCCGCCTCGGTCTCCTCGGCGTGCGCCTCGTGCATACCGTTGGCGAAGGCCTCGGTGGCGAGTTGGGTCGCCGCGGTCGAACCGGACGTGCACAGGTCGGCGTACGACAGGACCGCGTCCCAGCACTCGGAGAACAGCGCGGCTTCGGCGGCGTCCTGGGGCTTCGGCAGGTCGGGCATGGGTCTCCTGCATCCACAGAGCGAGGGGGGAAGTGTGCAAAAGTAGTCAACTACCCTTTAAATCAAAGGGAGTTGGGGGGACCACCTTGCAGTGCCCCAGAGCTTTTCACGCTTCCCACACAACTGACAAGCTGCGTCTTCCGTGCGGTTACCAGCGGTCACGCTATTGAGTTGTTCTACGTACGCCGACCCCGATCGACTCAACCGCCACAGGAGTTACTGTGCGGGAACCTCCGCGGACGTCTCCTCGGCGGCCGGAAGGCTGTCCATGAAGGAGCTGACGGAGAAGACCGCGTTGCCGGGGCCGGGCGGGCCGTATCCGGGCGGCGAGGACAGGCCGAACTCCTCCATCGTGGCGCGGTAGGCCTGCAGCAGCCGGATGTGGTACTCCAGCGGCGCGCCCTGCGGGTTGGCCTTGCCGAGCGGGGTGGTGGGCTCCGGGCACCAGGTGGTGAAGCGGGGCGTGATGCCCTGCGACATGAAGAACCGCAGGCCCTCGGTGGTCGAGGCGATCGCCTCGTCGACCGTCTTGAAGCCGAAGGGCTCGGCCATCTCCACGCCCGCCACGAAGTTGGGGATCACATTGCGCGCGCCGAAGACACCGGCCGAGTCCAGGATGCGCTTGTGCCATTCGTCGCGGCCGACATAGCGCTCCTTTCCGGGGCAGTACATCTTGAAGAGGTACTCGTCCCACACCTCGTAGTTGGGGTGGTAGATCTTCACGCCGTAGTCGTGGAAACGCTTGACGTCGTCCAGCGGCAGCGCCTGCGCGACGACCTTGCCGATCCAGCGGTCCGGGAAGCGCTCCTCGATGGCCTTGGCGTAGTGGCCGTAGAAGTCGGCCTCGTCGCGGCCCGAGACCGTCTTGGTGATGGCTCCGCCGGTGAGCGTGTACGCGGTGGACGTCTTCGCCGTGTCGTACCGGTCGATGATCTCCAGGGCTTCGAGGACCTCGTCGACGTCCTTCACACCCGTGTAGGGCCGGCCCGCCGCCTTGTGCTGGCGCCAGTTGTGGTTGATGTCGCAGTACTGGCACTCCTCCTTCGCGCCGAAGTACTGGCAGACGCGGAAGACGGTGAGGTAGATCAGGTAGCCCCACTGGATGGTGGGGGCCACCTCCATCACGGACTTTCCGTTGGAGAGGGTGTGCTTGTAGTACTCCGGCATGGGCGGGACGCCGACGTCCGCGATGCGCTTGCCGTCGAGGTAGAGACCGAGCAGGCCGTCCTCGTCGGACGCGACGCGGTAGGGCGAGGACGGGTTGACCCGTACGGAGACGACCGTGCGCCGCAGGTCGTACGGGCCGCCGGTGAGGATGATCTCCTCCGGCGGGCGGCGCAGGGCGGCCTCGCCGAGCTCGGGGAGGGTGCCGTGGTCGAAGGAGAAGATGAAGTACGACTTCGGCTTGACGTCGCCCTTCTCGTTGTCGCTCAGCGCGGAGGCGTCGAAGGCGACACCGCCCCTGAGCAGGTCCTCCTTGAAGACGGCTTCCCGTGGCACGTGCGGGAACCTCTCCATCAGGTCCTCCACCAGTGCGGTGCGGCTGCCGTCCATTCCGTTGTCTCCTCGCTCCCGATGCCGCCCGGGGATCGCCCGGGCGCGACTCCCCACGGTATGCCTCCGGCGGTCGGGGGGAGGGGGCGGGGGGCGTTTCGGGGCGCGTCGTCGGGTGCGGGTTCGGGGGGGGCTGGTCGCGCAGTTCCCCGCGCCCCTGAAAAGCAGGGGCTGCGCCCCGTGCTTTTCCGGCCCGCAGGGCTTGTGTCTGCGTGATCACTCCTCCGGCACGTAGTGCCAGAGCTGGACCTCGGTCAGGTTGCAGCGGCCGTTGTGGGTGTCGTGGAGGCGGAGGAGGGGGTACGACGCGGGGGTCGGCAGCTGGGCCTCGTACCAGGCGCCGTCCGTCGTGGTGCCGATGGTGTGGAGGTCGGTCCAGGTCGCGCCGCCGTCGGTGGAGCCGCGCAGGACGGTGCCGGTGGCACGGGTCGCGTAGCCGGGGCGCGGGAGGACGCGGATCCGATCCACCCGGAGGGTTCCGTCGGGGCCCGCGTCGATGTCGATCCAGCTGTCGGCGGCCAGGGTGTCCGTGTAGGTGGCGGTGTCGCCGTCGAAGGCCCGCCAGCCGTTGGCGGCCTGGGTGCCGGTGCCGGGCCAGGCGATGGTGGACGCCTTCACCATCGCGGCGGTGATCTCGCCCCGGCGCAGCAGGGTCTCCCGGGAGACGAGCAGCTCGTACGCCGCGTACACCGCGTCGATCCGGGTGTCCTCGTGCTGCCCGGTCGCCGCCTCCACCCGGTCCAGCTCGGCGGTGAAGGCCGTGTGGCTCCGCTTCGTCCACGCGGCCGGGTCGGTCGCCCGTGCGCGGGCGAGGACGTCGGCGAAGGTCTCGGCGACGGCCGTGACGGGTGCGGAGACGCGGGTGCCGCCGTCCACGAGAGCAGCCGTGACCCGGTAGCGCCGCCGGCCGTGCCGGAGCCCCTTGTCGTCGTGCGCGTAGGAGCGGAGGCCGTCGGCGAGCACCTCCCAGCCACCGCTGTCCGTGGCGCGTTCCACCGTGAACGTGAGGGCGTCCTCCGGCTTGTTCCAGCGGACGGTGACGGTGTCGCCGTCCCGCTCCAGGGCGACGAGCACGGAGCCGGCCGCGAGCAGGGCGACCTCGACGTTCGCGAAGGCGGCGTCGCCCGTGGCCGCGACGCCCGCGTGGACCGCGTACGGGAAGGGGGCGAACAGGCTCCCGACCGTCACCCAGGTACGGCCGTCCGCGGACACCTGGCCGTGGACGCGGTGCGTGCCGAGGTCGCGGACGAGCCGGAGCCAGGGGGTCGCGGCCAGGGTGCGGCCGTCGGGGCGCCGGGTGATCGGGGAGCGGACGTCGTCCTGCCAGTCGTGGCGGCTGTCCCGGGTGCGGGTGTGGAGGACGAGGCGGCCGTCGGCGTCCGCGCCGAAGTAGACATGGCGGGTGTCGGCGGTGAGGCGGTCGCGGAGCATCAGGCCGGTCAGGGGGCCGCGCGCGGTGTCGACACGGGCCGTGAGGGTGAGGGCGCCCGCCGCCGGGCGGCTCACGAAGTGCAGCTCGTCCTCGATGTCCCGGGACAGCACCCGGTAGTCGTCGCCCTCGCCCAGGCCGTCGCCGCGGGCGCCGAGGACGCGGACGGCGGAGCCGCGTACGAGCGCGCTGCCGGGGCGGGCCCCGTGCAGGGCGTCGTCGCGCCAGCCGGTGCGCCGCAGCGCGGGCGACGCGGACCGCCGCGGCTTCGCCTCGATCGCGTACGACGTCCGGCCGCGACCGGCCGGGTTCACCGCCGTGACCGTGTAGAAGTACGTCTCCCCCGGCCGCGCGGAGTCGTCCCTGAAGTACCGGCCTTTCTTTTCCGCGGCGAGCAGCCGGTACGGGCCCCGCCGTCGTGTCGCCCGGCGCACCTCGTAGTGCGTGGCGCCCGCCGTGGTCTGCCAGGTGACGGCGACCGCGTCGTCGCCGGGCAGGGTGTGCACGAAGTCGACGTGGGAGGGCGGGAGTCGGTCCGCCTCCTCCGTGTCCAGGCGCAGTACCAGGCCGGTCTTCGGCGGTACGGTCACCTTGCCGTCCCGGACGGGGAGCCTCCGGCCGCTCACCAGGTCGAGGACGCCCGAACCCGCGTCCGGCACCTCCACTTCGTAGGTGTGCTCGTTGCCGTACGCCTTCCGGGTCGTGTTGAGGACGAAGAGGTAGCGGCCGTAGCGGGCGGTGAGGAGGTCCGGGTAGCCGGAGTAGGCGTGGTCGGCCTCGAAGTTCTCGCGGTGGACCGTGCCCACGCCGGGCTGGAGGGTGATGGGGGCGATCTCGCCGGCGAGGGCCTGGAGCGCGGTGCCGTCGCCGGTCTGCTGGTCCTCCATGAAGTCGACGTCGATGTTGTCCATCCGGGCCCAGTGGTCCTCGTACCGGAAGAGCCCGTCGGTGTGGATCTGGACGATGTGGTCGCGGTCCGGGTGCCGGACGTGCAGGCGGCCGTTGCGGGCGAACCCGCGCTGACGTTCGTTGAGTTGGGCCCAGAGGTGGGTGTCGCCGTCGCGGAGCGAGACGAACATGCAGTCCACGTCGACCCAGGCGAAGCGTTCGTAGTCGGCGGCGCGGACGCCGAGGGCGGTGAGTTCGGCGGGGGTGTAGTGGGCGAAGTCGGTGTGCGGGTGGACGATCCCGGTCGGGGCCTGGGTCTTCAACCAGGCCCAGGTCTCGCCGAGTTCGAGGTCGTACTTGTTCTTCGACCGCACCGGGGAGAAGTTCTCGAAGTACTGGTGGTCGGCGAGCTGCTGCTGGGCGAAGCCCACCGCCTCCCGGGCGTGTTCACGTGTCCGCGCCCACTTCTCGCCCGCGTAGCGCTGTGGGTGTGCGGCGATGTGGTGGGCGAGGGAGACGTAGTGGAGGAGCTTGCCCTCCGAGATACGCAGGACATAGCCGGGGAATCCGGGGAAGTTGGTGTTGCGTTCGTCGATGACCATCTCCATGCGCATGGTGCGCTTGAGGTTGTCGTCGAGGTCCGTCATCCGGGCGTGGGAGCGGGCGTGCAGGTTGCGCAGCGCCGACTCCAGGATTCTGTCGTTGAGTTGCTCGTCGCCCGCGTGGCCCCGGGTGCGGTGGAACCACTCGGGGAGGTAGTTGGTGGCCTCGCCGTAGTTGGCGACATAGCCGTTCTCGCGGGTGTGGCCGGCCTCGGTCATGGTCGTGAAGTGGGTGCCGAGGGGGAGGCGGCGGACGATGTCGCCGTTGCTGTCGAGCTTGGAGCGGGCCAGCCCCTTGATGACGTAGGTGAGGTAGTCGTCGGTCCAGCGGGCCGTGGTGTCGTGCTGGAAGAGGGAGTGGAAGAGGTCGAGGTCCTGGCCGTCGGGGCCGACAAGGACCTCCTCGCCGAGGAAGGGCTCCCAGCCGAGGGCCTCGCCGACGATGCGGTGGCTGCGGGCCCGGCCCTCGTAGAAGCCGGAGCCGATCACACGGAGCCCCTCATGGGCCTCCCAGGCGCCCTCGTAGGTGTACATCACCTGGTTGTAGATGTAGGAGAGGCGGGAGCGGGCGTAGTCGAAGTTGGCCTTGAGGACGCGTTCCCAGGCGGCGCGGCGGGTGAGGGGGCCGCCGTCCCAGTCGGCTTCGTCGAGGGAGGTCGCGCCCTCCTCGGTGCCGGTGGTGAAGGGCTCGTCGAGGAAGCGTTCGAAGGCGTCACGGCCGTAGACATCGTTGTCGGCGATGACGTTCTCGACCAGGTACAGGGCCTGGCCGAGCGCGCCGTAGTAGCCGCCCCAGTCGCCCTGGTGGCCGCCCCGGGCCAGGAGCTTGGTGTTGCCGTAGTAGTCCTTGGTGTGGTTGTCGACGCACTTGAAGACCCTCAGCAGTGCCGCCCTGCGCTCGGCGGGGGTCTTCGCCGGGCACCAGGAGGCGCGGGCCAGCGCGCCCGCGTAGAAGAACAGCTCCTCGACGTACCGGACGATCGACAGTCGGCTGTCGGCGGCCGAATCCACCTTCGCGGAGAGGGAGTTGAAGAGGGCCGCCTGATCGGTGACATAGCCGTCCACGAGGGCCTGCCGCGCCGTGTCGTCGAGGCCGGGGACCGTGGCGGTGGGCGGGGTGAAGTCGGCCCGGGGGTCGTCGTCGGGCAGGGCCAGGTGGGTGCCGGTGTGCGTGTAGGCGCGGTAGTAGCCGCGGGAGTCGGCGGTCACCTCGGCGGCGAAGGCGTTGTCGTACGTCCGCAGGGTGATCTCGGCGCGGGTGCGGCCCCGGGTGTGCTCCAGCGGCAGCATGATCGTGGCGTAGAAGAAGCGGCCGGGGAGCGGGCGGCTCGTGCCGGTGTTCAGGGCCTCGTAGTCGCCGGAGCGGCGGTAACCGATCTGCTCGCCGTTGATGTACGCGATCGTCTTGTACGAGGAGGTGTCGCCGCCCCAGAACTTCACGGTCAGGTGGTTCTGGTGGACCGGGTCGACGGCGAGGGTGAAGCGGAGGTCGCCGCCCTTGATGCCGGGGGTGGCCAGGGGCTTGGCCACGCGTGCCCTGTCCCCGGCGTTGCCGTCGACGGTCGCGGTGTCCGGGCCGTGGAAGTCGTGGGCGGCCTCGGAGTCGGGGTCGCCGAAGTCGATGACGTCGAGCCGCCCGGCGCCTCGCGCGACCGCACCGCCCTCCCCCGCCGACCGGGCGGCGACCGCCGGGGACCATCCACCGGAGAGGGCGAGGGTGCCGGTCCCCGCCGCGGCCGTGGTCAGGACGGATCTTCTGGAGATGGGCATACGGAGCCTCCCGGCCGGGGCGCGACAGTAAACGTTCTCTGCGTTCCCTGCGGAAGGTAGGCGGCTCCGGCCCAGGTCGACAAGAGGTGTACGCCCAGAAAGACTTTCGACATCCTCGAAAAACAGACAACGGTTGTCGGCAGTGTCACGCCGACAACCGTTGTCTGTTTGTCCGAGGTGCGGAGGCGCGCGGGCGCGCGTGCGCGTGGCTCAGCAGTCGCGCAGCGGGTCCGTCTCGCTGTAGATGGCGGTGTCCTTCATCCAGCCGGACTGGCCGTTGTCGGCGACGGTCCTGAGCCAGCGGGTGGGGTGCGGCCCGCCCACCCAGGCCTGGTTGTCCAGCTTGCAGTAGAACCAGCTCGGGTTGGTGTTCATGGTTCCGACGACCTGGTTCGGGTTGGGGTAGAGGCGGTTGTTGCCCACCGATCCGTACACCTGGGCGCCGGAGACGTTGTTGCACCACCACCTGATGCCGTCCTCGTGCCGCCAGCAGTTGGACGCGGCGGACGCGGACGGCGCCGCGAGGGTCGTGCCGAGCGCGGCGGCCAGGCCGGCGGTGGCGACCAGCCATCGAAACCTCATGTGCGTGTTCCTCTCATGTCGGGACGGGCGTGGCCCGCACCGAAGCCTGCCGACTCGCGGTCGCGATCGCGACCCCTTTCGATCAGGCTCGAAACCCGCTGGTGGAAGCCCCTGTGACCATCGGCCGGCCACCACCCGCCGACCGACCGCTGCGCGACCCCTGGCTCCCGCTCACGCCATCCGCTCCAGCACCCCCCGGTCCAGCGCGTACGCCAGCTCCTCCCCGGCGGCCAGCCGTTCCGCCTCCTGTGTGACCGCGAGGCCAAGGCGGGCGACCTCGTTGCCCTGGGAGCCGGCGAGGTGCGGGGTGACGAAGGCGTTCGGGAGGTCGAGGAGGGGCGAGTCGGCGGGCAGCGGTTCGGGGTCGGTGACGTCGAGGATCGCGGAGAGGCGCCCGGCGCGCAGTTCGTCGAGGAGCGCGTCGTGGTCGACGAGGGCGCCGCGCGCGGTGTTGATCAGGGCGGCCCCGTCGGGCATCAGGGCGAGGGCGCGGCGGTCGATCAGGCGGTGCGTCTCGGGGGTGTCGGGGGCGTGCACGGTGACGATGTCCGAGGTGCGCAGCAGGTCGTCGAGCGGGAGCAGGGGGACGCCCAGGGCGGCGGCCCCCGCCTCGTCCACGTAGGGGTCGGTGAGGCTCACCCGCAGGTCGAAGGGGCGCAGCAGTTCGATGACGCGGCGGCCGATGTGGGAGGCGCCGACGACGCCGACGCGGCGGCCGTGGTTGCCGATGCCGGGGACGAACCCCCAGCCCGGGGAGACGCGTTCGGCGCGCAGGCGTTCACGGCGGACCAGGATGTCCTTCCCGGCGAGCAGGATCATGGCGAGGGTGTACTCGGCGACGGGCAGGGCGTTGGCGGTCGCGGCCGTGGAGACGGTGATCCCGCGCTCCCAGACGGCCGGGGTGACGAAGCCCTTCACGGAGCCCGCCGAGTGCAGTACGGCTCGGAGGCGGGGTGCCGCGTCGAGGACCGTCGCGTCGATACGGGGGCAGCCCCAGCCGGTGATCAGCACCTCCGCCGTGGCCAGCGCCTCCCGGACCCGTGGGTCGGTGAAGTCCTCGGCGATCAGGGCGGGGTCGAGGTCCACGGTCGCGCGCAGCCGGGACAGCACCTCCGGCGGGAAGACCTGCGGAACGTTCTCGGCCGTCATGGCGAACAGGGCGGGCGGACGCTCGGGCAAGGAAGGGCCTTCCGGCTGGAGGGGAGCAGAGGGAGCAAGCGCTGGAGCCAGGTGGTAGTAACCGCTCTCTACGGTAGGCAGGCGTTCGTGAGGAGGTCAATGAACCGAACGGCACGCGGGGCGGAGAGGATGGCCCTCGACAGCAACGGCAGCGGCAACAGCGACGGCACGGGCAGAGGACATCAGGCATGACGACCGAGACCATCACCAACTGGGCCGGGAACATCACGTACACCGCGAAGGAGCTGCACCGGCCGGCCTCCGTCGACGCGCTGCGGGCCCTGGTCGCGGGGAGCGAGCGGGTGCGGGTGCTGGGCAGCGGGCACTCGTTCAACGAGATCGCGGAGCCCGGCCCCGAGGGGGTGCTCCTGTCCCTGACGGGGCTGCCGCCGGAGATCGAGGTGGACACGGCGGCCCGTACGGTACGGGTCGGGGGCGGGGTCCGGTACGCGGAGCTGGCCCGCGCGGTGCACGCCCATGGTCTCGCCCTGCACAACATGGCCTCCCTGCCGCACATCTCCGTGGCGGGCTCGGTGGCCACCGGGACCCATGGCTCGGGGGTCGGGAACGGTCCGCTGGCGGCGGCCGTGCGCGCGGTCGAGCTGGTCACGGCGGACGGGACGGCGCTGACGCTGACGCGCGACGACGACCGGTTCGGCGCGGCGGTCACCTCGCTGGGCGCGCTCGGTGTGGTCACCTCGCTCACCCTCGACCTGGAGCCCGCCTTCGAGGTGAGCCAGCGGGTGTTCGGTGAACTCCCGCTGGCGGGGCTGGACTTCGAGGCGGTGTCGGCGGCGGCGTACAGCGTGAGTCTGTTCACGCGCTGGCGGCACTCCGGGTTCGACCAGGTGTGGGTCAAGGGGCGGACGGACCGGCCCGAGGCGGACTTCGCCTGGGCCGCGCCCGCGACCGAGGCGATGCATCCGGTGCCGGGGATGCCCGCGGTGAACTGCACGGAGCAGTTCGGGGTGCCGGGCCCCTGGCACGAGCGGCTGCCGCACTTCCGGGCCGAGTTCACGCCGAGCAGCGGGGAGGAGCTGCAGTCGGAGTATCTGCTGCCGCGTACGTTCGCCGGGGAGGCGTTGGACGCGCTCGACGCCATCCGGCATGTCGTCGAACCGGTGCTGCAGGTCTGCGAGGTCCGTACGGTGGCCGCCGACGCGCAGTGGCTGAGCCCGGCGTACGGCCGGGACACGGTCGCGCTGCACTTCACCTGGATCGCGGACGCGGCGCCCGTCCTGCCGGTGGTGCGGCGGGTGGAGGAGGTGCTCGCGCCCTTCGAGGCCCGGCCGCACTGGGGCAAGGTGTTCACGGTCCCCGCGGCCGAACTGGGGCGGCTCTACCCCCGGCTGGGTGATTTCCGGCGGGTGGCCGACGAACTGGACCCGTCGGGCAAGTTCCGCAACGCGTTCGTACGGGAGGCGCTCGGCGGCTGAGGCGGGGGGTTCGCGCGGGCGCGCCGGGCCGCGCACCCCGGACCGGGCCCGGCGGCGCGGCCCCGCCACCGGGCCGCACCTGACAGAGGAGACCGTACGGTTCGCGTGGCCACACCGGGTGCGCGGGGCCACACCAGGTGCGTAGGACAGGCCGGGTGCGCGGGCCACACCGAGTGCGTGGGACAGGCCGGGGCGCGCGGGCGCGGCGGCGCCGGGTGTGCGGACCGGCCGGCTCCTGGAGGGGGCGCGGCCCGTGCAGGCGGGACACAGTCGGCGTACGAGGCCGACCGGGTCGTACGGGACGCGCTCGGCGCGGGCGGGACAACACCCCGGCGTACGTGACGCCGGTCGGCTCCCACGACAGGCGTCCGGCACGGGCGGGACGCGCTCGACGTACGCGGCCGATCGGCTCGTACGGCACAGGCCCGACCCGAGCGGAACGACACCCCGACGTACACGGCGCCGGTCGGCTCCCACGGCACGCGCCGGGCGCGGACGGGACGCGCTCGGCGTACGCAGTCGGTCGGCTCGTACAGCACGGGCCCGACCCTGGCGGGACAACACCCCGGCGTACGTGACGCCGGTCGGCTCCCGCGACAGGCGTCCGGCACGGGCGGGACGCGCTCGACGTACGCGGCCGGTCGACTCGTACGGCACAGGCCCGACCCGAGCGGAACAACACCCCGACGTACGCGACGCCGACCGGCTCCACGGCACGCGCCCGGCGCAGGCGGCACGCGCTCGGTGTACGCGGCCGGTCGGCTCGCACGGCACGCGCCCGAGCCTGGCGGGACAACACCCCGGCGTGCGCGGCGCCTGCCGGCTCCCACGGCGCGCGCCCCGGCGCAGGCGGGCGGCCCGGGGCGCGCGGCTCTCGCCTGGTGGGTTGCGGCGGGGGTGGTGTCCGGCCATGGTGCGCGGTGGATCGGGAGACTTCGTAAACCCCCTTTCCTAACCCCTTGTCGAAAGTCTCTCCGCGCCATAGCCTGGCGCGGCGCCGGGGCAACAGGCCTCGTCATGGCCTGGAGGGATCGAGGGGATCATGTCGTCGGTGAAGCGCACCTCACGCGACATCCGCACCGCGAACCGCTACGAGGTGCTGCGCCAGATCATCGCCAAGTCTCCCACCTCCCGACAGGAACTGGCGGCGGCCACCGGACTCAGTCTGGCCACCGTCGCCACCCTCGTCGGTGAGCTGCTCGACCTCCGCATGATCACCGAGGTCGGGTTCGAGGACTCGGCGGGAGGCCGCCCCCGTGGGCTCGTGGCCGTCAACGCGTCGGGGGGCGCGTTGATCGGCGTCGACATCGCGGAGACGTACGTCCATGTGGAGCTGTTCGACCTGGCGCTGAACGTGCTGGCCCGTGCCGAGGAGGACGTCCGGGCGGGCGAGACGCTGCCCGAGCAGCTGGTCGGCCATGTCGCCGCCGCCGTCGGCTCGGTGGTGGCGCAGGCCGGCACCGAGGGCGCCCGGGTGCTCGGCGTCGGGGTGAGCGTGCCGGGACAGGTCGACCGGGACACGGGTGTCTCGGAGTACGCGCCCAACTGGGACTGGCACGACGTGCCGCTGCTCGACCTGCTGACCGAGCACATCGCCTACCCCCTGTACCTGGACAATCCGCTGCGCGCCGTCGCCGTGGCCGAGCTGTGGTTCGGGGCCGCCCGCGGACGCGGGGACGCCGTGGTGGTCACCCTGGGGACCGGTGTGGGCGCCGGGCTCGTCCTGGACGGCGGACTGCACCGGGGCGTGAGCAACAGCGCCGGCGAGTGGGGCCATACGACGATCGTGCTGGACGGCCGGCTGTGCCGGTGCGGCAACCACGGCTGCGTGGAGACGTATGTGGGCGCCGCCGGGATCATGCTGAACCTGCGGGAGCTGAGCCCGGACAGCGCCCTGCTGCATCCCGAGGACCAGACCGCCACCATCGCCGCGCTCGCCCAGGGGGTGGCCCGGCGGGATCCGGAGGCGCTGGAGGTGGTGCGGGACACCGCCCGCTATCTCGGCGCGGCCCTCGCCGACCTGGTCAACCTCTTCAATCCCGAGGTCGTCGTGCTCAGCAGCTGGGTCGCGGCGGCCCTCGGCGAACCCCTGGCCGCGGAGGTGCGCGAGGCCGTCGCCCGGCACGCGCTGCCACGTCCGATGGCCGCCACCGAGATCGTGCTCTCGCAGATCCCCACGGACCCCGCCTGCCTGGGCGCGGCGACGTTCGCGCTGGAGGGCGCGCTCCAGTCGGTCGGCCAGAAACCGGGCAAACGCGCCGCTCCGGTGCCTGCCGCGGTCAAGTCCGCCGTACGCCGCCGAGGGCGCTCCGAAGAGCGCGAGCGCCTGCATCCCCACCCCTGAGCCGAGGGCCGCCGGACCCTGACCCGGCGGCCCTCACCTTCCCGTCACCTCCACCGTCACCACCACCGCCACCTCCGCCGTCACCACCCGCACCACCCCGACCAACCCCTTTGCGCCGCCCGGACGTTCGGAACACCGAACCGAATACAACGCTTCGAACAGACTTCGTCCAACCCCTTGCCGAAGCCTTAGCCGAAGGTTAACGTCCCGCTCCGCAAGCCCCTTTGAGCCACTGAGCCAACTGGCACTGAGCCGCCGAGCCATGGGCCCAGAGCCGCAGCCGTACTCGAGACAAGGACGTCAGCATGTCGGCATTCAGGAACAGCAACTTCGACCGCCGTACCGCCCTGCGGGCCGCGCTGGGTCTGGCCGCCGCCGGCGGTCTGGCCGCATGCGGCGGCAACACGGGCAGAAGCAGCAGCGGCGGGGGCGCGGGCCTCACGCAGTACTTCCACGCGTACGGCGAGGCGGGCACCGAGCAGGCCATCAAGCGGTACGCGAAGGCCTACAAGAAGTCCCACGTCACCACGCAGTGGATCACCGGCTCCAACTTCGAGAGCAAGCTGTTCGCCTCGCTGCTCACCGACAAGGCGCCCGACTGCTTCGAGTTCCACCCGCAGCTGCAGATGATCGAGAGCGGCCAGGTCGCGGACCTGACCGACCTGATAGCCCCGGTCAAGGACGACTTCAACCCGGCCGACATCCAGTCGCACACGGTCGACGGGAAGATCTACGGCATCCGGATGATCGACGACCCGCAGTTCTTCTTCTACCGCAAGTCGATGTTCGAGAAGGCCGGTGTCGAGGTCCCGCAGACGCTGGAGGAGCTGGTCGAGGCCGCCGCCAAGCTGACCACCAGCAAGGTCAAGGGCGCCTACCTCGGCAACACCCTGCACTCGATGACCAACCCGCTGATCTGGTCGGCCGGTGCCCAGCACCTCGACGACAAGAACCAGATCGCCTACCACACCGACGCGGTCGTCGACGGCTACAAGCAGCTGCGCAAGCTGTTCACCAGCGGTGACCTGCTGCTGGACGCCCCCACCGACTTCTGGGACCCGTCCGCGCTCAACCAGGGCCTGACCGCCATCCAGTGGTGCGGTATGTGGGCGATGCCGCAGATGCAGGAGGCGCTCGGCGACGACCTCGGCATCTTCCCGTTCCCGAAGATCGGCAGTGCCGGCAAGCAGTCCGTGTACAACGGCGGCTGGTCGATGTTCGTGAACGCCAAGGGCAAGAACCTCGAAGCCACCAAGGAGTACGTCAAGTGGCTGTGGATCGACCAGAAGGAGTACCAGGAGGACTGGGCGCTCTCCTACGGCTTCCACATCCCGCCGCGCACCTCGATCGCCGAGTCCGCCGACAAGCTGAAGTCGGGTCTGCCGGCTGAGGGCGTCAAGCTCTTCAACGAGTTCGGCCACTTCGACAACATCGGCTGGACCCAGGCGAGCATCACCGCCCTGGACGACGTCCTCGCCAACTGCGTGCGCAAGGGCGGCGACCCGGACAAGGAGCTGACGAAGGCCGACGCGAAGGTCAACAAGGAACTGAAGAAGCTCTTCGGCTAGGCCGACGGACAGGTACTCACGACATGTCGACCATCACCAAGGACGGCGTCTCCAGCCCCGCCCCGGTCAAGGCCGCTCCGGCCAAGCCGCGGCGGGGGCTGCGGGGCTCCCCCACCTTCAACTTCTGGCTCTTCACCGGGCCGTTCCTGATCGGCCTGGCGGTCTTCGTCTATCTGCCGATCCTGTGGAGCCTCTACCTGTCGTTCTTCGAGGCCCGCTTCACGGTCACCCCGAGCGTGTTCGTCGGCTTCGAGAACTACGTGACGATGCTGACCGACGAGGACTTCGTGGGGTCCCTCGTCACCTTCACGGTCTTCGCCCTCTTCATCGTGCCGCTGACCTGGGCCACCTCGCTGGGTCTCGCGCTGATGGTGAACCGGCTGCGGTTCATGCGGGCGTTCTTCCGCTCGGTGTTCTTCCTGCCCACGGCGGTCAGCTATGTCGCCGCCTCGCTGGTCTGGAAGATGTCCATCTTCAACGGTGTCCGCTTCGGTCTCGCGAACACCTTCCTGGGCCTCTTCGGCATCGACAACACCGCGTGGCTGGCCAGCCCCGACCCGCCGTGGTACTGGCTGGTCATCCTGACCGTACGGCTGTGGCTCCAGGCCGGCTTCTACATGATCCTCTTCATCGCGGCCCTGCAGAACATCCCCACGGAGCTGTACGAGGCCGCCTCGATCGACGGCGCCAAGCCGGGCTGGCAGACCTTCTGGTACATCACCCTGCCGCAGCTTCGGGCGACCTCCACCGCCGTGATCCTGCTGCTGCTCGTGGCGGCGTACCAGGCGTTCGACGAGTTCTTCAACCTGTTGTCGAAGACCACCTGGGGCAGGCCGCCCCTGGTCGAGCTGTACTACAAGGCGCTCGGCGACAGCCAGGACTACGGCGCGGGCAGCGCGGGCGCGCTGATCCTCACCGTACTGATCTGCCTCGTGACGCTGCTCCAGGGCAAGTTCATGGGATTCGGAAGGGGTGAGGAGTCCAAGTGACCACCACCACGACACCTCCGGCGGACCGGGTCGACATGACCGACGTGTCCGCCAAGCCGCGCCGGGTCCGCACCGGCAGTGTGATCGGCTCGACCGGGCTGTATCTCGCCACCGGCTTCGCCGCGCTCCTCTTCCTCATCCCGTTCTATCTGATCGTCCGCAACGCGCTGATGACGGACCCGGAGATCACGGGCGAGGAATGGAAGTGGTTCCCCACCGACATCCAGTGGGGCAACATCAGCGAACCGTTCGACGACCCCTCGGTCGACTTCGCGCGCTCGCTGTGGAACTCGGCGGTCGTCGGCGTCCTGCACACCGTCGGCACCCTGCTGGTCTGCTCGCTGGCCGGCTACGGCCTGGCCCGTATCCCGTACAGGCACGCCAACAAGGTCTTCTACGCCGTCCTCGGCACCCTGATGGTCCCGACCGCCGTGACGTTCGTGCCCAGCTTCGTGCTGGTGTCGTCCCTCGGCTGGATCGACACCTACCGGGGTCTGATCATCCCGGGCCTCTTCAGTGGTTTCACCTGCTTCCTGTTCCGGCAGTACTTCCTGGGGTTCCCCAAGGAGCTGGAGGAGGCGGCACGGGTGGACGGGCTCGGCTACATGGGCGCGTACTGGCGGGTCGTCGTACCCAACTCGCTGAACTTCTTCGCCGCCATGGCGACGATCACGTTCATCAGCGGGTGGAACTCCTTCCTGTGGCCCCTGGTCATCGGCCAGGACCCGAGCGCGTGGACCGTGCAGGTCGCGCTCTCGAACTACATGACCGGCCAGACCGTCAATTTCCACCTGATCTTCATGGCCACGGCCATTTCCATCCTGCCCCTGGTGTTCGTCTTCCTCTTCCTCCAGCGCTGGCTGGTGCAGGGCATCGCGCAGACTGGGATCAAGGGCTAGGAAATCAGCAAGGAGACCGATGTCTTTCCGCACCACCGGCACCACCGCCGCTTCGTCCTTCGACTACGTCGAGGACGTGTCCCCGGGCCGCGGGGCCCTGCCGCCCCGCGCCTGGTACGCGTCCTCGGACGCCCGGTCCCTGTCACTGAACGGCAGCTGGAGCTTCCGGCTGTCGCCGACCGCCGACGCCGAGGACGACTCGTTCGCCGCCGAGGGGTACGACGCCGGGGGCTGGGCCGAGGTGACCGTCCCGGGCCACTGGGTGATGCAGGGCGACGGGGCCTTCGGGGCGCCGATCTACACCAACCACCTGTACCCGTTCCCGGTGGACCCGCCGAGGGTGCCGTCGGAGAACCCGACCGGTGACCATCTGCGGTACTTCGACCTGCCGGGCGACTGGTCCGCGGACGGTGGCACCGTGATCCGCTTCGACGGGGTGGAGTCGTGCGCGCGGGTGTGGCTGAACGGCACGGACATCGGTGAGTTCAAGGGCTCCCGGCTGCCGCACGAGTTCGCGGTCGGGCACCTGCTGAAGCCGGCGGGGAACGTCCTCGCCGTCCGGGTCCACCAGTGGTCCGCGGGCTCCTATCTGGAGGACCAGGACCAGTGGTGGCTGCCCGGTATCTTCCGGGACGTCACGCTGCTGCACCGCCCGGCGGGCAGCGCCGCCGACTTCTTCGTGCACGCCTCCTACGACCATGTGGGCGGCATCGGGACCCTGCGGGTCGACTCCGACGTCGACGGCCGGGTCCTCGTGCCCGCCCTCGACATCGATGTCTCGACCGGTGAGCCGGTGACCGCGCCGGTCGAGCCGTGGACGGCCGAGACACCCCGGCTGTACGACGGCGAGCTGGTCACGGCGGGCGAGCGCGTCCCGCTGCGGATCGGTTTCCGTACAGTCGTCCTGGAGGACGGCCTGCTCAAGGTCAACGGGAAGGCGATCCTCTTCAAGGGCGTCAACCGGCACGAGTGGCACCCGGTCAAGGGCCGCTCCCTCGATCTGGAGACCATGCGCGAGGACGTGCTGCTGATGAAGCGGCACAACCTCAACGCGGTCCGCACCTCGCACTACCCGCCGCACCCCGCCTTCCTCGACCTCTGCGACGAGTACGGCCTCTGGGTGATCGACGAGTGCGACCTGGAGACCCACGGCTTCACCGAGCAGAACTGGCGGGACAACCCCGTCGACGACGACCGCTGGACCCCGGCCCTGCTGGACCGCGCGGCCCGGATGGTCGAGCGCGACAAGAACCACCCCTCGGTGGTCATGTGGTCCCTCGGCAACGAGGCGGGCACCGGCCGGGGCCTGACCGCCATGGCCGAGTGGATCCACGGCCGCGACGGCTCCCGCCTGGTGCACTACGAGGGCGACTGGGACTGCCGGGACACCGACGTCTACTCCCGGATGTACGCCGACCACGCCGAGAGCGAGCGCATCGGCAGGCGGCTGGACGGCGGCACCCACAAGCGCCGCCGACTCCCCTACATCCTGTGCGAGTACGGCCACGCCATGGGCAACGGCCCCGGCGGCATCGCCGACTACCAGCGGATCTTCGAGGCCCACGAGCGCATCCAGGGCGGCTTCATCTGGGAGTGGATCGACCACGGCATCACCCACCCCGAGCTGGGCTACGCCTACGGCGGCGACTTCGGCGAGGAACTGCACGACGGCAACTTCGTCTGCGACGGCCTGGTCTTCCCGGACCGGACGCCCTCCCCCGGTCTGATCGAGTTCAAGAAGGTCATCGAGCCCGTCCGTATCGACGGCGACGGCCCGGCGGGCACGGTCCGGGTGCGCAACGCGTTCGACTTCCAGGACCTGTCCTCGCTGGCCTTCGAGTGGGCGTACGAGGTGGACGGAAGGACGATCGAGGCCGGGGCGCTCTCGGTGCCCGCGCTGCGGCCCGGTGAGTCGGCCGAGGTGAAGCTGCCGGAGCCGCCGGCCGGCGGACCGGCGGGCGAGGCGCTGTGGACCGTACGGGCGCTGCTGGCCGAGGACACGGCCTGGGGCAGGAAGGACCACCAGGTGGCGTGGGCCCAACTGCCGGTCGTGGACCGCCCGTCGCCGACGGTGACACCGGGCGACGGCCCCGCGGCGAGCGAGAATCTGATCTACCTCGGCCCGGCCTCCTTCGACGTCCGCACGGGTGCGCTGAGGACCATCGGCGGCGTCGAGGTGACCGGGCTGCGGCTGGACGTCTGGCGGGCGACCACCGACAACGACGAGGGCGCCTGGAACGGCAACACCTGCTACAGCAAGCTGTGGCGGGAGCTGGGGCTGCACCGGGTCCAACACCGCCTGGACGGAGTGGAGCCGGGCGAGGACGCGCTGACCGTACGGACGCGGGTGGCACCGGCCGCCCGGGAGGTCGGGCTGCGGGCGACGTACCGGTGGACCGCCGACGACACCCGGCTCAGGCTGACCGTGTCGGTGGAGCCGGACGGCGACTGGACCGTCCCGCTGCCGAGGCTCGGCATCCGCTTCGGCCTGACCTCGGCGAACGCGGTGACCTGGTACGGCGGTGGCCCCGGCGAGGGCTACCCGGACACCAAGTCGGCGTCCATGGTGACCCGTCATCACTCCACGGTGGACGACCTCCAGACCCCGTACCTCCGCCCGCAGGAGAACGGCACCCGTCCCGACGTCCGCTGGGCGGAGCTGGGCGGACTGCGCATCGACGGCGACCCGGAGTTCTCGTTCACGGCCCGCCGCTGGACCACCGAACAGCTGGACGCCGCCGCCCACCTGACGGACCTTCAGCCGGGCGACACGGTCTGGGTCACCCTCGACCACGCCCAGATGGGCATCGGCTCCCAGTCCTGCGGCCCGGGTCCCCTGCCGCAGTACCACCTGTCGGCGGAGCCGGCGGAGTTCTCGTTCGTGTTCTCGACGACGGAGTCGTAGGGCGGGAGCGGCACGGGAGCAGGACCAGCGTGACGGGAGGCGGCCGGTCGGTCGCCTCCCGTCCCGTTACGCTCGCCCGATGAACGACGATCGTCTGTCGGCGTACGCCGCCGAAGCCGTCATATGGTCCGGTCTCGCCGCTCTGCTCCCGGGCCCGGAGGACGTCGACCTCGTCCAGGGGTGCTGGGACATCGGGGAGCAGGAGGCAGGGCTGGGGGCGCTGGTGGAGCGGCTGTCCGAGGCGCGGCTTCCTGTGGACGGGACGGCGCGTACGCGGATCGCGGTGCTGGCCGAGGTGTGGGACGTGTGGGACCGGCACGGGGCGGAGATCGCCGGGCTGGCCGAGGAACCCGGACGGCCCGCGCGACTGCGGGTCCTCGCGGACGGCGCCGAGGGCACGGTCCCGGCGGGCGAGGTGCTGGCGGAGCCTCCGTCCCCGACCTCGGAACTCGTCCCCTGGATCGTCTGCCCGCCCTGCGGCCGGACGCTGGCCCGGTCCCACCGGCGCGAGGAGTGGACCGGCGGCCTGTGGTACATCGCCGAGGCGTACGTCGTGTTCGCCCGCGACCGTGCCGTCACCCCGCTGGTCTTCGACGCGGAGCGGGACGGGGCGGCGTGGTCGGCGCTGGAGGCGCTGCACGGGGCGTGTGCCTGCGGCTGAGGCGCGGGGGTCGGGCCGCGGCCTGCGGGGGCTCGCCCAGCCTCGACGCCCAACCCCAACTCCGTTGCATGACACCGCGTTTCAGTGGTCCGCGCAGCACGGTGTCGGTTCCGGGACCTCGAACGGGACGAGGGTGCCGCCGACCGCGGGCATGGTGGTGAGGACGAGTTCGCCGTCGTGCCAGTGCGGGCGTACGTGGTCCTGGGTCATGAGGAGGGTGTCCGGGGAGGGCCGGGCGGGTGAGCCCAGGACGGTCACGCGGGTGATCGCGGAGCGGTCGAGGACGTCCGCGATCGTCACGGTGCCGGTGAGGGCCGTGACCCCGGGGTAGATGACGGCCCGGCCCCTGGTGTCCGGGGTGCCGGGCGCCACCTCGTGGGCGCGGGCCGCCAGCCGCTCCCGGACGGTGCTCAGGAGCGGCCGGGACGGCACCGCGAGGGACAGGGCGACCCGTGGCCGGTCTCCCCGTACCAGGTGGGTGCAGCCGAACGTGCCCTCGGGGAGGGCGAGTTCGGCGGCCAGTGTGTGGAGCAGGTGATCGGCGGCGCGCAGATCCCCGACCTCCGCGTCCACGGTGAGGGCGTGCGTGGTCATGGTCACGAGGGCAGGACCCAGACCGGGTTGGAGTAGAACCACAGGTCGCGCCACGGGTCGGCGTCACCGACGACGTCGATGGCGGGACCGGCCGGGTCGACGGCCGCGCCCAGCGGGCCGACGGCCGAGCGGTTGCCGTCACTGCCGCGCAGCCGGACGTAGAGCGGGCGGTCGACGCTGCCGAGTTCGTAGGTGAGGCGGACCGTGCCGGTGGACTTGTTCACCTCGTACGACTTGACGACCTTGGCGGTGGGCGCGGTGAAGGTGTCCTTGTCTGCGGGCGTGCCGGTCACCTCGCCCCGGATGACGTCCACACGGGCCAACCGGGGGACGAATCCCGCCCAGTTGGGGCCGCCGGCCAGGGCCACGTCGACGGTCAGGGTGACCTTGGTGCCCTTCCTGACGTGCAGGGCGCCGCCCAGGGTGGCCCAGCGGCTGCCGCCGGAGACCCGGATGTCGAGGCCGCCGAGGAGCCCGCCGTGGTCGACCCAGATCCGGCCGGCGCGGATGCCGTCCATGACGGCGGCGTAGGAGAAGCCGTCGGCGCCGACATGGGTACGGCTGTACTGGCCGGGCCAGTAGTCGCCCTGGGTGAGGTCGATCTTTCCGCCGTGGACGGGGTCGGTGTGTTTGCCGTTGGCGGTGAAGTCGCTGTCCGGGCCGCCGCGTACGGCGGTGTCCGTGTACACCTGGTGGGAGTCGGAGTTGGCGGTGATCCACCAGGGCTTGCCCTCGGCGAGGAGGCTGTCCCACAGGCCGCCGACGGTGGCGGTCATCCAGTCGAAGCCGCCCCAGGTGCGGTAGCTCTCCAAGGGGTAGCCGGGAAAGGAGTTGGCGCTCGGGTTGTTGTCGTAGATGCCCCGGGCGCGGGCCATGCCGAGCGGCGCGGGGAGGCCGGCGGCCTGGTGGCCGGGGGCGCCCTCGAAGCCGACGGCGATCTGGCGGCCGGTGCCGTTGGCGTCGCGCCAGCCGCGGATCTCGTGCGGGGAGTCGACACCGCGCCGCGCCGGGTGGTTGGCGAGCATCAGGGCGTCCTTGACCCTGCGGCGGCGGACCTGGTCGCCGAGGAAGGCGAGGCCCGCGACCGCGAGGGCCTCGTTGGCGGGCGTGGAGTCGGAGGCGTTCTTCACGCTGCCGTCGTAGTCGGTCTCGAACTGCTTGAGGACGGCGACCTCGTTGCCGCCCGGGTGCACGAAGACCGTGCCGTGCTCGGCGCCCGGGATGTTCCACTCCAGGCCCTGGAAGACGAGCGTGTCCTCGTACGCGGCACGGGCCGCCTTGATGTCCGGGTTGACCTTCTCCACGCCGATCTTCGCGTGCGTCGCGCTGCCGTGGTCGGTGATGACCAGCCAGTCCATACCGTGCCTGGCGCCCTGCCGGACCTGGTCGACGACCCGGTACTTGCCGTCACTGCTGTACTGGGTGTGGATGTGGTGGTCACCGGCCAGCCACAGGAAACCGTCGCGGCGCCGCCCGCCGGAGGACGCGTACGCCGGGGCGGTCGCCGCCCCCTGGCCCAGGACGCTCGCGGCGGTCAGGCCCGCGCCCAGCAGTCCGGCGCGGCGCAGCAGGGAACGGCGCGAGCGCTGCTCGGGGTTCAGCTCCTCGTCGGGCACGGAGGCGTCGAACGCCGCGGGGAGTGCCGCCCCCGTGGGCCCGTGGTCATGCCCGTGACCAGGCCCGTGGTCGTGACCGTGACCGTGATGACCGTGCGCGTGCCCGTGCCCCATGAGAAACGCCTCCCGGTTGCCGCTGCCCTCGGCGGCTGCCTTCGCGGCGTGACCACGCCGCCTGTGGAGGATCGAGGGGGTACATGAACGCCGGACGATCAAGGCATGGCCGCCGGGTGCCATGGATACGGCGGATCACCACGTCCCTCACTGTTTCCCCAACTGGCCTTGCACGTCACACTGGTTGCCGTCGAACCTGAACACCGCTCATCTCCCCCACCCCCCTCCGGAGAGCCCCATGAGTCCTATGAACCCGACCCGTCCCATGAGACGCCTGCTCGGCACCCTCGCCGCCGGCGCGCTGGCCGTCACCGGTCTCGCCACCACCGGCGCGACACCCGCGGCCGCCGCCACCAGCGGCACGTTCAATGTGCTGACGTACAACGTCGCCGGCCTCCCGGAGCTGCTCAGCTCCGGGAACCCGGAGGTGAACACCCCGCTGATCTCGCCGCGACTCGGGGCGTACGACATCGTGAACGTCCAGGAGGACTTCAACTACCACGCGGCGCTGTACGCGGGCGACAACCACCCCCACCGCACGGCCACCAGCGGCGGGGTGCCCTTCGGCGACGGCCTCAACACCCTCTCGGACTACGCGTTCGAGGACTTCCAGCGGGTGAAGTGGAACGACTGCACCGGCACCAACTGCCTGACCCCGAAGGGCTTCTCGCTGGCCCGGGTGCGCCTGGACGAGGGTGTCTTCGTCGACCTCTACAACGTGCACACCAACGCCGACTCCGACGACGCGGCCCTCGCCGCCCGCCGCGCCAACGTCACCCAGCTCTCCGAGTTCATCAAGGCGAACTCGGCGGGCAACGCGGTGATCGTCATGGGGGACACCAACACCCGGTACACGCGCACCGGCGACAACATCCGCTCGCTCGTGTCGGAGAACGGTCTCACCGACCCGTGGGTGCAGCTGATCAAGGGCGGCGTCGCCCCGGCCCTGGGCGCGGACGCGCTGCTCTGCCCGACGACCGCGCCGACCAACGACTGCGAGGTCGTCGACAAGGTCTTCTACCGGGACAGCAACGTGGTCGACCTGACCGCGAACCGCTACAACAACGACTGGGCGAAATTCCTCGACTCGGCGGGCGGCAACCTCTCCGACCACTTCCCGCACGCGGTCGACTTCTCCTGGAAGCTCAACTCGGGTCTGCGGGCCAGTGACTTCTTCGGCGGCCCGCACGGCACCGCGTACACCGACGCCGACAACCTGCCGTCGACGGTCTCGCCCCGCACCCTGACCCTGCGCGGCGCCTCCCGCCTCGACGCGGTCTCGCTCACGCACGACGGCGGTACGACGCTGACCCACGGCGGTACGGGCGGCACGGCCACCTCCCTCACCCTGGCCTCCGGCGAACACCTCACCTCGGTGAAGCTCACGCAGGGTCAGAAGGACGGCCGTACCCGGATCTTCTCCGCCGCGTTCGGCACGGACAAGGGCCGCACCCTCGCCTCCGGCACGGCGACCTCGGAGACGAAGACCTTCACCGCCCCGTCGGGCTGGCAGATCGTGGGCTTCACCGGCCGCTCGGGCGACGAGATCGACAAGCTGGGCGTGCTGTACGCGCCGATCGGCTGAGGCCGGGGCTCGGCATCAGGCATCAGGCATCAGGCATCAGGCACTGGGCATGGGGCGTGGGGATACGGGGGGCGAGGGGGTAGGAGGGTCCAGGCAGTAGCCTAAGCCCCCTAGGAAACCGTCCTCCCAGAGGTACCCCCATGCCCCGTGCCGGCCTCACCCCCGACCGCATCACCGCAGCCGCCGCCGAACTCGCCGACGAGGTCGGCTTCGAGAACGTCTCGCTGTCCGCCCTGGCCCGCCGTTTCGGCGTCAAGGACGCGAGCCTGTACTCGCACGTCAGGAACCTCCAGGACCTGCGGGGACGGCTGGCGCTGCTCGCGGGCGGCGAGATGATCGACGGGATCGCGGCGGCCGTCGCCGGACGGGCCGGCCAGGACGCGCTGGCCGCGTTCGCCGGGGCCTACCGGGAGTACGCCCTGAGGCACCCCGGCCGGTACGCGGCCACACAGATCCCGGTCGACCGGATCCCGGTCACCGACTCCCCCGCGCTGCGCCGCACCACCGAGATCACCTACGGCATGCTCCGCGCGTACGGCCTCGACGAACCCGACCTCACCGACGCCGTACGCCTGCTGCGCAGCACGTTCCACGGTTTCTGCGCGCTGGAGGCGGGGGGCGGCTTCGGGGCTCCCCGGGACGTACGGAGGTCGTGGGACAAGGCCGTCGAGGCGCTGCATCTGGCGCTGACGCACTGGCCCCGGGCGGATGGGAACGGCCAGAGCACCACCTCTTGAGGTCTCAAACATTTTTCGCCCGTGCGGCAACCTTTCGCCCGCGCGCGGCGACCCCAGCACATGACCTCTGCAACACCCTCCCCCTCCGCCCCGTCCGCCCCGCCGAGACACCGTCGTCGCCACCTCGCGCGCAAGCCCGTCATCGGCTCGCTCGTGGCCGCGTCCGTGCTGGCGGGCGCCTGGTACGCGACGGCGGGGGCCGCGCCCTCGGCCCCCGCCGCGGCCGGTGATCTCCCCGTCACGAACACGACCGTGAGCCTCTCGGCGAAGTTCCCCTATCTCTCGGCGGGCTACAACAACGGCCGGGAGTGGACGCGGACGGCGACGGCCGTGGCGCCGAACGGCACGCTGCGGGTCGCCTGGCCCGCGTCGGACGGCATCCATGTCACCCCGCTCACGGCGGCCGGAAAGCGTTCGGGCGCCGACACGGTCGTCAAGGGCACCAAGGAGGTCGGGGGGCTCGTCGCGCACAACGACGGGTTCGCGCTGCTGACCCGGGTCGCCGACACCAACAAGTGGAAGGAGACGGCCGCCGCGCTGATCCGCTACCAGAACGGCAAGCAGACCTGGCGGACCAAGCTCACCGGCACCTCCTCGAACGACACGGCCCCGCTGCTCGACGGCCAGCTCGCCTGGAACGGCAAGAAGTACGGCGCCTACTTCGTCGTCCATGGCGCGGGCGGCTTCGCCGACGGCCATTTCGGCGACAAGCTCGCCTACGTCGGTTCCACCGGCAAGAAGCAGAGCGGCGGCTGGGGCTGGGGCTGCTCCCACAACGAGGGCATAGCCCTGCGCGCCGAGACCAGCGGGAACTTCACCTCCCTCTGCTTCGACGACTGGCGCTCGGGCCTCTTCGTCTCCACCGGCATAGCCGCCCCGGACAACGCGCCCGTCGTCCAGCGCGAGCAGTGCTGGGCCGGCTACTGCGGCGGCACCTTCGCGGGCCGCACCGGAGACCTCGTGAAGTCCTCCACCGGCCGCTACGCCACCGCGTTCGCCTCACGCGGCGCCGCCTCCGCCAAGAAGAACCCGGACGACTCCAGCGGGCGGGGCTGGACGGTCAAGCCGAGGACCAGCACCCACCAGGTCGCCCTCGCGTTCCTCAAGAACAGGAACACCCCCTCGGGCAAGCCGGTCTACCTCACCTCCGCCAAGGGCACCGAGCACGTCAACGTGCGCGTCGCCCCGTACGGCAAGAACCGGCTCCTCGTCTCCTACGAGACCCTGAAGAACGCCAAGTGCGCGAGCGGCACCTGCACCGGCACCTTCACGGGCACCCACGTCCGCCTCGTCGACTGGAACGGCAAGCTCCAGGGCGCCGACAAGGTCGTCAAGGCCCGGATCAGCGGTGACATCGCGGTCCTCAAGGACGGGACGCTGACCTGGGCGTACGCCGCCGTCACCCCGTCCTACACGACCCCGCTCAACGGGGCGTCACCGACCACGAAGACGCTGAAGGTCGCCCGTCTGACGCCGTGAACACGAAGTGAGCCCGCTCGCCCCCGGCCCAGGTGAGGTCCACCTCGTACGCTCCCCGCACCTCCACGGAGACCAGCTCCGGGAGGGGCGGGGCGTCGGGGTCGGCGGTGAGACGGGCGAGGGCGACGAAGAGGGTCGCGTCCGCGTCGGCCGTCTCACCGGTGAGGCCCGGACCGGTACCGGTGGAGGCGCCCGACAGGCCGTGCCCCGCGAGCAGCTCCGTGCGTACGCCCTCCGCGCCCGCCCACCCCGTGATCCGCACCGGCGTACCGGGGTCCGCGCCCGCGACCAGATGGGCCCGCACCTCCGCCGCGCCCCGGGCCACCACCAGGCTCGTGACCCGCACACCACCGTCGCCGGCCGTGTGCCGGGACGCGGCCCAGCCCTCCCCCACCCCGAGCGGCTCGATGTCCGTACGGCTCGCGTCGCCGCCGACGATCACGCTGTTGTCGTACGACGCCGGGGGCTCCGCGAGCGGCACCGGCTGCGTCACCGTCGAGTAGGCGAGCCGGGTGTAGAAGGGGTCGTAGCGGACGTCCTCGCTGCCGTGGTTGTGGAGGCGGACCAGGCCGTCCGAACTCGTGGACTGCAGCAGCCAGTTGGGCGGGCCGACGGGGCGCAGCCCGTCCGCCCGCTCTACCGGGCCCGGTTCCTCCGTCGCCGTCCACACCTCGTGGTCCGGGGGCAGCAGGAGGCCGAGGAAGCCCTTGCTGGCCCAGTACGGGGAGGCGGGGCCCGAATAGCCTTGCAGGACGGCGGAGTTCGGTCCGTGCCAGCCGAGCGACAGCAGGCCCCGCTCGTCCACCGCGCCCCGGTCGAGGAAGTACTTGAGCGCGCCGGACGCCAGCCGCCGTGTCTCGCCCGGCGACAGCGGCGTACGGCCGGTGAGGGCGCCCAGCCAGAGCGGGACGGTGGTCGCGAAGCGGTAGGTCAGGGAGCGGCCCTGGTGCAGGGGGGCGCCGTCGCCGCCGAACAGTCGGGCGTAGTCGGCGAGATGGGTGGAGAGGCGGTCGCCGTAGCGGGCGATGAGGTCGTCGTCCTTCGCGAGCCAGGCGTGCAGCACGGGGTAGAGGTGCATCGCCCAGCCGTTGTAGTAGTCGAACTTGCGGCCGTCGCCGTCGGTGTACCAGCCGTCGCCGAGGTACCACTGCTCGATGCGGTCGAGGCGGTGCTCGACGACCCGGCGCGCCAACTCCGGTTGGTGGCCGATCTCTTCGAGGAAGCCGCCGACCGTGACCGGGAACAACTCCCAGTTGCAGGGCCAGGGTTCGGCCGTGAGCGCGTCGCCGAGCCAGGCTGCCGCGCGCTGCTGGACCGTGTCGTCCAGGCGGTCCCAGAGCAGGTCCCGGGTCACGCGCAGCGCGAAGGCGATCGACGCGGCCTCGACGAGGGGCTGGCCGCGGTCCTCGATACGCGGCCAGACGCCCGCGACGCCCGCGGCGAGGCCGTCGGCGTAGCGGGCGAGCGACTTCTCGTCGCGGCGGAAGGCCGCGAGGAGCAGGGTCCTCGCGTAGCCCTCCAGGCCGTCGGATCGCCGGCCCGACCAGCTCGTGCGGTCGCCCGGGAGCTGGTAGAGGGCGCCGTCCGCCGTGGCGTACGGCTCCACGGCGGCCAGCAGCGCGTCGGCGGCGGCCTCCCAGTGGGCGCGGGTGTAGCCGGTGTGGGGGCTGAGGACGCGGTCCTCGGGAGGCGGGGAAGCCTGGGAGGGGTGGGAGGGCATTGGTGCGCTTTCTGGCTGGGAGGGTTCATTCAGGATGGGGGAGGGTGGGGTGCGTTGTCGGGTGCGGGTCCGGTGGGGGCTGGTCGCGCAGTTCCCCGCGCCCCTAAGAGACCAGGCCCCTGCGGGCCTGAAAAGCACGGGCGCAGCCCCTGCTTTTCAGGGGCGCGGGGAACTGCGCGAGAAGCTCCACCGGGCCGCACCCGCCGACACACCTCCACCCCCCACCCCCTCCCGCGCACAGGCCTGGGACGCCCCGGTTCCGGTCGGAGCGCCCCAGGAGTCTCATCCCACCCTGGTACGGCCCTCGGACACCAGCCCCTGGGCGACGAGTTCGTCCCGGACGAGACCGGCGTAGACCGTGGCCCCGCGCACCGACGTGTGCGTGTTGTCCCGCTTCTCGTTGTACAGGTACAGCGCCTTGGAGCCCTCCGTTCCCAGCGACTCCACCAGCGCCTTCGTCTTCGCGGTGAGGTCGACCAGCGGCACGCCCTGCGCCGCGGCGACCGCGCGCGTGACCGCCGGGTGGTCGACACCGAGCCCGTTGACCAGCAGCGCGGTGCCGTTGTTCAGGGTGCCGTCCGCGTTGAACCAGCGGCGCACGATCGGAGTGACGAGCACCGGCTTGCCGCCCCGCGCCCGCACCCCCGCGACCAGCGTCTCCAGATTGCCCCGGTACGTGGCCTCGTCGGTCTGCTTGTCGTTGTGGGCGAGCTGGATCAGGACCAGGTCGCCGCGCCGGATCTTCGGCTGGACCGTGCCCCACAGCCGGGAGTCGGCGAGGTAGGACACCGTGCTCTCGCCGGAGTCGGCGTGGTTGGCGACCGAGAGCCCCTTGCGGAGGTACCGCGGGAGCTGCTGCCCCCAGCCGGAGTAGGGGTCGCCGGGCTGGTCGCAGACCGTGGAGTCGCCGACGAGGAGGATCTGCCGGGCCCGCTTCGCGGGAGTCACCCGGATGTCGGCGAGGGCGGGAGCCGCGCCGCCGATCACGAGGTCCAGGCCGGGCGTGCCGTCCGCGCCGGTCGGCTCGCCCTCCGGGGTGCGGACATCGACGGTGAAGCTGCGGACGGCGGGCCGCCCGGCCTCCGTGGCCGTCTCCGCGAGGAGCGTGCGGCGCGTCTCACCGGTGACGCCCGTGCTCGCCGCCGTCTCGCCGCCGAGGCGGACCGTGACGTCGTACGTGCCGGCCGGGACGTCGAAGTGGCAGGCGTTGTCGGCGCAGTTCTCCAGTCCGAGCGCGGGGCGGCCCCGGTGTGCCTCGGCCGGTACGGCGGTGAGGACGGTGCCCAGGGTCGTCGCCACCGTCAGCACGGCGATGGTGAAACGTCTCATTGCGGCTCCTCACGAGGAAGACAAGACCCGGCGGATGGACGGTACATCGTCGGACAAGCGCTTTCTAGATGTCAGGCATTTTTCACACAACTGCCAACTTCCTTTGCGCGAAAGCCCTTTCGCAAAAACGATTCAACTGTCACTCTTCCGAATCACCCGCACTCCCCCCACATCACCCGAGGAGGACCCCCATGTCCGAATCCACCGACAGACCCCCGGCCACCCCCGGACTGGACCGCCGCCGCTTCGTCGTCGGCACCGCCGCCACCGCCGCCACGGTCACCGGGGCCGCGCTCGCCGGACCGCTGGCCGGCACCGCCCGTGCCGCGGCCTTCGGCTGGACCGACGACGGCACCCACTACGTCGTCGACACCGGCGCCGACCTCGTGTTCAAGGTCCGCAAGAGCAACGGCGACCTGTCCTCGCTCGTCCACCGGGGCACGGAGTACCAGGGCTACGGCGGTATGAACTCGCACATCGAGTCCGGTCTCGGCAGCTCCACGGTCACCGTCCGCCAGTCCGGCTCGACGATCCTCGTCTCCGTCACCTACGGCACGCTCAGGCACTACTACGCGGCCCGCAGCGGCGAGAACAACATCTACGTGTGGACCAACAAGGCCGACACCTCGGTCTCGGCGACCCGGTTCATCCTGCGTGTCAGGGCGGGCCTGTTCCTCAACGACGAGCCCGACTCGTACACCTACGCGCCCACCACCGTCGAGGCCTCGGACGTCTTCGCGAAGTCCGACGGCCAGACCCGCTCCAAGCACTACTCGAAACTGCGGGTGATGGACTACAACTACGTCGGCTGGACGACGGGCTCCGTGGGTCTGTATGTCGTCCGCTCCAACCACGAGAAGGCCTCCGGCGGCCCCTTCTACCGCTCGCTGCTGCGCCACCAGAGCGCGGACGGCGGCGGCCTGTACGAGATCCTGTACTACGGCCAGAACCAGACCGAGGAGCAGCGGTTCGGCCTCCAGGGGCCGTACGTCATCGCCTTCACGGACGGCGGGGCGCCCTCCTCGTCGCTGTTCCCGGGCACCCTGACCACGTCGTGGGCGGACTCGCTCGGCCTGGCCGGATACGTGGCCGCGGGTGGCCGGGGCCGGGTGGCGGGCGTCGGCATCACCGGCCGGAACACGGCGCACGCGTACACGGTCGGGCTCGCCAACTCCGCCGCCCAGTACTGGGGCCCGGCGCGGGCGTCGGACGGCCACTACTCCATCTCCGGGGTGCTGCCGGGCACGTACACGCTCACCGTCTTCAAGGGCGAGCTGGCGGTGTACACGACCTCGGTGACGGTCACGGCGGGCGGGACGACGGCGCTGAACTCGATCGCGATCCCGTCCACCAACGATCCGTCGAACGCGTCCGCGATCTGGCGGATCAACGACTGGAACGGCACCCCGGGCGGCTTCAAGAACGCCGACCTGATGACGTACGCGCATCCGTCGGACGTCCGGGCCGCCGCCTGGACCGGCAATGTGGTGATCGGCAGCGGGACCGAGACGTCGGCCTTCCCCTGCTACCTCTGGAAGGACGTGAACAGCGGTCTCCTCGTCTACTTCCGGCTGACCGCCGCGCAGGCCGCCGCCGCCCACACCCTGCGCATCGGGGTGACGACGGCCTACGCCAACGGCCGGCCCCAGGTCGTCGTCAACGACACCTGGACCTCGGCCATCCCCTCCCCGCCCACCCAGCCGAACACGCGCTCACTGACGAACGGGTCCTACCGGGGCAACAACCACACGTTCACCTACAGCGTCCCGGCGTCCGCCTGGCGGACGGACACGAGTCAGTACAACGTGCTGAAGATCAACGTGGTGAGCGGGTCGGGGACGACCTCCTACCTCAGTGCGGGCACGGCGATCGACGCGATCGATCTACTCGCCTGAGGTCAACTGCCGCGCGTCCACTGCTGATTCGTACCGCCGTTGCACGTGTACGTGATGAGGGCGGCACCGTCGGCGGTGGACGCGCCGTTGACGTCCAGGCACTCGCCGGTCGCGCGGGACTTGACGTTCACATAGGAGCCGGTGGTGGTGAGCGAGAACTGCTGGGCGGTGTTCGAGGAGTTGCAGGTCTCCTGGGTGACCGTGTTGGCGTTCTCCTGGAGGCACAGCGAGCTGTGACGGGTGGTCAGCTGGTAGTAGCCGCTGCCGACGGACTTGAACCAGTACTTCTGGTTGTTGCCGCTGTTGCAGGTGTACTGCTTGATCTGGGCGCCCGCCCACTGCGACTGACTCGTGACATCGGCGCACTTGGAGGAGTGGCGGGCGATCAGCGTGTTGTAGGTGGCGCTGGTGCCGGTGAGCGTGCCGGTGGCCGTGTCGACGGTGATCTCCGGGGACCAGGACATGGACATCGTGGTGGAGGTGGGGAAGGTCAGCGGCAGCCAGACGTAGCGGGAGTCGTTGACCGTGCCGCCGAAGGAGTTGCCCCAGCGGTCGCCCAGGTAGAGGTAGGAGGTCGTGGACGTGCCCTGCACGGGCAGCACGTACGCGGTCTGCGAGCCGAAGGTGGTGGAGTCGCCGACGTTGGCCATGGCGGTCCAGGGGCCCGCGATGCTGGTGGCGGTGGCGTACTGCTGCTGGTTGGGGTTCCAGCCGGTGGCGCCCGAGGTGAGCATGAAGTAGACGCCGCCCCGCTTGAACAGGGCCGGGGCCTCGCGGTGGCCGCCGTGCCAGGGGTCGGCGACGAGGGCGGCGATACCGGTGTAGTCGGCGGTGAGCCGGTAGATCTGGAGGTCGTAGTTCTCACGGGCCGCCGAGATCATGTAGCCGGTGCCGTCGGTGTCCACGAACGTGGTGATGTCACGGGACATATGGGTGCCGAGGGGCCGGAAGCTGCCCTGCCAGGTGTAGTTCCCGTCGACGGTGTCGGAGACGGCGACGGCCGCGCGGGCCTCGCTGTAGTCGACGCCGTTCTCCTTGTGCATCCACATCACGAACTTGCCGGTGGCCGCGTTGTACATGACCTTCGGCCGCTCGATGTTGGCGGTCGCCAGCTCGGGGGCGGTGGCCTCGGTCAGGACGTGGTTGCGGAACTCCCAGTTCTTGAGGTCCGTGGAGCGGTAGGCCGAGACGTACCGGAAGGTGTTGTCGGTGTTGCGGTTCTCGCCGAACCAGTAGTAGTACGAGCCGACCTTGATGACGCCGCCGCCGTGGGCGTGCAGGGGGTTGCCGCCGCTGTCGGTGAACTGGGTGCCGTTGGGGACGGTCTGTGGTGCCGCCTGGGCGGGACCGGCGGTGACGAGGGCGCCGGCCAGCGCCAGACAGAGCGCGAGGAGCATCGCGTACGCACGTCTCATCTCAGCTCTCCTTACCGGGTGTTCGAGGTGCTCGGAGCGTTCGGGGCGGGGGTGTCGGCGACGGGGACGCCGAAGTCGGGGGTGCCGTCGGGCTTCCAGCCGAGGCGCTGGATCCGGGTGTGGCGGTTGGGGTCGTTCAAGGGGTCGCCGACGATGTCCTTGTACTGGCGGGCGTGGTAGACGAGGACATCGGTGCAGCCGTCCTCGGCGACGGTGAAGCTGTTGTGGCCCGGCCCGTACTGCTGGGTGGTGTCGTTGCTGGTGAAGACCGGGGTCGGGGACTTCGACCAGTTGGCGGGGTCCATCAGGTCGGCGTCCGCGTCGATGGTCAGCAGGCCCATGCAGTAGTTGAAGTCGGTGGCGCTCGCCGAGTAGGTCATGAAGAGCCGGCCGTCGCGCTTGATGACCGACGGCCCCTCGTTGACCTTGAAGCCGATGACCTCCCAGTCCAACTCCGGTGTTGTAAGCCGTACTTGAGGACCCGTCAGGGTCAGCGGGTCGGCCATCCTCGAGAGCCAGACGGCGGTGTTGTTGTTCATCCCGGGCTCGTGCTGGGCCCAGGCGAGATAGCGGGAGCCCCGGTGGGTGAAGGTGGTGGCGTCCAGGGAGAAGGTCTCCCAGGCCGTCTTCAGCTGGCCGCGCTCGACCCAGGTGCCCTTGAACGGGTCGCGGTGGGAGTTCTCCAGGACCCAGATCCGGATCGCCCAGATGTCCTCGGCGGGCGCGGAGGCGAAGTAGATGTACCACTTGCCGTCGATGCGGTGGATCTCGGGCGCCCAGATGTGCGCGCCCATCACGCCCGTGGCGTGCTTGCGCCAGATCACGGACTCGGCGGCCGTCGACAGCCCGCGCAGGGTGCGGGACCGGCGCAGGATGATCCGGTCGTACTCGGGCGCGGTCGCCGTGAAGTAGTAGAAGCCGTCGGTGTGCCGGTTGATGTGGGGGTCGGCGCGGTTGCGGACCAGCGGGTTGACGAAGGGCGGCCGGGAACCGGCGGCGTGCGCGGCGGTCGCGGGGATCGCCGTGAGGGCGCCGGCGGCCAGGGCGCCCTTCAGGAGCAGCCGTCGGTTCGGGGGGTCGGGGCG
Organism: Streptomyces griseiscabiei; assembly: GCF_020010925.1. Classification (NCBI taxonomy): domain Bacteria; kingdom Bacillati; phylum Actinomycetota; class Actinomycetes; order Kitasatosporales; family Streptomycetaceae; genus Streptomyces; species Streptomyces griseiscabiei. Next base: position 1,566,853 of record NZ_JAGJBZ010000002.1, on the reverse strand, counting down.
TTCGTGCTCGCGGCTCATGCGCTCTGCCTCTCTGCAGGTTTCTGCACGTGGGGGGAGGTGGGGGGAACAAAAGGAAACAGAATCGTTCGACATTTCGCACAAGATCAGTCATTCCGAACGGCGAAAAGGTAAGGGCGTGTTACGTCGAGGTCAACGGGTCGGGCGGAACGAACACAAGCTCACAGGAACGAACCGATACACCGAAGCCGGACTTCGCGAAGTTTCTGTTATCGCGGTGAGCACCGGACCGTCTCCCGTCCGTGCGCACCTCTCTCCACAAGACAGCGTCGGCCGCCGGAGCCCTGGCGGTCACCGCCCTGATGCTCGGCGCCCTGACCGCGACCGCCGCCGGACCCCGCGACGCGACCGCCGATGTCCTCGCCGGGCGGAACATCACGCTCACCGGGGACACGGTGGTGACCGTGCCGCCCGGGACGACCACGTACGACGGTGTGTTCAGCGGCACCGGCACGCTCACCGTGCGCGGCACCGGGACGCTGATCCTCACCAGGGACAGCGACTTCACCCTGCCGAAGTCCCGGCAGCGGCAGAGCGTGCACAAGCTCGGCGGCAACCACCCGTACGTCACCGTCACCCGCCCGGACCCGCCCGCCGTGACCGTCGCCGCGGGCGCGACCCTCCAGTACGGGAACAGCGGCTCGACCGGCGTGATCGGCCACTACCCGTACGACACCCCGGCGTTCCGGCTCAACCAGAACAACATCCGGGTCGACGGCACCCTGCGGCTCGCCCTGAAGGACGTCGCGTACAACCTGGGGACCATCAGCGGCTCCGGCCTGGTCAGCCAGCCGAGGTTCCTGTGGGCCACCTGGGACCTGTCGGGCACCCATCCCTTCACCGGGGTCATCGACAACGGCACACAGGTGAACGCCGGACGCCCGGAGTTCGCGACCGCCCTGCCGAACGCCCGCAAGGTCCTCAACCAGGGCACCTGGACCGTGGACACCCCGCTGGGACAGACCGTCACCCAGGGCATGGACTTCTACCAGCGCGAGTACGGCAGCGACATCAACGTCCAGTCGCGGCCGGGCGGCAAGGTGATCCTCACCGGCCAGTACAGCTGGTCGGACCGGGGCGGCGACACCAACCCCTCGCTCAGCGACCCCGCCCTCAACTGGACGCCCGCACGCAAGAACGTCAACAAGCGCGGCACCAACATCAAGGGCGCGAACGTCCAGTGGGGCGACGGGACGACGGACAAGATCTTCATGCCGGGCACGGCCGAGACGGTGTACATCAACCTCCTCGCCGCGCGCTCCCGTTCGCTGCTCACCTTCGACTACGACGGGCCCGTCACCCTGGGCGCCCCCATCGGCGGCGGCCGCTACCACGACACGCTCTCCGCGCCCGGCGCCGGGGACATCGTCATCGCCGGGACCAGGGGCAACGACGTCACCTTCGCCGCCGTCCAGTACTACGACGGCTCGACCACGGTCGAGAAGGGCGCGGTGCTGCGGCTGGGCAGCGGCAGGTCCGGGGGCGACGGCGGGCTCTACACCAAGGGCGCCCTCTCCAAGGTGGTGAACAACGGTTCGCTGATCGTGCGCAACGTCTCGAAGCCGGTGACGCTGTCACGGGTCGGCGGCAGCGGCTCGCTCACCCAGTCGGGCAAGGCCACCACGACCCTGACGGGCGGCGGGGTGACCTACACCGGGGCCACGACCGTCACCAAGGGCACGCTGGCCCTCCGCTCCGGGGCGACACTCGCCCGCAGCAGGACCGTCCGGCTCACCACCGCCGGGGCGAGGCTCGACGTGGGCCCGGCCGGGCTCAAGGTGACCAGGTCGCTGTCCGGCAAGGGCACGGTGAAGGGCGCGGTGACCAACGACGGCGTGGTCGTGGCCGGGCTCACCGTCACCGGCGGCTACACCCAGACGAAGAAGGGTCGACTGGTGCTGCGGGAGCGGCCGTTGAAGGTGTCCGGGACGGTGCGGCTGGCCGGTGGGCTGGACTTCGCGGCCCTGGCCGCCGTCGGCGGACCCGGCGAGCGCGTCACCGTGCTCGACCATCGCGGCAGGGGCGCCACCACCGGGACGTTCACCGGGCTGCGCGAGGGCGCCCGGGTGAAACTCGCCGGGAACACCTACCGGATCACCTACCAGGGCGGCGACGGCAACGACGTCGTCCTGACCGCCGCGAGGACGAGCCCGTCGCCCTCCGTGAAGGGCGCCGCGGGCGCCGGTACCGACGCCGGCTCCGGCGCCCAGGACCCCCGTACGCGGAACGCGAGCGCCTCCGCCGACAGCGGCCTCGGCTGGTGGCCGTACGCCCTCGCCCTCGGCGGGCTGTCCGGACTGCTGGTGCCGGTGACCCGGCGCCGCAGGAACAACCGGCGCGGGGGCGGTCGGCACGCGGCCACGGGCTGAGCCGCGCGTCCCACGGAGGGACCGAGCGGAACTCGCGCCGGAAGGGGGACGGTCGCCGTACGGGGGTCGGCGGCCGTCCGCCCGTCGCGCGCGCCTACGCGACGACGTCCGCATCCGCCTCGGCGGCGGCGACCTCCGGCTCCTCGGCCCCTTCCTGCCGCCCCCGCAGCCACACGTACACCGGGATGCCCGCGAAGAGGAACAGGGCGCCCTGGTAGACGGCCGCGTAGCCCGCGCCGGCGATCAGCCAGAAGGAGAAGGCGAAGGAGAGGCCGGCGACGATCAGGTCGCGGACGAGGCCGGCGGGGCGGACGCGCTCGCGGGTGCCGCGGGCCAGCCAGTACAGCTGGGCGGCGGCGGAGAGCAGGTAGGGGACGCAGCCGGTGAACGTGGTGATGAGGACGAGGACACGGAACGCGGTGTCCGGGTCGTCCGCGTAGTTCACGACGATCAGGAGCGTGCCGAGGACGGCAGTGGCGAGGACACCGAAGCCGGGGACACCGCCCTTGCCGACACGGGCGAACGGCTTCGGGAAGAGGCCGTCGCGGGCGGCGGCGTACGGCATCTGGGCGCTGAGCAGGACCCAGCCGTTGAGGCAGCCGACGATCGAGGCGACCGCGACCAGGGCGATCACCGTGCCGCCCCAGCTGCCGCCCGCGATCGAGTTCACGGCGTCGGCGAAGGGCGCCCCGGACTCGACGAGTTCCTTGTGCGGGACCAGGCCGAACACGGCGACCGTACCGAGGATGTAGACCAGCGCGGAGGCGAGCGTGCCGAGGACGCTGGCCCGGCCCACGGTGCGCTCGGGGTCCTTGACCTCGCCGGCGCTGACGGCGGCCGACTCGACGCCGAGGAAGCTGTAGAGGAGAAGGGCCGCGGCGGCGGCGATCGCGCCCGGGGTGCTCTCGCCGGAGGCGTTGAACGGGCCGTAGTTGTCGAGGTCGACGAAGAACAGACCGATGGTGGCGACCAGCAGCAGCGGCACGAACTTCAGCACCGTGGAGACGATCTGCACGGCGCCCACATAGCGGGTGCCCGCGAAGTTCGCGGCGGCCGGCAGCCACAGGGCGGCCAGGGCCACCAGCGCGAGGACGGCCTTGCTGTCGCCGAGGGGTATCAGCACGTCGACATAGCCGACGACACCGACGGCGAGCGCGGCGATGCTGACCCAGCACATCGTCCAGTACGACCAGGCCGACAGGAAGCCCGCGAACGGGCCGAAGGCGTCGCGCGGGTAGACGTACAGGCCGCCGGTGACCGGGCTGCGCCGGGCCAGCTTCCCGAAGAGCAGCGCGAGCAGGACGGCGGCCACGGAGAGGACGACGAAGGCGACCAGGCTGACCGTGCCGTACGGGGCGACGGCGGCGGGGAGGGTGAAGATACCGCCGCCGATGATGTTGCCCATGACGAGGGCGGTCGCCGCGGCGAGACCGAACTTGCGGCCCGGGGCGGGGGCGCCCGGAGCGACGGCGCCCGCGCCGGCGCTCGTGCTCGTCTTCGCGTCGGCCTCGGCCGCCGGGGTCGGTTCGGGCTCGGTGGCCTCGGGGGTGCTGGTGGTCATGGCGGTTCCCGGGGGATGGGGAGGGGTGGGGACGGGGAGGGCGTGATCGTACCGCCGCGTTCCACATGATGGGCAATCTGTTCACGGGCTGGACACAATCGGGTGCCCACCCGGGTGGCTGGACTACCGTCGTCGGCATGACCAGCAACGCACCCGGCGCCCTCCCGCACCTCCCCGGCCCGCCCATCAGCCCCTTCGCCGCGGCCCTCGCCGCCGAGGTCCTCGTCCTCGACGGCGGTATGTCCAACCAGCTGCACGCGGCCGGGCACGACCTGAGCGACGAACTCTGGTCCGCGCGGCTGCTCGTGGAGCACCCGGAGGCGATCACCGAGGCGCACCTCGCCTACTACGAGGCGGGCGCGAGCGTGGCGATCACCGCCAGCTACCAGGCCACCTTCGAGGGCTTCGGCAAGCGCGGCATCCCGCACGAGCGGTCGGCCGAACTCATGGCCCTGAGCGTGGAGCTGGCCGTGGACGCGGCGGTCGAGGCCGGGGCGAAGAGCGGCGCGCCCGGCGGCGGCGCGCAGGACGGCACGCGCCCGCTGCTGGTGGCCGCCTCGGTCGGCCCGTACGGGGCGATGCTCGCGGACGGCTCCGAGTACCGGGGCCGGTACGGACTGAGCGTGGCCGAACTGGAACGGTTCCACCGCCCCCGTCTGGAGGTGCTGGCCGCCGCCCGCCCCGACGTCCTGGCCCTGGAGACCATCCCGGACACCGACGAGGCGGAGGCGCTGCTGCGGGCGATCCGCGGACTGGACGTGCCCGCCTGGCTGTCCTACACCGTGGCCGGTGACCGCACCCGCGCCGGTCAGCCGCTGGAGGAGGCCTTCGCGCTCGCCGCCGACGCCGAGGAGGTCGTCGCCGTCGGGGTGAACTGCTGCTCGCCCGACGACGTGGACGGCGCGATCGAGACGGCCGTCCGGGTCACCGGCAAACCGGTCGTCGTCTATCCGAACAGCGGCGAGGTCTGGGACGCCACCGCACGGGCCTGGACCGGGCGGTCGACGTTCACCACCGCACAGGTGGAGGCGTGGCGGACGGCCGGGGCCCGGCTGATCGGCGGCTGCTGCCGGGTCGGGCCCGAGGCGATCGCGGCCATCGCCAGGGCCTGTGTGGGGTTGTGATCTGGATCAGGGAGCGGGGCGTGGTGCGTGCGATCGCAAGGCGCCGGAAGGCCCTCGTAGCGGAGCTACTAGGGCATTTCGGCAACGCGGCGAGCGTGCGTGCCACGCCCCGCGAGCCCAGATCACAACCCCACACAGGCCCGAGGGCACTGGGCTGACCGGCGGGGGGTCATCCACGGCTCTCCCGCTGCTAGCCTCCGTTCGTCGGTAACCGGTTACCGACGTGGTGCCGAGAGGCGGGGCGGAGCGGGGCATGACGAGGAAGAGCGCCGAAGGCGGGGGCCGCACCACGATCCGGGACGTCGCGGCGCGGGCCGGGGTCTCGGCGGCGACGGTGTCACGGGTGCTCGGCGGGGTGTACCCGGTGAGCGCGGCGACCCGTACGCAGGTCCTGCGGGTCGTCCGGGAACTGGACTACGTCGCCGACGCCCGCGCCAAGGCGATCGCCGGCGCCGGCACCCCCACCCTCGGCTTCGTCCTCGACGACATCACCGGCCCGTCGTTCGCGCTGATGGCCCACGGTGTGGAGCGGGAGGCGACCCGGCTCGGGCATCTGTGCCTGGTGTGCAGCACCGACGGTGACGCGGCGCACGAGTCGGACTTCATCGAGACGATGCGGGCGCAGCGGGCCGCCGCGGTCATCCTCGTCGGCGGCGGCGCGGACACCCCCGAGTACCGCTCGCGCACCGCGCGGTTCGCCGACGCGCTGGCGGCGGCCGGGTCCCGGCTCGTGCTGTGCGGACGGCCGCCGCTCGATCCGGGGGCACCGGTCACGGTCATCGAGTACGACAACGAGGGCGGCGCGTACGCCCTGTGCGCGCATGTCCTGTCCCGGGGCCACCGGCGGATCCTCTTCCTCGGCGGCGAGCCGGAGCACACCACGGCGCAGGGGCGTGAGCGCGGGTATCTGGCGGCCCATCACGCGCGGGGGGTCGAGGCGGACCCCGCGCTGCGGCTGGCCGGGGACTTCACCCGGGACTCCGGATACCGGTCGATGCGGCGGGCGTTGGAGACGGGGCTCGACTTCACGGCGGTGATGGCGGCGACGGACATGGTCGCGGCGGGGGCACTGACCGCGCTGCGTGAGGCGGGGTTGTCGGTGCCGGAGGACGTGTCGCTGGTGGGGTACGACGACATTCCGTTCGCGCGGGATCTGTGGCCGCCGCTGACGACCGTGCGGGTGCCGTACGAGGAGTTGGGGCGGCTGGCGGTGCGGACGGCACTGCGCTCCGCTGGAGTGGGGGACGAGCACCTGTTGCTGGGGACGCATGTGGTGGTGCGGGGGTCTGTGGGGGTGGTCGGCGGAGTCGCGTCTGCCGGGTGAGGTGAGGGCCGGGTGCGGGTGCGTCGGGGCTGATCGCGCCCACGCGGCGGAGCCGCATATCGACACAGCCCCGCGCCCCTTTGGGGCGCGGGGTGCGGGGTCGCTGTGCTCGGTGGTCACTTCGGGTCGGTGTTGAACTTCTTGGTGGACCAGAGGTAGCCGAGGGTCGCGAGGGCCAGGGTCCAGGCGAGGGCGAGCCAGCCGTTGTGGCCGATCTCGGTGCCGAGGAGGAGGCCGCGCAGGGTCTCGATGGCGGGGGTGAAGGGCTGGTACTCGGCGATGGGCCGGAACCAGCCCGGCATCGTGTCGGCCGGGATGAAGGCGCTGGAGATCAGCGGCAGCAGGATCAGCGGCTGGGCGCTGTTGGCGGCGGCCTCCGCGTTGGGGCTGGACAGGCCCATGCCGACCGCGATCCAGGTGAGGGCCAGCGAGAAGAGGACGAGCAGCCCGAACGCGGCCAGCCACTCCAGGACCGTGGCGTCCGTGGACCGGAAGCCGATCGCCACCCCGACGCCGCCGACGAGGACCACACTCGCCACGCACTGCAGCACACTGCCGACGACATGCCCGATGAGGATGGAACCGCGGTGGATCGCCATCGTCCGGAAGCGGGCGATGATGCCCTCGTTCATGTCGGTGGAGACGGACACCGCGGTCCCGACGACGGTGCCGCCGACGGTCATCAGCAGGATGCCCGGGACGATGTAGGCGATGTAGTCCGAGCGGTCGCTGCCGCCGATGCCCGCGCTCATCACGTCGCCGAAGATGTAGACGAAGAGCAGCAACAGCATGATCGGGGTCAGCAGCAGGTTCAGGGTGAGGGACGGATAGCGGCGCGCGTGCAGGAGGTTGCGGCGCAGCATGGTGTTCGAGTCGCGGACGGCGAGGGCGAGGGCGCTCATCGGACGGTCTCCTTGGGCTGGTCGGGGACGGTCCGTGTCCCGGTGGCGGTGGTGGGGCCGGTGAGGGCGAAGAACACGTCGTCGAGGTCGGGGGTGTGCACGGTGAGTGCGTCGGCCTCGACGCCGGCGGCGTCCAACTGGTCGAGCACTGCGCGCAGTTCGCGCTGGGTGCCGCCGCTGGGGAGCTGGAGGGCGAGGGCCTCGTCGTCGCGGGTGACCTCGCGCAGGACGGCGGCGGCCGACTGATACGCCGTCGGGTCGGTGAAGCGGAGGCGGACATGGCCGCCCGGGACGAGGCGCTTGAGTTCTTCCGCGCTGCCTTCGGCGGCGATCCTTCCGTCGTGGAGGACGGCGATGCGGTCGGCGAGTTCGTCGGCCTCCTCCAGGTACTGGGTGGTGAGGAAGACGGTGACGCCGTCGGAGACGAGTTCGCGGATGATCTGCCACATGTTGTGGCGGGAGCGGGGGTCGAGGCCGGTGGTGGGCTCGTCGAGGAAGATGATCCGGGGCGAGCCGACGAGGGTCATGGCGATGTCGAGCCGCCGCTTCATGCCGCCGGAGTAGGTCGAGGCCGGCTTCTTCGCGGCCTCCACCAGGTCGAAGCGTCCCAGCAGTTCGGCGGTGACCCGTCGCCCCTCGCTCCTGGGCAGGTGGTGCAGGTCGGCCATGAGGAGCATGTTCTCCTCGCCGGTGATCAGCCCGTCGACCGCGGAGAACTGCCCGGTGACCCCGATCGCGGCGCGCACCGCCTGCGGGTCGGCGACGACGTCGTGACCGCCGACGCGGATCCCGCCGGAGCCGGCGCCGGGCGAGATCAGGGTGGAGAGGATCTTCACGGCGGTGGTCTTGCCGGCGCCGTTCGGGCCCAGCAGGGAGAAGATCGTCCCCTCCGGGACGGTCAGGTCGATGCCGTCGAGCACGACCTTGTCGCCGTAGGACTTGCGCAGCCCGTTCGCCGCGATGGCCGGGTCGGTCATGACAGGTGCTCCTTCAGAGCTTCGGGTCGGAGAGCGTGGGTCGGTGGTCGCGAGTCGGCGGGCGGGGATCAGAGGCTGCGGGCGGGGATCAGAGGCTGTGGGCGTCGATGTCGCCGTAGCCGGTGGTGGCGCGGATGTCGAGCTGGGCGTCGGCGCCCTCGGTGTTCTTGAGGGAGTTGCGGACGCGGCCGTAGGAGGTGCCGGCGTCCAGGGAGGCCGAGACACCGGCGGCGGCGCCGATCGAGATCTTGCCGTGCCCGGTGCTCAGGGTGACCGTGCCGCGTACGGCCTCGGTGACACGCAGGTCGCCCTTGCCGCTGGTGATGTCGGCGGGGCCGTCCAGACGGCCGATCAGGGCGTCGCCGGCCAGCAGGTTCAGCCGGGCGCTCGCGGTCTCGTCGAGCTTGACCTGCCCGTGCGCACCGTCGATGGCCACATCGCCCAGCCGTCCGACCCCGCGGAACTCGGCGGCGGCCGCCTTCGCCTCGACGCGGGAGCCGGACGGCAGCTGGACGGTGACCTCCAGGGTTCCGGAGGGGCCGAACAGCTCGCTCTTCGCCTTCGGGGTGTCGATCCGCAGGACGCCGTCGCGGTAGTCGACCGTGGCCTCCTCGGCGGCCCTGACGTCGCGGCTCCTGGAAGCGTCGGCGGGCCGGATCTCCACGGTGGTGTCGGTGCGGTCGGCGGCGATGATCTGCACCCGCCCGGCATTGATGTGGAGGACGGCGGCGATCGGGGCGGGGGTGTCGAACTTCTGCATCGTGCGCTCCTCGGTTCGTTGTTTCCGATGATGGAAAAGCTACGTTGCATTCAAAGATCGCGCAACATACTCGTTGCACGAGAAGCACATTCATGCAGCTCAAACCCGCTATTTCGTTGCAACAATCTGCGAAGTAACGCAACAAGCCTTACGTAGCTCGTTGCAATGAATTGAGAGTGAACGCTATGGTGGGCGCACCACGGAGCACGAAGGAGACAGCGATGCCGGGAGGCAGGCTCACCCAGCAGGAACGCCAGCAGATCGCGCTAGGGCTGGCCGACGGCCTCGCCTACGCCGAGATCGCCAGACGGCTCGACCGCCCGACCTCGACGATCACCCGCGAGGTCATGCGCAACGGCGGCCCCACCGCCTACCGCGCCGACCTCGCCCACCGCGCCACCGAGCGCCGCGCGCACCGGCGCCGCCAGGCCGCTCCGCATGAGGCCCGGACGCCCGACCGGGCTCATGGGCGCGACGCCGAAGCCGTACGGGAGTTCGAGGAGACCTTCACGACGGTCATGATGGCCTCGGGCATGCCCGCGATGATGGCCCGGGTGATGGCCTGCCTCACCCTCACCGACTCCGGCAGCCTCACCGCGGCCGAGCTGGCGCAGCGCCTCCAGGTCAGCCCGGCGTCCATCTCCAAGGCGGTCGCGTTCCTCGAAGGCCAGGGGATGGTCCGCCGTGAGCAGGGCGAGCGCCGCCGTGAGCGCTACGTCGTCGACGACGACGTCTGGTACCAGTCGATGATCGCCAGTGCCCGTGCCGTCGCCCAGATCGTCGTGATCGCCCGCCAGGGCGTGGGCGTCCTCGGCACCGGCACCCCCGCGAGCGCCCGGCTGGAGAACGTCGCCCGCTTCCTCGACTTCGTCGCCGAGAGCACCCTCCGCGCCGCCGAACAGGCCCGTGAGGTCCTCCACACCAAGCCGCGCACGCCCACGGAGGAGCCCGGGTAGCCGGCTCAGGGCGTCCGGCGGAAGCGGCGCAGCGCGGGAAGTGGGCCTCCGCCGGAGGTGACGAAGGTGCCGGCGCCCTGGATCCTGCGCGGACGTCTCGCGTCCGCGTCCCAGAGGGCGAGTTCGGGGTCGTAGGGGCCGAGGACGATCCGGTCGCCGTCGGGGCCCGCCGTGTCCTCCCCCACGCCCTCTCCCGTGTCCTCCGCCGTGTCGAAGACGCGCACCGGATGGCTCGCGTCCCAGGCGGGCCAGCCGGGCGTGCCGTCCGTCGCGAAGCGGACCCAGGCGGTGTGCAGGGCGGTGGCGAGGTCGCGCGGGGCGTGGTCCCCGGCGAGCTTGGCGGAGGCGGGGGTGTCGCCGGTGTCGAAGACGAAGCCGAGTTCCAGGGCGTGGCAGGAGCCGAGGGCGGGGACGCCGGAGGGCCAGGCGAACTCGTAGAGGAAGGACCGGGCCCCGCCCTGGTCGAGGCGGGCGTCCGCCACCCGGTGCAGGGGGACACGCAGGAGGTGGTCGGTGACGAGCCGGCCGACCAGATCGGCGGTGCCCTGGTCGGGGTGCAGGTCACGGTAGCCGCGCGGGACCTCGGGGCCGCAGTGGCAGCGGGCACGGGCACCGGCCAGGGCGACCGTGCCGAGGCGGTCGACGCGTTCCTGGAGTCCGCCGGGGACCAGCCAGAGGCGGTGTTCGTCGCGGGTCCAGCCCATCAGGAGGTCGGCACCGGGGGCCGCGCCGTGCTCGGTGAGGGCCCGCAGCGGGTCGGTGGGCAGCAGGTCGCCGTCGACGACGATGCCGAAGGCGGGGCCGCCCAGTACCGGGCTGCTGAGCCGGCCGACCTCGGCCTGCGCCTCCAGCAGGGTGGCCCGGTCCACGGCGGCGAAGGCCTCGGCGGTCGCCGGGACCTTCAGCCGGTTCGCCATCCGGCGGACCATCCGGCGCACCTTGTCCCGGTCCAGGGCCTCCGGCGGGCCGCTCTGCAGGACGGCGCGCCGGAACAGACCCCGCGCACGGGGCACGGCCAGCAGCGCGCCGACGCTGATGGCGCCCGCCGACTGGCCGAACAGGGTCACCCGGTCCGGGTCGCCGCCGAACCCGGCGACCGAGTCCCGCACCCACTCCAGCGCGGCCAGCTGGTCGCGCAGTCCGAGATTGGGCGGGGCGTCCGGGAAGAGGCCGTAACCCTCCACGCCCAGACGGTAGTTGAGGGACACCAGCACCACACCGTCACGGGCGAAGGCGGCGCCGTCGTAGACGGGCACCGCCGAGGAGCCCCGGGTGAGGGCGCCGCCGTGGAGGAAGACCATGACCGGCAGCCGGGCCCCGGGGTCGGGGCGCGGCGTCCACACGTTCAGGTTGAGGCAGTCGTCGCCCGGGACGACCGGGTCCGACAGATAGCGGGCGAACGCCTCCGAGTACGGCGGTTTCGGAGGCGTCGGACCGAAGGCGACGGTGTCCCGCACCCCCGCCCAGGGCTCGGGCGGGGCGGGCGGGCGGAAGCGGCGGGGGCCGAAGGGCGGGGCCGCGTACGGGACACCCCGGAAGACGGCGATCCCGGTCTCGTAGCCCTCCCCGTACTCGTAGGTGCCGCGCACGGATCCGTACGGCGTCCTGACCACGGGGCCACCCTGCCGGTCTGCCGTCATCGCGCACCAGCTCCTCACGCCCGCCGGCTCACTCGCCCGCTCGCTCATGAGCGTCGTTCACCTCAGAGCACCACATCCCTTCTCGGTATTCCGGTCGGGCCGGGTCTTTGACGGCCGTTCGGGCGACGGCGGCCTCGTCGGCGGGCGGCCGGCGGGGGTCGGTCGCCGGGTCGGCGGGTCGGCGGCTACCTGGCGTACATCAGGGTGCCGAAGCCCAGCTGGTCGTAGCCGCCGCTGTTGGGGCCGTAGTCCCCGCCGCCGCCCTCGGGGCGGACGCTCTCCGCCATCCGGGTGATGTACGGGACGGACAGGCCCCGCCGCCGTGCGTAGTGGTAGTGCAGCAGGTCCCACACGGGGCGGACCTGGCCCCGGCCGCTGGACGAGATCACGGTGTGGGTCTGCTGGGCGCAGTTCTGGCCGGTGCCCCAGGTGTAGGCGGTGAAGGGCACGTCCTCGCCGAGGTTGTACCTGGCGACGTACTGGGCGGCCTTCATGAACCGGTTGTCGTCGTAGCCGTAGAGGTCCTCGCCCTGGGACCAGGCCATCTCGCAGAAGGCGCCCATCTGGCCCATGCCCATCATGGTGTGCCCCTGGTCGCGGCCGGACTCCTGCCACTGGGCGAGGCCCTGGCCGTCGTACAGGAACGGCACGGCCTTGCGGATCGCGCCGTTGCCCGCGCCGTTCTTGAAGTAGTTGACGGCCTGGTCGTACTTGGCGCCGTCGTCGCACAGGATCCCGATCGCGAGGATCGAGTTCATGGTGCACAGGTCCCAGTTGGCCCAGTAGTTGGTGATGCAGGCGTCGTTGTGGTCGTTCAGGAACTGGTTGTTGAGCGGGTAGAAGACGTTCAGCATCATCGTCCTGAACCGGTCCAGGTCGAATCCGCCGTAGCCGCGCATGAGTTCGGCGGCGTTCGCGAACTGGTAGCCGTAGATCCCGGCGGCCAGGAACCGGTCCGCGTTGCCGGTGACGGTGGTGAGCGTCGACGACCAGGCGTTGAGGATGCGCACGGCCGCGTCGCCGTTGGCCGTGGTTCCGGCGATCTTCCAGCGCAGCGCGTTCTGGTAGGCGGCGTGGATGTCGTTGTAGAGGATGCCGTAGTTCTCGCCGGTGCCGCCGCGGACGACGGTGGCCTGCGGCCTGGCCGTCCAGGTGCTCGCGGCGTGGGAGTTGGCGGTCAGCCGGTTCCAGCCGGACAGCCAGGGGTCGTCGCCTGCGGCGACGCGTACCTTGGCGCGGTTGAGTTCGCCGTAGGCGTGCAGCATGCCGGGGTGGGTGAAAGTGGCCGGGGCCGCCTCCGCCGTGGTGGCGGAGGCGGCGCCCAGGGTGAGGGCGGCGGCGATCCCGCCGGCGGTCCTCAGCAGACCGCGGCGGCTCAACTCGCCCTCGGGCGCGGGCCCTTCGGGGCCCGGGTGGGGGGAAGCGTGGGGGGTGGCGTGGGGGGAAGTGCGGCTCATCGGTCCATCTCCGATCCTCAGGTGGGGGTGATGCTCACCTCGCCGAAGCGCGCGGTGCCGTGGGCCAGCGGGCTGCGGGAGCAGACCACCAGGCCCACGTGGTAGGGGGCGTCACCGAAGCCGGGGATCTCTCCGTCGGCGAGGGGGGTGAAGGTGGCGCCTCCGTCGGTGGAGACCGCCGCGGCGAAGCGGGTCCCGGTCCGCTTCAGCCGCAGCAGGCAGGGGGTGGTGACCGTGGTGTCGCCGGTGAAGGCCGACCGTCCGGCCACGGTCGTACGGAGCATGAGCTGGGCTGTGGTCCCGCCGCCGACGATCGCCCCGGCCGCCTGGTCGAACGGCGACAGCGACTTGGCCATCAGCAGCCCGACCCGGTCGGCCGTGGCCCCGGTACGGGAGTCCAGCCGGACGGTGACCTCGCAGTCACCGGTGACCGTCCGCCGTACGAACTGGCCGGTCATTCCTTGGTTGTTGACGGTCAGATCGACTCCGGCGCCCCGGACGACGAAGGTCCCGTCGTCCTCGTACGCGGTGCTGCCGGGGGTGGGGACCGCGACCACGCCGAGGGTGCCGTAGGCGCGGTCGTCGAGGACGAGGTCGCCGAGGTCGCCGTAGGTCCAGGGGGCGGGCGGGGGTGTGCCGACGGTCAGGGTGAGGGTGCCGGTCGCCTCGCCCGCCGCGTTGCCGGCGGTGGTGGTGACGGTGAACTCGCCGGTCCGGGTGGGGGTGCCGGAGATCAGGCCGGTGCGCCGGTCGACGCGCAGACCGTCGGGGAGTCCGCTCGCGGTGAAGCGCACGGGTTCGTGCGCGGCACGCAGCAGATGCCGGAACGGGACTCCCTTGTTGGCGAACGCCGCTGCCGCCGAAGCGAGTCGAGGAACAGTCGGGGTCGGCATCGCCGCGGCGGCGGGCGCGGAACGGGGGCCGCCGCCACCGGTGTTCGTCTTCGCGACGACGTAGTGGTACGTCGTGCCGGGGGTGCCGGTGGCGTCCGTGTACCGCAGCCGGGTGCCGAAGCCGACCGGGGCGATCCCGGTGGCGATCGTCCGGTAGGGGCCGTCGGCGCGGGTGGCGCGGAGCACCTTGTAGCGGGCGGAGAGGTCCGGATCGGTCCAGGCCAGCTCCACCGCGTCGGCGCCGGTGGCGGCCTTGAGGCCGGTGGCCCGCCAGGCAGGGCGGGCCACCGACCAGACCTCTCCCCCGTCGGCGGAGACGACCCGCACGTCGTCGAAGGCGCCCACGCCCGTCCCCGCGTACTCCTCGGCGACGCCCAGGCAGGAGGTCAGGACCAGCCCCGCGTACGCGGTGCGCCCCAACTCGACCTCCGATGTGCCCACTTCGGTCCAGTCGACGCCGTCCGGCGAGATCGCCCCGGTGCAGCGGCGGCCCCTGCGGGTGACCCGCACCCAGTACGGGGCCCGCAGCCGGTAGCCGTCGCCCGCGCCCTCGACGTACGGCGCCTCCAGGGGTGTCGCCGACTCCGGCAGGGCGCCGAGGGCGGAGATCGGGAAGGCGGCGGAGGTGGTGATCGCCGGGAGCTGGGAGGGCGGCACGGGCGTGCTGCCGGTCGCGGTGATCCCCGCGCCGACGGCCTTCCGTACGCTCCACACCCCGCTCCAGGTGTGCAGCGGCAGCCCCTGGATCAGCGTCGAGGCGTGCGCGGCGCCCGCGTCGAGGCCGGCCCGCAGGGTGACGCCGATCTTGGAGTACTGGGAGCTGAGCGGCCACACGATCCGCGCGGTGACCGAGCCGTCCCCGCGCAGTGGTACGTACGCCAGGCGGTACGTGTCCGCCGTGCCGCTCGCCCGCAGCAGGAACCGCTCGCCGTCGAAGGCGGCGGAGCCGGGGATCTCCACCGCCCCGAGATCCTGGCCGGCCCAGGGCTCGGGCAGCCCGGCGCAGGCGGTGACCGGGCTCGAACTCCCGCTGCCGCCCGCCGGGTTGGTGGCGGTGACGGTGTAGTGGTAGGTCCGGCCCCGGTGGACGTCCCGGTCGGTGTACGTCGGCGCGCCGAGCCCGGTGGCGACCTTCTCGTAGGGGCCTCCGGGGCGGGTGGACCGCCGGACGGTGTACCCGGTGGCCCGGGCCGACGGCAGCCAGGTCACGGTCACCGATCCGCGCTCGCCCACCGCCGTCACACCGGCCGGGGGCTTCGGCGCGGGAGCCGTGGCGGGGGCCGTGGCCCCGGCGTAGGCGAAGGTGCCGAAGCCCGGGAGGTCGTCGTTGCCGCCCTCGACCAACCGGGCGCCCGCCGTGCCCCGGAAGAGCACCGCCTTCGTCGCGGGGGCGTCGAGGCCGCGCACTCCGGCGTAGTGGGCGTAGTACATCTCGTAGACCGGGGGCAGGGTGCCCCGGCCGATCGCGGAGACGGTCGTCTTGACGTACTTGCCGGTGCGGTCCAGGTCGGGGGTGAAGGGGACGTCGCCGCCGAGGTTGTAGCGGGCGGCGTACTCGGCGTTGGCCAGCGGACGCCGGCCGTCGACGCCCCACAGGTCGACGCCCTGGTTCCAGGCCACCTGCGCGGCGTCGCCCATCAGGCCGACGGCCAGCTGCTCGTGCCCCTGGTCGCGGCCGGACTCCTGGCCCTGGCCGGCGGCGGTGACGATCCGGCCCGGCACGCTGCCGTTGCCGGCGCCGGCCGCCGCGAAGCGCAGGGCGTCCTCGAAGAGGACGGGCTCCTCGCAGAACACACCGATGGCCAGGACGGTCTGCATGGCCGTCAGATCCCAGTTGCCGTTGGCGTACAGCATGTAGCCGGAGATCGCCGGGTACCAGACGTCGAGGAACGAGCGCTCGCAGCGGGCGATCGCCGCGTCGGGCCAGCCGTCGTAGCCGGTGTGCCGGAGCAGTTCGGCGGCGTTGACGAACTTGAAGGCCTGCAGGCCCGCGCCGAGCGGGCCGTCGGCTCCCGTGATCGTCGTGAGGGAGGCCGACCAGGCGTCGAGGATGTCCCGGGCCTTGTCGGCGTGGGCCCGCTCGCCCGTCACACACCACATCAGCGCGTTCTGGTAGGCGGCGGCCGAGTCGGCGACGGCCTGGCTCATGAAGTTGGTGGGGCCGCGCCCCCAGGAGATGATCTGGCCCGTGTTCTGCACGGTGTACGTGGACCTGGACCGGGCGTGGGCGGCCAGCGCGAGATAGCCGTCGTGGATCGGTGACTCCTTCGCCGCGACCGCCGCCCGCCACCGGTCCAGGTCGGCGGTGGTGTGCAGGAGGCCCGGATGGCTGAAGGCGGGGGCCGTCCCGGTGGAACCGGCGCCCGTGGCCCCGGCCGAGGCGGAGGGCGCGGCGGAGGCGGAGGGCGCGGACAGGAGTCCGGCTCCGGCCGCGGCTGCCGTGGCCCCGGCCGCGCCGAGGAACGACCGCCGGTCGAACCGTCTGCTGAGGGGAAGCACAGGTCGCTCCTCGTCCTACGGGTGGCGCACGGTGAGCTTGACGGACCGGGTGGCCGTACCGGCGGCGTTGGTGGCCGAGACGGTGACCGTGCGGGTGCCGGGCCGGGCCGGGACACCGGAGATCAGACCGGTGCCGGTGTCCATGCTCAGGCCCTTGGGCAGGCCCTCGGCGGCGAACGACGTGGGCAGCCCGGTCGCCGTGACGAGGTGGTTGAGGACCCGGTCGGCGGTGGCCGTGACCTCGGCCGCGCCGGTGATCTCGGGGGCCTCGGTGGCGGCGGCCGTGTCGGCGTCCAGGAAACGGAGGTTCTGGACGTGCTCGTTGGCGAACATCGGGACCATGTCGGTGGTCAGGTACCAGCCGGGCTTCTTCATCTTGTCGTGCACGACCGTGCCGTTGACCGACAGGTTCTGGAAGGTCAGGTTCTTGATCGGGCGGTCCGCGTCGTAGCCGGTGAGGATCGCCATGGAGGCGTGGGTGCCGTTGTAGGCGAGGTCGCGGACGTACACGTCCTCGATGCCCCGGCCAGGGGAGGCGTTGTACCGGTTGGCCATCACCCGCATGTTGAGCAGTTGTCCCCAGGTGAAGTCCTCCACGCGGACGTCCTGGATGCGGACGTTGCGTATGAGGTTGCTGTCGCCCGGGTTGAGGGCGACGCAGCCCTGGTAGAGGACCTGTGGTTCGCGGTGCTGGAGCACGTCGATGTCGCTGAGGACGATGTTCTCGATGGTCTCGGGCTTCTCGGGGTTGCCGTGGGTGCCGATGTTCACGGGGTGGGCGACGTCGGCCCAGAGGGTGGAGTTCCGGACGGTGATGTTGCGGCAGTCGCCGTAGTAGTCCCAGCGGTGGGCGTAGATGGCGACGCAGTCGTCGCTGTTGCGCATGAAGACGCCTTCGATCAGCACGTCCTCGCTGCTGAACACATCGATGCCGTCGCCCCATTGGCCGAAGCTGTAGGAGTGCAGATTGCGGACGGTGACCTGCTGGGACTGGCCGATGGTGCAGGAGTAGCCGGTCCTGGGGTTGAGGGCGAGAATGCCGTCGATCTCGATGTTCCTGGAGAACGCCACGAGGGTGGCCGCGTCCGAGTCGTAGATGATGCCCCGGCCGAGCAGCCGGGCGTTCTCCACATGGCTGAACTCCACACGGGCCTTGAGCACCGCGCCGCCGGCCAGGTAGACCGTCTTGCCGCTGGGCACCTTCACCACGTTGTCGGGGACGGTGTGGATGCCCGGTCCGAAGTAGATGACGTCCGGGTCGTCCTTCTCGGGCCGCCGCTTCTCGATCGGGTTGGCGTGCAGTTGGAGGTTGTCGTAGAGGTCGAAGGAGCGGCCGTCGGCGTCCCCGAGTTCGATGGAGAGATTGCGCGGCTCGGTGAGGCGGAAGCTGACGGTGTCGCCGTCGGCCTCGTGCGCGACGGCGTGGGACAGGGGGCGGATCCGCGCCGAGGGGATCGTGCCCTTCGACGAGGTGACCCGGACCTCCACGGTGCCGCGGAAGTCGAGGCTCGCGACCGAGGAGCTGCGGACGACGCCCGCGCCGGTCTTCTCGTCGATGGTCTTCGTACGGGCCCGGATGACGGGCACCGGCCGCCAGTCGCCGCCCGGGGTGCGGGCCTGGACGGAGAAGCTGGTGTTCAGCGGCAGTCCGTCCGGCACGGGGTGCACCACCAGCCGGCCGGCGCCCGGTCCGCCGGCCGCGCTCGCGGTGCCGGCGGCCGTGCCGAGCAGGGAGTACGCGGCGGCCGTGGCCCCGGTGGCCTGGAGGAGGGTGCGCCGGGACAGCCCGGGGCCCTGGGTGTCGGTCATCAGCAACGTCCTTGGGTGCGAAGGGGGTCGGTGGGAGGGGACGGGCGCCTGCCCGTGCAACCGGTTTCTATCGGCCGACGGGCAGAGCTTGTTCCGGCCCGCACAGCGCGTCAAGGGCCCTGACCAGTTTTCGAAAACTCTGCACAACCCCCGGGACCCGGCCCGACGGCGCTATGGTCGCCTCTTCCGCAGCTCTGATGCGGCGCAGTGCGGAAACCGGTTGCCGGGTCCCGCCACCGGATCAGGACGATTGACCACCCGTCGAACCCGCACCTACGGTAGAAGACGTTTTCTGAAGCTGACGGCAGACTGACTTCCGCAGCAGCCTCTGCGCCCACCCCCCTCCCGACTCTCCAGGAGAGCCATGCCCAGCGCCCCGTCGACGCGCGCCGTGTTCGCCATGGATCCGGTGCATCTGCCCCTGCTCTTCCCACCGCCGCTCATGGCCCGGCTGCGTCAAGTGGCCGACATCGACCCCGGGTTCGTCGTCCGGGACTTCACCGATCCCGCCGCCGCCCCGGCACTGGCCTCGGCCGAGACGCTGATCACCGGCTGGGGCTGCCCGCATCTCGACGCGGACGTCCTGGCGGCGGCGCCCCGGCTGCGTACCGTCCTGCATGCCGCGGGCTCGGTCCGGGCGCTGGTCGGCGAGGCCCTGTGGCAGGGCGGGGTCAGCGTCTCCAGCGCGGTCGCCGGGAACGCGCTGCCGGTCGCCGAGTACACCCTCGCGATGATCCTGCTGGCCGGGAAGGACACCTTCGACCAGCGCGAACGCTTCCGCAGGACCCACACCTACCCCTCCCCCGCCGAGACCGCCGCCATCGGCAACGTCGGCCGCCGGGTCGGGGTCATCGGCGCCTCGCGCGTCGGCCGCCGGCTCCTGGAACTGCTGAGGCCGTTCGACTTCGCCGTCTCGCTGTACGACCCGTACGTCGACCCGGCCGGGGCCGCGGCGCTGGGCGCCGAAGCGGTGGCGCTGGACGACCTGTTGCGGACCAGCGACATCGTCAGCCTGCACGCCCCCGACATCCCCGAGACCTACCGCATGCTCGACCGCGGCAGACTCGCGCTGATCAGGGACGGCGGCGTCCTCATCAACACCTCCCGGGGCGCCCTGGTCGACCCGGAGGCGCTCACCGACGAGCTGCTCTCCGGCCGGCTCAGCGCGGTCCTGGACGTCACCGAGCCCGAGCCGCTGCCCGTCGGCTCCCCGCTCTACCACCTGCCCAACGTGTTCCTCACCCCGCACATCGCCGGGTCTCTCGGCAATGAGCTGGAGCGTCTCGGCCGTACCGTGGTCGAGGAGTTGGAGCGGCTCGCCTCGGGTCTGCCGCCCGCGCACGAGGTACGGCACACGGACCTGGCCCGCGTCGCCTGAACGCCGGCCGGCCCCACTCCGCCGCACCACAAACGTTTTCGCGCCGCTCCGCCGTCCCGCGTCCCGCGCCTCGACGGCCCCGCGCCGCCGGTCACGGCTCCGACCTGGTCTCTCCGCACCACGCCAGGGCCACCGGACGACGGCTCCCGGCAACCCCGGCGACAATCCGGCGTAACAATTTACCGTCGCGCTCTTGCGGTGGGCGGATCAGCCGACCTAGGTTTCACAGCAACCGTTTTCTACTGCGTGTCCGCAGGGGTTCCGAGACCCGAGCTGATGATCCGCCTCGCTCGCCGTCACCCCACCGAGCCGCCCCTCGCGCCCCCCATTCCGCGCTCGCCCCACGTCTCGAAGGATGACCGTTCGATGAACTCCATCAGTCCCAGGAGAAGGTTCGCCCGCGTCGCCGTCGCCGGTGTCGCGCTGACCGGTCTGCTCGCCGCCTGCGGCGGCTCGGGCTCGGGCGACGACGGCTCCTCCGGCGCCACCGGTCCGGTCACGCTCCCCTTCTGGGGCTGGGCCAACGGCCAGGAAGCCGTGGTCAAGGCGTTCAACGCCGCCCACAAGGACATCCAGCTCAAGTACACCAAGGTCACCGACCAGCTGACCATGCAGAAGCAGCTCAGCAACGCGGTGAAGGCCGGCAACGCCCCCTGTCTGCTGCAGAACACCGCCGAGTACGTGACGAGCTGGGTGTCGCAGGGCGCGCTCGCCGACATCACCGAGTACGTCGGGTCCAGCGCGGACAAGTTCAACCCGGGCGCGTGGGCCGGTGTCCAGGTGCAGGGCAAGGTCTACGGCGTGCCCACCGCCTCGGCGCCCGCCTTCACGATCTACCGCACCGACGTCTTCGAGAAGTACGGCCTCAAGGCGCCCGCCACCTGGGACGACTTCATCGCGGCCGGCAAGGTCCTGAAGAAGCACGACATCCACATCACCAACTACGCCGGTGAGGACCCGAGCACGCTGGAGGTGCTCGCGATGCAGGCCGGCGCCCACTGGTACGCCATCGACGGCGACTCCTGGAAGGTGGACTTCCAGGACGCGGGCAGCCTGAAGGCCGCCGACGTGATCCAGCAGATCATCGACGGCGACCTCAACTCCAGGCTCTCCTTCGCCGACTACGCGGCCGTGCAGCGCAACTACGACAAGGGCGGCACGGTCACCCGCCAGATCTCCACCTGGCAGATGTCCGGCATGGTGCAGAACTTCACCGACTCCTTCGGCGACTGGGCGCTGTCCCCGTGGCCCGCATACCGGGGCGAGGCGGCCAAGACCCCGGCGGGCACCAACCAGAGCGGGGGCATGAACCTGGTCACCGAGCAGTGCGACCACAAGAAGCAGGCGGCCGAGGCGGCGCTGTGGCTGTCCACCGACACCGGCGCGGTCAGGACGATGGCCAGCCCGGAGACCGGCAGCGGTGTGATGCCGGCGCTCGCCGACAGCGACTCCTATGTCGCCGAGGCCATCTCCGAGAAGCTGCTCGGTGACCACTACGCCCCCGGCGAGAAGGTCGTCACCGACAGCCTGGGCACCATCACCGACGACTGGGTCTACGGCCCCAACTGGACGGCCATGTTCACCGAGCTGCAGAGTCAGTGGGGCAAGGTCGTCAGCAAGGAACAGAAGGTCACCGACCTGCTCGCGCACATGCAGGAGTGGACGGTCAAGGACCTGAAGTCGCGCGGTATCAACGTCAAGGGCTAGAGGCTTCCTTCGATGATTCGCTCCCAGCGCTGGAAGGGCGCCGCGTTCACGGTGCCCTTCCAGCTCGGATTCGTCTTCCTCTATCTGCTGCCCATCGGGTACGCGGTCTACGAGTCGCTGTTCCAGGAGAGGCAGTCCGGGCTCGGCCTCGGCGGCGCGACCCGGGAGTTCTCCGGGCTCGCCAACTACCGACTGGGGCTGACCGACTCGGCGTTCATGGGCTCGATCCTGCGGGTGGTGCTGTTCGCCTGTGTGCAGATCCCGTTCATGCTGCTGGTCAGCCTGGTGCTGGCGCTGCTCCTGGACACGCTCACCTCGAAGGCAGCGAACCGCTTCCGGATCGTGCTGCTGGTGCCGTACATGATCCCGGGTGTGGTCGCGGCGATCGTGTGGATCAATCTGTACAGCCCCGCGGTGGGTCCGCTGACCCCGATGGGCGACTTCCTCGGGTTCGACTGGAACTTCTTCGCACCCTCCATGGTGTGGCCGTCCATCGGCAATCTGCTGACCTGGCACGGCATCGGCTACAACATGGTGATCATCTACTCGGCGCTCCAGGGCGTGCCCCGTGAACTGTTCGAGGCGGCCCGGCTCGACGGCGCCTCCGAGCGCCGGATCGCACTGAGCATCAAGATCCCGTTCGTACGGGGGGCGTTGGTGCTGACCGGGCTGCTCTCGATCATCCAGATGCTGCAGCTCTTCAACGAGCCGGCGCTGTTCCGGAACATCACCCCCGAGACCGTCGACGACAGCTTCACCCCGATCATGATCATCTACAACCAGGCGTTCAACTCGGGCAACTACCCCTACGCCGCCGCCCTGTCGGTGCTCCTGGCCCTGATCCTCGGCGTCGCCTCCCTCGTCTTCTACCGGCTGACCTCGAAGGAGGTCGACTGATGGCCACGACCACCACCGACACCCCCAGGAAGTCCGGGCGCTCGGGCCTTCCTCCCGTACGGCGGATCACCGGCCCCGACCCCGCCTCGCGCGGGCGCGGCGGCCAGCGGTTCATCCTGCTGGGCCTGGTCCTGGCGAGCCTCTACAGCCTGTTCCCGGTGTACTGGCTGATGGTCGCCGCCACCAAGGACCAGGTGGGCCTGTACCAGAGCAACGGCCTGTGGTTCTCCGGCATGCACCTCTGGGAGAACCTCCAGCAGGTGTTCACCTACGACGACGGCATCTTCCTGCGCTGGACCGCCAACTCGTTCCTGTACGCCGGTGTCGGCTCCCTCGGCGGCACGCTCATCGCGCTGGCCACCGGTTACGGTCTGGCCCGCTTCGACTTCCCCGGCCGGGGTGTGGTGTTCGCGGCCGTGGTGGGCTCGTTCCTGATCCCGATCGCGCTGCTCACGCTCCCCCTGTATCTGATGTTCTCGAAGATGGGCCTGGTCGACACCCCCTGGGCGATGCTGATCCCGTGCCTCGTCAACCCCTTCAGCGTGTATCTGGCGAAGGTCTACACCGAGGCGACGATCCCCTTCGAACTCCTGGAGGCGGCCCGGATCGACGGCGCCGGTGAGCTGCGGATCTTCGTCAGCATCGTGCTGCGGATGATGACCACGGGCGGTGCGACGGTCTTCCTGCTGGCCTTCGTCAACACCTGGAACGCGTTCTTCCTCCCCCTCACCCTCCTGCGCGGCAAGGAGAACTGGACCCTCAACCTCGGCCTCTACAACTGGTCCGGCAAACGCGCGGAGTCCGGCATCGACGTGACCAGTCTCGTCCTGACGGGCGCGCTGCTCTCCATCATCCCGCTGGCGATCATGATGACCGCGATGCGCCGCTACTGGCGGTCGGGTGTGACGCTGGGGGCGCTCAAATGACCGTGGCCCGCAACCCGGTCGTCCGCGGCTTCGCCCCCGACCCGTCCCTGATCAGGGTCGGGGACTGGTACTACGTGGCGACCAGTTCGTTCGAGTGGTTCCCGACCGTCCCGATCCACCGCTCCCGGGATCTCGCGCACTGGGAGTACGCCGGTCATGTGCGCGGCGCGGCCCCCGGTGGCTCGCTGGCCGGGGTCCCCGACTCGGGCGGTGTCTGGGCCCCGTCGCTGAGCTGGGACGGCGAACGCTTCTGGGTGGTCTACACGATCGTCCGGTCGGTCGGCACACGCTACTTCGACCTGGACACGTACGTCAGTACGGCCCCGGCGGTGGACGGCGACTGGACCGCTCCCCGGCGGGTGGCGAGCCACGGCTTCGATCCCGCCCTGTTCCATCACGAGGGCCGGCTCTGGCTGCTCAACATGCAGAGCGACCACCGTCCGGGCGGCGACCGGTTCGCCGGGATCGTCCTGACCGAACTGGACCGCTCGACGCTGCGCCCCCTCGGCGACACCCGTCTCCTGCTCCGGCACGACCGGTTGATCGAGGGCCCCAAGCTCATGTTCCACGACGGCTGGTACTTCCTGGTGCTGGCCGAGGGCGGCACCGGTTTCGAGCACGGTGTACGGGTCGCCCGCAGCCGCGCCCTGACCGGGCCGTACGAACTCGACGCCCTGCCCCTGCTGACGACCCGGGACGACCCGAAGGCGCCGTTGCAGAAGGCCGGGCACGCCGAGCTGGTACGGACCCCCGGCGGCGACTGGTACCTGAGCCATCTCACGGCACGCCCCCTGCACACCGGGCACGGCATGCGCTGCCCCCTGGGCCGGGAGACCGCCGTCCAGGCGGTGGTCTGGGACGCGGACGGCTGGCCCCGGCTGCGGCAGGGGGGATGGCATCCGGCGGTGGAGGTGGAGGTACCGGACGCGGAGCCGGCGGCCGGGGTGGGCTCACCCGAGGGCGGCGTCCTGGGCTGGCCGTGGAGCAGTCTCCGGGCGGCGCCGGACATGTCCTGGGCCGATGCGGAGGCGCGGCCCGGCTGGATCCGGCTCCGGGGTCGGCACGGGCCCGAATCGCTGTGGGAGCAGAGTCTGCTGGCCCAGCGGATCACCGAGCACCGGGCGGAGGTGGAGGTCACGGTGGAGGCCCGGCCCCGCACCTTCGGCGAGGCGGCCGGTCTGACCCTGCGCTACAACGGCTCCGCGTACCTCACCCTCGATCTGACCTGGGCCGAACCCGAGGGCGAGCCCCAGCGCGGCCAGCAGTGGCGAGGCGCGGGCCGTACCGTGCTGAGCCTCGTCGAACGCGATACGGACGGGGCCCGGCAGCGGGCCGTCGTCGAGGTCGAACCGGACCGGCCGATCACCCTGGGCGCGACCGTCGACGGCCCGGAGGCCCGCTTCTGGTACCTCCTCGACGGCCGGCGCACCCCCCTCGGACCGCCCCTCGACTTCACCCACCTCTCCGACGACCACGGCCCCGCCCTCCGCTTCACCGGCACCCTGGCCGGGATCCACGCCCAGGACCTGGTCGCGGCGGAGTTCACGGCGGACTTCGGCGGGTTCCGGTTGAGCTGCTCGGAGGGGTGAGGGCGAGGCACGAGGAGGGGCGGCCCCGGGGTTCCGGTCCCGTCCACCGGGGCAGGGAGGACCCATGGACGGGAACGACCCGCACATCCATGTCGAGACCGGGGTGGTCCACGGGGACGCCGCCGCGCGGAACATGCTGGCGTCCGTCTTCGGCCTGGCCGGCGATCTGCCGAGCCTCGTCACCACGGGCTGCGGCCTGCGGGTGCCGTACTCGATGACCTCGCCGCGCGCGGATCGCGTGACCTGTCTGGTCTGCCGTGAACACGCGCGGCGCGAGCTTCTGCGTCTCGCGGCCCAGGTCGAACACCTGAGCCGTATGCCGGGGTCACCGATCAGCGCGGCCCAGGGAGAAGAGGCCGCGGACCGGCACCGCGACCTCGCACGGGAATTCTCCGACCCGCAGGACTGACCCCGCCGACGGCCGCCCGGCCGGGGGCATCACGTCCCGGCGGGGTCGCGAGGCCGTTCGGGCAGCGGGCGATCCGGTCCGCGCGCACCGGTTCGAGAAATCCCGCGCGCCGCGATGACTTCGGGGGTGTGCAGCAGTCGTAATGTCGAACCCCTCGCCAAGGAGGACTGCTGATGCGCAGCGTGACCTATTCGATGAGCGCCTCGCTCGACGGCTACATCGTCGGGCCGGACGGCAGCTTCGATTGGACGGCTCCCGACCCCGAGGTCTTTCGCTTCTGGATCGACGAGATCCGGAACGTCGACGTCCATCTGATGGGACGGCGGCTGTACGAGACGATGCTGTACTGGGAGACCGCCGACCAGGACCCCTCGCTCGGCGACGCGGAGCGCGAATGGACCGCCCTCTGGAACCCCCTCCCCAAGGTGGTGTTCTCCACCACGCTGTCGGCCGTCGAGGGCAGTGCCCGTCTGGCCTCCGGCAGCGTGGCCGAGGAGATCGAGCGGTTGCGGGCCGAGCCCGGGGAGGGCGAGATCGCGATCGGCGGCGCGACGCTCGCCGCCGAGGCGGCGGAGGCCGGGCTGATCGACGAGTACCGGACCGTCGTCTACCCGGTGCTGGTCGGCGGCGGCATCCCGTACTTCCCCCGCCACGAGCGCCGGGTCGATCTCGAACTCGTCGAGACCCGGACCTTCGCCTCGAAATTCGTCTACCTCCGCCACCGCGTGACGCGCTGACCAGAATTCCGCCTGTTCGAAGTTTCGAAAGTTTTGGCTGGGGCCGTCCTGTGAATCCCCGCTTCTTCCCGCCGTGTTGAGTTGGCCTTAACGTAGGAAGCGCTTGCTACGCGGCTCGGGATTCCGCCGTGCGCACAGTGCTGTTCGAAAATTTCACGGGCCTCGGGACGGGCCCCGAGAGGTGGAGTCGCGATGGTGCGTGGCGGGAGCGCGACGGCCGGGCCGACGCTGGCGGTGGTGGCGCGCGAGGCCGGGGTCTCCGTACCGACGGCCTCGAAGGTGGTCAACGGCCGCGAGGACGTGGCCCCGGAGACCAGACGCCGGGTCACCGAGGCGTTGGACCGGCTCGGCTATGTCCGCAGACCCCGGTTCGAGGCGTCCAAACCGCCGCGCATGGTCGATCTGGTGGTGCACTCGCTGGAGAGCTCCTGGTCGGGCGCGGTCCTGCACGGCGTCGAACAGGCCGCCCACGACGCCGGTCTGGAGGTCGTCGTCTCGGCCGGGCTGACCCGCACCCGGGGCGCCCGCCCCGAACGCGGCTGGTTCGACAAGCTGACCGCCCGGGGCTCGGCGGGCGTGCTGTTCAACCTGGCCGAGCTGTCCCCCGCCCAGTACTCCTGGCTCACCCAGCACCGCATCCCGTTCGTGCTGATCGACCCGGTCCTGGAGCCGCCGCCGGGCGTGGTGTCGGTGGGCGCGGCCAACTGGCAGGGCGGGATGACCGCCGCCGAGCATCTGCTGTCCCTGGGGCACGAGCGGATCGCCGTGATCGCCGGGTACCGGCGCAAGATGTGCAGCAGCGCCCGGGTCGCGGGCTACCGCTCGGCGCTGACGGCCGCGGGGATGCCGTACCGGCCGGAGTACGTCCGCTACGGCAACTTCATGGAGACCACCGCCCGCCACCGGATGCTCCAGCTGCTCGACCTCCCCGAGCCGCCGACCGCCGTGTTCGTCTGCTCGGACAAGATGGCCCTCGGGGTGTACGAGGCGCTGGCCGAGCGGGGGGTACGGGTGCCGGACGACATCAGCGTGGTCGGTTTCGACGACCTGCCCGAGGCCCGCTGGGCGACCCCCGCGCTGACCACGGTCCGCCAGCCCCTGTCGGAGATGGCCCAGACCGCGCTGCGGCTGCTGGTGCGGATGATGGAGGGCGACCAACCGGAGGGCACCCGCACCGAGTTGTCGACGCGCCTGGTGGAACGCTTCAGCACGGGGGCGCCGCGCTCGGTCTGAGCCGGGGGCGCGGGGCGCGTTTCGGTTCGGTCAAGTGGTTGCGGCGACCCTGAGTTCGGGTGAACGGTGGGCGACGTGGGACCGTACGCATACGGATCCCCTCGGGTGTTCCGGCGGTCGTGCCGCCCCGGCCCACTCCGTACCACCAGCACCGAGCTCCACATGCTCCACAGGGAAGGACCTTCGGGTTGTCGCACATACGCTCTCCGCAGCTTCCGGGACCGACACCGGCACCGGACGACGACAAGGCCCCGGCGGAGACCGGCCCTCCGGAGCGGACGTCGGAAGAGAGTTCACCGGAAGAGGTTTCGCCGGACGCGGGCACGGACGAGAAAGCCGAGGCCGAGGCAAAGGCAAAGGCAGAGGCAGAGACTGATTCCGAGCCCGAGCCCGAGTCCGTGTCTCAGGCTGCGTCCGAGTCCGAGTCTCAGGCTGCGTCCGAGCCCCCGGCCGAAGAGTCGGCCGAGGAGTCGGCCGAGGAGTCGGCAGTGCCCCTCGCGGAGGAGCCGGTCGCTCCCGGTGGCTGGCGTGCCCGGCGTCCGCAGGCCGCGCGCGCCGTCGCCTGGGGTGTGAGCGGGCTGGCCGTCGCGCTCGTGCTGTTCGCGCTGCTCGTGCCGAACGACGTCACGGACATCGCGTTCGGCAGGTTCCTGCGCATCCCGGCGGAGGCAGTCCTGGTCGGCGGGCTGCTGCTCGTGCTCCCGGCACGGGCGCGGCGCGTGGCGGTGGTCGTGGTCGGGGTGCTGCTCGGGCTGCTGACGACAGTCAAGATGCTGGACATGGGGTCGTACTGGACCCTGGACCGCCCGTTCGACCTGGTGCTCGACTGGATTCTGCTGGACAACGCGCGGACGTTCGTACAGGACTCGCTCGGTGACACGGCGGCGCTGGCGGTGACGGCCGGGGTGATCGGGCTGACGCTGGTGCTGCCGGTGCTGATGACCCTGGCCGTGGCGCGGATCAGCCGGCTGATGACGAGCCACCGGCAGACGGCGAGCCGGACGCTGCTGGTCCTGGGCACCGCGTGGATCACCTGCTCGACGCTGACGCTGGAGGTGGCCGACGTACCGGTGGCCTCGCACAGCGCGGCGACGCTCGTGGAGAACCGGATCGAGGCGGTGAGCGGCGGTCTGAAGGACGCCGAGGCGTTCCGGAAGCAGTCCGCGGTGGACGCCTTCGCGGACGTGCCGCCGGATCGGTTGCTGACGGGGCTGCGCGGCAAGGACGTACTGATCACGTTCATCGAGAGCTACGGCCGCTCGGCGATCGACGACCCGAGGATGGGCGAGCCGCTCTCCGAGACGCTCGCGCAGAAGACGCGGGAGCTGAAGGACGCCGGGTACGCGTCGCGGAGCGGGTGGCTGCGCTCCCCCATCACCGGCGCCGGCAGCTGGCTGGGGCACTCCACGTTCCTGTCCGGCCTGTGGATCAAGAACCAGTCGCGCTACTCCCACCTCGTCGCGAGCGACCGCCTCACCCTCACCGAGGCGTTCCGCCGCACCGGGGCCTGGCGCACGGTCGGGATCGTGCCGGGCACCCAGAAGGCCTGGCCGGAGGGCAAGTACTTCGGCCTGGACCACATCTACGACTCCGACCAGCTCGGCTACCAGGGCCCGAAGTTCAGCTGGTCGACGATGCCCGACCAGTACACGCTGAAGGCCTTCGAGGAGCTGGAGCACGGCAAGAAGGACCGGGACCCGATGATGGCGGAGATCATCCTGACCTCCAGCCACAACCCGTGGGCGCCCATCCCGAGCACGATCCCCGAGGACCGGATCGGCGACGGGTCGGTCTACCACTCGCTGCAGAAGGCCGAGGGCAAGGACCCGACGGAGGTCTGGAAGGATCCGCTGGCCGTCCGGGACGAGTACCGCAAGTCCATCCAGTACTCGGTGTCCAGCCTCGTCGACTTCGTCGCGAAGTACGGCTCCAAGGACACCGTCCTGGTCTTCCTCGGCGACCACCAGCCCAACAAGACGGTCACCGGTGACAACCCCAGCCATGACGTGCCGATCTCGATCGTGGCCCAGGACCCCGAGGTGCTGGAGAAGATCGCCGACTGGGGCTGGACGGACGGGCTCCAGCCCGCCGACGCGACGCCGACCTGGCGGATGGACAAGTTCCGCGACCGCTTCATGACCGCCTTCGGGCCGGAGCAGCCGGGCGGTGCCACGCCCTAGACCTAGGACCAGGGCTATTCCTGGTCCTGGCGCTGGCCCTGTCCCTGGTCCCAGCCCTGGTCCCAGCCCTGGGACCGGGCCGTACCCGGCCCGCCCGTCCGCCCCGTGCCTGTGCGCGGGGCGGAGGGCGCTCAGCCCGAGGCGCCCACCTCGTTGTCCGGTGCGCCGTCGCCCGCCGGGGGCAGGTCGCCGCGTTCGTTCGGCAGGCCGTCGTACGCCGGCGGGTGCTTGTCGTGGTGGCGGCGCGGCGGGAGGAGGACGGCGAGTTCGGCGTCGGTGGGGCGGCGGGCGGCGAGCGCGGCGGCCCGCAGGGCGGGTCGGTCCACCGCGCCGACGGCGGCGCTGATCCGGACGAGGTGGCCGTCCGCCGGCACGGCGTACTCGTGGCGGCCCGCCGAGGTGCGGTACCAGGCCTTCCCGTCGCGCTCGCAGACGACGGACCCGCCGGCGCCCTGACCGATCGGCCGCTCCGCACACTCCCCGGAGCTCATCGTGGAGCGGTCGACGAGGAGCAGCAGCTGGGCGCCGCTCTTCCGGGACCAGTAGGCGGCGGCGAAACCGTCGTCGCCGTACACGCCGACGGACTGCCGGGCCAGCGTGAATCCGGGGGCCTCGGTGACATGGACGAGCCCCGGCGCGAGGCCCAGCGCCTCGGCCCGGGCGTTCAGCTCCGCCCGGTCGGGAGCCGGTTTCAGCGGCTCCCGGCTCACGGTCACGGCCTTCTCGGTTCCGCAGGCGGTGAGCACCAACGGCACCACCGCCAGGGGCAACAGAACACACGCGGCACGGAGTTCCAGGCGGCGAGGCATGAACATGCCCACCATCCTGCCGCACAGATGTTCCACAGGTGAGCCAAAGAGTCCGTTCGCCGGAGAGCGCTTACTCACAGGGCCCCTCGTGGTGCGTGTCCGATTCCTTCAAGACCACGTGACACCGGCCCGCCTACGGTGACCGTATGACTCCACGACTCGATGCGATCGGCATGGTGGCCTCGGACATGGCCGCCTCCGTCACCTTCTACCGCCGGCTCGGTTTCGCCTTCCCGGAGGGCGCCGAGAACCAGCCGCACGCCGAGGCCCACCTCCCCGGCGGACTGCGGTTGCTGCTCGACACGGAGGAGACCGTCCGCTCCTTCCACCCCGCGTACCGCAGGGGTACGGGCGGCGGCGCCGGACTGGCCCTGCTGTGCGACAGTCCGGCCGAAGTGGACGCGGTGTACGAGGAGTTGGTGAGCGCCGGGTACGACGGTGAACTCAAGCCGTGGGACGCGGTGTGGGGCCAGCGGTACGCCGTGATCCTCGATCCCGACGGCAACGGCGTCGACCTCTTCGCGCCGCTGCCCGCCGCCGAGTAGCCCGGCGCCCGCCGGACACCGGCTACCGCCCGCCGAGCAGTTCGCCGAGCGGCAGGCCCGCCAACTCCCGCACGTCACGCGCCAGATGAGCCTGGTCTGCGTACCCGGTCCGGGCCGCCGTCTCGGCGAAGGGCACCCCCCGCCGGGCGAGCGCGAGCGCTCGCTGCAGGCGCAGCACCCGGGCCAGCGTCTTGGGTCCGTACCCGAAGGCGGCGAGTGCTCTGCGGTGCAACTGGCGTGTGCCGAGGCCGAGTTCGTCGGCGGTCGCGGCGACGGGCCGCCCCGCGCCGAGGGCGTCGACGACATGTCGCAGCACCGGATCGGGCCGCCCCACCTCGGCCGCCCGCTCCAGGACCACTTCCTCGAGCCCGCTCGCCGGATCACCGGCCGCGTTCACCCGCGCGGTGAGCCGCCGTACGACGGCCGGGGACCACAGCTCGGTCAACTCCACCCGCCGGTCGCGCAGTTCGTGCGCCGGCACGCCCAGGAAGGCGGGCGCCTGACCGGGGAGGAACCGCAGCCCCGCCCACCTGCCGGCCGCCCCTTCGGTGAGGTACGCCCGCGTGTCCGGCCCCGCGACCAGCAGCCGCCCGTCGTGCCACAGCAGATCCATGCACCCGTCGGGCAGCACCCGCCCGGAACCGGCAGGACCACCGGGGCCATGGGTCCACACCACGGCCCCGCCCAGCCGAGAAGCCCTTTCCGCGTACACACCATGAAGGCTACGCCTGTGGCCACCGGGCACCACCGCGTCCCTCAGGGGCGCGGGGAACTGCGCGACCAGCCACGACGCGCGTACGACCCACAACCCACCGCACCCACCACGGCGCCCCCTCGGCCCCGCCCTAACCCAACCGCCGATGCTCCTGCGGACTCACCCCGTACACCCTCTTGAACGCGTTCGACAAGGCGAACGCACTCCCGTACCCCACCCGCCGGGCGATCGCCTCCAGCGTGTCCTCGCTGTCCCGCAGCCGGTCCGCGGCCAGCGCGAGCCGCCATCCCGTGAGGTACGTCATCGGCGGCTCCCCCACCAGGTCGGTGAACCGCCGGGCCAGCGCGGCCCGCGACACCCCCGCCTTCGCGGCCAGCGAGGCCACCGTCCAGGGGTGCGCGGGGTCGTCCTGCACCAGCCGCAGCACCCGTCCGACCACCGGGTCCGCCATCGCGGCGTACCACGCGGGCGGGTTCGCCTCGGGCCGTGCGAACCACGCCCGCAGCGCGGCGATGACCAGCAGATCGAGGAGCCGGTCGAGGACGGTCTCCTGACCGGGTTCGTCGCGCACGATCTCCTCCAGGAGGATCAGCGTGAGCGGACACGGCCACTCCTCGGAGGTGAGGGTGAGCAGCGGCGGCAGCGCGTCCAGGAGCCGTCCGCCGACCTCGCCCTGCCAGAGGTACGTGCCGATCAGCACCACCGCCGAGCCGTCGAGCCGGTCGCCCCAGGAGCGGACGCCGAGGTCCATGGAGCCGTTGAGGGGGCGGCCGTCGGGGTAACTGCACTCGGCGCCCGGCAGGATCACCGCCTGGGGCGGGGTCGAGGGGTCGTCTGCGCAGGTGTACGGGGCGGGACCGCGGGCGATGGCGAGGTCGCCGGGCCGCAGCCGTACGCG
This sequence comes from Streptomyces griseiscabiei, assembly GCF_020010925.1. Classification (NCBI taxonomy): domain Bacteria; kingdom Bacillati; phylum Actinomycetota; class Actinomycetes; order Kitasatosporales; family Streptomycetaceae; genus Streptomyces; species Streptomyces griseiscabiei. Next base: position 1,534,541 of record NZ_JAGJBZ010000002.1, on the reverse strand, counting down.
CTGCCCGCCGCTGTCCTCCTCCGGGATGATCCAGGCGTCGCCGCGGACCATGAGCATGATCGTGAGCGGGGCACGGTCCTCCACGCGTACGCACCAGGGAGGGTCGAAGCACGCACGGATCATGAAGGCGCCACGGGCTCGCGGGCCCTCCAGCAGGCCGGTGAGTGCGTCCATGTCGGTCAGCGTAGACGCGCGCTTATGGGAATGAGCCGTTCAGGGATGGGGTGCATGGGCGGGGGGCCGTTCACTGGAGGCATGACGGAGAACACGGCACGTACTCAGGACATGACGGTGTGGGTGACGGGCGCCTCGGGGCGTACGGGCAGCCGCGTGGCGGAGGCGGCGCGGGCCGCCGGGCTCACGGTGCGGGCGGCGTCCCGCGCGAACGGGTTCGACTGGTCGGACCCGGCCACGTGGGGGCCGGCCCTGCGGGGAGTGGACGCGGCGTATCTGGTGTACCCCTCGGACATCGGGGCGCCGGGGGCGGCCCCGGCGCTCGGCGGGGTGGCGCGGGAGGCGGTCGCGCAGGGTGTACGGCGGCTGGTGCTGCTGTCGGCGCGCGGGCAGGATCTCGCGGTTCCCGCGGAGGAGGCCGTGAAGGCGGCGGGGGCCGAGTGGACGGTCGTGCGGGCGGCGTGGTTCATGCAGAACTTCAGCGAGGGGCCGCTGGTGGAGGGGCTGCGGCAGGGGGAACTGGTGTTTCCCGGGGGTGAGGTCCAGGAGCCGTTCGTGGATGTGCGGGACATCGCGGACGTGGTGGTCGCGGCGCTGACGTCCGGTGACGCGTACGCGGGGCGGACGGTGGAGGTGACGGGGGCGCGGTTGTTGAGCTTCCGGGAGGCGGTGGCGGAGATCTCGGCGGTCACGGGGAGGGGGTTCGCCTATGTGCCGGTGTCGGCGCGGGACTACGGGGATCAGCTGCTGGGGTTCGGGGTGCCCGCGGAGGAGGTCGATTCTCTCGTGGCCGCGTTCGAGGGGCTGATGGACGGGCGCAACGCGTGTGTCTCCGACGGGGTGCGGGCGGTGTTGGGGCGGGAGGCGCGGGACTTCGGTGAGTACGCCCGGGAGGTGGCGGCGGCGGGGGTGTGGAAGGGGTGAGTATGGCGGGGGCCGGGGGCCGGGGGCCGGGGGCCGGGGGGCGCCGTAGGGGTGCGGGTGCGTTGCGGGGTGCGGGTCGTGGGTGGTTGCTCGCGCAGTTCCCCGCGCCCCTTGAAAGCCTTGGGTTGCCCGGCGGCTGACACGGCACCGCCCGCCCGCGCACCCGAAAAGCCCGGGGATGCCCGGCGGCCGACAAGACACCGCCCGCCCGCGCACCCGAAAAGCCCGGGGATGCCCGGCGGCCGACAAGACACCGCCCGCCCGTGCCCCCGAAAAGCCCGGCGTCGCCCGGCGGCCGACAAGCCGGCCCCTACCCCGGCCGGGGCTACTCCTCGCCCTTCTTCACCGGTGAGCGGAACCTCGATGTCACGTCCTCCGGGGGGAGGAAGCGGGACCAGCGTTCGGGGAACTCGGAGGGCATGTCGGGGTCTTCGGGGTCGTGGGAGCGGGCGGCGGCGGCGCGGGCGACGTACTCGGCGGCCTGCTCCTCGCGGAGGCGCTCGTTGGCGGCGCGGGCGGCGGCCGTGGCGGCGGCGGGCCAGACGCGGTCGATCGCGGCGTTGACGGCGGCGCCGACCAGCACCGCGAAGGCGCTGACGCCGATCCACAGGAGGACGGCGACGGCGGCGGCCAGGGAGCCGTAGATGGTCGCGCCCTCGACGGTGTTGGTGAGGTAGATACGGAGCAGGAAGCTGCCCAGGACCCACATGCCGAGGGCGACGAGCGCGCCGGGGACGTCCTCGACCCACGGGGAGCGGACCGGTACTGACACGTGGTAGAGCGTGGTCAGGAAGACGATGGACAGGACGATCACGACCGGCCAGTAGAGGACCTGGACGACCGTCGCCGACCACGGGACGATCCGGACCACGGCGTCGGGTCCGGCGACCATCAGCGGCAGGGCGATCGAGCCGATCAGCAGGGCCACGAGGAAGAGCAGGAACGCCATCAGCCGGGTCTTGACGATGCCCCGGACGCCGTCGAGGCCGTACATGACGGTGATGGTGTCGATGAAGACGTTCACCGCGCGGGAGCCGGACCACAGGGCGAACAGGAAGCCTATGGAGATGACGTCGGGGCGACCGCCCTTCATCACGTCGTCCAGGATGGGCTGCGCGATCTGGGCGACGCCCTTGTCGGACAGGACGGTGCGCGAGGCCTCCAGGAGGTTGAGCTCCAGGCTGGCGATGGTGTCGGCGCCGGTCCAGTCGTCGACGTAGCCGAGCAGGCCGATCATGCTGAGCAGCAGCGGCGGCACGGAGAGCAGCGTGAAGAACGCCGCCTCGGCCGCGAGGCCCAGGATGCGGTACTCGATGCAGGAGTTGACGGTGTCCTTGAGGAGCAGCCAGGCGGTCCTGCGCTTGGAGACGTCCCGGTAGAGGGCGCGGGCGCGGTGGAGACGCCCGTGGGGGCTCTCGGACGTCCCGGACGGCGGGGGTGACTGACTTGCTGGCTGCACGCCCTAAAGGTATCCGGCTGCGCGTGCCGCCCTCACCTCCCGGTGCCGTCGGCGGTGACAGGGCCCGCGTGCGGCGCACGCCTCCCTCCGGTCGCGTCACGGGGCGGCAAACGAAGGGAAACCCAGCAGAAACCGAAGACATCAAAGATGATTCCGAATCGCCTTTTCTGTCATGGACGTGCTGGCCGAATCATTGAGGGGCCGGAAGCGGAACCTCCGGGCGCTTTTGTACCGTCTTTTTGGAAAGTTCCCCGCTGAAGCACGGGACGGCCACAGGTCCGACACATCGGAAGAGATCCGACAAGGGGCGGGAAAGCGTCAATTAACCGACCCTGCTTGACCTGTTCCCGAATGTACCGAAAGAATCCGGATTGCATTCCGCTGCGCCCCTCAGGACAAGCTGCCGGCGCAGCGCACACCGGGGGATTCGTCCAGGCTCCGACCAGGCCTGATCAATTCCGCCACACATGTCACCGCTTTCCCTTCCCGCAACTCCCCTCCCCCCTCCTTCTGTCATTCCGCGCGCCGTCCCGTTCACCCCCGGGCGCCTTCCATCGCAATATCTGTCGCGGAGAAATTCAAATGACATTGCCAGCGCCACGACCCGTGGTGGAAATACCGGGCGAGGTCCAGGGGGCCGAGCCGGACGCGGCGGAATCGTACACCGCCATGGAGCGACTCCTCGCCGAAGTCCTGGCCGGCGTCGCACGCGTCGAACACGTGCCCGCAGAAAGCCATTTCTTCGACGACCTCGGTGCCAACTCGCTGACGATGGCGCATTTCTGTGCCCGTGTCAGGAAGCACCCCGACCTGCCGTCGGTGTCCATCCGGGACGTCTACGGCCACCCGACGATCCGCGCTCTCGCCACCGCACTGTCCGAGGCACCGGCCCCGCCCGCCGCCCCACCGGCACCCGCCGAGCCCGTGCCCCCGGGCAGCACCGTCCGCTACACCCTGTGCGGGGCGCTGCAGTTGCTCCTCTTCGCCGGCTACTGCCTGCTCGCCACCACCGGTTACGTCCAGGGGTACGCGTGGGTCGCGGACGCCCCGGGGCTGGTCGAGATCTATCTGCGCTCGGCCGTCTTCGGCGCGCTCGGCTTCCTCGCGCTGTGCGCCCTGCCGGTCGCCGCCAAGTGGCTGCTGGTCGGGCGGTGGAAGCCCGTGGAGTTCCCCGTGTGGGGCCCGGCGTACCTCCGGTTCTGGACCGTCAAGGCGCTGCTGCACACCAGCCCGATGACACTGTTCGTCGGCAACCCGCTGTACGTGCTGTACCTGCGGGCCCTCGGCGCCCGCATCGGACCGGGCGTCACCATCCTCAGCCGTACCGTCCCGGTCTGCACCGATCTGCTGACGATCGGCGCGGGCACGGTGATCCGCAAGGACTGCTCCTTCCTCTGCTACCGGGCGCGCGCCGGACGCATCCGCACCGGCCCGGTCACCCTCGGCCGGGACGTGTTCGTCGGCGAGCACACCGTCCTCGACATCGGCACCGCCATGGGCGACGGCTCCCAGCTCGGCCACTCCTCCGCGCTGCGCGCCGACGAGTCGGTCCCGGCCGGACAGCGCCGGCACGGCTCACCGGCCCGGCCCACGGACGTGGACCACATCCGGGTCCCCGCGCGCCCGTGCGGCACGCTCCGGCGGACCGGCTACGGGCTCGCCGCCCTGCTCCAGACGCTCCTGCTGTACGTACCGCTGGCCGTCGGCGGCGCCTATCTGCTGCTCACCGCCGCACCCGAGCTGGACACCCTGCTCGACCCCGCGTCGCGGCACACCTCCTCGGCGCGCTTCTACGCCGAGGCGCTGGCCCTGTCGCTCGCGCTGTTCACCGGGTCGATCGTCGTCGGAGCCGTCACCGTGTTCGCCGTACCCCGGCTGCTGCGCCCGCTGGTGAAGCCCGACCGCGTATATCCGCTGTACGGCCTCGCCTACTCGGCGCACCGCGCGATCACCCGGCTGACCAACCTCCGGTTCTTCACGTGGCTGTGCGGCGACAGCTCGTACATCGTCCCCTACCTCAAGGCCCTCGGGTACGACCTGTCCCGCGTCGACCAGACCGGGTCCAACTTCGGCACGGCGATGCAGCACGAGACGCCGTACCTGGTGAAGGTCGGCAGCGGCACGATGGTCGCGGACGGGCTGTCGGTCATGAACGCCGACTACTCGGGCACGTCGTTCCGGGTGTCCCGGACGGCGATCGGCGGGCACAACTTCCTGGGCAACCTGATCGCCTACCCGGTCGGCGGCCGGACCGGCGAGAACTGTCTGCTGGCCACCAAGGTGCTGGTCCCGCTGGACGGCGAGATCCGTGAGGGGGTCGGGCTGCTCGGCTCGCCGCCCTTCGAGATCCCCCGCTCGGTGGAGCGCGACAGCCGCTTCGACCATCTGCGCGAGGGCGACGAGCTGCGCCGCCGGCTCGCCGCGAAGAACCGCTTCAACCTGCGCTCGATGGGACTGTTCCTGTTCCTGCGCTGGCTGCACACCTTCGTCCTCACCGTGCTGGGCTTCACCGCCTACGACCTGTACGGGCACGGCGACGGCTTCGCCGGACTGCTGGCGCTCGCCGCGCTGCCCCTGGCGGCGCTGCTGTCCACCGTCCTGTACTACGCGCTGGTGGAGCGGACCCTGACCCGCTTCCGCCCGCTGCGACCCCGGCTCTGCTCCATCTACGACCCCGTCTTCTGGCGGCAGGAGCGGCTGTGGAAGCTGCCGGACAAACATCTGGAGGTGCTCAACGGCACCCCCTACAAGAGCCTCGTCTGGCGGCTGCTGGGGGTGCGGATCGGGCGTCGGGTCTTCGACGACGGGGCGTTCATCACCGAGCGGACCCTGACGGCCGTCGGGGACGACTGCACACTCGCGGCCGGCAGCAAGATCCAGGCGCATTCGCAGGAGGACGGCACCTTCAAGTCCGACCACGTCACGATCGGCGCCGGCGGCACGCTGGAGGTCCAGGCGTTCGTCCACTACGGCGTGGTGCTGGGCGAGGGGGCCGTGCTCGCGCCGGACTCCTTCCTGATGAAGGGCGAGGAAGTGCCGCCGCACGCCCGCTGGGGCGGAAACCCGGCGACGGAGAACACCGGATCACGGTGAATCGGGGGAAGAACATGGAACGGATCGATCGAATGGACCCGTCGGGCGCGGACGACGCCACCCGCAGGTACTGGCACGGGGTGCTCACCGCCGGGGGGCTGACCGCGATACCGCGGTGGAGCAGCGACCCGGTGAAGGGGATCGCCTCCTATGAACTGGCCCTGCCCGAGGGGCTGTTGACCGGTTCGGACGGTACGGCCGCGCTGCTCGCCGCGCACGCCGGGGTGCTCGCCGCGCTGTCGGGCGAGAGCGAGGTCGTCACGGGCTGGCTGGAGGACGGCCGGCTGCTGCCCTGCCGGCTCGCCGTCGGGCCCGGCGACACCTGGCGGGACCTGCTGAGGCACACCCACCGGGCCGCCGCCGAGCTGCTGAGGCACGCCGCGTTCCCGGTGACCGCCCTGCGGCACGAACTCGGCCTCGCCGAGGCGCCGTTCGAGACCGTGCTCGACACCGGCGGAGGTGACGGCGACCTCGACGAGGACACGGTCCTGCGGGTGGGACTGGTGCACCGCGACGAGGGTCCGGCGCTGCGGCTGCGTTATCGCACGGAGGTGCTCGACGAGGGCGGGGCCGCCCGGATCGCCGGGTACCACGTCACCGCGCTCACCCTGCTCGCCACCGAGCCGGACGCCGGGTACGCAGGGCGGAGCCTGGTGGGCGAGGACGAACTCCGGTTCCAGCTCGACGGGTTGGCCGGGCCGCACCGCGAACTGCCCGACCGGCGGGTGCACGAGCTGTTCGAGCAGCGGGTGGTGGCCCACCCGGACGCCGTCGCCGCCGTCCACGGCGACCGGCGCTGGACCTTCCGCGAACTCAACTCCCGTGCCAATCAGCTCAGTCGGGCCCTGCTCGTCCGGGGCCTCGGCCACGAGGGCGTCGTCGCGGTGGTCACCGAACGCAACCTCGACTGGATGGCGGCCGTCCTCGCGGTGTTCAAGGCGGGCGGCGTCTATCTGCCCGTCGAGCCGCACTTCCCCGCCGAGCGCGTCGCCCGCACGCTCGCCCGCGCCGGCTGCGAGCTGGTGCTCACCGAGCGGGGCAGCACCACCACCCTGGACGAGGCCCTGGCCACGCTGCCCGGGACCCAGCGGCTGCTGGTGGAGGACGCGTACGACGAGGCCCACCCGGACTCCGACCTGGGCCTGGAGATCGGGCCGGACCGGCTGGCGTACATCTACTTCACCTCCGGCTCCACGGGCGAGCCCAAGGGCGCGATGTGCGAGCACGCCGGGATGCTCAACCATCTGCACGCCAAGCTCGACGACCTGGACATCGGCGAGGGGGACGTGGTCGCGCAGACCGCGCCCCAGTGCTTCGACATCTCGCTGTGGCAGCTGCTGGCCGCGCCGCTGGTGGGTGGCCGGACACTGCTGGTCGAGCAGGAGGTGATCCTCGACGTCGGGCGGTTCGTCGACCGGATCGCCGAGGGCCGGGCCAACGTGGTCCAGGTCGTGCCGTCGTACCTCGAAGCGGTCCTCGCCCAGCTGGAGCGGCACCCCCGGGAACTGCCCGCGCTGCGCCGGGTGTCGGTCACCGGGGAGGCGCTGAAGAAGGAGTTGGCGGAGCGCTGGTTCGCCACCGGGCCGGGCGCACCGCTGGTCAACGCGTACGGGCTGACCGAGACCTCGGACGACACCAACCACGAGGTGATGGACCGGGCGCCGGAGGGCGGCAGGGTGCCGCTGGGGCGTCCCGTCCGCAACGTCCGGGTGTATGTCGTCGACGAGCACCTCTCCCTCGTACCGCTGGGCGCGCCGGGGGAGATCGTCTTCTCCGGGGTGTGCGTCGGGCGGGGGTACGTCAACGACCCCGAGCGCACCGCGCGGGCGTTCACCACCGACCCGTACCGGCCCGGCGAGCGGCTCTACCGCAGCGGCGACCACGGGCGCTGGCGGCCCGACGGCAAGCTGGAGTTCCTCGGCCGCAAGGACACCCAGGTCAAGGTGCGGGGCTTCCGTGTCGAGATCGGTGAGGTGGAGAACGCGCTGCTCAAGGTGGCGGGTGTGCGGGACGGCGCGGTGGTGGTGGCCGGGGGCACGCGTCTGGTGGCCTTCCACTCGGGCGGGCCGCTCGCGGCCGAGGAGCTGCGGGACCGGCTGGCGGCGTCGCTGCCGGCGTACATGGTGCCGTCGGTGTTCCACCGTCGCGAGAGCCTGCCGCTGACCGCCAACGGCAAGGTCGACCGGCGGGCGCTGGCCGCGCTCGCGGAGCGGCTGGAGGCGGGCGAAGGCGAGCCGGTGGAGCCGCCGGCCACCCCGACCGAGCGGCGGCTGGCCGCCGTGTGGGCCGAGGTGCTCGGGGTGGAGCGGGCCCGGATCGGCCGGTACGACCACTTCTTCGACCGGGGCGGGACCTCGCTGTCGGCGGTGAAGCTGGCGATCGCCCTGGAGCGGGCGGTGTCCCCCAGGGACGTCAACGGACATCCGGTCCTGGCCGAACTGGCCGCACTGATCGACACGAGGGCCGGGGCGGTCGCCCGGGCCGGGACACCGGGCTCCGCCGCCGGGGCCGTGGGGAGGACGTCATGAGCTTTCTGAGCCGCCGCCGCGCCGCACGCCATCGGAAGGAGAAGGAGACCGTGACGGCGACGCCGTCCTCGACTCCCCTGCCGTTGCCGGGGATCGAGACCGCGCCCGGCAGGCCGCCCCTGCTCACCGTCTCCGCCGCCGAGCCCGCCGCCCACTGGGCGGCCACGCACCGGGACGCGCTGCGGGCCGCCGTCACCGAGCACGGTTCGGTGCTGGTCCGGGGCCTCGGGCCGCGGGACGCGGCCGAAGTCGGCGCGGTCTTCCGGGGGTTGGCCGGCACGCTGATGACCGAGCGCGAGGCCTTCGCGCCCCGGCGGGCGTACGCCGACGGTGTGTATTCCTCGACCGCCTGGCCGTCCAACCAGCCGATGTGCATGCACCACGAGTCGAGCTACACGCTGGAGTTCCCCGGCCTGCTGCTCTTCGCCTGTCTGGAGGCGCCCGGACAGGGCGGGGCGACCGGGATCGCGGACGCTGAGGCCGTACTGGCGGCGCTGCCACGGGAGGTGAGCGAGCGGTTCGAGCGGGACGGCTGGCTGCTCACCCGCTCGTACAACGACGAGATCGGCGCGTCGGTCGCCGAGGCGTTCGGCACCGACGACCGGACCGTCGTCGAGGCGTACTGCCGGGCGCACGCCGTCGAGTTCGACTGGCGGCCCGACGGGTCCCTGCACACCCGGCAGCGGCGGCCCGCCGTGCTCCGGCATCCGGTGACCGGCCGACGCTGCTGGTTCAACCAGATCGCGTTCCTCAACGAATGGACCATGGACGCCGAGGTCCGCGAGTACCTGGTGGACCTGTACGGGCCCGACGGGCTGCCCTTCAACACCCGTCACGGCGACGGCGATCCGATCGGCGCCGATGTCGTCGAGACCGTCAACCAGGTCTACGAGGCGCACACCGTCCGCACACCGTGGCGGCCGGGCGACCTGCTGCTCGTGGACAACATCCGCTGTGCCCACAGCCGGGAGCCCTTCGAGGGGCCGCGCGAGGTGCTGGTGGGCCTGGCCGACCCGGTACGGCCGGCCGAGCACTCCCCGCAGAACTCCGACACGAAGGACGAGGTGAGCTTCGCATGACCGAGGTTCCGGGTTTCGCCGTGATCTCCGGCGCCCAGGTGGGGCAGGCCCTGCGGGGCCGGGAACGGGAGATCGTCGAACTGGTCGAGTCCGCCTACCTGCTGCACGGGAACGGGGACACCGGCGACACGGTCAACCCGCCGTCGTACTTCCTGCGCTTCCCCGACCGTCCGTCCTCGCGGATCATCGCGCTGCCCGCCTCGCTGGGCGGGAAGTACCAGGTGGACGGCTTGAAGTGGGTCTCCAGTTTCCCGGAGAACACGGCGGGCGGGCTGCCGCGCGCCTCCGCCGTGCTGATCCTCAACGACCACGCGACCGGGTATCCGTTCGCGTGCCTGGAGGCCTCCATCATCAGCGCCACACGGACCGCCGCGTCGGCGGCGCTGGCCGCCGACCGGCTGAGCGGGGCGCGCCGGGGGGTGCCGCGTCCGACGCGGGTCGGCTTCCTCGGGACGGGCCTGATCGCCCGGTACATCCACACCTTCCTCGTGGCGACCGGCTTCGTGTTCGAGGAGGTGGGGGTGCACGACCTGTCCGCGGACAGCGCGGCCGGGTTCCAGGGGTATCTGGAGCGGTCCGGGGCGGACGGGCGGGTGACCGTGTACGACAGCGCCGAGGACGTGATCCGGGCGAGCGACCTGGTGGTCTTCGCGACGATCGCGGGCGAGCCGCACATCCATGAGCCCAAGTGGTTCGCCCACCACCCGCTGGTGCTGCACGTGTCGCTGCGCGATCTCGCGCCCGAGGTGCTGCTCGCGTCGGCGAACTTCGTCGACGACGTCGAGCACTGCCTCAAGGCGAACACGTCGCCGCATCTGGCCGAACAGCTCACCGGAGCGCGGGACTTCCTCGACGGAACGCTCCATGACGTGCTCACCGGCCGGGCGACCGTGCCGGCGGACCGTCCGGTGATCTTCTCGCCCTTCGGCCTCGGGGTCCTCGACCTCGCGGTCGGCGGCCGTGTCCACGACGAAGTGGCCCGCTCCGGCGGACTGCGGGTCGTGGACGACTTCTTCCACGAGCTGCGCCGCCACGGCTGACGGCCGGGCGCAGCCAGTACGAACAGTGCACAACCAGGGGGGCAGCGGTGCCAGTCATATCCGTTCCCACGGACTTCAACGAGGAGGAGCTGTACGTCGATCTGCGTCAGGTCGTCGGACACAGGCTCTTCCTGAAGTGCGAGGGGTTCAACTTCGCCGGCTCGATCAAGCTCAAGGCCGCGTCCGAGATGGTGCGGGCCGCCGAACGGGAGGGGCGTCTGCGGCCGGGCGCGACACTTGTCGAGTCGTCGTCCGGCAATCTGGGCGTCGCGCTGAGCATGATCGCGGCGAGCCGGGGCTATCGGTTCCTGTGTGTGACCGATTCCCGGTGCAATCCGCAGACCCGGCGCGTGATCGAGGCGCTGGGCAGCCGGGTGCACGTCATCTCCGAGCCGGACCCGCACGGCGGCTTTCTGGGGGCGCGGATCTCGTACGTCCGCGCGCTGTGCGCCACCGACCCGGCGTACGTGTGGCTCGACCAGTACACCAACGAGGCGAACTGGCAGGCGCACTACCGCACCACCGCGCCCGCCGTCGCCCGGCAGTTCCCGCGCCTCGACGTGCTGTTCGTGGGCGTCGGCACCTCCGGGACGCTGATGGGGTGCGCCCAGTGGTTCTGGGAGCGGCGGCGCCGGGTGCGGATCGTCGCCGTGGACAGTGTCGGCTCGGTGGCGTTCGGCGGGGCGCCGGGCCGCCGGATGATCCCGGGGCTCGGCACCAGCGTGACCCCGGCGCTCCTCGACGCGTCCTATGTCGACGACGTCGTCCGGGTGGAGGAGATCGACACCGTACGGGCCTGTCACCGCATGGCCCGGCGCGGCTTCCTCTTCGGGGGCTCCACCGGCACGGTCGTCAGCGGCGCGGGCGAATGGCTGGCCCGCAACGGCACGCCCGACACCACGGCGGTGGCGATCTCCCCGGACCTCGGGGAGCGCTACCTCGACACCGTCTACCGGCCGGGCTGGCCGCTGGAGCAGTACGGGGAGGCCGTCCTCGATCCGGAGGAGGAGTTCGGCACGGGCGAGGTGGGGACGGGAGAGCTGGCGGCGCCCGTCTGAGGCGGAGCGTGGTCCGGCGCCGGATCAGCCCGGTTCAGCGGGGTCCGGCGCCGGGGCGCGACCGGCGGGTAGGTTCCCTGCATGGCAGCCAGCACCCATGAAGTGACCAATCAGCCCCCGCCTCTGGTGGACTACGACGTGTTCACCGCCGACCAGGTGCTGACCGAGGCGGTCGAGCGGCATCTGGCGCCGGAGATCCTGGCCGAGGCGCGGGACGACCTGGCGGGGTTCGGGCGTACGGCGGGCTCCGCGCAGGTGCAGGAGTGGGGGCGGCTGGCCAACGAGAACCCGCCGAAGCTGCGGGCGTACGACCGGTACGGGAACCGGGTGGACGAGGTCGAGTTCCATCCTTCCTGGCACCGGCTGCTCGGCAAGGGCGTGTCGGCCGGGCTGACGGCGGCCTGGACGCGGCCCGGCGGGCATGTGCGGCGGGCGGCGGCCTTCGTCGTCTGGACCCAGGTCGAGGCCGGCAACGGCTGCCCGCTGTCCATGACCCACGCGGCGGTGCCCGCGCTGCGCACGGACCCGGCGCTGGCCGCCGAGTGGGAGCCCCGGCTGACGTCGCCGCTCTACGACTGGGACATGCGGCCCGCCGACCGCAAGGCCGGGGTCCTCTTCGGGATGGGCATGACCGAGAAGCAGGGCGGCAGCGACGTCCGCGCCAACACCACCGCCGCGCGACGGCTGGCGGAGGACGGGACGTACGAGCTGACGGGCCACAAGTGGTTCTGCTCGGCGCCGATGTCGGACGGATTCCTGGTGCTGGCACGGGCGTCGGGCGGGCTGACGTGCTTCCTCGTCCCCCGGGTGCTGCCGGACGGGGCGCGGAACGTGTTCCGCATCCAGCGGCTGAAGGAGAAGCTGGGCAACCGGTCGAACGCCTCCGCCGAGGTCGAGTTCGACGGGACGTGGGCGCGCCGGGTCGGGGACGAGGGCGCCGGGGTGCGCACGATCATCGGGATGGTGGCGGCCACCCGGCTGGACTGCGCGCTGGGCGCGGCCTCGCTGATGCGGCAGGCGGTGGCGCAGGCGGTGCATCACTGCGCGTACCGGGAGGCGTTCGGCGGGCCGCTGATCGACAAGCCGCTGATGCGCAATGTCCTGGCCGATCTCGCGCTGGAGTCGGAGGCGGCGACGACGCTGGCGATGCGGGTGGCGGCGGCCTACGACAGCGTGGACGCGGGCGAGGCGGGTGGGGCGGGCACGGCCGGCGAGGCGGGCACGGCCGGCCGGGCGGCTTACGAGAACGAACGCTCGTTTCTGCGGCTCGCGGTGCCGATCGCCAAGTACTGGATCACCAAGCGCTGCGCCCCGCTCGTGGTCGAGGCCTCCGAGTGCCTCGGCGGCAACGGCTATGTCGAGGAGTCCGGCATGCCCCGTCTGCTGCGCGAGTCACCGCTCAACTCCATCTGGGAGGGCGCCGGAAACGTCCAGGCGCTCGATGTGCTGCGGGCCCTGCGACGCGAACCGGGGGCCCTGGACGCCTACTTGCGGGAGGTGGGCCGGGCGCGCGGCGCCGATCACCGGCTCGACGGCGCAATCAAGGACCTGCTGACCGAACTGGCCGATCTGGACGGCATCGAGGCCCGCGCACGCCGGCTCGCGGAGCGGCTCGCCCTCGTCCTCCAGGGAGCGCTCCTCGTGCGGTACGCGCCCCCCGCGGTCGCCGACGCGTTCTGCGCCTCCCGGCTGGGCGGCGACCGGGGCTCGGCCTTCGGCACCCTGCCGCACACCCTGGATCTGGCGTCGATCGCGGAACGGGCGCGTCCGGTGGCTTGAACCCGCGCCCCCCGGGACACCTCCCGCGTCCGCGGGCGTCCTCTTTCGAGTGGTGCGACCCGGGCCGGTACGACGCGGGGGTGGTGCTGCGCCGACACGGCACCACCCCCGCTCTCCGGCCCCTTCGAGCGGAGCGCGTACGCCGCAGCGGGCGACGTTGAACAAGTTTCAAGGAGCATGGGGCGGTACGCCAGGGTTGCAGGGGGTTGCAACTCATCTGCGCTCTGTGGCCGGAGTGTGTCCCTCCGTGGCCGAAGAGCGGCAGACTATGAAACCCGCAGTCAACGCCGTCGCGCAGATCCGGACTTCCACGGCCACCAGGGGCCGGGGCGGACCGGACCGCCGGGGAGGAACGAGTGCCGCAGTCGCCGATGGAAGTCTCGCGGCTCACCGCCACGGACGCCGCCCGAGCGGCCCGGGTCCTCGGCGAGGTCCGCGCCTCCACCCTCGACGGCCGGCCCTCGAAACCCGCCCCGCGCCCGGCGATCCGGGAGTCCTGGGGCCGTATGGCGCACAGCGGTGTCGACCCCGACCACGACTTCCGGTCCGACCTCCTCGGCCGTGACGAGGTGGAGCGCCGCCGCCGGACCTCGCGGCTGCGCCATGTCCTGCCGGTGCTGCGCGAGGGACTGCTCTCCCTCGCGGACACCACGCAGCACATCATGATGGTCGCGGACGCCGACGCCCGGGTGCTGTGGCGGGAGGGCAGTACGGCGGTGCTCCGCAAGGCCGACGGGCACGGTCTCGGGATCGGCGCGGACTGGCGCGAGGAGACCGTCGGCACCAACGGCGTCGGCACCCCCCTCGTCTCCCGCCGTGCCGTCCAGGTGTTCTCCGCCGAGCACTTCGTGCGGGCCCTGCACCCCTGGACGTGCACGGGCGCCCCCGTCACCGACCCGCGCGACGGCCGGCTGCTCGGCGCGGTCGACATCAGCGGCCCCCTGGAGACCCTGCACCCCTCCACCCTCGCCCTGGTCGACTCCGTCGCCAAGCTCGCCCAGGCCCGGCTGCGGGAACTGCATCTCGCCTCGCTGGAGGAACTGCGGGCGGTGGCGGCCCCGGTGCTGGCCCGGCTCGGCGGCCGCGCGGTCGCCGTCGACCGGGACGGCTGGACGGCCGCGGTCACCGGCATGCCGTACACCAGCCGGGTCGCCCTGCCCAAGTCCCTCTCCCCCGGCCGCTGCTGGCTGCCCGCGCTCGGCCTGTGCAGTATCGAACCGCTGCCCGCGGGCTGGCTGATACGCCCCACCGCGGAGCCCGTACCCGCCCCGACCGCCACGCACATCACCCTCGACGTCTCCCACCCGCGCCGGTGGACGGTCACCGTGGCCGGCTGCGCGGGCTCGTGGACCCATGAACTGACGCCCCGCCACGCCGAACTGCTGTACCTGCTGGCCCTCCACCGCGCCGGCCGCAGCGCGTCCGCGCTCGCCGACGACATGTTCGGCGATCCCGCCCGGACCGTCACCGTCCGCGCCGAGATGTCCCGCGTACGCCGCTATCTCGGCGCCTTCCTCGACCACCGCCCGTACCGCTTCACCGAGCGGGCCGACGTCGAAGTCCTGCTGCCCGAGACGCCGTTGGACCTGCTGCCGCACTCGGTGGCACCGGGGGTGGTGCGGACCCGGGGCGTGGCGCCGGGCGGCCCGTCCTGGGCGGAGCGGTCACCGGGGCACGCGAGAGCCGAGCCGAACCCTTGAGCCCCTGTCAAACATCCGTCACCCCTCGGACGCGTCCGGGCGCCCCCTTCCCGGTGAACGGATCATGGCCTCCGGGTGAGGGATCTCCCTGTATTTCCCGGGACCTCGGCGTGACACGTGTCCCACTGCCGTAGCATCGCAGCCAGGCCGCCCCACCTGCCTCGCCGTCAAGATCTTGTTCACGGTTGGCAGTTGGCCGATGCCACCCCGGAGGTTGGTTCTATGAAGCACCGCGGCAGACATCGTCGACGCAGAAGGGGACGTGCGCTGCGCGCGTCCCTGGCGGGAACCGCGCTGGCCCTCACGGCGGCGGCCACCCTGATCAGCACCTCCCAGGCGGCGGGCGGCCGGACACCGGGCGCGCTCACCCAGCTCACCTCGGCCGGTGAGCTGCGCCCGCTCCAGCTCCGGGAGACCCTGACCGACCGCACCGCGCTGGGTGCCCTGGCCGACGCGACGGGCGGCCCGGTCGGTGTCGACGAGGTGCTGGGCAGCGCGAACCACGCGATGCGGGGCGAGGGCGACTGCTTCGACTCCGAGCGGGAGAACCTGCCCGTGGAGCCGGTGGCCTCAAGGGCGTACTGCTGGGAGCCGGGCGACGCGGTCAACGACCGGTGGATCCCCCGCTCGGTCACCACCTCCCGGGACAACCAGGTCGTCGCGGCCGGCTGGACCCACAGCGGGGTCGAGAGGAAACCTCTCGACAACAGCGACGACAGCAGCGGCAGCGGCAGCGGCGCGGACGACGCCGGGCTCGCCCGGGTCGCGTTCGTCGACGCCCGCGACCCGGCGGACCTCCGCTACCGCTGGGTCCTGCTGGTCGTCCCGACCGCCGACGCCCGGGGCTTCGAGGGATTGCGGTCCCGGCTGGGCGGCATGGCCTGGTACGAGGACAAGCTGATCGTCACCGCGCGGGGCCCGCAGAGCCGCGGCCAGCAGGACGACTCCGTATACGTGTTCGACCTGGCCCGCTTCCTCCGGGCCGATGTGACCGACAGCGACGCGATCGGCCGGGCCGGCGACGGCTGGTCGGCCCACCGCTACCGGTACGCGCTGCCCGCGGTCGCCGCGTACAGCCCGGCGGCGGGCGGCGGCTGCAACACCCGGGACGACGACGGGGTGCCCTGTCTCGGCTCGCTCTCCCTGGACCGGACGTCGACGCCTCCCACGGTCGTCGCGAGCGAGCGGCTCCGGCCGGGCCGCGAGGAGCCTGCCCGGGTCTGGCGCTACGCCCTCGACATCACCGCCGACCGCACCGGGCTGCTCACCACCACCGGGCGCCGGAGCGCCGCCGTGGCCACCGAGGCGTACAGGACCAAGGCCTCCGGGGTCCGGGGCGTCCTCGCCCACCGAGAGGGCTGGTACGTCGAGCAGGACGCCGAGAAGCGCGAGGGGCACGGCACCCTCTGGCGGCAGGACGGGGAAGGCGCCGACGCCGCCAAGTGCACGGACGGCGAGTCCGGCGAGTCCTCGGGCACGGCCCTGGAGTCGTACGACTGCTGGGGCCGGCACAGCTCCTCCCTCTCCTACTCACCGGAGACCGGCGAGCTGTGGACCCTGACCGACCCCATCCCGGAGCGCGTGCTGTACGCGGTGAAGCTGTCCGACGTCGACAGCTCGCTGAACTAGGCGGGTCCGGCCGCGAGGCTGCCCGGCCCGCCCTTGGAGGCGGGCCGGGGACCGTGATTCCCTGGGCCCATGAGCAGCAGCCCCGTCACCACCTGGTCCCTGGAGCAGACCTCGCCCAGCGATCTGCTTCCCGCCGCCGCGCCCGAGGGCGACGACGTCCGTATCGTGCGCGCCGAGGTCCCCTCCCCCGAGTTCAGCCGCTTCCTGTACGCCTCCGTCGGCGGCGACATCCGCTGGATCGACCGGCTGTCGTGGCCGTACGAGCGGTGGCAGGAGCACCTGGGCCGGCCGGGTGTGGAGACCTGGGTGGCCTACGACCGGGGGACCCCGGCCGGATATGTGGAGCTGGAGCCGCAGGACGACGGGGTCGTGGAGATCGTGTACTTCGGGCTGATCCCGGCGTTCCGCGGGCGGCGCGTCGGCGGACATCTGCTGTCGTACGGGACGGCACGGGCCTGGGACCTCGCCGGGCGGTGGCCGGAGCTGCCGCCGACCAAGCGGGTCTGGCTGCACACCTGCACCCGGGACGGCGAGCACGCCATGGCGAACTACCAGCGGCGGGGCTTCAAGCTCTTCGACACCAAGGTGACGGAGGAGGCCGACGCCCCGGCGCCGGGGCCCTGGCCCGGCGCGACCGTTCCCACACCATGACCCACATCACATCGTCTCGGCATGCGAGACATCCCTGTCCGGAATGTGGATGACGGTGGACTCGGTCTAAAGAGCCGTGACACGCTTCCGTCATGTCTGGAACTGGAATTGCCTTGGTGAGTCGACGCCACGTCGACCTCGGCCGCATGTCCAGCGCCATCTGTCCGGTGAGCTGACGCCCCTGCCGCGAGGGGTTGGACGACCCCGGGCACTAGCGCCGCACCCTCCTCTGTTTCAGCCCGCGCAACGACGCGCAGGCGCCGCACACGCTGCCCGCGTGTGCCCGCATGCGCGCGCAAGCGCAGGTCAGAGCCGCCTCCCCGCCTTTCCCGAAGGACATACACCCATGGCCGCCACCCCGCAGAACCCCGCCACGCCCCGCCGCAAGGTGAGCCGTCACCGTGGCGAGGGTCAGTGGGCCGCGGGACACTTCACCCCGCTGAACGGCAACGAGCAGTTCAAGAAGGACGACGACGGTCTCAATGTGCGGACACGCATTGAGACGATCTACTCCAAGCGTGGCTTCGACTCGATCGACCCCAACGACCTGCGCGGCCGGATGCGCTGGTGGGGGCTGTACACCCAGCGCAAGCCCGGGATCGACGGCGGCAAGACCGCGATCCTGGAGCCGGAGGAGCTGGACGACAAGTACTTCATGCTGCGGGTCCGCATCGACGGCGGTCGCCTCACCACCCAGCAGCTGCGGGTGATCGGCGAGATCTCGCAGGAGTTCGCGCGCGGCACGGCCGACATCACCGACCGGCAGAACGTCCAGTACCACTGGATCCGCGTCGAGGACGTCCCCGAGATCTGGGAGCGGCTGGAGGCCGTCGGCCTGTCCACCACCGAGGCCTGCGGTGACACCCCGCGTGTGATCATCGGCTCGCCGGTCGCGGGGATCGCCGCCGACGAGATCATCGACGGCACGCCCGCGATGGAGGAGATCGGCCGCCGGATCATCGGCAACCCGGACTTCTCGAACCTCCCCCGCAAGTTCAAGTCCGCGATCTCCGGCTCGCCGCTGCTGGACGTGGCGCACGAGATCAACGACATCGCCTTCGTCGGTGTCCGCCACCCCGAGCACGGCCCCGGCTTCGACCTCTGGGTCGGCGGCGGTCTCTCCACCAACCCCAAGATCGGGCAGCGGCTCGGCGCCTGGGTGCCGCTGGACGAGGTCGCGGACGTCTACGAGGGCGTCATCTCGATCTTCCGTGACTACGGCTACCGTCGGCTGCGCACCCGCGCCCGGCTGAAGTTCCTGCTCGCCGACTGGGGCACGGAGAAGTTCCGCCAGGTCCTGGAGGACGAGTACCTCAAGCGGAAGCTGATCGACGGACCGGCCCCCGACCAGCCGGTGGCCCGCTGGCGCGACCACGTGGGTGTCCACCAGCAGAACGACGGCCGGTACTACGTCGGGTTCGCCCCGCGTGTCGGCCGGGTCGACGGCACCACCCTGACGAAGATCGCCGACCTCGCCGAGGCGCACGGCTCCGGCCGGGTCCGGACCACCGTCGAGCAGAAGATGATCGTGCTCGACGTGACCGAGGAGCAGGTCGACTCACTCGTCTCGGGCCTGGAGGCGCTGGACCTCACGGTCAACCCGTCGCCGTTCCGGCGCGGCACCATGGCCTGCACCGGCATCGAGTACTGCAAGCTCGCCATCGTCGAGACGAAGGCCCGCGGCTCCCAGCTGATCGACGAACTGGAGCGCCGCATCCCGGAGTTCGACGAGCCGCTCACCATCAACATCAACGGCTGCCCGAACGCCTGCGCGCGTATCCAGGTGGCGGACATCGGTCTCAAGGGCCAGCTCATGCTCAACGACCAGGGCGAGCAGGTCGAGGGCTACCAGGTGCACCTGGGCGGCGCGCTCGGACTGGAGGCCGGTTTCGGCCGCAAGGTCCGCGGTCTCAAGGTCACCTCCGAGGAACTCCCCGACTACGTCGAGCGCGTGCTCAAGCGCTTCCAGGACGAGCGCGAGGACGGCGAGCGCTTCGCCGCCTGGGTGACGCGTGCCTCCGAGGAGGCCCTGTCATGAGCGAACGAGCCGCCCCTTTCTACTGCCCCTACTGCGGTGACGAGGACCTGCGCCCCAACGAGACGGGACACGGCGCGTGGGAATGCGGAGCCTGCAATCGAGCCTTCCAGTTGAAGTTCCTCGGGTTGTTGTCCCGAGGGCTTGAGCGAGCCGACAGCGGAGGGGATCACATATGACTGCCGTTCAGACGGACTCGGACTCCGATACATCCTCGTCCACGGCCGCGTCCGGTTCCTCGACGGACGCGGACGGACCGGACGCGGCGAAGCGCGCCGAACTGAAGGCGCTCGCCGAGCAGGCCGGCCGTGATCTGGAGGACGCCTCGGCGCTGGAGATCCTTCAGTGGGCCGTGGACACCTTCGGCAAGCGCTTCTGCGTGACCTCCTCCATGGAGGACGCGGTCGTCGCGCACCTCGCCTCCCGGGCCAGGCCCGGTGTGGACGTCGTCTTCCTCGACACCGGCTACCACTTCCCGGAGACCATCGGCACCCGGGACGCCGTCGAGGCCGTGATGGACGTCAACGTCCTCACGATCACCCCGCGGCAGACGGTCGCCGAGCAGGACGCCGAGTACGGGCCGAAGCTGCACGACCGCGACCCCGACCTCTGCTGCTTCCTGCGCAAGGTCAAGCCGCTGGAGGAGGGCCTGACCAGGTTCGACGCCTGGGCGACGGGCCTGCGCCGCGACGAGTCCCCGACCCGGGCGAACACCCCGGTCGTCGGCTGGGACGACAAGCGCGGCAAGATCAAGGTCTCCCCGATAGCGCGCTGGACGCAGGACGACGTGGACGCCTACGTCGCCGAGCACGGTGTGCTCACCAACCCCCTGCTGATGGACGGCTACGCCTCCGTGGGCTGCGCCCCCTGCACCCGCCGGGTCGCCCCGGGCGAGGACGCGCGGGCCGGCCGCTGGGCCGGGAACGCCAAGACCGAGTGCGGGTTGCACCTGTGACCGCGAAGAACGACGCCCCCGTTCCTGTGAAGAACCAGGAGAACCACGTGACGACCGGAGCCACCGGAGCCACCGTCTGGCTCACGGGTCTGCCGAGTGCCGGCAAGACCACCATCGCCTACGAACTCGCGGGCCGGCTGCGCGAGGACGGCCACCTCGTGGAGGTCCTCGACGGCGACGAGATCCGCGAGTTCCTCACCGCGGACCTGGGCTTCAGCCGCGCCGACCGGCACACCAACGTGCAGCGCATCGGCTTCCTCGCCGACCTCCTCGCCCGTAACGGCGTCAAGGCGCTCGTCCCGGTCATCGCGCCCTACGCCGACAGCCGCGAGGCGGTCCGGGGGCGTCACTCGGCGAGCGGCGCCGCGTATGTCGAGGTGCATGTGGCCACGCCGGTCGAGGTCTGCTCCGTACGTGATGTGAAGGGCCTGTACGCCAAGCAGGCGGCCGGTGAGATCTCCGGCCTGACCGGGGTCGACGACCCCTACGAGGCGCCCGAGACCCCGGATCTGCGCATCGAGTCGCAGGACCAGACGGTCCAGGAGTCCGCGGCACTGGTCCACAAGCTGCTCATCGAGAGGGGTCTGGCATGACGACGACCGTCGCGGCCGTCTCCGGCGAGACCGCCACCCCGTACACCCTGTCCCATCTGGACGCCCTGGAGTCCGAGGCCGTCCACATCTTCCGTGAGGTGGCGGGGGAGTTCGAGCGGCCGGTGATCCTGTTCTCCGGCGGCAAGGACTCCATCGTCATGCTCCACCTGGCGCTGAAGGCCTTCGCCCCGGCGACGATCCCCTTCACCCTCCTGCACGTGGACACCGGGCACAACTTCCCCGAGGTCCTGGAGTACCGCGACCGCACGGTCGCCCGGCACAACCTGCGGCTGCATGTCGCCTCCGTCCAGGACTACATCGACCGGGGGGTGCTGAAGGAGCGTCCCGACGGCACCCGCAACCCGCTGCAGACCGTGCCGCTGACCGAGAAGATCCAGGCGGAGAAGTTCGACGCCGTCTTCGGCGGCGGGCGCCGCGACGAGGAGAAGGCGCGCGCCAAGGAGCGGGTGTTCTCGCTCCGCGACGAGTTCTCCCAGTGGGACCCGCGGCGCCAGCGCCCGGAACTGTGGAACCTGTACAACGGCCGGCACGCTCCCGGTGAGCACGTCCGCGTGTTCCCGCTCTCCAACTGGACCGAGCTGGACGTGTGGCAGTACATCGCCCGCGAGGGCATCGAACTGCCGGAGATCTACTTCGCGCACGAGCGTGAGGTGTTCCAGCGGGCCGGGATGTGGCTGACCGCCGGTGAGTGGGGCGGCCCCAAGGACGGCGAGAACGTGGAGAAGCGCCTCGTGCGCTACCGCACCGTGGGCGACATGTCCTGCACGGGTGCCGTCGACTCCGACGCGACCACGCTGGACGCCGTGATCACCGAGATCGCCGCCTCCCGGCTCACCGAGCGGGGCGCGACCCGCGCCGACGACAAGATGTCCGAGGCCGCGATGGAAGACCGTAAGCGCGAGGGGTACTTCTAGGCATGACCACGACCACGGAACTCACCGAGACGACCCTGCTGCGGTTCGCCACCGCCGGTTCGGTCGACGACGGCAAGTCCACCCTCGTCGGGCGGCTGCTGCACGACTCCAAGTCGGTCCTCACCGACCAGCTGGAGGCCGTGGAGCGCGCCTCGGCGAGCCGTGGCCAGGAGGGGCCCGACCTCGCACTGCTCACCGACGGCCTGCGGGCCGAGCGCGAGCAGGGCATCACCATCGACGTGGCCTACCGCTACTTCGCCACCGCCAAGCGCCGGTTCATCCTCGCCGACACCCCCGGCCATGTGCAGTACACCCGCAACATGGTCACCGGCGCCTCCACCGCCGAGCTGACGGTGATCCTGGTCGACGCCCGCAACGGGGTCGTCGAGCAGACCCGCCGGCACGCCGCGATCGCCGCGCTGCTGCGCGTCCCGCATGTGGTGCTGGCCGTCAACAAGATGGACCTCGTCGCCTACGAGGAGCGGGTCTTCGCCGCGATCGCCGAGGAGTTCACGGCGTACGCGTCCGAGCTGGGCGTCCCGGAGATCACCTCCATCCCGATCTCGGCGCTCGCCGGCGACAACGTGGTGGAGCCCTCCGCCAACATGGACTGGTACGGCGGCCCGACCTTCCTGGAGCACCTGGAGTCGGTCCCGGTCAGCCACGACCTGGCGCACTGCCACGCCCGGCTGCCCGTGCAGTACGTGATCCGTCCGCAGACCGCCGAGCACCCGGACTACCGGGGGTACGCGGGCCAGATCGCGGCCGGTACGTTCCGGGTCGGCGACGCGGTGACGGTCCTGCCCTCCGGCCGTGCCACGAAGGTCACGGGTATCGACCTCCTCGGCGAGCCGGTCGACTCGGCCCACACCCCGCAGTCGGTCACCCTCCTGCTGGAGGACGACATCGACATCTCGCGCGGCGATCTCCTCGTCCCCAGCAAGGACGCGCCCGCGACGACGCAGGACATCGAGGCGACCGTCTGCCATGTGGCCGACCAGCCGCTGACGGTGGGCCACCGGGTGCTGCTCAAGCACGGCACCCGCACGGTCAAGGCGATCGTCAAGGACATCCCGTCCCGGCTGACCCTCGACGACCTCTCCCTGCACCCGCACCCGGGACAGCTCGTCGCCAACGACATCGGCCGGGTGAAGGTCCGTACGGCGGAGGCGCTGCCCGTCGACTCCTACGCCGACTCCCGGCGCACCGGCTCCTTCATCCTGATCGACCCCTCCGACGGCACCACACTGACCGCCGGCATGGTCGGCGAGTCGTTCGCCTCCCCCGAGCCCGTCAAGGACGAGGCCGAGGACGACGGGTGGGACTTCTGACATGAACCTTGTGGACCACTACGCGACGTTCGCGAAGGAGGGCGGCCGGGTCGGCAGCGGCGCCCTCGGCAGCGGGCAGGGCGGGGTCGCGCGATGTGTGCGATGACGTACGCGCACCGCTTGCGCGCCCTCACCCCCCACCGCCGTAGACGAAAACCCGACCTCCCGGCCACGACCTGAGAGACCGTGACCGCCGGGCCTCCGAGAGGAACACCTCCCGTGCCTGCACTTCGCCGCTCCGCCGCTTTCCGGCGCACCTTCGCCGCCGTCGCCGCGCTGCCTCTCCTCACCCTCGCCGCCTGCGGTTACGGTTCCCAGTCGACCGAGGCCAAGACCGACAAGGTCGCCGCCGGGGCCAAGAAGATCGACGGTGTCGACACCGTCAACATCGGCTACTTCGGCAACCTCACCCACGCCACCGCCCTGGTCGGCATCCAGAAGGGCTTCTTCCAGAAGGAGCTGGGCGGTACTAAGGCGAAGTACACGACCTTCAACGCCGGCCCCTCCGAGATCGAGGCCCTCAACGGCGGCTCCATCGACATCGGCTGGATCGGCCCCTCCCCGGCGATCAACGGCTACACCAAGGCGGACGGCGCCAACCTGCGCATCATCGGCGGCTCGGCCTCCGGCGGTGTGAAGCTCGTCGTCAACCCGGACAAGATCAAGTCCCTGAAGGACGTCAAGGGCAAGAAGATCGCCACCCCTCAGCTCGGCAACACCCAGGACGTGGCGTTCCTCAACTGGATCGCGGAGCAGGGCTGGAAGGTCGACGCGAACACCGGCAAGGGCGATGTGTCCGTGGTCCGCACGGAGAACTCCGTCGCCCCGGACGCCTACAAGTCCGGTGCCATCGACGGCGCCTGGGTGCCGGAGCCGACCGCGTCCAAGCTGGTCGCCGAGGGCGCGAAGGTGCTGCTGGACGAGGCCGACCTGTGGCCGGACAAGAAGTTCGTGATCACGAACATCATCGTGCGCCAGGAGTTCCTGAAGGAGCACCCGGACGTCGTCGAGGCCGTGCTGCGCGGCTCGGTCAAGACCAACGCGTACATCGGCTCCGACCCGGACGGGGCGAAGGCCGCGGCCAACGCCCAGCTCAAGGCCGACTCCGGCAAGGAGCTGCCGGCCGAGGTGCTCGACCCGGCGTGGAAGTCCATCCAGTTCATCAACGACCCGCTGGCCTCCACCCTGCAGACCGAGGCGGACCACGCGGTCAAGGCCGGTCTGCTGGAGGACCCGAAGCTCGACGGCATCTACGACCTGTCGCTGCTCAACAAGGTCCTCAAGGCCGAGGGCGACGACGAGGTCGACGACGCCGGTCTCGGCGTCAAGTAACCGCCCACCGCGCAGTCCGCTGAGTTCCCAGGAGGTGACGACCATGGCCACCGCACTCGCCAAGGCCGCCGACGGCGTCCGGGCCGTCGAGCACGCCGCCCGTATCGAGCACGTATCGAAGTCCTTCGCCGGGCCCGCCGGGCAGCAGCTCGTCCTGGACGACATCACGCTCGATGTCGCTCCGGGCGAGTTCGTCACCCTCCTGGGAGCCTCGGGCTGCGGCAAGTCGACGCTGCTCAATCTGGTCGCGGGTCTCGACGACCCGACGGCCGGCCGGATCACGACCGACGGGCGTCCGGCCCTGATGTTCCAGGAGCACGCCCTCTTCCCGTGGCTGACCGCGGGCAAGAACATCGAACTCGCCCTGAAGCTCAGGGGAGTTCCGAAGAACGACCGCCGCGAGCGGACCGAGGAACTGCTCGGTCTGGTCCGGCTCCAGGGCGCCTACGGCAAGCGGGTGCACGAGCTGTCCGGCGGTATGCGCCAGCGGGTCGCCCTGGCCCGCGCCCTGGCGCAGGAGAGCAAACTGCTGCTGATGGACGAGCCGTTCGCCGCGCTCGACGCCATCACCCGGGACGTGCTCCACGACGAGCTGACCCGGATCTGGAGCGAGACACAGGTCTCCGTGCTGTTCGTGACGCACAACGTCCGCGAGGCGGTACGGCTCGCCGAGCGTGTCGTCCTGCTGTCCTCGCGCCCCGGCCGGGTGGCCCGCGAGTGGACCGTGGGCATTCCGCAGCCGCGCCGTATCGAGGACACCGCCGTGGCGGAGCTGTCCGTCGAGATCACCGAAGAACTGCGCAAGGAGATCCGCCGCCATGGCCAGCACTGAGACCACGAGCGACGCCGGTCCCGGCAAGGACGTCAAGGACGCCGACGACCTCGCCGGTCTGGAGGCGGGCCTCGACGCGCTGGACTCGGTACAGACCGGGCGTCCGCCGCTGCGCCAGGTCCTCGTCCAGAAGGTGCTGCCCCCGATCACCGCGGTCGCGCTGGTGCTGGCGGTCTGGCAGCTGCTCGTCCTCGCGGAGGTCGCGCCCGCCTACAAGCTGCCCGCGCCCTCGGCGGTGTGGGACGAGGTCCGGCAGGCCTGGCTGCAGGGCACGCTGCTGGAGTCCATCTGGACCAGCGTCTCCCGCGGTCTGCTCGGCTTCCTGGCCGCTCTGGCGATCGGCACCCCGCTGGGTCTGCTGGTGGCCCGGGTCCGGGTCGTCCGGGCGGCGATCGGCCCGATCCTCTCCGGTCTGCAGTCGCTGCCGTCGGTGGCGTGGGTGCCGGCCGCGGTGGTCTGGCTGGGCCTGGAGCCGTCGGTGATGTACACGGTGATCCTGCTCGGCGCGGTCCCGTCCATCGCCAACGGTCTGGTGTCCGGTATCGACCAGGTGCCGCCGCTGTTCCTGCGGGCGGGCCGCACCCTGGGCGCCACCGGGCTGAAGGGCACCTGGCACATCGTGATGCCGGCCGCGCTGCCCGGCTATGTCGCCGGTCTGAAGCAGGGCTGGGCGTTCTCCTGGCGCTCGCTGATGGCCGCGGAGATCATCGCCAAGGCACCCGACATCGGCTCCGGCCTCGGCCAGATGCTGGAGGCGGGCCGCACCAACAGCAGCATGCCGCAGGTGTTCCTCGCGATCTTCCTCATCCTGATCGTCGGTATCGCCATCGACCTGCTGATCTTCAGCCCGCTGGAGCGGTGGGTCCTGCGCAGCCGCGGGCTGCTGGTGAAGAGCTGATCCCCGTGTTCCCCGTGTCCGGGAAGCCGGTCCTCCTCGTCGTCGCCCACGGCAGCCGCGATCCGCGGCACGCCGCGACCGTGCACGCCCTCGTCCGGCGGGTGCGGACGCTGCGCCCCGGGCTGCGCGTGGAGACCGGCTTCCTGGACTTCAACGTCCCCTCCGTCCCGGCGGTGCTGGAGTCGCTGGCGGCGGAGGGCGTCCGGGACGTCGTCGCCCTCCCCCTCCTCCTCACCCGCGCCTTCCACGCCAAGGCCGACATCCCGGCGGTCCTGCGGGAGGCCCCGCCGAGCCTGCGCATCCGCCAGGCGGAGGTGCTGGGCCCCTCGCCCCTGCTGCGCTCGGCCCTCGAACGCCGTCTGTACGAGGCAGGGTTGAGCCCCGCCGACAAGTCCTCGACCGGGGTCGTGCTGGCCTCGGCGGGGTCCTGTGACCCGGAGGCGATCGCGGTGATCGCCGATATCGCGCGGGAGTGGTGGCACACCGGTTGGTGCGCCGTGCGACCCGCGTTCGCCTCCGCTTCACTCCCCCGCACCGAGGACGCCGTACGGGAGCTGCGGGCCCTCGGCTGCGAACGGGTGGCCGTGGCGCCGTACGTCCTCGCGCCCGGCCGGCTCCCGGACCGTATCGCGCGGGGAGCCGCCGGGGCGGATGTCCTGGCCGACGTCCTGGGCCCGGCACCGGAGGTGGCCCGGCTGCTGCTGCGCCGCTACGACGAGGCGTCCGTGGAGACACTGTCGCGGACCCGGGTCGGCGCGAGCGCCTGAGCGGAGCCTAGGGCCGGTTCCGGGCGACCGCGAGTTTCGGGTCCCGGCCGCTCGACGCCAGCGCCCTGTCGAACACCGGTGCGTCTGCCGGTACCGGGACGGGGTCCGCGAAGCCGTCGTACTGGCGGTAGAGGTCGCCGTGGGTCTCCACGACGGTGAGGACGAAGCGGGCCGCGTCGTCGGATACATGGAAGGGCTGCCCGGTGGCGGTCGCGACGTCCCAGCCGTGGACGGCCGTCTCCTTGATGATCATGCCGGCGAGGTCGACGGCGGGCAGCGGGCCCATGCCGAGGTCGATCTCGCCCTCCCACAGCGACGGGTCGGCCCAGGCGGTGACCGCGCGGTCCAGCTGGGCGGCGTAGGCCTCGGCCCAGTCGGGATCGGCGGTGAAGTCCCGCTTCGTCAGTTCGTCGGGGAGGGGCTTGCGCAGGGCGCGGTGTTCCAGGCCGTGCGAGGTGTACAGGACCCAGTGGTTGACCAGGGCGCGGACGTCCCAGTCGCCGCAGTGGGTGGAGTGGGCCAGCCGGTCCGCCGTGACGCCCCGGGCGATCCGGGCCGCCTCGGTGGCGCATTCGGCCATGTACGGGTGGTGCGGATGGCGCGTGGTGGTGTCGTCGCTCTTCATGCGTCTCACGCTAGGGACGGCGTGCGCGGTCCTCTTGAACAAACGCGACAGTCAGCCGGCCCCGGAACCGGACCCGGTCAGCTCCGCCAGCTTCCTCACCGTGTTCCAGTTACGGCTCGTGGCGATCAGGCCCTTGAGGAGGCGGGGCTTGGCCAGGGTCTCGGCGAGCTTGGAGCGGCCGAGGCCCTCGGGGGCGTACAGGTACACCGCACGGTCCCCGATCCTGAACTCCTCCGGCAGGAAGGCCGGTCGGTCGATGTCGTCGAAGCGGGCCTCGTCCGGGGTCTCCGACAGATACGTCACGTGCAGCTGCTTGCCCTCCAGCTCCGCCGCCGGGAACGGGCAGTCGTCCCGGACGGCCGCCAGATAGGCGTGGTCGCGGACCAGGACGTCCACGGTGAAGCCGAAGCGGTGTTCGATGGCGGTGGTGATCCCGGTGGCGAGGGAGGTCTCGGCGGCGAGGGGGGTCTCGGCGGCTGAGGAGGTCTCGTCGTGCTCGACGGTGAAGACCGCGTTGCCGCTCTGGAGGTAGGTGGCCACGCCGGTGTGGCCGAGGCCGGTCAGGAGGGTGCGGAGGTCGGCCATGGGGACCTTCTTGTTGCCGCCCACGTTGATCCCGCGCAGGAGCGCCGCGTACGTCGTCGTCATGGGGTCACGATAGGCGCGGGACGACCTGGCCACCCTGAGGAGCGGCCCCGAGAGGCCGGGATAGGTGTAGGGGGTCGCTGTCCTCCTTGGTGGGGAGGGGATGGGGTCCGAGGGGAGGAGTCGTAGGCGCCGGGGTTCACCGGTCAGCACGAAGAGACGCACTTATCCAGCCCATACCTTCGAAGCGAAGGGCGACGGCAGGGGGCCGTCACCCGGTGACGAGGGGACTGGCCGACGATGGCTGAGGGAGACGTACGGGTGCGGGGGGTCGCCGCCCGGGCGGGTGGCTGGAGCGCCCGGCACCGCTGGGCGGCCGTCGGGATCTGGCTGCTGTTCGTGGCGCTGACCATGGGGATCGGGTCGGCGATGGGCTCGGTCGAGGTCAAGGACAGCGACCAGCTCAAGGGGGAGACCAGCACGGCCGCCCGTATCGTCGAGAAGGCGGGGATCGAGGAGCCCGCCGGTGAGACGGTCCTGATCCAGGCCGAGGACGACGGCGTCAAGGCCACGGACGCCGCGTTCCGGGCCGCCGTGGACGATGTGATGAAGGCCGTCGAGGGCACCGGGAAGGTCACGGACGTGACCTCGCCGTACGACACACGGACGATCTCGCAGGACGGGCGCAGCGCGCTGGTGCAGTTCGACGTGCGGGGCGCGTCGGACACCGCGGGCGAGCGGATCGAGCCGGTGCTGAAGGCCGTCGAGGGGGTGCAGAAGGAGCACGGGACGCTGCGGATCGAGGAGATCGGCGGCGCCTCGATGATGAAGACGTTCGACGACGCGTTCGGGGACGACTTCCAGAAGGCCGAGTACTCGGCGGTGCCGGTGGCGCTCGGCATCCTGCTGATCGCGTTCGGCGCGGTCGTCGCCGCGCTGCTGCCGGTGGCGCTGGCGATCACCGCGATCATGGCGACGATGGGGATGATGGCCATCGTCAGCCATGTGATCCCGATGAGCGACACCGCCAACTCCGTGATGCTGCTGGTGGGTCTGGCCGTCGGCGTGGACTACTGCCTGTTCTATCTGCGCCGGGAGCGCGAGGAGCGTGCGGCGGGCCGGGACGCGCAGACCGCGCTGCGGGTGGCCGCCGCGACCAGTGGCCGGGCGATCATCGTCTCCGGTGTCACGGTGTGCGTGGCGATGGCGGGCATGCTGTTCACCGGGCTCGCCGAGTTCGAGGCGATGGGGCTGGCCTCGCTGATGGTGGTCGCCGTCGCGATGGTCGGTTCGGTCACGGTGCTGCCGGCGCTGCTGTCGCTGCTGGGCGAGCGGGTCGAGAAGGGCCGTATCCCGTTCCTGCACCCGGACAAGCGGCGGAAGAACGGCCGCGCGGGAGGCGGCGGTTCGGAGGGCGGCGGTTCGGAGAGCCGTTTCTGGAACGCCGTGCTGCGGGTCGTCCTCGCCAAGCCGGGGCTGTCGCTGGTCGTCGCGACCGGTGCGCTGCTCGCGGTGGCCGCGCCCGCGGTCGGGATGAAGACGCAGAACCTCACGCTGGACCAGGAGTTCGGCGACTCGCTGCCGATCGTGCAGACGTACAACCGGGTCAACGAGGCCTTCCCGGGCGGTTCCGAGCCGGCCGAGGTCGTGGTGAAGGCGAAGGACATCAACGCCCCCGAGGTGCGGGCGGCGCTGGCGGACTTCAAGAAGGAGGCCGTCGCCTCGGGCGCCTCGCGCGGCCCGGTGGAGATCAAGGTGCACGACGCGCAGAACGTGGCGTTCGTGTACGTGCCGCTGGTCGGCGGCTCCGACCAGGACAAGGCGGGCGCGAGTCTGGACAAGCTGCGTGACGAGGTGCGGCCCGCGACGCTCGGCGAGGTCGACGGTGTCGAGGCGCCGGTCACCGGGCAGGTCGCGGGCAACAAGGACTTCAACGACCAGCTGACCGGAGCCGTCGTCCCGGTCTTCGCCTTCGTCGTGGTCTTCGCCTTCGTGCTGATGCTGCTGTCGTTCCGCTCGCTGACGATCGCGGTCACGTCGATCGTGCTGAACCTGCTGTCGGTGGGCGCCGCGTACGGCATCCTCGTCGCGGTCTTCCAGCACGGCTGGGGTGCCTCGCTGGTGGGCGCGGAGGGTGTCGGCGCCATCATCACCTGGCTGCCGCTGTTCCTCTTCGTGATCCTCTTCGGGCTGTCGATGGACTACCACGTCTTCGTGGTCTCGCGGATCCGTGAGGCGCGGCTGAGGGGCCGTACGACGAAGGAGGCGATCCGGCACGGGGTGGTCACCACCGCCGGGGTGGTGACCAGCGCCGCCGTCATCATGGTCGCCGTCTTCGCGATCTTCGGGACGCTGTCCATGCAGTCGATGAAGCAGATGGGCGTGGGCCTGGCGGCCGCCGTCCTCATCGACGCGACGGTCATCCGGGGTGTGCTGCTCCCGGCGGTGATGGCCCTGCTCGGCGAGCGCAACTGGTATCTGCCGAAGTGGCTGCACCGGATGCCGGACCTCACCCACGACGAGTCCGCGGAGCCGGGGCCGGGGTCGGTGCCGACCACCCGGGAGGGCGAGCCCGTACGGGCCTGACGCCTCGTCGTCGTACGCGGGTGGCCGGGGTGCGCGCACCCCGGCCACCTCGCTGTCCCGCCCGGTCGTCAGGCGGCCTTGGCCACGTCCTCCCGGATGTCGCCGCGGTCGAAGGAGTCGAGGGTGCGGGTGAAGTCGCGGGTGGAGAGCAGCAGCTTGTAGACGATGGCCAGTTCGAAGACCAGGAGCAGGACGCCGGAGACGATGGTCGTCGTCAGCACCGAGTCGATGATCGGGCCGATCATGAAGACGCCCATCTGGAACTCGATGCCGCTGATCAGATGCGGGCGGACACGGTGGCGCAGCAGGAAGGAGCGGACGCGCAGATAGGCCGGGAAGCGGCGGCGGAACTCCTGGTGCAGGTCGACGACCTGGGCCTGCGGCGCGGCCTGGGTGACCTCGGCGGCGGCCGTGCGCAGGTCCTGCTCGATGTCGGCCTCGGGGTTCTCGCGCAGCAGGTCCTCCATGAAGGCGAGTTCCCGCTCGTTCTCGGCGCGGCGGGCCTCGCGGAGCCGGGCCTTGATCTGCTTGCGCATGGTGTGGCGGACCTTGAAGGTCTCCAGGGAATTGATGTAGCGCAGCGCGTCGCAGCCGATGACGGCGGCGGCAAGCCAGATGTAGAGCGTGTCGCCGGTGCGGTGGTACTGCCCCGCCATCAGGGCCACCGAGCAGGCGGCGACCCGGACGCGGTCGAAGACGAAGTCGAGCCAGGCGCCGAACACCGAGCCCTGGCCGGTGAGCCGGGCGACCTTGCCGTCCATGCAGTCGAGGATGAAGCTCAGGTGGTAGACGACGGCGCCGGCGATCAGCCAGCGCCAGTCGCCCAGCGCGAAGAAGCCGGCCGAGACCAGACCCAGCAGGAAGGCGCCCCAGGTCAGCTGGTTGGGCGTGATCCTCGTGTACTTCGCGGTCAGCCGCACGAGCGGTGTGGCGACCGGGTCCACGAGCAGCACGGTCCACCAGGCGTCCCGCTTCTTCTGCGTGACGCGGCGCACTTCCGCGAGGTCGGGTATGTCTCGGCGCATGGGTCAACTTCCTGGCGTTCGAATGGAATTCACTCCCAGCTTGGAAGTCGTTCATACGAGGCACAAGAAGCGTCGAACACAACCTTTCGGAGGGGGTAACGGTCGAACCCGGTAACAGAGTCAGTGCGCGTTCCGCGCGGACCCGGCGTTACCTGAGCGTTACCGAGTGATCCGACTGTGACCTAAAAAGTTCCGGGATTTCACGGTAGGCGTGGAACCAACCGGCTTGCCCAGCTATCAGGGTGTTCGGAGCGGGGCACGAAGCTCCGCCTCGATGAGGTCGGCGGCCCGCCGGGTGCCGCCCTCCGCCGCCGTCTCCCGCTGGATCTCCTGGAGCCGGCGGGCCACCTCGGGATCACCGACAAGGGCGAGGACCGCCTCGCGCAGCGCCTCGGCCGTCGCCTCCTCCTTGGGCAGATGCCGGGCCACCCCGAGCGCCTGAAGCATGTCGGCGTTGCCGAACTGGTCGACGGCCTGCGGTACGGCGACCATGGGCGTGGCGGTGGCCAGGCCCTCCTGACTGCCGCCGGCGCCCGCGTGGGTGACGAACGCGTCCGCCTGCCGGAGGATCGCCAGCTGGGGCACCCAGTCCCGCACCTCCACCTGGGCCGGGATCTCGCCCAGCTCCGCCGGGTCGACGTGCCGGCCGACCTGGAGCACCGTGTGCCAGCCCGGCAGGTCACCGAAGGCCTTCACACACTCCCGGTAGAAGTCGGGCTGCTTGGTGAAGGCGGACCCGAGCGAGACGAGCAGCACCTTCTCCGCACCGGCGGGCCGGGTCCACTCGCCCTGTGCCGCGCGGTCGCCCTGGCAGGCGCCGACAAAGGTGTAGCGGCTCCGGTCGACCCGGTCGGCGTGCGGTTGGAGCGCCTTCGGGATGAGGACGAGGGAGCGTTCGGGGCGGCCGACGAAGGGGTCGGGGTGCTCGGTGATCCCGTTCTCCTTCAGCCAGGCCTCGAAGCGGGCGTAGTACGCCCGGCCGCGCTCCGTCTTCCTCGGTTCGGCCCACATGGGTTCGGCGACCTCTTCCTCGTAGCCGGTCCAGGCGACCAGGTTCGGGGAGAGCGAGATCGCCTTGACGCCCCAGCGGTGGGCGAGGACGGCCGCCGGGTACGAGGTGATGTCGTGCAGCACGAGGTCGGGCTCGTCCCCCTCGTACGCCTCGACGAGCTGCGGCAGGGCCTGGATCGCGTCGTCCAGGAAGGGTTCCACGTTGTCGAGCAGCGTGCTCCCCCACGCCTCGGGGTCGGCGTCGGGCCCGGGCAGCGTCGACCGCCAGATCCGGGGCTCGGCCCCGGTCTCCGCCACCTTCTCCGCGAAGGCCGGCGGAATCGCGTACGTCACCCGGTGCCCCCTGGCCACCAGCTCCCGAATCACTTCGAGACTCGGGTTCACGTGACCGTGAGCGGCGATGGAGAACATGGCGATGTGGGAGGTCATGAACCCGACGGTATGCGAGACGATACGTATCGTGCAACATGGTTTCGGGGGTGCGTTGTCGGGTGCGGGTCCGGTGGGGGCTTCTCGCGCAGTTCCCCGCGCCCCTGGAAGACACAGGCCCTGCGGGCCTAAACGACCACGGCTCTGCGCCCCTGAAAAGCAGGGGGCGCAGCCCCTGCTTTTCAGGGGCGCGGGGAACTGCGCGAGAAGCCCCACCGGAGCCGCACCCGACAACGCACCCCAAAACGCTCGCCACCTCAGCGCTGATACCGGGCCAGCACCAGATTCCCGTCGTCCTCCAGACGGTCCCGCAGCTCACCGAGACCGATCGCCCCGCTGTAGTACTCCTGGTACGCGGGCGTGGCGACCTTGTCCTTCCATTCCGGGTAGCCGCGTACGGACTGCGCGGGCGCGGAGCGGAGGTGGGTGGCGAGGGCCGTGCCGGTGGCCCAGTCGTGCTCGGTCGTGTGGAGGGCGGGGTCCCGGAGGGCCTCCGTGCCGGTCGGGAGCATCCAGTCCCCCAGGGCCAGGCGGACCATGTTGTCGGGGCGGAGGAAGAAGTCGATGAACGCGGCGGCGTCCGCCTTGTGGGCGCTGTCCTCGGCGATCGAGAGGGTCTGCGGACTGACGCCCTGGGTGAGCCCGTCCGGGCCGGCCGGGGCGGGCAGCACCTGCCAGTCGAAGCCCTTCGGCGCCTGCTGCACGATCTGCTGGCGGTACGAGAAGCCGAGCGGGACCATCGCGTACTTGCCGCCGAAGAAGCCGGGCAGGGTGTCGGAGCCGCCCATGCCGAGCGTGGTGCGGGGCGCGCTCCCGTCGGAGTTCACCTGGTCGTGCACGGTCTTCGGGACGACCGCGTCGGCCGCCCCGAAGCGGACCTCGACCTTGCCGTCCGCGTCCCGGTGGAAGAGCTGTCCGCCGGCCGAGAGGGACAGGTTGAGCGTGGCCGACACCGGGTCCTTGAGCGGCCAGGCGACCCCGTACCGGCCGTCCCCGCTCAGCTCCTTCGTGACGCCCCTGAACTCCGCCCAGGTCCACGGGTCCGCAGGGGTCGGAACACGTACGCCCGACTCCCGCAGCCACGTCGCGTTGGCGATCAGCACCCGCGGCTCCTGGAGGAACGGCACGCCGTAGATCCCGTCCCCGAACGTCGTCGTCTCCCAACTGCGCCGCGGGATGTCCGACTTGAGCCGCTCGGGCAGCAGCTCGCGCAGATCGGCGAGGTAGCCGCCGTAGGCGAAGTCCGCGAGGTCGTCGGAGGCGTCGTGGATGATGTCGGGCGCCTCACCGCCCTCGAAGGAGGTGAGCAGCTGGTCGTGGACGCTGTCCCAGCTCCCCTGGACGTACTCGACCCGGACGCCCGGGTGGGTGGCGTTCCACTCCTTCACCAGCTCCTTGTTGACGGCGACGGACTCCTCCTGCCAGGCCAGGGACTGGAAGCGGAGGGTCACCCGGCCGTCGTCGGAGGTGCCCTCGCCGCCGGTGCAGCCGGCGGCCAGCAGGCACAGCAGCAAGGCCGCGACGAGCCCTCGTGTGCGCATCAGCTCTTCACCGCCCCGGCGAGCATGCCGCCCGTGATCCGTTTCTGGATGACCGCGAAGACGACCAGGGACGGGAGCGTGGCGAGGAAGGCCGCCGCCGCCAGCGGGCCGAGGTCGGCCACGCCCTCCGCGCCGATGAAGTGGGTGAGGACGACCGGCAGGGTCTGTTTCTCCGGGGTCTTGAGGAGCACCAGCGCGAAGAAGAACTCGTTCCACGCCGTGATGAACGCGAACAGCGCCGTCGCCACGATGCCGGGTGCCAGCAGCGGCGCCGTCACCGACACCAGCGTCCGCAGCTTCCCCGCCCCGTCGACCGCCGCCGCCTCCTCCAGCTCGGTGGGCACGGCCCGGACGTAGCCGACCAGCATCCACAGCGCGAACGGCAGCGCCCACACCACGTACACCATGACCAGTCCGGGCACGGAGTTGATCAGCCGGAGGTTCTTCAGCACCAGGAAGAGCGGGATGATCACCAGCACGAACGGGAACGCCTGGCTGACCACCACCCACCCGGTCGCCATCCGCGAGAGCGTGGTGCGGTACCGGGCCATGACGTACGCCATCGGGGTCGCGATCAGTACGGCGACGACGGCCGCGCCGAGGGCGGCGACGAGCGAGTTGAACGCGGCCTGGAGCAGGGGTTGTTCGTCGAAGGCCTGGCGGAAGTTGGCGAGGGTCGGGTCCCTCGGGATCCAGGTCGGGTGGAGGCTGCCCAGCTCGCGAGCCGGTTTGAAGGCGGTGGAGACCAGCCAGAGGAACGGGAATGCGAGGAAGACGAGATAGGCGAGGAGGGCCAGGTACTGGCCGGTGCGCGCCGCTCTGCTACTCCTCATGCGTCCTCACCCCGCCGCAGTCGGCCCACCAGGACGAACGCCAGGGCGATCGAGATCCCGGCGAC
Organism: Streptomyces griseiscabiei; assembly: GCF_020010925.1. Lineage (NCBI taxonomy): Bacteria > Bacillati > Actinomycetota > Actinomycetes > Kitasatosporales > Streptomycetaceae > Streptomyces > Streptomyces griseiscabiei. Next base: position 1,499,049 of record NZ_JAGJBZ010000002.1, on the reverse strand, counting down.
CATCACACAGCCCATCGCCGCCGCGTACCCGAACTGCCCGTAGCGGAAGGCCTCCTCGTACGCGAAGAGCATCGGCAGGCGGGTGCGGCCGCCGGGGCCGCCGTTGGTCAGGACATAGACCAGGGCGAAGGAGTTGAAGTTCCAGATCAGGTTGAGGGCGGTGATCGCGAGGGCGATGGGTCTGAGGGCGGGCCAGGTGACCGTGCGGAAGCGGCGCCAGGCGCCCGCGCCGTCCATCGCGGCGGCCTCGTGCAGTTCGCGCGGGGTGTTCTGCAGGCCGGCCAGCAGGGCGACGGTGGTCTGGGGCATGCCCGCCCAGACGCCGACCACGACGACGGCGGGCAGGGCGGTGGCCAGTCCGCTCAGCCAGTCGCGGCCGTCGCCGAGGCCGAGGTCGCGGATCGTCTCGTTGAGGATGCCCGCGTCGGGGTTGTAGACGAGCCGCCACATGATGCCGACGACCACCTCGGGCATGGCCCAGGGGATGATCGCGAGCGCCCGAGCCAGCCAGCGCAGCCGCAGGGGCTGGTCGAGGAGCAGCGCGAGGCCGAGGGCGAGCAGGAACTGCGGGACGGTGACGCCGACCGCCCAGAGCAGGCCGATGCGGAACGACTCCCAGAACAGGGTGTCGTGCAGCAGGTCCTGGAAGTTGAGGGTGCCGATCCAGCGGGTCGGCTCGGTGCGGCCGGACTGCGCGTCAGTGAACGCCAGCGCGATCCCGTAGAGCAGCGGGCCGACGCTCAGCACCAGGATGGGGATCAGCGCGGGCAGGACGAGGAACCAGGCCCCGTGGTCGATCGGACGCCGGTCCCGGCCGCCGGCCGGGGTGCGCCGCTTGGCCGGTCGCGGGCGTCGCGGCTTCGCGGTCGCCAAGGTCATGCCCGTCATGGTGCTGAGGCCATGACAGGGCGTCAAGGCACCGCGCACAGGGCCCGACCTGTGCGAATGCGAGACTGTCCGGCGGATGGCGTGAACCTGATGCCCCGCCGCAGCCCGGGGGGAGCGTCAGCCGTACGGACACGGAGGCGAAGGATGGACGAGACACGGGCCCGGGAGGTACTGGCCGCGGCCGGTGTGCTGCCCACCGCGGCCGGGGAGGCGCGGCTGCTCGCGCTGGGCGAGAACGCGGTGTTCGCCGCCGGTGACCTGGTGGTCAAGGTGGGCCGTGACGCCGGACTCCTCGACCGGGCCCGCCGCGAGCTGACCGTCGCGGGCTGGCTCGCCGAGGCGGACGTCCCCGCGGTGCGGGCCGCCGGGCCGGAGGCCCTGCTCGTCGAGGGGCACCCGGTGACGGTGTGGCACCGTCTGCCCGACTCCGTACGCCCGGCCGGCGCCCGTGATGTGGCCGAACTCCTACGGCTGGTCCACGCCCTGCCCGCGCCCGACTTCGCACTGCCCCGCCGTGAACTGCTCGGCGGGGTGGAACGCTGGCTACGGCTCGCCGGGGACGCGATCGACCCGGCGGACGCGGCGTATCTCCGTGCGCGCCGCGACGGGTTCGCGGCGGCCTCGGCGGCCCTCGTCCCGCATCTGCCGCCGGGTGCCGTGCACGGCGACGCCCTCCCCCGCAACGTCCACATCGGGCCCGGCGGTCCGGTCCTCGTCGACCTGGAGACCTTCTCCGGCGACCTCCGCGAACACGACCTGGTCGTCATGGCCCTCTCCCACGACCGCTACGGCCTGCCGACCGAGGAGTACGAGGCCTTCACGGACGCCTACGGCTGGGACGTGCGGGAGTGGGAGGGCTGCTCCGTGCTGCGGGGCGCCCGGGAGACGGCCAGCTGTGCCTGGGTCGCCCAGCACGCGCCGAGCAACCCCAAGGCCCTGGCCGAGTTCGAACGGCGGGTCGCCTCACTGCGCGACGGGGACGAGACGGTCCGCTGGTATCCGTTCTGATCCGCGCGGTACCGGCTCAGGCTGCCCGGAGTATGAGCACCACTTCGTCGGTCTCGGCGTCGCGGGCCCGGGCAAAGCCCCGGTCGTGGCCGGTGACGACGAAGCCGCACTTCTGCAGGACCCGGATCGAGCCGGTGTTGTCCGCGGCCGCGTAGGCGTGCAGGGGCCGGGTGGGCACGAGGTCGAGCAGGGCGGTGAGGGCGGCCGTGGCGATGTGGCGGCCCCAGTGGGCGCGGTCGATCCAGTAGGTGATCTCGCGTTCGTCCGCTGGGCCGAAGACCGCGATCGAGCCGACGACCTCGCCGTCGGCGACCACCGTGCGGTTCAGCACCTCGGGGTCGGCGCGGAGCTTCGCCCAGTGGCTGTCGAAGAGCTCCCTGTCGTACTGGTACGCCCCGGTGAAGGCGGCCATCCGCTGTGCCTCGGGATCGGACCAGTGCCGCCAGAACAACGGCAAGTCGCTGTCGCGTACTTCGCGCAGGGTGACCACTGTCGCGGTCATACCGTTTCGTCCTCCAGTTCGCGCAGCGGCCAGGTCGCGTCGACGGCCGCTTCGGGGTCGCCCTTGCGGCGCAGGAACGCCTGGAAGTCGGCGGCCCACTGCGCGTACCACTCGATCTGACGCAGATGCAGCTCGGCCGGGCCGAGGGCGGCGACCTTCGGGTGGCGCTCGGCTATCGCGCGGGCGAGCCGGGCGGCGGCCAGGGCGTCGGCGGACGCGTCGTGCGCGGCGTCCAGCGGCACGCCGTACTCCCCGCAGACCGCTTCCAGATTGCGCTTGCCCCGGCGGTAGCGGTCCACGGAGCGGTCGATCGTGTACGGGTCGACGACCGGCGCCGGGTCCTGGCCGCCGAGGCGGTCGCGCAGGGACGGCAGGGCGTACCGGCGCAGCTCGGCGGAGAGCAGGGTCAGGTCGAAGGCCGCGTTGTACGCCACGACCGGGACGCCCGTCTTCCAGTAGGAGACGAGGACGTCGGCGATGGCGTCGGCGACCTGGTCGGCCGGTCTGCCCTCGGCCGTGGCGCGGGCGTTGGTGATGCCGTGCACCGCCACCGCCTCCGCCGGGATCTCCATGCCCGGGTCGGCGAGCCATTCCCGGTGTCCGACCGGCTCCCCGTCCCTGACCTCGATCACCGCGCCCGTGACGATCCGCGCCTCGCGCGGGTCCGTCCCGGTGGTCTCCAGGTCGAAGCCGATCAGCAGCTGCCGGTGCCAACCCATGCTGGCCCCCCTTCTTGGTGGTGCTTTCCCCCAGTGACCACCACCATCGCATGGGCCACTGACAATCCGAGGACCGCGCTCCGCCCGGCCCCTGGACAGGCGCTCACGACACCGGCCGGGAGTCCGCCCACGCCACTTCGAACTCCTCGCGATAGGTATCGAAAAGTCCGACTTCGCCGTTCTCGTGCGCCTTGAGGACCCGGTTGCCGCCGCGCAGGACGAGGACGGGTGCCTCCATGCCCCGGGTGCGCCGCAGATAGGTCTGGACGACCGCGACACCGTCCGTGCCGTCGCCGTCCACGAGGTAGGCGGTGAAGCGGGGGGTCTCGTCGAAGACCTGGATCTCGAAGGCGCCGGGGTCGCGCAGCCGGGAGCGGACCCGGCGCATATGAAGGATGTTCATCTCCACGGCACGGCTCAACTCACCTCGTTTTATGCCCAGTTCGCGCTCACGTCGCTTGACCGCGCTGGACGCCGGGTTGAGGAAGAGCAGCCGGACCCGGCTGCCGCCCTCGGCGAGCCGGACCAGCCGCCGCCCGGAGAAGTTCTGCACGAGGAGGTTCAGGCCTATGCCGATGGCGTCGAGGCGGCGGGCGCCGCCGAACAGGTCCTCGGCGGGGAACTGCCGCAGCAGCCGCACCCGGTCGGGGTGGACGCCGACGACGTCCGCGTACCGCTCGCCGACCAGGTCCTCGACGGCGTCGACGGGCAGCCGGCGCGCGGAGGGCACGTCGCTGCCCGCGCCCAGGATCTCCAGCAGCTTCGCCGAGGCGCGCTCCGCCTGGGCGAGGACGGCCTCGGAGAGGGCGCGGTTGCGGGAGACGACGTTCCGGGTGACCTCCAGCTCGTCCAGCGCCAGTTCCACGTCGCGCCGCTCGTCGACGTACGGCTCGAAGCAGGGCCAGTGCTGCACCATCAGCTCGCGCAGCTGCGGCAGGGTGAGGAAGCTGAGCACGTTGTCGTCGGCGGGGTCGAGCAGATAGCCCTTGCGGCGGCTGACCTCGCGGACCGCGACGGCCCGCTGCACCCACTCCTGTCCGGCGGGCCCGGCGGCGGCCACCACCCAGTCGTCGCCGTGGACGGGCTCGTAGATGGGGCGCAGCACGGCGGCCACCACGGCGCGCAGCCGCTGCTCGACGAGGTTCAGCCAGATGTAGGCGCGGCCGGCCCGCTGGGCGCGCGTACGCACTTCGAGCCAGGCGTCGGCGTTCCAGTCCAGTTCCGGGCCGATGGAGCCCCTCTCCATCGGCCGCGCCAGGGACACCGCGCCGGGTGGGACATCTGTGGAGTTCCCCTCGTGACCCGTGTCGCCCGCGTCACCAGGAGGCAGCTCCAGCCCTCCCGAGCCCACCCACGCACCGCCTTCCGCTCCCCCGAACCCACCCCTACTCAACGATCAAGGAAGGGTACTCCGGTAGCGGGTGACGATACAGCCGGATGGACAGGTCGTTTCCCAACTACCGCCCGTGACTTGGCCGTTCCCACGCGTCACCGCGCCGGGAGTGAGCTGATTCATAGCCACCGGCCGGCCGGTCGGCCGGCCGGGAGCCGAAATCGGCCGCCCCCGGAGCGTCACGACGCGCACACCGCCGGGCAGGAGAGACGTATGTCCTAGGAGGTTCCGTCAGTTTGGGGGAGACTCCCCCCGGAGTGGCCCCGGCGGCGCGCGACAACTGGAAGAGTCGTATCCATGCAGGTCTGGCCTGGACAGGCGTATCCGCTCGGCGCCACGTACGACGGCGCCGGTACCAACTTCGCGGTCTTCTCGGAGGCCGCGCACCGAGTCGAGCTGTGTCTGCTGGACGACGACGGCTCCGAGACGGCGGTGGAACTGCGCGAGACGGACGCGTTCGTGCGGCACGCGTACCTGCCCGGTGTGATGCCGGGGCAGCGGTACGGCTTCCGTGTGCACGGCCCGTACGCGCCGGAGCGCGGGCTGCGCTGCAACTCCGCGAAGCTGCTCCTCGACCCGTACGCGCGTGCGATCAGCGGCTCGGTCAAGTGGGGGGAGGAGGTGTACGGCTACCACTTCGGGGCGCCGGAGGAGCGCAACGACCTGGACTCCGCCCCGCACATGATGACCTCGGTCGTGGTCAACCCGTACTTCGACTGGGGCGACGACCGGCGGCCCCGTACCGAGTACCACCACACGGTGATCTACGAGGCCCATGTCAAGGGCCTCACCATGCGGCACCCGGGGCTGCCCGAGGAACTGCGCGGGACGTACGCCGCGCTCGCCCACCCGGCGATCATCGAGCACCTGACCGAGCTGGGCGTCACGGCGCTGGAGCTGATGCCCGTACACCAGTTCGTGAACGACCACCGGCTGGCCGACATGGGCCTCGGCAACTACTGGGGCTACAACACCATCGGCTTCTTCGCCCCGCACAACGCGTACGCCTCCTGGGGCGACCGCGGGCAGCAGGTGCTGGAGTTCAAGTCGGCGGTCCGGGCACTGCACGAGGCGGGGATCGAGGTCATCCTCGACGTGGTCTACAACCACACCGCCGAGGGCAACCACCTGGGTCCGACCCTCTCCTTCAAGGGCCTCGACAACTCCTCGTACTACCGGCTCACGGACGACCCCCGCTACTACATGGACACCACGGGCACGGGGAACTCGCTGCTGATGCGGTCCCCGCACGTGCTGCAGCTGATCATGGACTCGCTGCGGTACTGGGTCACCGAGATGCATGTCGACGGGTTCCGCTTCGATCTCGCCGCGACCCTGGCCCGGCAGTTCCACGAGGTGGACCGGCTGTCGTCGTTCTTCGACCTCGTCCAGCAGGACCCCGTGGTCTCCCAGGTCAAGCTGATCGCCGAGCCCTGGGACGTCGGCGAGGGCGGCTACCAGGTGGGGAACTTCCCCCCGCTGTGGACCGAGTGGAACGGCAAGTACCGGGACACGGTGCGGGACCTGTGGCGGGGCGAGCCACGCACGCTCGCGGAGTTCGCGTCCCGGCTGACCGGCTCGTCCGATCTGTACCAGGACGACGGGCGGCGCCCGCTGGCCTCCATCAACTTCGTGACCTGCCACGACGGGTTCACGATGCGGGACCTCGTCTCCTACAACGAGAAGCACAACGCGGCCAACGGCGAGGACAACCGGGACGGGGAGAGCCACAACCGGTCCTGGAACTGCGGGGCCGAGGGCGAGACCGACGACCCCGGGATCACGGCGCTGCGGGTGCGGCAGATGCGCAACCTCGTCGCGACGCTGATGCTGTCGCAGGGGGTGCCGATGCTCAGCCACGGGGACGAGTTCGCGCGCTCCCAGGGCGGCAACAACAACGCGTACTGCCAGGACAACGAGGTGTCCTGGGTGCCGTGGCCCTCCGGGGAGGACGGGGACGAGGACGCGCCGTACGGGGATCTGCTGGAGTTCACCCGGGCGATGGTGCGGCTGCGGAAGGAGCATCCGGTCTTCCGGCGGCGGCGGTTCTTCCACGGGCGGCCGGTGGAGGGGACGCACGACGAGCTGTCGGACATCGCCTGGTTCACGCCCGAGGGACGGGAGATGGTGCAGCGGGACTGGGACTCCTCGCAGGCGGGGGCGCTGAGCGTGTTCCTGAACGGGAACGCGATCTCCGAGCCGGGGGCGCGCGGCGAGCGGATCTCCGACGACTCGTTCCTGTTGATGGTCAACGCGTCGGCGGGGGAGCTGGAGTTCGTGGTGCCGGTGAATCATGGGCCGCAGTGGCAGATGGTGGTGGATACGGGGCGGGAGGACGCGGTGCCGGTGGACGGGGTGAAGGTGGCGGCCGGGGAGAGGGTGCGGTTGGTGGACCGGAGTCTGGTGGTGTTCCGGAGGCCTGCGTAGATGTGATTGCGGGGTTCGCCGTACGGGGTGACTGTTCGTTGCGGGGTGCGGGTTGTTTGTGGCTGGTCGCGCAGTTCCCCGCGCCCCTTCAGGGCGCTGTCCTTGCCCTTGCGTGTCAAGTCGCACGAAAACCTGCCCAGCGGGTACGTAGGTCTGCATGACCTCTGTCGTGCCTGCCTCCACGTACCGGATTCAGCTTCAGCCCGACTTCCCCTTCGCCGCCGCGTCGGACGCCGTGCCGTACGTCGCCTCGCTCGGGGTGTCGCATCTGCACCTCTCCCCCGTGCTGGAAGCCGTGCCGGGGTCGGCGCACGGGTACGACGTGGTCGATCACGGGCGGGTGCGGGAGGAGCTGGGGGGTGAGGCGGGGCTGCGGGCGCTGGCCCGGACCGCGCGCGCCCATGGGCTCGGGCTCGTGCTGGACATCGTGCCGAACCACATGGCCATGGCGCCCCGGTACAACCGGGCGCTGTGGGAGGTGTTGCGGGAGGGGCCGGAGTCGGCGTACGCGCGGTGGTTCGACGTCGACTGGGAGGCGCGGGGCGGGCGGATGCTGCTGCCGGTGCTCGGGGGGCCGCTGGGCGCGGAGATCGAGCAGTTCGTGGTGGACGGGCGGGAGCTGCGCTACTACGACCATGTGTTCCCGCTGCGGGAGGGCACCGAGAAGCTGCCGTTGCCGCAGCTGCTGGACGCGCAGTGGTACCGGCCCGTGTGGTGGCGGCTGGCCCGCACCGAGCTGAACTACCGGCGGTTCTTCAGCATCTCGGAGCTGATCGGGGTGCGGGTCGAAGTGCCGGAGGTCTTCGACGCGACCCACGCGAAGATCCTTGAGCTGCTGGCGGAGGGGGTCGTCGACGGGCTGCGGGTCGACCATCCCGACGGGCTCGCCGACCCCGACGCCTATCTGCGGCGGCTGCACGAGGCGACCGGGGGGCGGTGGACCGTCGTCGAGAAGATCCTCGCGGACGGGGAGGAGCTGCCCGCCGCCTGGCCGGTCGCGGGGACCACCGGCTATGACGCGCTGCGGCAGGTGGACGGGCTGTTCACCGATCCGGCGGGGGCCGGTGAGCTGCTGGGGCGGTACCGGCGGTTCACGGCCGCGCAGGCCGACCGGGGCGGCGAGTGGGAGCCGACCGTACGGCGGGCCGCGTACCGGGTGCTCACGCACGAACTGGTCGCGGAGGTGGAACGGCTCACGCGGGTGGCGCACCGGTTGTGCGAGCGCTCCTCCGATCTCTCCCTGCGCGACCAGGCGCCGTGGGCGCTGCGCACCGCGCTGTGCGAGCTGCTCGCGCGGATGGAGGTGTACCGGCCGTACACCTCCGAGGACGCCTCCCTCGTCGTCACCGAGGAGGCGGCGGCCGAGGCGCGCGCGGTGTTCGTGGTGCCGGAGGAGGCCCGGTCGGTGGACGCCGTACGGGATCTGGTGCTGGGCCGGGCGGGGGACGGACCGGAGCACGCGGAGTTCCGGGCGCGGTTCGCGCAGACCTCGTCGGCGCTGCGGGCGAAGTCGGTGGAGGACACGGCGTTCTACCGCTATGTGCCGTTGGTGTCGGCGAACGAGGTGGGCGGCGATCCGGGCCGCCCGGCGGTGTCGGCGGAGGACTTCCACGCCTACTGTGCCCGGGTGCAGCGTGACTGGCCGGCCACCGGGACCGTGCTGTCGACGCACGACACCAAGCGCAGCGCGGACGTACGGGCGGCGGTCGCGGTGCTCGCGCAGTGCCCGGGGCGGTGGGCCGACCTGCTGGCGGAGGTGACGCGGGACGGTGCGGGCGTGCCCGATCCGCAGCTGGCGTGGGCCGCCTGGCAGACGGCGTTCGGGCTCGGCCGGGCGGACGACGAGCGGGGCGGCGAACCCGGCGGGGAGGGGTTCGGGGAACAGTCCGGGCAACGGTTCGAGGAGCGGCTTCAGGGCGCCCTGCTGAAGCATGTGCGCGAGGCCGGGCTGCACACCTCCTGGACCGAGCAGAACCCGGCGTACGAGCGCGCGGTGGCGGACTTCGTGGCCCGGGGGCCCGCCGTGGACTCCCGGGTGGCCGCGCTGCGGGAGGAGCTGGAGCCGTACGCGCGGGCCAACAGCCTCGGCGCGGCGCTGGTGCAGCTGACCATGCCGGGGGTGCCGGACGTCTACCAGGGGACGGAGGGCGAGTACCGGGCGCTGGTGGACCCCGACAACCGGCGGTCCTTCGCTCCGCTGGAGGGAGAGGACAGGGAGTCCGACAAGGTCCGGCTCACCTCGGCCGCGCTTCGGCTGCGCGGGCGGCGGCCCGAGGTGTTCGGGGAGGCGGCGACCTACGCGCCGCTGCCGGCGACCGGACCCGCCGCCGGGCACTGTGTGGCCTTCGCCCGGTCCGGGGAGGTGGTGACCGCCGTGACACGGCTGTCGCTGCGGCTGGCGGAGGCCGGGGGCTGGGGGGACACCCGGCTGACGCTGCCGGCGGGGCGGTGGGCCGAAGTGATCGGCGGGGAACGGGAGTTCACGGGTGAGGTGCGGGTGGCGGAGCTGTTCGCGTCCCTGCCTGTCGCGCTGCTGGAGCGGGTCGGCGGGTGAACGCGAGATGGCCGCCGGGGAGCGGTGGCTCCCGTACCGGGTGACGGTGAATGCTCCTGGGCGCCCCTGGGAGCCGCCCCTTGTACGGACGGACACTGGACATATCCACCCACTCGGTTCCGCCGGGTGTGCGGATTCTGGTGCCAGGCGGACGGGACGGGGGTGGGTCTGCTGTCGGAACTCGGTTATCTCGACCGTTCCGGTCGTTCCGGTTATCCCACGGTGGCCGAGCTGGAGTCGGCCGCACGGATGCTGACGGTGCGCCGGCCCGGGCTGTGCGCCCTGCGGCGGATCGGGGTGTCGCGGGCGGGCCGGCCGCTGCGGCTGCTGTCCGTGGGCCATGCGAGACGTGCCGTGCTGGTCGTCGCGGGCGCCCACGCCAACGAGCCGACCGGTGGCTCCACGGTGCTCGCGCTGGCCGAACGGGTGCTGCGTGAGCGGGAGTTGCGGTCCGGTGTCTCCTGGCACTTCGTGCTCTGCGCGGACCCGGACGGGGCGAGCCTGCACACCACCTCCGCGCCGCGCACCCTCCTCGACTACCACCTGGGGTTCTTCCGGCCGGCCGGCCCCGAGCAGCCGGAGTGGTCGCCCTCGGTGCTGCCGCACGACCGGCTGCCGCCCGAGACGCACGCCCTCCTCGGGGTGCTGGACGAGCTGCGGCCCTACCTCCAGGTGACCCTGCACGGCACCGATCTCGGCGGCAGCTGGGTGCAGTTGACCAGGGATGTGCCGGGGCTCGCCGAGCCGTTCGCCAAGTCCGCGGCCGAGCTGGGCATACCGGTGGAGCGGGGTGCGTCCGACGCCGCCGGCTGGCCGGTGTCGGGACCCGGGGTGTTCGTGATGCCCGGGCCGGGCGCCCATACGGCGTATCCGAGCATGCCGGACGACGCCCGGCACAGCACCTGGTACCACGCCCATCGGTACGGCGGTCTGACGGCGGTCGTCGAGGTGCCGATGTGGGCCGGCGACCTGGTGGACGACACGGCCCCGCACCCGGCGCCCGCGGCGGCCCTGCGGTATCTGGCGCGGCGGCTGGTCACGGACGCGGGCCGGGTGGAGCGGGTGCTCGCCGAGGCGCTGCCCCGGCTGCCGGGGCCCGACGGTCCGTTGCTGCGGGCGGCCCGGTGGGCGCTGGCACTGGCGCCGGGGCTGGCGCGGGACTGGACGGACGGGCCGCCGCCGGATCTGTCGGCGGCGTACGTGGGCAGTGTGGACGCGTTCGGGCGGCGGCTGCCGTTGCGGGCCGCCGCGATGCTGCGGCGGGCCCTGGTGGACGCGGGGGCGCCGGGGGCGCCCTTTCTGGAGGAGCTGGTGGCGGAGTGGTGCGAGTCGTTCGGTGAGCGGTTTCGGGCGCGGTGGGTGCCGGTGGCCGACCAGGTCGAGCATCAGGTGCGGACGGTGGTGGCGGCGGCGGAGTGTGCGCGGCATGTTGACTGAGGGCGCCTATTGGGGTGCCTCATAGGGTTGTTGGGCGTGTGCGGGTGCGTTGGGGTTGGTCGCGCCCACGCGGCGGAGCCGCATATGGACACAGCCCCGCGCCCCATTGGGGCGCGCCCTAACTCGACAGGGCGAACACCGAGCCTGTTCTCGCCGCCATCACGCACGCGTTCGCGAAGGTCTGCTCGTAGGTGATCGTCCGGCCGTTCCACTGGCCTTCCGCGGTGGCCCGGATCGGGGCGTAGATCTCGGTGCAGATGGCGTCGCGGTGGGGGATGCGGGTGATGTCGCCCTCGGTGCGGCGGAGTTCGGCGCAGGCCTGGGCGGCGTGGCCGTGGCCCTGGGGCGGGTCGCAGAGAAGCAGGGTGCCTCGGGTGTCGGAGGTGCGGGGGTCGGCGGCCTGGGCGCCGGGGGCCTGGACACCGGCTCGGGCGAGGGAGACGTAGAGCCAGTCGCCCTGGACGGCGGTGGTCCCGGCGGGGGCCGAGGCGCCGACGGTGAGGAGGGCGAGGGCGGCGAGGAGGGCGGCGCGTGCCGTGCGGGTCGGGGTCGTCATTCCCGGTGCATCGGCACGACGGGCCCGGAACTCCATTCCGGGTCACCCGAACGGGAGCCACCCGCGCGGGGAAGTCCGGCCGTCAGTGCGAAGGCGGCGAGGACCACACGGGTCTGGTACTCGGCCTGGCGGGCGACGGGGATCCAGCGTGCCCCGTAGCCGTCGCGGTACTCGGCGCACCACCCGTCGATGAGCCGGTCCAGCTCGGGCAGCGCGTCGGCCGGGTCGCGTCCGGCGCGGGTGACCAGCTGGTGCAGCAGTCCGGCGGTGCGCAGGGCGACCCGGCGGCCGGAGAGGGCGAGGGTGGTGAGGCGGGATGTGTCGAGCGGGGGCAGCGGCCGGGCGGCGCCGTCGTGGACGTCGGGGTCCCAGGAGTCGGCGAGGCCCGGCCCGACCAGTAAATAGTCGTCGACCGGGGCGAGGAGCCGGGCCGCGTCCGGGCCGCCGCTCACCGAGGGCCGGACCCGGGCGAGGAGGTCCGCCAGGAGCCGGGTGTCGCGGCGCAGGGCGTGGCTGACGCGGCGCAGTACGGCGTCGGCGTCGGGCGGCGGGGAGGGGTCCTCGACGGCGGTCACGCCCCACATGGGTGCCTCGACGACGGCGGTGACCGTGCCGTAGCGGTGCGGGTGGTACCAGGTGGACTCGACGGCGGCCTCGGTGATGGCGGCGGCCAGGTCGCCCCGGCGCGGGGGCGGGATGCGGTAGACGGCGGGGCCGAGGCGCGGCCAGTACAGGGTGTCGTACGGGCTCAGCTCGCGCGGGATGCCGAGGCGGGCGGCGGTGTGGGCGACGCGTTCGGCGAGGCCCGGCAGTTCACGGGTGAGCTCGACGAAGCCGCCGCCGACGTCGACGCCGTGCAGCGAGCACTGGAAGAGGGGCCGCAGTTCGTCCTGGAGGTCGAGGAGGGCGCGGGTCTCGGGCAGGACGGCCCCGGCGGCGCCGTCGGGCAGCCACTCGGGCTGTTCCAGGAAGCCGGGGCGGAAGAAGTGCCGGAAGTGGTGGCCGAGGGTGTAGGGGCCGGACAGCCAGCCCTCGTTGCGGCGGGAGCCGTCGGGGTCGAGGCTCAGCAGCAGGTTCCAGGTGATGTCGGCGGCGTCGCTCAACCGGGGGTCGGCCAGGGCCCGTTCGGCGAGCCGGAGGACGGTGGCGCCGCCCACGGGCTCGTTGGCGTGCGGGCCGGCGACGATCAGGGTGTGGCGGGTGCCGTGTCCGACGGAGAGCAGCCACAGCGGTGTGCCCGCCCGTGAGGTGCCCACGCGGCGCAGTCGGGAGCGGTGCGGATGCCGGGCGACGAGGGCCGCGGCGCGGGCGGACAGTTCGTCCACGGACGGATAGCGGAGGAGTGGCGGCAGGGCACACACCTCCACGAATCGGGCACGCGTCCGCACGCGTGTGATGCCGTCTGTCGGCGCCGTCTGTGATGCCTTCGGTTCACCTGGTGTGCATGGTGTAGGCACAGTCAGTCATGGCCGAGAACGCACGTCAACACCTTGGAGGGGACAGCCAGTTGAGAAACTCGCTGCGTAAATCCCAGGCCAGAGCTTTGCGGTGGGGTCGGCCGGGCGGTCACTCCGAGGAGAGCCGGAACGTCATACGGCCGAAACTCACCTGGTCCCCGTCGCGGACGACGGCCGCGCCGATCACCCGGCGGCCGTTGACGGTGGTGCCGTTGGTGGAGCCGAGGTCGCGCAGGATCCACAGGCCGCCCTGCCGGCTCAGCTCGGCGTGCACCCGGGAGACCGTCTCGTGGCTGAGCCGCAGCCCGCTGCCCGGGTCCCGGCCTATGCGCAGGGCGTGGCCGCTCGCCGGGTGCGGCAGCTGGAGCTTGGGAAGCCGCTCGGACTGCCAGGCCCGGCGCAGCTTCACACCGAAGCCGGAGACCGCGCCGACGGTGCCGAGCACCAGCCGGGACCAGCGCTTCTCGGCGGGCAGGTCGGCGGTGAGCGCGGCGAGTTCGTCGGAGCGGCGGGCGGTGAGCGCCAGCTCCATCCGCCGGATGAACGTGTCGTGGGACAGGCGGCCCAGCGCGACGCCGTCACGGAGCGCCCTCAGCGCGCGGTCGCGCTCGGCGTCCGACAGCCGCGCGGGGTAAGTGTGGAACTCGAAGGACGACGTCACGCTGGTGATTGTCGGTCAGGGGGACATGAGGTGTCCAGACAGGCCGCGAACGGTGACCATCCCCGGACATGCCGGAACATGCGCGAACACGCCCGCCGGGGGATGCGACGCGCGCGGGCAAAAGCGGCGATCCGAGCACGCGGCGATCTCGTTTGCCGCACGATGGACTTCGGTGGCGAGAGGGGACTCGCCCTCTTCGGCCGCCGACCCCTGACTACCCAGGACCACCACCGGCAGCCGAGGGAGAACCGTTCCGTGCAGTTCGAGGTGTGGGCACCGCAGGCCGACCGTTTGGCTCTCCACCGCGAGGGCGCCGTGCACGCCATGGAGCGCGATCCGGAGCGGCCGGGGTGGTGGACCGTCGAGGCAAAGGCGTCGGACGGCACCCGCTACGGCTTCGCCGTCGACGACGGCCCGGTACGGCCCGATCCGCGCTCCCGCCGCCAGCCGGACGGCCCCGACGGGCCGAGCGCCGTCGTCGACCACGGGCGGTACGCGTGGCGGGCCGAGTGGTCCGGGCGCGGGCTGCCGGGCGCGGTGCTGTACGAGCTGCACGTGGGCACGTACACCCCCGAGGGCACCCTGGACGCGGCGGCCGGACGCCTCGCCCATCTCGTCGAACTGGGCGTCACCCACGTCGAGTTGATGCCGCTGTGCCCGTTCCCGGGGACGCACGGCTGGGGCTACGAGGGAGTCTCCCTGTGGGCCGTGCACGAGCCGTACGGCGGTCCCGAGGCGCTGAAGCGGTTCGTGGACACGGCGCACGGGCTGGGCCTCGGGGTCGTGCTGGACGTGGTGCACAACCATCTGGGCCCGTCGGGCAACTACCTGCCCGTGTTCGGCCCGTACTTCACCGAGCGGCACCACACGCCGTGGGGCGCGGCGGTCAATCTGGACGCGCCCGGCTCGGACGAGGTGCGGGCGTACTTCCGGGACAGCGCGCTCGCCTGGCTGCGGGACTACCGTCTCGACGGGCTGCGGCTGGACGCGGTGCACGCGCTCAGGGACACCCGCGCACGGCACTTCCTGGAGGAGCTGTCGGCGGCGGTCGACGCGCTCGCCGGGGAGGTGGACCGGCCGCTGTTCCTGATCGCCGAGTCGGACCTCAACGACCCGCGCCTGGTCACCCCCCGCACGCGGGGCGGCCTGGGGCTGCACGCCCAGTGGAACGACGACTTCCACCACGCCCTGCACACCACGCTGACCGGCGAGTCCCAGGGCTACTACGAGGACTTCGCGCGGGCCGGTCTCGCGGGGCTGGCGAAGACCCTGACCGGCGGCTGGTTCCACGACGGCACGTACTCGTCCTTCCGGGAGCGCCGCCACGGCCGGCCCCTGGACCGTACGAGCGTCTCCGCGCACCGGCTGCTGGGCTACACCCAGACCCACGACCAGGTCGGCAACCGCGCCCAGGGCGACCGGCTCGCCGCGACCCTCTCCCCCGGTCTGCTGGCGTGCGCGGCCACGCTGACGCTCGCCGGGCCGTTCACCCCGATGCTCTTCATGGGCGAGGAGTGGGCCGCGTCCACGCCCTGGCAGTTCTTCACCGACCACACCGATCCGGAGCTGGCGGAGGCCGTACGGCGGGGGCGGCGCCGGGAGTTCGCGGCGCACGGCTGGGCCGAGGAGGACGTCCCCGACCCGCAGGACCCGGCGACCCGCGACCGCTCCTGCCTCGACTGGTCCGAGCCGGCCCGTGAGCCGCACGCCCGGATGCTGGCCTGGTACCGCGCGCTCATCACCCTCCGGCGCACCTTCCCCGACCTCTCCGACCCCGACCTGTCCGACGTCAAGGTCGCCTACGACGAGGAGGCCCGGTGGTTCGGCTTCCGGCGGGGCGACGTCCGGGTGGCGGTGAACCTGGGCAAGGAGACGGCGACGATCCCGGTGGGGGTGCCGCACGCGCGGGTACTGGCGTCCTGGGAGCCGGTGGAGGCGCCGGGGGCGGACGGGGTGCTGACGCTGGGCGGGGAGTCGTGCGTGGTCCTGACGGTGACATGATCCGACGAGGAGCCGCAAGCCCCTTGGGCCGCAGGCTCCTAAGGGGCGCGGGGAACTGCGCGATCAGCCACGCACGGCCCGCAGTCGCCCTGCTACGCGTACCCCCGAGCCATGAGGCGCCCCTCCTCAGTCCTCACCCCGCAGATCCGTCACCCTCTCCAGCAGAATCGGCTCCCACCCACGACGCAACCGGTGGCGCAGGACGGGGAGGGGCGCACCGGCCCGCCCCCGCACCCCCTCCGCGAGAGCGATCACCGTGTCGCAGCGGGCCAGCCACAACCCGCGCAGACAGGGCCGGGCCCCGTACCCCGCGAGGGTCGCCGCGCGGACGGCGGCCGGGGAGCCCACGGCCGTGGCGAGGCCCGCGATGTCCTCGGCGGGATCCCCGAGCGCCGCGTCGGCCCAGTCCAGAACCCCCCGCACCCGGCCGTCCGCGCTCAGCACCAGGCGGTCCCCGGTGAGCCCGTGGTGCACCAGCACGGCCCCCGGTGCCGTCAGCTGCGCCGCGTTCGCGGCGGGCAGCTGCCCGAGCCGCCCCGTGTCGAACTCGTCGGCCTCGGCCAGCAGCCGTGCCGCCCGCCCCGCCGCCGCCCGCAGTGCCTCCAGCGAGCGCGGGGCGAGCCGCGGCACCCCGAGCGCCTCGGCCTGCCGCGGCGGCACCTCGCGCAACCCGGTGAGCAGCGCCGCCAGATCGGCCTCGCCCACGGCGGACACCTCGTGGTCCTCCGCCGTCCCGCCCGGCAGCCGTGTGTCGAGCGTGTAGGTGAGGCCCCCGGACCATTCGCCGTGCGCGACGCTCACCGGGACCGCGACACCGATGTGCGGCCGGACCAGGTCCCGCAGCCTCACCTCGCGGCGCTGCCGTCCGACGGCGTGCCGGTCGGTCGCGAGGCGCAGCACATGGCGGGTGCCGACCCACCAGCTGCCGTGCGTGTCGTCCCCGGCGACGGGCGTCACGTCGGGGCCGTCGCCGCCCTTGCCGCCGGGCCGGCCCTCCCCGTTCTTCAGCAGGGTACGGACCAGCCGGCGGACGCTGTCCGCGGTGGGTGTCGGTGCCTGGGTCATGGTCGCGCCGTCGTCCGGGGTCAGGAAAGCCGAAGGAGTGGGGGTACTCGGCCGGTCACTCGACCACCGCCAGTTCGCGTGAGGTGGTGTTGAGACGTCGGCCGCCGCTCTCCGTCACCGTCACGATGTCCTCGATCCGTACACCGAAACGGCCCGGCAGATAGACGCCCGGTTCGACCGAGAAGCACATCCCGGGCACGAGGGGCCGCTCCTCCCCCTCGATCATGTACGGCGGTTCATGGGTGGTGACGCCGATGCCGTGCCCGGTGCGGTGGACGAACCGGTCGCCGTACCCGGCCTCGGTGATGACCGCGCGGGCGGCCCGGTCGACGTCCTGGCAGGCCGCGCCCGGCCGTACCGCGCGGAATCCGGCCTCCTGGGCGGCCCGTACGAGGTCGTGCACCGCGCGTTCCTCGGCGGCCGGTTCGCCGACGTGGACCGTGCGGGAGGTGTCGGAGCCGTAGCCGTCCTTGAGGCCGCCGAAGTCGAGGACGACCATGTCGCCGTGGCCGATGACCCGGTCTCCGGCCTCGTGGTGCGGGTTGGCGCCGTTGGGGCCCGAGGCGACGATGGTGAAGTCGACCTGGGAGTGGCCGAACCGGCGCAGCAGCGCGGCGAGATCGGCGGCGACGTCGGCCTCCCGGCGCCCCGCGAAGGGGACCTGCCGGATCTCCTCGTACGCCCGGTCGGCCGCCGCGCCCGCCGCCGCCATCCGCTCCAGTTCGGCGGCGTCCTTCACCGCCCGGAGCATGGGCAGCGTCTCGGTGAGCGCGACGTACGCCGTGCCGGGCAGCCGCCGCTGCAGGCCCAGCAGATGCAGTGCCCAGGTGTTGTCGCTGACGCCGAAACGGCCGCGTGGGCCGAGGACGGAGACGGCCGCCTCGTAGGGGTCCTTGCCGTCGGTCCAGTCGCGGAGGGTGAGTGCGGGGCCGCCGGGGGCCCCGGCGGCGTCCGGGGCCTCCAGGGTGGGGACCACCAGCACCGGGTCCTCGCCGTCGCGCAGCACCAGCATCGTCAGCCGCTCGGTCTCCGGCGGGTGGTGCCCCGTCAGCCACACCAGGTCGGGGCCGGGCGCCACCAGCAGCCCGTCGAGCCCTTCGTCCGCGGCGGCCCGTGCGGCGCGCCGCATCCGGGCCCGGTAGTCGTCGGCGGTGAAGGGGGCGGGCGGGGCCCCGGCCGGGGCGGGCGCGGTCCCGTCGCTGGGCGTGCCGGTCATCCGTGCCTCCGTCTGCTCGGAGTCCCCTGGTGCTACGGGGCTACGGGCAGCATCCTGCCCCTCCGCCGCGGCGCACGCGAGCCGATTGACACCACCATCGCATCGTCGCGGCGTCAGGGGCGGCGGGTACGGCCACCGCGTTCCGGGGCGCCCCGGGCGGCCTGAGCTAACGTCTGGAGGTTGCCCAACCATTAGTTCTAATGTTTGGATGCAGATGTCCCGTTAGGCAACCCCGAGGAGGCGTACGGCGATGCTCGTACTCGCGCACATCAGTGATCTGCATCTGGACGGGAGCGACCGGGCGACCCGCCGGGCGGAGCGGGTGCGGGATCTGCTGTGGGGGCTGCCGGGGCGGGTGGACGCGCTGCTGGTGACCGGGGACATCGCGGACCACGGCACGGAGGCCGAGTACGAGGAGGCGGCGCGTCTGCTGGGGCTGCGGGACGGCGGGGTCCCCTTCCCGGTGCTCACCTGCCCGGGCAACCACGACAGCCGGGCGCCGTACCGCAAGGCGCTGCTCGGGGAGGAGCCCGCCGACGGGCCGGTCAACACGGTCCATGTCTTCGCGGAGGCGGCCGTGCTGATGTGCGACTCCAGCGTTCCGGGCCGGGACGAGGGCGAGCTGGAGTCGCGGACGTACGCCTGGATCGAGGAGACCCTCGACGGTCTCGACGGCGACCGGCCGGCACTGCTCGCCTTCCACCACCCACCGGTGGCCCTCCACCACCCCCCTGCCGGACGGCTACCGGCTGGGCCGGCCCGCGAAGCTCGCCCGGCTGCTGGAGCGCCGGCCGGAGATCGCGGGGATCATCACCGGCCACGCCCACACACCCGCCGCGACCCTGTTCGCCGGGCGCCCGCTGGTCGTCGGCCCGGGGGTGACGTGGACGCTGCGGCTCCCGTGGGAGGGCGACCAGGTCGCGGACCGGGAGGCGCCGCCCGGACTGGCGTTCCATGTGCTGGACGACGAGGGGCGGCTGACCAGCCACTTCCGGGTGGCCGTGTAGGGGGTTCGGACCGGGGGCGGTCCCGGGGGCTCAGGTGACGACGCCCGGTACGGCGACCAGGTGCCGACGGGTGCCGTTCGCGTGCCGGACGAGGAGTCTCATCGCCACGCCGGGGCGGGCGGCGGTGACGGCCCGCGCGAGGTCGGCCGCCGATCCGGTCCGGGTACCGCCCAGGGCGAGGACGGTGTCACCGCGGACGAGGCCCGCGCTGTAGCCGGGGCCCGGGACATGCACGCCGACGACACGGGCGCCACTCCCCGCGGCGCCTCCGGGGGCGTCGACGACTTCGACTCCGAGGGTGGGGCGGGTGGGCGCGCCGATGGGCGCGCCTGTGGGCGCGGTAACCGAACTCCCGCTCCCTGCGGCCGACTTGGGAACGCCACCCGAGGTCCGGCCGTCGCCGTCCGGCGCGCTCTCCCGCGGCTCGGCGAGCCGGCTCATGCCGATCACCGTGGCGCCCATCGTGCCGAGTCCGACGCCCGACAGGACGAGGGCCGCGCAGCCGAAGAGAGCGAACAGCAGGGTGATCAGGCGTTGCCGAGCGCGGCGGGGCGCGGCGTGCGGGCGCCGGGCGGTGCCGGACGGACGGCCCTCACCGGACTCCCGGCCCGGCATGGGCTTGGGCCTCAACACGGTCTGTTCCATGATCTCGCCACCTCCGGCCGGGGACCTACCCGGGGCAGCACGGCACGACGAGCCACGAAAGAGTGAGACTGACACCCCGTCACATCGGGTCGGGGGCCGGCCGGGGCCCGGTCAGCTCCCGCACGAGGGCCGCCGCCGCTCCCCCGGGCGTCCGGCCGTGCACCAGCTCCGTACGGTGCACCAGGCGTCAGGGACCGCTCCCCCGACGTCGTCTCGCACAGCCGGATCCCGCTGCTCCTCGACGCCCTCGCCGGACGGGACCGGCTCGTCCTCGACGCGTACTGGATCCCCTCCGAGGACGCCGCCGCCGACGCCGGAGCCGTACGGGGCTTCGACGCGGTGTGGGTGGTGCCGGGCAGCCCGTACCGCAGCGAGGCCGGGGTGCTCTCCGCGATCCGGACCGCGCGGGAGGAGGGCATCCCGTTCCTGGGCACCTGCGGCGGCTTCCAGCACGCGCTGCTGGAGTACGCCCGGAGCGTGTGCGGGCTCACCCGGGTCGCGCACGCCGAGACCGAGCCCGACGCCGAGGACTTCCTCGTCGAACCGCTCGCCTGTTCCCTGGTCGGGCACGAGGCGACGGTCGTCGTCGAGCCCGGGTCGCTCGCCCAGTCCGTGATGAACGCCGAGCGGTCGGTCGAGCGGTACTTCTGCGCGTACGGCCCGACCCGGCACCCTGCGCGCGCACGGACTGCGGTTCTCCGGGCACGACGAGGCCGGGCAGGTGCGGATCGCCGAACTGCCCGGTCACCCCTTCTTCCTGACGACGCTCTTCCAGCCGGAACTGGCCGGCGACGGCAGCCGTCCGCATCCGGTCGTACGGGCCTTCGCCCGCGCCGCGGTCGAGCACGCGACCCGGGCGGCGGCACCCCGGCCGGTGTGAACCGGCCGCCCGGGACTCAGCCGGCGGGAACCGGGACGAACGGCGGCACCGGCGGGCGGTCCGGGACGAAGCCGTGCGCCCGGCGGGCCAGGAACGCGGACTTGTAACGGTCCACCCCCCGGTGCCAGTTGAGGATGCCGGACATCCAGTTCCGCAGATCGTCCACATAGCCGTCCATGATGGCGCGCGCCTCCTCGGACAGCGCGAAGTCGTCGTAGACGACGGGGAGTTCAGCGGCGACGACATGCTCGAACTGCCGCATCCGCTGGGTCATCAGATCGTGGATCACACCGAGCGCCTGCGGGTAGTCGCAGCCGAAGAAGTTCTGTACGACGAGGATCGCGTTGTGCACCTCGCCCTCGTACTCGATCTCCTTCTGGTAGGAGAAGACGTCGTTGATCAGCCAGCCGTAGTCGATCGCCGCGTTCTCCAGGGAGCGGACCGGGCCGCTGCGGTAGACCTCCGGGGAGATCTGCGGGCCGTGGCCCAGTCGGCACAGGCTGAGGGTGAGGTCGGAGCCGAAGGTGGCGCGCCGCATCTCCAGGTAGTCGACCGGGTCGGGGACGCGGTGCTGGATCTGGTTGAACACCTCCCACACCCAGCTCTCCGTCATCTTGTCGACGGACGCCTTCAGACCGCGCCGCTCGTCGGGGGTCATCTCCGCCGTCGTCCGTGCCCAGAGGTCGACGAGGCCCCGTTCCATGCCGTTCACCGGGACGGGGGCGTGCTCGCCGTCGACGGGCATGCAGTCGGAGAGCCGGGCCGTGGTCAGACGGGCGGCGGCGAGGTCGCGGCGGTGGCCGAAGACCAGGGGGTAGTAGTCGTCGCCGTAGGTGCCCCAGGCCAGCCAGCCGGAGCTGAGGTCGAGCTCCTCGGCCGTCGCGTCCGGGTCGAGGCCGGCGGCGCAGAGCGGGAGGTCGGCGGCGGCGAGCCGCTCCTCGTCCCAGACCCCCTCGCTCAGCATGCCCATCTCGTGCATCCAGGCGGTGAGGCGGGGGCGGGCGCCGTCCAGATGCGGGCACAGCTCCACCTCGAACGGCATGTGGAAATCGGGGAGTTGTGAGGGCCCGACCTTCTGGTACGGCACATGGGTGTGGGCGCGCAGCCGCTCCGCCGCGGCCGTCGCCAGCAGTGCCCCGACATCGGCGGCGGACGTCCCGAAACCGGCCTGGGCGACCAGGGCGGGACCGGAGAGGACCGCGCCGCCGAGGTCGAGCGGTCCGCGCGCGGAGGCGGCCCCCTGGTTCATGTAGCGGCTGGACCGCATGTGCCATTCGTGGCCGCCGGACTGCCAGTCCTGGAGGCCCTTGGTGTACGCCGCGACGGCGGCGACCTCGCCGGGAGTGAGTCCCTTCTCCAGGGCAAGGGCGGGGACTTCGGTGAGGGCGGTGTTCTCGAACTGGTGCAGCCGGGAGGTGAGGATGTCGTTGACGGTCTCGGCGGCCTGCTGGGTGCCGCAGCCGAAGAAGGTCTCCAGGACGAGCACGCCGTTGCTGTTCTCGCCCTCCTCCTCGACCTCCCGCTGGTAGGAGAACAGGTCGTTGCGCAGGTGGACGGCGTCGGAGAACGTCTCCATCAGCACCCGCAGCGGCCTCGACTCCGCGACGGACGCCGGGACTTCGGCGGTCGCGTACTCCACGAGACCGGCCGACCAGGGCGCGCCGCCGACCTTGCGGCGCATCTCGATGTACTCGACCGGGTTGGCGATCCGGCCCTCGTTGATGTTGGACAGCTCCCACATCGACTCGTTGAGCAGATGCTCGGTGGCCACGGCGAAACGGCGGCGCCAGTCCAGCGACATCGCCGGGACCGTGCGCGCCCAGAGGTCGGCGAGGCCCGCCTCCACCGGGTTCCGCGGCTCCGGCACGGGGGTGGTGAGGTCCAGGGGCATGAAGAGCGGGAGCCGGTCGAGGTGGGCCTTGCCGCCGGGGCGGTCCTGGGACCGTTTGAACAGCTCCAGGAAGTGGTCGTCGAAGAAGAACACCCACACGTACCAGTCGGTGATGAGCGAGAGTGCGGGGCCGTCGCAGTCGGGGTGGGTGTACGCGCACAGCAGGCCGTAGTCGTGCGCGTCCAGGTCCGCCCGGTCCCAGACGCCGGAGCCCTCCAGCATGCCCATCTCCCGTGCCCACTCGGTGGAGTGGGCACGGGCCTCTGCCAGGTGGGGGTTGAGCCGTGCGGGATACGGCAGGTAGAAGTGCGGGAGTTCGAAGGGCTGCGTCATGGGCGGGCCCTACCCGTGGTCCTCGGCGGGCATCCGGATGGGGGCACATGATCACACCATCGCGTGAACGTGGGTGGGTTTTCGCCCCCGCCGCCCCTACCCGTCCCTCCCCCACTCTCGGCTGCGCTCGAGCGGGAGGTGCCCCCATCCAGGGGCTGCGCCCCTTCGACCCCCGCTTTCGCGCTCCGCGCGGGGGTGAGTGGGTACGCGACGGTTCGGTGGGGCTTCTCGCGCAGTTCCCCGCGCCCCTTTCGGGGCGCGGGAGTGCTGCGCCCCGCTCCCCCGGGGTCAGGTTCGCAGTTGGATCAGAGCCCTTGTGCCGCTCGTGCGCCAGTGGTGGCCCTCGGCCTCGGTGAGGGTGGTTTCCGTTCGGGGAGTCAGGCCCGTGACGACGTCGGACTTGAGGGTGCGGAGGGCGGCCACCGGGCCGGGGAAGTAGGCGGTGACCTCGGTGAAGGGGGTGGTGGGAGGCCAGAGGCGGTCGCCCACCAGGCGGCGGTAGTTGAGGTCGCCCTTCATGATCGTCAGGTCGGCCGAGGCGAAGTCCGCGCGCAGGTCGGCGGGCATGTCCGCGTACGGCAGGGGGGCGCAGGAGAAGGGGTGGGCGCGGAGGACCAGGCGGCCCTCGGTGAGCGCGGTGTGGAGGCGGGTGCCGGCGTCGGTCTTCGCGGTCACCAGGTGCCGCAGCGCGTCGAGGGTGTCGGCGGTGGTGGCGTCCGAGACGAAGTACGGGTACGGCTTCAGGTGCAGGACGGCGCGGTCGAAGTGGCCGTGGGTGAGGAGGTGGTCGATGAGGAGAAGGTCGGGGATCAGTTCGCGGCCCGCGTTGTCGGCGACCAGGCAGAGTGTCCTGCCCGTCAGCAGGGAGAGCAGCGCGTCGCTGTCGTCCGCGACCAGCGCGGAGTCGACCGACTTCTCCTCGGTGCTCTGGAGACGGAAGCCGAGGTCCGCCCGGTTGCCCCAGAGGGAGCCGTGGAGGAGGGCCGTGAGCTGGTCCGGGAGGGGCTGTTCCGACAGGGGGCCCAGCGCGGTGAGTTCGGCGGCGGCCTCGGGGGTGTCCAGTTCGGCGAGCTTGAAGGGGCGGAACGGGTCGACGCCCTGCCAGGGACCGGGGCCGAAGTAGCCGACGGCGCGCAGGAGTTGGCGGTAGAAGCAGCTCTCGGCGGCGAGGAAGGGGAGGGAGAACCAGGAGCGGCCGGCGTAGCGGCGTACGTTCCAGGTGTCCCACCAGTCGTCGTCGGCCGGTGGGGCGAGCACGCCCTCGGTGCTGTTGCGCAGCAACTCGTCCAGGGCGCGCCGCTGTTCGGGGCCGTAGGGGGTGGCGTCCAGGACCTTGCGGATGAGGGCGGGGTGGCGTTCGGCGAGGACGCTGTGCGGGAAGGAGGCCGGGTCGTCGCTGCGGATGACCGGGGCCGCGGCGGGAGCGGACGCGTCAGGCATGGCCGTGGGCTCCTCCGGGGGCACTGGGTGTGCCGGGTGCGCGGGGTGGGAGTTCCAGCTGCTTCAGCTTCTCGTCGAGTTGCTTGTGGAAGCCGGCCTCCGTCCACACGAACTTCCGGAACTGGTCCGTCGTCAGCGGGCCCGGCCAGGGGCTGCCGCTGGGGTAGAACACGGAGTCGCAGGAGGCGCAGTGGTGGGCGGGGTTCCACAGGGCTTCGACACGGGGCCTGCCCGCCGTGACGGTGGCGCGTTCGCGGGCCTCGCCGCGGATCACCCAGAGGGTGCCGAAGAAGAGCAGGACGGCGAGGACCGAACCGCCGATCGTGAAGAGGGGTTTGCCGCCCTGGACGCCGTGCTGGGCGAGGCCCGCGCAGACACCGGTCAGGACCATGCCCTCCAGGAAGTGCATGACGCTGTCGAACCTCGACTCCGTACCCGGTGCCTTCGCCAGCCGGTCGGAGAGGCCCGACCCCGGGGAGTCGGGGGCGGCACACGCGTCCGGGACCGTACGCACCGCCGGGCCGGAGGTGCCGCAGCGGGGGCAGACCACCGTCACCGGAGCCGGGCCGAATCCCTCGTAGTTCTCTGTCGCCATGCGCATACGCTAACGCCCGCCGGTGCGCCCGTTCCCCTGTGCCCATGAACATGAATGCGCCGGCGGCCGACCGATGCCCGCTCGCATCGGTCGGCCGCCGGCAGTGGGGGGTGGCGGTCCTTCGGTCCGGCCGTTCAGCCGGACCGGTCGGCCGGGATCAGGCCTCGCGGCCCGAGCCTCAGAAGGTGAGCTTCCAGTTGTTGAGGCGGCCGGTGTCCGAGGCCGCGACGTCCTGGACCCGCAGCTTCCAGGTGCCGTTGGCGACCTCGCTGGAGGCGTTCACCGAGTAGGTGGTGACCAGGTTGTCCGCGGAGTCCGAGCTGGAGGCCTTGAGCGGGTAGGTCGAGCCGTCCGGGGCGACCAGGGTCAGGACCAGGTCACCGCGGTAGGTGTGGGTGATGTCCACGCCGACCTGGAGGGCCGAGGGGGCGTTGCCGGTGCGGCCGGTGACGGAGATCGAGGACTCGATCGCCGCGCCGTTGTCCGGGATGGAGACGGCCGTGGTGTTGGTGAAGGTGGTGCCCCCCGTGGAACCTCCACCGGTCACCGCCTGCACCGTCTTGGCCGCGTCGGCGAGGCCGGCGCCGCAGCCGCCCGAGCAGGCGCCCGGCAGAGCACGCGAGTTGGTCTTGATCGCGGACTCGATCTGGGCCGGGGTCAGCGAGGAGCTGGCCGACTTCAGCAGCGCGGCGAGGCCCGCGATGTGCGGGGCGGCCATGCTGGTGCCCTGGTAGTAGGCGTACGACTCCGCGCCCGGGCCCTTGGTGCCGGCGTTCAGCGTGGACAGGATGCCGCCGGACTCGACGGTGCGGGTCTCGCCGCCGGGGGCCGCGATGTCGACGACCGAGCCGAAGTTCGAGTAGTACGAGCGGGCGCCGGCGCGGTTGGTGGCCGCCACCGAGATCACGTTGGAGCAGCTGGCGGGCGAGTAGTTGGCCGCGTTGGCGTTGCTGTTGCCCGCCGCGACGACGACCGTGGTGCCGCGGTTCACGGCGGCGTTGATCGCGGTCTGGGTCGCGGAGGTGCAGGCGCCGCCACCGCCGAGGCTCATGTTGATGACCTTGGCGACGTTGGTGTTGGCGGGGACGCCGGAGACGGTGCCGCCGGACGCCCAGGTGATGGCGTCGATGATGTCGGAGTCGTAGCCGCCGCACTTGCCGAGCACGCGCACCGGGGAGATCTTCGCGTCGTACGCGATGCCCGCGATGCCCTTGCTGTTGTTGGTGGCCGCGGCGATGGTGCCCGCGACGTGCGTGCCGTGCCAGGAGGAGTCGCTGGCAGGGACGCCGGCGCCGCACTCGGTGGCGTTGTTCCAGTCGCCGGGGTCGGCCGGGTTGTTGTCGCGGCCGTTGCCGTCGACGGAGACCGCGGTGTCGGCGATGAAGTCGTAGCCGCCGACGATGTTCGCGGCGAGGTCCGAGTGGGCGACGTAACCGGTGTCGATGACGGCGACCGTCACGCCGGTGCCGGTGACCTTGTCCCAGGCGCCCGGTACGTTCATGCCCGCGGTGGCCTCGGAGAGGTCCCACTGCTTGCTGTACTCGGTGTCGTTGGGGGTGGCCTGCGCCGTGTTCAGGCGGTCCGGGACGACATAGGCGACCTGCGGGTCGGCCTGGTACTCGGAGATGACGTCGGCGACGTCCGTCTTGGTGAGGTCCTCGCCCAGGTCGACGAGGGCGGCGCCGCTGCCGAGGCGGCGCTGGAAGTCGAGGCTCTCGCCGGCCTCCTTGCCCTTGGCGGCGGCGTCGGCGTCGGCGGCCTTGTTCGAGGTGGCCTCGGCGGCACCGGACTTGTAGCCGACGATCAGGCGCTCGGCGACGGTGCCGGGCGCGGCCTCGGTGGCGCCGGCGACGGCGGGCGAGGCGTCGGCCTTCGCGGTCGGGGTCTGGGCCACGGCGACCGATGTGGTCATGCCGGCCACCAGGGCGACGGAGACCGCGGCGACGGATATGAGCTTCCGTCCGGCGGTACGAGAGGGGGAAGTACGCAAGGGCTTCGCCTTTCGTGGCCTGCTCATGTCAGGGGAGGAGCGGCAGTGAAACGCTTCTTCATCGAAGCGGCGGGGGGTCCAGAAAGGGTTGGCGCAGAGACCGGCCAAGCGCGAGTCGTTCCACCAGGGGTTACCTATGGTTCGGCTGTGCGATGACCTTAGGCAAAGCCCAGGTCATGGGGATATGGGGAAAACCCTCGACCCCTGCACAACTCCCCTACACCACCCGGCAGTCGGGCCCGGATGTGCCGCTTCGCCGGGTTTGCCGAGGCATTGCCCGCGCACCGCGTATGGCCGGATCCGACCGGTCGAACAAGGCCGCGCCGTTGAACGGCGCGCCCATGGGTCACGTACCACACGGTGGACCCGTCAGCCACCCTCGACCCCATGGATCGGACGTACCGGATGTACCGCTTGTCCGCCCGCCGCACCTCCGTCACGACCGGTGCGGCGCTCGTCGTGGCCCCCCTGCTGCTCACCGTGGGGACCGCCGCCCCGGCCCGGGCGCACGGCGCGCCGACGGATCCGGTGAGCCGGGTCTCGGCGTGTTCGCCGGAGGGCGGGAGCCAGGGGTCGGCGGCGTGCCGGGCGGCGATCGCCGCGAACGGCGGGCCCTTCACCGCGTGGGACAACATGCGGATCGCCGGGGTGAACGGGCGCGACCGGGAGGTCGTCCCGGACGGGCGGCTGTGCAGCGGCGGGCTCGCGCCCTACAAGGGGCTCGACCTGGCCCGCGCCGACTGGCCCTCGACCCGTCTCTCCCCCGGCAGCACCCTGGACCTGACGTACCGGTCGACGATCCCGCACACCGGGACCTTCAAGCTGTTCCTGACGAAACCGGGATACGACCCGGCGAAGCCGTTGAAGTGGTCCGATCTGCCGGAGAAGCCGTTCGCCTCCATCACCGACCCGCCGCTGCGGAACGGGGCGTACGAGTTCTCGGCGAAGCTGCCGGCGGACCGGTCCGGGCACCATGTGCTGTACACGATCTGGCAGAACACGAGCACGGTCGACACCTACTACTCGTGCTCGGACGTGGTGTTCCCGAAGGCGAAGCGGGCCGACTCGGGGAAGGACGAGGGGAGTTCGGCCGGGACACCCGCCGGGGGCGAGGAGAGCGCGACGGAGAAGCCGGCCGCGGAGCCGTCCGAGCCCGCCGTCGCCACGCCGACCAAGTCCCCGACGACACCGGCGGCCGGCGCGGACGGCTCCGGTGGCGTCGACCGGGCGGCCGACCCCGGCAGTCCCGTCGCCTCCACCACGGACGCGAGCGGCGTCTCCGTACCGCTGGTGGCGGGCGGCGCCACGGCGCTGGTGCTCGCCGCGGGCGCCGCCCTGTACCTGCGCGGACGGGGACGCCGCTCCCGTGTCGACGGCTGACCGCGTCGGCCGTCGCTTCACCTCAGAGGTCGGTTACCGGCCGCCGGACCGGTAACCGACCCGTATCCGGGGTGTGCCGTGATCAGTTGGTGTAGACCGTCGCGCCGCCCTGGGTGGTGTCCGTGACGGGCGCGTACTTCGCCGTGAAGTAGCCGTTGGCGAAGCACAGCGTGGAGCCGGAGGTCTTGGTGAAGACCTGGGCGGTGAAGTTGATGCTGTTGTCGGTGTTGCTGGAGGTGCCGGTGATGCTGGGCGCCTGGTAGACGCAGTTGATGGTGCCCAGCAGCGTGCGCAGGACGACCGTGGTCTGGAGGACCGAGCCCGCCGCCGGGCTGACCGTGACGACGCCGTCCGAGGTCACGGAGGTGGTGTAGGGCAGGTTGTTGACGGTGACGCTGTTGACGCCGAGGACACCGAGGACGTTGCTGGTGCAGCTGCCGAAGGTGTGGGCGTCCACGGACTCGGTGGCCGTGCCGGGCGCGGCCGGGTTGTCGGTGACGGTGGCGGTGAAGGTGGACGCGGCACAGGAGACACCGCTCGTGCCGGTCGCGCTGGAGTAGAACTTGCCGGTGGTGCCGGACGCCAGCGAGGCGCTGAGGACGTCACCGACGGCGACCGCGTCACCGGCGAGGCCGCCGGTGGTGAGCACGGTGTCGGCGGCGGAGGCGGGGCTGATGGCGGACACCATCAGGGCGGCGGTGCCGGCGGCGAGGGCAAGGAGGGAACGCGTACGCATGGGGTGCCTCTTCTCATGAAGTGAGGGACGCCGGTGACGGCCCTCGGCAGGTGCGGGTGACAGCCCTCGCGAAGCGCGGGCTGCGGTGCGGGCACGCGAGTGGACACCGTTCGCGCGGGGGAACGCGGCGATGCCGCACGGCGCCCTGAGGTCGCCGCCGATCCGTGACACGCCTTCTCCGTACGTGACGGATCGACAGCGACAGCGACAGCCGGGGACCGGACACGGCCCAGTGGAGGGGAAGGCGACCGTGCCCGGCACCGCGACGAGGGTGGTGCCGTGCTGGGCCGCGCAGCGCGTTCAGGTGGCGCCACCCACACCCCTGTCTGCGACGGGGCGTTCGGGACGGTGGCATGCGCTGCGCGTCGGATCCGGCGCCACGGATCCGAGGGTGAAACCCGGGAGAGTTGTAGACCTGGGAATGAGCCAACGTCAAGGCGTTGTAGGGAAGTTGATGACCGGGACTCCTCGGCGGGTTGGCCGAAATCAGGGGCCCTGAGCGACAAAACCAAAGGTGAGAGATGTTCACCTTTCACAGAGGGGGCACAACCAACATCCTTTTGCCACAAGCGCCTTGACCCTTGAATGTAACCACCGGTAACTTCGCGAATGGCTACTGCGGCGTAGCAAGTAAGCCCTTGCACCCACGGGAGGTGCGCTCAGGTGTGCGCCGCGATCGCTGTCCGCGCCAGGACAACGTGCCGTCGCAGCTTCATCGCAATGACTTGGAAGTCCAGGGAGCACACATGGCCACGTCCTCGGACGCCACGGCGTCCACCAACGAAAGACCCGAGGGTCCCGAAGCGTCCGGAAGACGCGGGCGGGTCCGCCTCAAGCGCGCCGCGGTGATGGCGGTCCCGGCCACCGCGGTCGCCGCCGGCCTGATGATCCTCACCGCGCAGGGCGCGCTGGGTGTCCAGTTCGCCATCTCCGGCATGCCGTTCGTGGTCACCGCCGACAAGCTCGACGGTGAGGGCTTCGCCCAGTACGGCTCGTTGGACCACATGATCGAGAACAGCCCCAACGAGGGTGACACCGGCGGTCAGGTGCTGGTCGTGACCTCGGTCGTGAAGAACGGCAAGCTGACGAACCTCTGCCAGAGCGTCGACCTCGGCGGCATCCAGCTGATCCTCACCGCCGGCAACAAGGGCACCCCGGTCAGCGTGAAGAACCTGGCGATCGACTCCGACGACATCTCGGGCGACGCCTCGTTCAACAACATCGAGATCGGCCGTGACTCCAGCACGTTCGACAAGGTGGACCAGAAGGGCATGCCCGGTGTCTACGGCCAGCAGGCCGACTCGGTCACCATCACCGATCTGTACCAGCACAACTACGCCGCCACCGCGGCCGTCTTCAAGCTCCCCGACCTGCACATGAGCTTCAAGAGCGAGGGCTGCGAGTAGTGAGCGACTTCCGGGAATGGAGGGGGCACCGGCCGTTCGCCGGTGGCCTGTTGCTGGTGCTGGGCGGCGCGGAGATCCTGCTGACCATGAAGGCGCCGCTGCCGGTCATCCTCAAGATCGGAATGCAGGGGCTGGCGGGCTATCTGCTGCCCTCGCTGATGATCCTGTGCGGGTTGCTGATCCTCTTCAACCCCACCCAGCGCCTGTTCTACTCCATTCTCGGGATCATGCTCTCCCTGGGCACCTGGCTGACCTCCAACATCGGCGGGTTCGTCGTGGGCCTGCTGATGGGGGCGGTCGGCAGCACGCTGGCCTTCGGCTGGCTGCCGGACCAGGAACCCCGGGTCAAGCGCTCCCGCTCCGCGAAACGGGCCGAGAAGCACGCCGCGGAACTCGGGTAGTCGCGGTTGTCCGGCGACCTCGGGTGAATCGTGGTTGCTCGCGCAGTTCCCCGCGTCCCTTCAGGGCGCGGGGTTCGGCGGTTACAGGGCGCCCGCGAGGGCTGTGCGGAGGCGGTCCGTGTCCGTCCAGTAGGTGTCGTGGGTGAGCGGGACGCGCCAGTAGAGGCCGGGGCCCGCCGTGCGGCGCAGGGGCGGCACGGCCACATGACTGCCGCGGCCCAGCACCTGGACGTCGGGCAGCCGCCATTCGGACGCGTCGCCCGGAAGCACCAGCCAGTACATGATGCCGCCGTAGCCGTCCTTGATGACGGCGCCCGTCGCGTTCCCGAGGGACTCCAGAGCGAGGGCGCCGAGGGCGACCGGCACCCGTACGGCGTTCCACCAGCGCCCGGCCGGCACGGTGCGCACTTCGGGGCTGTAGGAACACATCCAGCGCGGGGCCCTGCTGACAGTCATGGCACTCACCTGGCATTTCATGGGGGGGGTGAGGCCGATCCTAGGAGTGGGCCCGGACCCCGACTTGCGAGTACGCGCACGGAAGTTGCCGTCGTACGCAGCACACGCCGCGTGATCTCGCCCGGCGACGCTACGGGGTCGTAGCGTGACGGGTCCCGCACATAGTGTCGGTGGACCGTTCTCGACTGCAGGAGGGCCCGATGGGCAACCCCACCCCCTTGGTGATCGACGCGACCGGCCGTGACATCCACGGTGAGGCCGCCCGGATCCGCGAGACGGGTCCGGCGACCCGGGTCGTGCTGCCGGGGCCGCCCGTCGTCGAGGCCTGGGCCGTCAGCAGCCCCGACCTGCTCAAGCGACTGCTGACCGATCCCCGGGTGTCGAAGGACGCCCGGCAGCACTGGCCGAGGTTCGCCGCCGGTGAGATCACCCCGGAGTGGCCGCTGTTCACCTGGGTCGCCGTGCAGAACATGTTCACCGCGTACGGCGGTGAACACAAACGGCTGCGCACCCTGGTCGCCAAGGCGTTCACCTCGCGCCGTACGAACGCGCTCCGGCCGCGCATCGAGGAGATCACCAAGGGGCTGCTCGACCAGGTCGAGGAGGGCCTGCGGCGCGGCGAGGCGGTCGATCTGCGCGAGGAGCTGTGCTACCCGCTGCCGATCCAGGTGATCACCGACCTGTTCGGGCTGCCCGAGGAACGTGGCCTGGAGCTGCGGGAGTTGGTGGACAAGATCTTCGACACCTCCGCCGATCCCGGGGAGATGACCGCCGCGTTCGGGCGGCTGCAGACCGTGCTCGCCGAACTCGTCGCCGCCAAGCGGGAGTCGCCCGGGGACGACCTCACCTCCGGGCTCATCGCCGCCCGCGACGAGGACGAGACCCGGCTGAGCGAGCAGGAACTGATCGACACCCTGGTCCTGATGATCAGCGCCGGGCACGAGACCACCGTCAACCTGCTCGACCAGGCCGTCCACGCACTGCTGACCCACCCGGAGCAACTCGCCCATGTCCGGGAGGGCCGCGCGAGCTGGGACGACGTGATCGAGGAGACGCTGCGGGCCGAGGCGCCGGTGGCGAGCCTGCCGTTGCGCTACGCCGTGGAGGACCTGGACCTCGGCGAGTTCGGCGGCCCGGAGGGCGTGGTGATAGCCAGGGGCGAGCCGATCCTGGCCGCGTACGCCGCCGCCGGGCGGAGCCCCGAGCGGCACGGGAAGGACGCCGACGTCTTCGACGTCACCCGCGCCGACAAGGAGCACCTCGCCTTCGGGCACGGCGTCCACTTCTGCCTGGGCGCCCCGCTCGGCCGGATGGAGGCCCGGATCGCGCTCCCGGCGCTCTTCGAGCGGTTCCCCTCGCTCGAACTGGCCGCCGAGGACGGGGAGTTGGGGTACGTGGAGTCGTTCATCTCCAACGGCCACCGCCGCCTCCCCGTCCGCGAGGTCTGACGGACGTCCACCGAGCCGCGCGGGAGGCCCGCTCCCCGCGCGGTACGGCTACTCCCCGCGCCACCAGGACAGCAGCCGGGCCCAACCGCTCCTCGGGCGGGCGGGCTCCTGTGCCGGCCGGGAGCCGTAGGGGCTCTCCGGGCGGGGTCCGGCGGCCCCGGAGGGCTCGGCGCCCGGGCCGATCACGGAAGCCGGCGGGAAGGTCACCGGCAGGGCGGCGAGCGCCCGGTGGAAGGGACCCGGACGCCACTCCAGCGCCTCCACGGGGACGGCGAGGTCGACGTCCGGCAGCCGGTCGAGGAGCTTCTCCACCGCCACCGAGGCGATCAGCCGGGCCTCGCTCTGCGCCGGGCAGTTGTGCGGGCCCGCGCTCCACGCCAAGTGGGCGCGGTTGCCCGCCCGCTGATCGTTCGTCAGAGCCGGGTCGGTGTTGGCGGCGGCCAGCGAGACGACGAGCGGGTCGCCGGCCCTCAGCAGCGCGCCCTCGTACATCACGTCCCGCTTGGGGTAGTGCACGGCGTAGTTGGCCATCGGCGGGTCGGTCCACAGCACCTCGTCGAGGGCGTCCTCCACGGGGAGGCTGCCGCCGGACAGATCGCCGGCGAAGCGGTCGTCGGAGAGCAGCAGCCGCAGTCCGTTGGCGATGAGGTTCTGCTGCGGCTCGGTGCCCGCGCCCATGAGCACGACGAGGGTGTGGATCATCTCCTCGTCGGTGAGTTCCGCGGGGTGCTGGGTGAGCCACGACGTGACGTCCGGGCCGGGCTGCCTCCGCTTCAGCGTGACCAGTTCGAGGAGCGTGCTGCTGAGCAGTGCGTTGGCCCGCTCGGCGTCCACACCGTCGAAGATGCCGGACATGCCCTCGACCAGCTTCAGCCCCAGCTCGGCCGGGCAGCCGAACAGATGGTTGAAGACGAGCAGCGGCAGCACCTGGGCGTACTCGCCGAGGAGGTCCGCCTTGCCGGTGGGCGCGAACCGGTCGATGAGGGTGTCGGCGCTGCGCTCGACATAGCCGCGCAGGGTGTTGGGCTCGACCCGGGCGAGGCTGTCGGTGATGGCGCCGCGCAGCCGCTGGTGCTCCTCGCCGTCGGAGAACAGGGCGTTGGGCCGGTACATCATCATCGGGACGACGGGGCTGTCCTGGGGGACCGTGCCGTCGTTGAGATCGTTCCAGCGGCGCGGGTCCTTGGCGAAGGTCTCCGTGCTCCGCAGCACATGCAGCGCGGCGTCGTACGAGGTGACGAGGGTGGCCCGGACGCCGGGCGCCAGCTCGACGGGCGTGGTCGGTCCGGTCGCGCGCGCCCGCCGGTAGAACGCGGCCGGGTCGGCGGCGAACTCCGGGCCGTACATGGGCTGGTGGGCCGGGCAGCCCGGCGGCGGGCCGGACGGCGATGCGGAGGTCACGCGTGCTCCAGTTCGGTGTCGGGCTGCCGGCTGAGCAGATATTCGACGAGGGCGACCAGGGCCCGGGTGGAGGAGTCCGGGTCACGGGCGTCGCAGCGCACCAGCGGGGTCTCGTCCAGCAGGTCGAGTGCCTCGCGCACCTCGTCCAGCTCGTGCACGGGGGCGCCCTCGAAGTCGTTGACGGCGACGGCGTACGGCAGGCCCAGCTCCTCCAGCAGGCCCATCACGTCGAAGGAGTGGGACAGCCGCCGGGTGTCGGCGAGGACGAGTGCGCCGAGGGCGCCGCGGGTCATGTCCTGCCAGAGCTTGGTGAAGCGCTGCTGTCCGGGGGCGCCGAACAGGTAGAGCACCAGCGAGTCGTCGAGGGTGAGGCGGCCGAAGTCCATGGCGACCGTGGTGGTGGTCTTGTCCAGGGTGCCGGCGAGGTCGTCGACCAGGGCGCCGGCCTCGGTCATGACCTCCTCGGTGCGCAGCGGCCGGATCTCGGAGAGCGTGCCGACGAACGTGGTCTTGCCGACCGCGAAGTGGCCGACGACGAGCAGTTTGGCCGCCGTTCTGACCGTCGGCCGCAGGTAGACGTCGTCAGAGGCGGGCGCGGAGCCCATCGAGGACCTCCTGGAGGATTCTGGCGTCGGACGGCCGGGCGGCCGGGATCGGTGCGCGGGTGACGATGTGGCCGCTGTCCATGAGGTCGGCGACCAGCACCTTGGTCACGCTGACCGGCAGCCGGAGATGGCCGGCGACCTCGGCGAGGGAGAGCGCGCCGGGGCGGCAGAACTCCATCACCCGGCGCATCTCCGGGGTCAGTCCGACCAGCGACAGGTCGGTGGTGGCGATCAGCAGGGTGACCAGGTCCAGGGTGTTGCGGGTCGGGTGGGAGCGGCCGCCGGTGACGACGTACGACCGCACCAGGCTCCCCTTCGGCCGGGGGCGGGGTGTCATGCCCTGCTGCCCGTGTCCAGCCGTGCCGGGCTGGTCAGCTCCTTGCCGAGCCGGTCGACCAGCTTGTGCATGCGGTACGTCACCGACTCCATGTCGACCTCGTCGCCGGTGGACACCGCGAGATAGGCGCCCTCGCCGGCCGCGACGAGGAAGACGAAGCCGTGGCCGAACTCGATCAGGGTCTGCCGCCACGGCCTGTCGGCCGGGCCGCAGAACTCGGAGGTGCTGCGGCTGATCGACTGGAGTCCCGCGAGTCCGGCCGCGAGGCGCTCGGCGTCGTCGCGGTCGATGTCGGCGGAGTGGGCGCGGAGCATGCCGTCGGCGGAGAGCAGGATGGCGTGGCGGGCCTCGGGCACCTTCAGCACATCGTCGAGCATCCAGCCCAGCTCGTTGGTCATGGGCTCGATCATGTGTGGGGGGTCCCTTCGTTCTCATGCGGGGTGGGGCGCGCGGGGTCGGCGGAGTCGGGCGCGGGGGCGCGTACGTACTCCTCCTCGTCGAGGATGCGTCCGGCGGCCCGGCCGAAGCGGGTGCCGCGGGCGAAGGCGCCCATGATGCGGGCGTTCTCCTCGGGCGAGCGGCCGGCGTCCTCCTCGGCCGGTGCCGGGGTTTCCGGTTCGGGGGCGGCGGTCCGCCGGGCGGTGCGCCTGCGGCGCTTGGGCAGTCCGCCCTCGGTGGTGTCCTCGGGCGGGCCCCCGGGGGTGCTCTCCGTGCGGGTCTGCCGGGGCACGGGGACGGGGGCGGTCCCGGTCACGGGTGGCGGACGGTCGATGGGTGCCTCCGGGGCGGCGGACTCCAGCTGGGTGAGCAGCGCCGAGGGGAGGAACGCGACGGCGCGGACGCCGCCGTACGGCGAGCGGGTGTCCACGGAGACGGTGAACCCGTAGCGCCGGGCGAGCATCCCGATGACGGCGAAGCCGAACTGGGGCGGGTCGTCGAGGCGGGTGACGTCCACCTCGCCGCGGCCGGCGAGCAGCCGCGTGGCGTGTTCCACGGCGTGGGCGTCCATACCGACGCCCGCGTCGTCGATGACCACGCAGACGCCGTTGTGCACGTTCTGGACGTTGACCTCGACGGTGGTGTTGGGCTGGGAGTGGCGGGCGGCGTTGTCGAGCAGTTCGGCGACGGCGAGGACGACGGGCTCCACGGCGCGGCTCTCCACGGCGATGTCGACCTGGCCGTGGACGCGGACGCGCCGGTAGTCGCGGATGCGCGAGGTGGCGCCGCGGACGACCTCGACGATCGGGGAGGTGGCGCGCTGGCGTCCCGGCCAGGAGCCGCAGAGTACGGCGATGGCCTGGGCGCGGCGGCCGAACTGGGCGTTGGTGTGGTCGACTTCGAGGAGGTCGCGCAGCACGTCGGGGTCGTCGTGCCGGTCCTGCATCTCGGAGATGGCCACCTGCTGCTCGTTGGCGAGGGCCTGGATCGAGCGCATGGACGCCTTGAGGGCGGCCTTGGCGGACTGGTCGGCGCGGGCCTGCGCGTGCTCGACGGCGCCGGAGAAGCGGGCCAGCACCTCGTCGAGGCCCTTGCCGAACTCGGTCCCGGCGAGCCGGGTGTCGAGCGGGCCGACACCGGGGACGCTCTGGCCGGGGTGGTCGGCTTGGGCGGGCAGCCGGACCGTGACCAGATGGCGCAGCTCCTCCTCCCGGGCCCGCACGTCGTCGGCCAGGGCGGTGTTCCTTCTGCGCTGCCGCCCGCTGATCCCGTGCTGGCGCAGCAGGAGCACGGCGGTGACGAGCAGCGCCGCGGCCAGCGCCCAGGTCACCGCCTGCGGTATCGGTTCGGTCATGAAGTACAAGTCCTTACGTCCTCAAGTCCCCAAGCCCCGGGCATCGGCGGTTCCCGGACATCGGGCGGGAGTTGACGGAGCGCCCGACGCTAGCGGCGCGACCGCTCGGGCACTTTCCGTGACGCGCAGGGAAGTTGTCACAGGGCGCATGAGTGGCGCAAGGGGCGCGCGGGAACGGTGACCGTTCCTCCGGCATATTCGGCCATCGGGGTCGGGCGGCATGGCAACCGCTTGCCACGCTAGGGTGCCCTCCGGGTTCGACCGGCCGGTAACTGTCTTTGATCAAAACGAAGTTGAAGATTTTCCCGCCGGGGGCCGTAAAGGACCACGAGGACGTCGTCGGGGGCCCGGACAGGGGAGGAGCAGCGTTGCCCGCGGGAAGTTACAGCGTCGAGGCGCTGACCACCGAGGAGCTGGCCCCGCGCGAGCGTGCCGACTTCTGGACCGAGCAGATCGGCTCCTACCAGTCCCGGATGGGCTTCAAGTACGCCCAGTCGGAGAACTTCCGCGGCACCACCGTCCGACAGCGCACCGACACGTACCAGTTGGTGAAGTACCGGTCCGACGAGATCGAGTACACCCGCACGATGCGCCAGGTCCGCCAGGACCCGGACGAGGACTACCGGCTGCTGCTGCCGGTGCGCGGCGAGATCCTGCTCCGCCAGGACGGCGCGGAGGCCCGGCTGACCCCGGGCACGGCGGCGCTGGTCACCTTCGCCTCGCCCTTCCAGTGTCTGCAGAGCGACATCGACGGGTTCATCCTCACCATCCCGGCCCGCGAGGTGGACGGCCGGCTCAACAGCAGGTCACCGGTGGCCAGCGGACTGAACCTCACGACCGGTCTCGGCCGTATCGTCGGCTCGATGCTGACCGGTCTGCACGAGGAGCGGGAGCACCTCACCGACCCGGAGTTCAACGCCGTCTCCGACCGGGTCGTGGAGCTGGTGTGCATGCTCACCGCCGGCGACGACCGCCCCGACGTCCCCGGGCAGTTGGGCGAGGTGGAGGCGATGGTCCGCCGCTATGTGCGCGACCATGTGGCGGACCCCGACCTCACGGGTACGGCGGTGGCGCGCGCCCTCGGCTGGTCGCTGCGCCAGATCCAACTCGCCCTGCAGAAGGCGGGTACGACGCCCCGTGAGCTGATCCGCGAGGAGCGGCTGCGACTGGTCCGGGACCGCTTACAGTGCGCGGAGTGCGAGCACATGACGATCACGGATCTCGCGTACTCCGTCGGCTTCTCCTCCGCGAGCGCCCTCAGCACGGCCTTCCGGCGACGCTACGGCGTCAGTCCCCGGGAGATGAGGCACGGCATCCGCTGACATCAGGACCCACGGGGTCCACCGACATCCGGCGGAACAGGCTCTCACATCGGTGCTCCCGCCTTTTCGGTTGAAGTCTAAAGCTTAGTCAAAACATGACGCTCCGTCGACCCGGGAGCCCGCCCGGCTCCCCCGGTGTGAATGTTCCCGGGGCACGTCGTGCACGGTGTGTGAGACCGGCCGCGCCACGCACGGACTCCGCATCCCACACCAGGAGTTGACACGAGGCAACAACGCGAAGAATTGGCGTGATCCTTGCGCTCCGCGCGACCGGGAACGGACCTCGGAACGGCCGAACCCGCAGGTGACCCTTCCCTCGGCGGCCCCTCTTTCACAGATGGCGCGGTGCCGCGGCCTCGGTGTGAAGAACTGTTTCCGCGCGCCTCGTGAATAGAGGGTAGAAAGGCGTCGCAGACCCATGCCGCCGCTGACGGCACCTCAGGTGACAGACCTCCCCTGAGCGTCTAGGACCGCTGGTCAGATAGTTGACGTTCTTCGCTACTCTGTCGCGTACTGGCTGATCGAGAGGACTCCGATGCCTGAACCCCCACCCTTCGCGACGCCCCCGGAACACGGCCGGCCGGAGACGACGACTCCCCCGTCCCGTCACCGGCACGGAAAGACCGGGGCATCGGATTCCGCCAACTCGTCCTCGCCCCAGCCCCGGTTGACGCGGCTCGCCGTGCTGCCCGCCGCGTTCATGGCCGGAATATCCACCGCCGTCACCGGCACGGTCCTGCGGCTGCAGGAGGGCACCGCCGACGCCGCCACCTGGGGTGTGCTGGCGGGCGGCGCGCTCCTCGGCTGCGGCTGTCTGGTCGGGGCGGTGCGGGCCGCCAAGAACCGGGCCCGGTCCGACGCCAAGCGCGCCGAGTCCCTGCGGCAGGCCATCACGACCGGCAACTGGGCGCTCGACGAGGACCTGACCCGCCTCAAGCGCGGCGAACAGCTGCTCTCCCGCGGCTTCGCCTACCAGGCGTCGCGCGGCGAAGACCCGTACCAGAAGCTGGAGTACGAGGTCACCGAGGCCCAGCACCGGGCCCGGGAGGCGCTGGTCTGGGCGGCGAGCTACTTCCAGTCGGCCTCCGACGACAACAGCGACAAGGTCGAGGTCTTCGTCAACCTCGCCCGCCGGCTGCAGTCGCTCGTCCACCGCACCATCCGTGAGCTGGACGATCTGGAGAACCAGGTCGAGGACCCGGACCTGCTCCGGCGCATCTTCGGCATCGACCACCTGGCCACCCGAATACGCAGGCACGCCGAGAACCTCGCGGTGCTCGGCGGCGCGGTCTCCCGTCGTCAGTGGACCAACCCGGTGACACTGACCGAGGTGCTGCGGTCCTCCATCGCCGAGGTCGAGCAGTACTCCCGCGTCAAGCTGGTGCCGCCCATCGAGGGCACCCTGCGCGGCCACGCGGTCGCCGACG
Organism: Streptomyces griseiscabiei; assembly: GCF_020010925.1. Lineage (NCBI taxonomy): Bacteria > Bacillati > Actinomycetota > Actinomycetes > Kitasatosporales > Streptomycetaceae > Streptomyces > Streptomyces griseiscabiei. The sequence goes on along the minus strand of NZ_JAGJBZ010000002.1, from coordinate 1,459,673 downwards.
TCATCCACCTGCTGGCCGAACTGGTCGAGAACGCCACGATGTTCTCCCACCCGGACACCCAGGTCCTGCTGCGCTCCCGCCGGGTGACCGCCGGCATCGCCATCGAGGTCGAGGACCGCGGCCTGGGCATACCCCAGGAGGACCAGGACCGGATCAACACGCTGCTCGCCGACCCGGCCCGGATCGACGTCGCCAAGCTGCTCGCCGACGGCCGGATCGGTCTGTTCGTGGTCTCGTCCCTGGCCCGCAGACACGGCATCGCGGTCCAGCTCCAGGGCAACATCTACGGCGGGGTCCAGGCGATCCTGGTGCTGCCGCAGGGGCTGCTGGGCGAGGAGGAGGGGCAGGCACCCGTCCAGACGCCCGTCCAGGTACGTCCGGCGGCACCCCAGCAGCAGGCGCAGGCCCCCGTACCCGCCCGGCAGGCACCGGTCCACGCGGCTCCCCCGGCCGCCGTACCGTCCCACGCCCACGCGGGGCCCCCGGTGTCCCGCCCCGCCGCCGGTCCGCCGGCGGGCCTGCCGCAGCGGTCGGCCGCGCCGGTGCCGCCCCCGTCGGCCGCCCGGCACGAGCGGGCCCGGCCCGTCGTCGACGCGCGGGCCGAGCACCGGACCCCGGGCTACGACCGTCCGGCGGCCGTCCCGCAGGGGTCCGGCGGTCCCGCCCGGCCGACGCTGCCGAAGCGCCGTGCGATGGAGCATCTGGCGCCCGAACTGCGGCAGGCACCCGCCCAGCGCCCCGACACCCTTGAGCAGGAACTGAACTTCAGTCCCGGCCTCCTGGCCGGAATCAATCGAGGCTTCGGTCTCGCCGGCGCGACCTCCGACGCGATCCCCGTCGACGACGCGCGCTGGGCCACGCACCGACCGCAAGGAGAAGAACCCCACCATGGTGAGCGATAGCCACCCCACCGGACAGAACATCGACTGGCTGCTGGAGAACCTCAAGAAGACCGTACCGGGTACCCGCCAGGTCCTGTTGCTCTCGTCCGACGGCTTGAGCAAGGCACATGTGGACCTCAGTACCGACGACGCCGACCGCATGGCCGCCATAGCCTCCGGGCTCAACTCCCTGGGCCGGTCCTTCGGCCACGACAGGGTGCTGGGCAACGGCGGCACCGTCCGGCAGGTCATCGTCGAACTGCACAACGGCATCCTCATCGTGGCCTCGGCGGGCCACGGCGCCGTGCTGGCGGTCACCGCGGACGCGACGACCCACACCGAGACGCTCGGCTACGAGATGGGCATGCTCATCCGCGCCGTGCAGCCGTTCCTCGCCACGCCGGCCCGCCGCCACAACGCGCCGTCCAGCGCGGGGATGTGACGACGCGATGACGGACGAGCTGTTCCTGGACGAGGAGGCCGGGCGCTTAGTCCGGCCGTTCACCGTCAGCAACGGGCGCACTCGACCCTCGACGTCGTTCGACCTGCTCACGCTGGTCATGGCCACCGGTGTCCTGCCGATCACCGACCTCGGACCCGATCACGACCTGGTGCTCGGCCTGTGCGCCCGGCCGGTGCCGGTGGTCGAGGTGGCAGCCCGGATGAACCTCCCGATCGCCGTCACCAAAGTCCTGTTGTCCGACCTAGTGCAGCACGAGGCGCTCACCGCACGGGCGCCCCGTGCCGTCGAGGCGGCCTCCGCCGCCAACCGAGAAGTTTTGGAGGCGGTGCTCGATGGCCTACGCGCACGGCTCTGACCCCTTCCCGACCGCCCTGAAGATCCTCGTGGCGGGCGGGTTCGGGGTGGGCAAGACGACCTTCGTGGGGGCGGTCAGCGAGATCGCGCCGCTGAGCACCGAGGAGGTCATCACCACGGCCAGCGCCGGTACGGACAGCCTCGCCGGGGTCGAGGAGAAGTCGACCACCACCGTGGCCCTGGACTTCGGCCGGATCACGCTCAGCCGCGACCATGTGCTGTACCTGTTCGGCACTCCCGGGCAGGAACGATTCTGGTTCATGTGGGACGAACTGTCCGACGGTGCGCTGGGCGCGGTGGTGCTCGCCGACACCCGGCGGCTCGACGCGTGCTTCCCCGCCGTGGACTTCTTCGAGGTGCGCGGCATCCCGTTCGTCGTGGGCGTGAACGAGTTCGACGGCGCGTACCAGTACTCCATCGACGAGGTACGGGACGCCATCGGCCTGAAGTCCAACGCGCCGATCGTGTTCTGCGACGCCCGGCACTGCAGCTCCGGCACGGGTGTGCTCGTCGAACTGGTCCAGCATCTGCTCAGCATGACCCCCGGCGTGGCGACGCACCAGCCGCCCGTGCTCCGTTGATCCCTACTCGACCCAGCCGACCCGGAACGGAGTTCCGATGAACAGCCCCTACTCCTCCTACGAGCCACCGCTCGACCGTCTCCTCCTCACCCCCGAGGACCCGGTCGGCCCGCAACGCGCCGCGAGGCTCTCGCAACTGGGGCTCGCCGACATCCCCCGGCCCGAGTTCGACGCGTTCGCGCGCCGGCTGGCCCTGGAGCTGGACGCGCCGTACGCGATGGTCAACTTCGTCGACGACAGGCGGCAGTTCTTCGCCGGGCTCTACACCCCGGACGCTGGGCCGGTGAACATCTCGACGGGGCAGCTGGCCGAGACCTCGATGAGCCGGGAGATGCGGCTCGACCACGGTTTCTGCCCGCACACCGTCAAGCGGACGGCGGCGCTGGTACTCGATGACGTCTGCGACTACCCGCGGTTCGCGGGCAACCCGGTCGTGGACGAGATCGGCATCCGCTCCTACATGGGCGCCCCGCTGGTGGACACTCTGGCCGGCATCAACCTGGGCACGATCTGTGTCGTGGACACCGACTCCCGTACCTGGGGGCGGCAGCGGCTGGAGATCATCAAACACATGGCGCAGGAGATGTCCGACCAGATCCACTCCCTCGCCTCCGGCCGCTGAAACCACGCCGTACGCCACCACCGGCCCACCGGGCCGAGAGCAGACGGCCCACCGGGCACACGAAAGCCGCGGACACATCATCGTGTCCGCGGCTTCTTCGCGTCGGCGCTCCGCGTCGACAACCGGCGTCGGCGCTCCCCTGCCCGCGCCACCAGGGCTCCCCCGAACCCAGGCCGCTCTCCGCTCGCTCCGTCCCTCGGCGCCTAGACCAGCTCGCCGACCGGGATCGGTTCCGTTTCCCGCTCCGGCTCCCGCTGCTCGACCTGCGGGGCCGAGAGGAGGCGGGCCACCAGGCCACCAGGCACACGAAAGCCGCAGACACACCATCGTGTCCGCGGCTTCTTCGTGTCGGCGCTCCCGTGCGTGCGCGCCACCGGGGCTCCCCCGAACCCAGGCCGTTCCCGCTCGCTCCGCCCCCCGGCGCCTAGACCAGCTCGCCGACCGGGATCGGTTCCGTTTCCCGCTGCTCGACCTGTGGGGTGCGGACCAGGTCGGCGAGGCGTTCGGACCACTGGCCCTTGTTCTCGCCGAGTGCGAACTCGCCCAGCCGCAGCCCCTGGATCTCGGAGGTGCCGGCGGGGGCGTAGATGTGGAAGGCGTCGCGCAGATAGCGCTCGACCGGGCGGTCGGTGAACAGGCCGCAGGCCGCGTGCATCTTGACGGACGCCTGGGCCGACTCGATGGACGACTCGACGTTGAAGAGCTTCGCGGTCATCAACTCGACGTCGCAGGGCTGTCCCTGGTCCAGCAGATGCGCGGCGAGATAGGCGCTCTGCCGCGCGAGGGTGAGGCGTTGCAGCATCCGCCCCAGCTCGATCTTGATGTTGGGCAGGTGCCCCAGCGGGCGCCCGTAGCGCTGGGTCTCGCCGCAGTACCGGGCGGTCTCCTCGAACACCGCCTGGTGGATGCCCAGGGACACCGCGGTGAGGTTGAGGCGGCCGTAGAGCACCGACGAGGAGTAGGCCACGGCCAGCCCCTCGCCCTCCTCGCCCAGGCGGTTGGCGGCCGGGACGCGGCAGTCCTCGAAGATGAGTTCGCCGAAGCTGAAGCCGTGCAGGCCCATGGAGGGCACCTGCTCGGCGAGGGAGAAGCCGGGCCGGTCGGACTCGACGAGGAAGGCCGTCATGCCCTTGGAGCCGGGCCCGGTGCGGACCACCACCCCGTGCACGTCGCCGACATGGCTGTTGCCGACGAAGACCTTGCGGCCGTTGAGGACGTAGTCGTCGCCGTCCCGCACCGCGCTGCTCTCCATGCCGGCCACGTGGCCCCCCGACCCCGGCTCGGTCACAGCGATGGTCGGGAGCACCTCTCCCGAGGCGATCCTCGGCAGCCAGTGCCGCTTCTGGCTCTCGTCACCGAAGTGGACGATCTTGGCGACGCCGAGCTGGGAGGCCTGCACCATGGCCCCCATCGCGCCGCTCACCCGGGACAGTTCCTCGATGATGACGGTCTTGGCCAGATGGCCCGCGCCCATGCCGCCGTAGACCGGGTCGATCGTGGCGCCGATCCAGCCCTGTTGGGCGATCAGCCGGGAGAGCCCCACCAGTACGGTCCGGGAGGCCTCCATCTCGGGTATCAGAGGCCGCACCACACGCTCGGCGAACTCGCGTACGCGCTGCCGTAGATCCTCATGATCCTGGGTTGTGAAGACGTGTTCCACGCCAAGCCCTTCTAGGCGTTCTCCCGCGCCCGGGGGAGACGCGGTGGCTGTGCGTCGGTCGTGTTCCGTTCGGGAGTGTGACCGATGCCCAACATGGTCTACAAATCAACCTCTTACGCCAAGATCGTTTAGAGGGTTTGGCCGAAACATAGACGGTTGAAATTTGATCCCGAATGTGAGATATGAGCGCGGCGATGTCCACATTTTGATACTTTCCGACGCGAACTCATGTGACGTCGCCGACCCGAAAACGGGCAGGAGGTGGCCGGACCACCAGGCACACCAGACATGAACACCCTTCCCTCCGCGCTGTGCACCGCCAAATACCAAACTGCCGCGCCCCGCGCGCATGTTTGAGCAGGGTGTCACAGAATTCAAGCCACGCGTCCGGGAGTCGGATGTGGCCGGACCGTGCCCGTTCCGAGGTGCTGACGTGTCGACAAGTCAGCTTCCCGGCAACCTCCGGAACGTTCCGCTCCACCGTCGCGCCGCCCGCCCCGCACCGGAGCGGTCCCGAAGTGCCCGTCAATTACGCCCGCCCGGCCCCAAGTTGCGGTCGGCCGGTGCTGACGACGGGCCTCGGGTCCTGATAGCGTTCCGTCCGCCCGCTGACACTCGCCGACTCGGCGTGTCGAGCCGGAGCACAGGGATGCCGGACGGCTCGCCGCGTCCCCGTCGTCATCGGATGTTCACTGTCGTACGAGGAATCAGATGCCTGGCACCCTCCCCCGCATCGGACCGCGGCACGATACGACACGGTGGCCCGGATGAGCGGTGACCCCTCCCGCACCGAGACCGGCCCGACGCCCCTCCCGCGGAGCCCGCACGGTCTGCCCCGCCGGCCCCGGAGCGCCCCGGCCACGCCACCGGCCCGCGAGGACACGGCCGAGGGCCCCGGAGCGGACGACGACGCGCGGGACACGCTCCGCCCGGACGCCCTGGCCCGTGCCATCGTGGCGATCCGGCGGGGCTCGACGCGGGCCCGGCTCACCGGACCGGACGACACCGACGCGGCCCCCGGCCGGCCGGCGCCACGGCCGGGCCCCGGTGCCGCCTGACGGGCGCTCCCCCCGGCGCCCCGACGACCCGGCGCCGCCCCTGGCGCCGACCGAACCGTGAGGAACACGCACGACATGACAGAGCAGGAACGACCCGGTCCCCAACTGGACTGGCTGCTGGACGGACTCGTGGAGCGCATACCCGAGATCCACTGCGCCATCGTGCTCTCCGGGGACGGCCTTCTCATCGGCAAGTCGAAGGACATCCGGTTCGACGACGCGGAACATCTGTCCGCCGTCGGCTCGGGCATGCACAGTCTGGCCCGGGGTGTGGCCCGGCACTTCCAGGGCGGCGAGGTCCAGCAGACGGTCATCCAGATGGAGCGGGCGTTCCTCTTCGTCACCGCCGCGGGCCGGGGCGCGCGGCTCGCCGCGATCGCCTCGGAGGAGGTGGACGTCGGCATGATGGCCTTCGAGATGGGCACCCTGGTCAAGCAGGTCGGCAAGTACCTGAGCGCGGCGCCCCGTTCGGAGACCCCGTCCGATTATGTGCAGGACGCGTGAGCCGCGACGGCGGCCGGGCCTGGAACTCGTCGAAAGGGTGATGGATCGTGTCCGTCGAGCCTCTGGTACCCACCGCCCTGAAGATCCTCATAGCGGGCGGCTTCGGCGTCGGCAAGACCACGATGGTGGGCTCGGTGAGCGAGGTGACCCCGCTGGCGACCGAGGAGCACATCACCGAGGCCGGCAGACGGGTGGACGACCTCAGAGGTGTCGAGAGGAAGGTCTCCACCACGGTCGCCCTGGACTTCGGCCGGATCACCTTCTCCCCCGAACTGGTGCTCTACCTCTTCGGGACGCCGGGACAGGACCGTTTCTGGTTCATGTGGGACGACCTGTGCAGCGGTGCCCTCGGGGCCGTCGTGCTCGCCGACACCCGCAAGCTCGACGCCTGCTTCCCCGCGGTCGACTTCTTCGAGTCCCGCGACATTCCGTTCGCGGTCGGCGTCAACTGCTTCGACGGGCACCGTGACGTGGACACCGAGCAGGTCCGCCAGGCGCTCGACCTGCCGCCCGCCGTCCCCGTCCTGCTCTGCGACGTACGCCAGCGCCACTCCAGCAAGGAACTCCTCCTCGCCGTCCTCGGCGCGGCCCGCCGCCGGATGGAGGCCCGTCTGGTGGCGGCGGGCCTGCGGCCGGGCTGAGCGGTCAGCGGACCGGCTCCCCGGCGCGGGCGAGCAGTTCTCCGCGGCCGATGGAGTCCGTACGGGTCGAGGGGACCGTGCAGGCGTACGCGCCCGCGATCGCGCCCAACAGGCCGCACCGGTGCGGGGGTTCACCGGTGAGCCGGCCGAAGAGGTAGCCCGCCGCGAACGCGTCCCCCGCGCCGTTGGAGTCCACCGCCGGCGCCGGCGGGGCCACCGGCGGGATGTGGCTCAGTTCGCCGTCGACGAGGTGGTACGCGCCGCGCGCCCCGTCCGTGGCGACGACGGCCTCGGCCCGGCCCCGCTCGGTGATCCGGCGCATGGTCCGCTCCGGGTCCGCGAGCGCGGCGGCCGACACGAAGACCAGGTCGGCGGCGTACGCGAACGGCTCGTGGTACGGGTTGACGCCGTCCCAGTCGTGCAGATCGGTGGAGACGCTCACCCCCAGCTCGGCCAGCACCGGCAGGGAGGCTGCGCAGGGCTGGCTGATGGAGACATGGACGTGGCGGCTGACCCCGGCCAGCGCGCGGACCGTGTCCGGCGGCAGTTCGTCCACCTCCTGGCTCCGGCTGCCGTCGTAGAGCGAGCAGCGGCGGCCGTCCGGACCGACCAGGTTGACCGCGCGCCGGGTGCCGCCGGGCAGCGGCGCCTCGGTGAAGGGGACGCCCCGGTCGCGGTGCAGGGCCCGGACGAGGTCGCCCTCGTGATCGGCGCCGAGCAGGTCGAAATGGTGGGTGCGCAGGCCGAGCGTGTGCGTGGCCACGGCCAGGAAGTCGCCGGTCTGCCCGGCCCGGGTCTCGATGGCCGGCACCAGATGGCTGTCCGCGAACGGCAGGGGCAGTTCGGGGACGTAGACGATGGTGTCGACGCCCGCTCCCCCCAGCACGAGGACGTCGATCTCGAACTCGCTGCGCACGCTGCCTCCCACGGCGACGGGCCGACTGTGGAGGCAGCGTAGCGACCGCGCCCCCGAAGGGGCGCGGGGAAGCGCGCGGCGCGCGACCACGCCGTCGCAGCCGGCCGGATGCCGGTGCGACGCCGTGTGCCGGGCGGAGCGGTTACGTCCAGGACGGGTCGGTGAGGTCGGTCAAGGGGAGGCCTTCGATCTCGTGCGGGGCCGTCGGAGGGGCGGGATCGGCGGTGTCCCGGCCCTCCGACGGCAGTTCTGCCCAGACGACACGACCGGACCGTTGTGGGGTGTCGCGCACCCCCCAGTCGCTGCTGAGCATGCCGACCAGCAAGAGCCCTCGCCCGTTCTGGTCGTCGGGGCCCGGACGACGCCGGGCAGGCTGTGTGTGACGGCTGTTCTGGTCCTCGACCTCGATCCGGAGCCGTCGGCCGGTGAGATGCAGTCGGCACACGATCCACTCGCTGTCCGTGTGCGTCAGCGCGTTGGTGACCAGCTCGGACGTGATCAGGAGGGCGTCCTCACGGGTCTCCGGACGCACCCCCCACTCGCCGAGCAGCTCGCGCACGGTTCTGCGCGCCTCGCCCGCCGAGGCGGGCACCGCGGGCAGTCCGAACACACCCGCTCTGTGGGGTTCGTAGGCCTCTGCTCCAAGGGGTGGGTACATGGTCGGGGGTAACCGGTCCGTGGACTGGGGGAGGGTGGGCGGAGCCATCGCCGTATGCCTTTCGTCGGCCCTTCGCACCGCAGCGGTGCCGGTGCCACGGCCGTCTCGCCGTCCACCACGAGCACTGGCAACTCGCGGGGAACAGCGCTGAGTTGCGGCCACATCTCCCCCAACCTGGCCGCGCAGCCTCAGCGTTCACCGAAGCCGTGACGGTATGACCACTGTGGCATCCGCGAACAACACCTCGCAACCAGCAAGTTGAAATTTGCAATTTGTGGGACGCATGCTGCCCCCGTTCGAGCCAAGATCGTGTCAGACTGCGCTCTCGAAGCGACTCGCACAACAACGCGCATTCCTTGAACGAAAGTGCGCAGGATTCGTAGTCCAGTTCGACATGGCTCTGTTGCCCGGCGTGAGGGGTGGTGGGCGTGACCGCGGAAACGGACTGGGGCGGAGCCCCATCCGTGCTGCGCATGATCCTCGGCAGACAGCTGGAGGAGTTGCGCACCCGTGCCGGGCTGACGTTCGAGCAGGCGGGCGAGGCGATCGGAGTCAGCCATTCCACGATCCGCCGGCTGGAGGCCGCCAAGGTCGCCCGGCTCCGCCTCCCCGACGTCGAGAAACTGCTCCAGATCTACGGCGTCTCGGACCAGCAGGAGATCGAGACCTTCCTCAAGTCGGTCCGCGAGGCCAACAAGCGCGGCTGGTGGCACACCTACCGCGATGTCCTGCCCGACTGGTTCGCCGCCTATCTGAGCCTGGAACAGGCCGCGCTCCAGATCCGCGCGTACGAGCCGCAGTTCGTGCACGGTCTGCTCCAGACCGAGGAGTACGCCCGCGCCCTCCTCGGTGCCGGCAACCCGCACGCGGCGACGGCGGACACCGAGCGGCGCGTGGCGCTGCGGATGCGGCGCCAGGAACTCCTCACCCGTGCGCAACCGCCGCGGCTGTGGGTGGTGATGGACGAGACGGTGCTCAGATGGCCGGTCGGCGGACCGGACGTGATGCGCGCCCAGGTCGACCATCTGATCGAGCTGAACCGGCTGCCGCATGTGACGGTCCAGATCATGCCGTTCCAGAACGGCCCGCACCCGGCGATGCGGGCCGGTGCGTTCCATCTCTTCCGGTTCAGGGCACCCGAGTTGCCCGACATCGTCTACCTCAACGGTCTGGTCGGCGCCGTCTACCTCGACAAGGGGGAGGACGTCGTCGTCTACCGCGAGGCCCTGGACCGGTTGGGCGCGCAGTCCGCGCCCGCCCGCAAGACCGAGGCTCTCCTCGGCGCACTACGCAAGGAGCTCTGACGTGCACCACCACACAACCCACGGAGTACACCACGACGTCCGCAACGGCATGCCGGCCCGCGAGCTCGGCGTCCAGGACTGGCACCGGCCCTGGAGCGACGACGCCGGCGGCGCCTGCGTGGAGGTGAAGAAGCTCGCCGACGGCCGGGTCGCGGTACGCCAGTCGACCGACCCGGACGGGCCCGCGCTGCTCTTCACCCCCCGTGAGATGACCACGTTCCTGACCGGTGTGAAGGCGGGAGAGGCCGACTTCCTGCTCTGACCCGCTCAACCCGCTTGCTGCGACGTCCTGTTGACGCACCATCTGTTTGACGAGCTGTTTGAGACCCACCGCATCATCGGCACCTGCACCTGCACCTGCACCTCTGTCTGCACCGGTATCTACCTGTATCTACCTGTTTCTGTACGACACGACCTGATGGGAGGGACGGCGTTGCCCGACAACGGATGGCCGGCCGACCGGATCGACACCGAGCACGCGCACTCCGCGCGTATCTACGACTACATCCTCGGCGGCAAGGACTACTACCCGGCCGACAAGGAGGCCGGTGACGCGATGGCGCACGAGTGGCCGGCCCTGCCGGTCCATATGCGCGCCAACCGCGACTGGATGAACCGCGCGGTGCGCTGGCTCGCCGAGAAGGCGGGCATGCGCCAGTTCCTCGACATCGGAACCGGCATCCCCACCTCCCCCAACCTCCACGAGATAGCCCAGTCGGTGGCCCCCGAGTCCCGGGTCGTCTACGTGGACAACGACCCGATCGTCCTCACCCTGTCCCAGGGATTACTGGCCAGCACCCCCGAGGGCAAGACCGCGTACATCGAGGCCGACTTCCAGGACCCGGAGACCGTCCTCGGTTCCGCCGAGTTCCGGGACACCCTCGACCTGAGCAAGCCGGTCGCGCTCACCGTGATCGCGATCGTCCACTTCGTCCTGGACGAGGACGACGCGGTCGGCATCGTCCGCCGTCTCCTCGAACCGCTCCCCTCGGGCAGCTATCTGGCGATGACCATCGGCACCGCCGAGTTCGCCCCCGAGGAGGTGGGCCGCGTCGCCCGCGAGTACGCGGCCCGCGACATGCCGATGCGGCTGCGCACCATCGACGAGGCCCACGAGTTCTTCGACGGCCTCGACCTCGTCGAGCCCGGCATCGTCCAGGTCCACAAGTGGCTCCCGGACGGCACGGGCGAGCAGGGCATCCGCGACGAGGACATCGCGATGTACGGGGCGATCGCCAGGAAACCGTGAGGTGACCCCTGGCCCGGCGTTCGACGCCGGGCCAGGGGGGCGCCCGTAAGGGGCGCGGGGAACTGCGCGACCAGCCCCCACCGGACCCGCACCCGCCCGAGAACCAACGACGCACCCCCCATAGGCGCCCGAGAACTACCCCACCGCCCCCGTACTGTCCCGAACGATCAGCTCGACGGGCACGACCGATCCCACCACCGCCGCGCCCCCCGAAACCCCCGGCTCCCCCAACTGCCGCACCAGCAAGCGCAGCGCCACCGTGCCGATGAGCGAGAAGTCCGTACGGATCGTCGTCAGCGGCGGCAGCAGATGCGCCGCCTCCGGGATGTCGTCGTAACCGACCACGCTGACGTCGTCCGGGACCCGGCGCCCCGCCTCGTGCAGCGCGCGCAGCAGCCCCAGGGCCATCTGGTCGTTGGAGACGAACACGGCGGTGACCTCCGGGCGGTCCGCGAGCCGCCGGCCCAGCTCGTAACCGGAGTCGGCGCTCCAGTCCCCGACGAGGGGCGCGTGGACCCGGGCACCGGCCCGCTCCAGGGTCTCGCGCCAGCTCGCCGCACGGCGCTCGGCGGACGTCCAGCCCGTGGGTCCCGCGATGTGCCAGACCGTACGGTGGCCGAGGCCCAGCAGATGCTCCGTCGCCAGCCGGGCGCCCGCCGTGAAGTCCGAGGAGACCACGGGGGTGCCGTCGCCGAGGCCGTTGTCCAGCATCACCAGCGGGGTGTCGGGGCGGGCGCCGGCCAGGGCGGTGGCGACCGGGCGCTGGGGGGCGATCGCGATGATGCCGTCCGCGCCCTCCGCCGACAGCCGGTCGACCGCCTGGACCACGGTGTCCCGGTCCGCCGTGTCCAGGGCGATGGAGCTGACGAGGTAGCCGGCGTCCTGGGCGGCCGTGTTGATCGCGGTCAGGGTGGCGGCGGGGCCGTAGCGGGCCGCGTCGAAGGAGATCACTCCGAGCATCCGGGTGCGGCCGCTGGCGAGCGAGCGGGCGCTGCGGCTGGGGCGGTAGCCGAGGGTGCGCATCGCCTCCAGGACGGCCTCGCGGGTCTCCCGGCGGACGGCCGGGTTGTCGTTGAGGACGCGGGAGACGGTCTGCTTGGACACGCCCGCGAGGCGGGCCACGTCGTCCATCACCGGGCGGGAGCCGGCGAAGTTGCGGCGGCTGCGGCCTCGGGGGGTGGTGTCGGGGGGGTCGGCCGCGGTGCCGTCCGGGGTGCCTCGGGGCATGCGGCTGGCTCCTTTTCGACGGGGGGCGGATCGAGGGGGTTCTGCCTGGTGCCAAAGAATAGAACCGGCGTTTCCGCCCCCGCCGCCCCTACCCGTCCCATCCCCAGGGGCTGCGCCCCTTCGGCCCCGAGAGGGCCGGGGGGGTGGGACGAGGGGTGGGGTGGTCAGGGGTGGGTGGGTGAGTGCGGGTCCGGTGGGGGCTGGTCGCGCAGTTCCCCGCGCCCCTGAAAAGCAGGGGCTACGCCCCGTGCTTTTCAGACCCGCCGCCGACCGGCTTTCCGGACCGCGGGGCCGTGGTCTTCCAGGCCCGCCGGGGCCTGGACTGTCAGGCCCACACGGGTTGGGCTTTCAGCCCCACACAGGCTGGACTTTCAGCCCCACACAGGCTGGGCTTTCAGGCCCAGAGGGGCCTGGGCCTTTAGGGGCGCGGGGAACTGCGCGACCAGCCCCCACCGGACCCGCACTCACCCACCCACCCCTGACCACCCCACCCCTCGTCCCACCCACCCCCCCGGCCCTCTCGGGGTCGAAGGGGCGCAGCCCCTGGGGATGGGTCGGGTAGGGGCGGCGGGGGCGAGAGGAGAGGGTCAGCCGGGGCGGAGGCTCCAGGTGTGGGGGGTGATCAGCTCGACCCGGGTGATCTCCGCCGGGATCTCGGAGTCCCCCGCCCAGCCCGGCACATGAACCGGCGCCCCGGCGGGCAACGCCAACACCCGCACCCGCACCACCCCCACAGGCAACCGCCCCACCCCGATCTCCCACACACTGCCCGCCCCCGAGTAGAACTGATCGGCGACAAGGCGGCCCCCCACATCCGCACGGGCCACATCCCCACTCCAGTGGACCCGAAGCAGCGCCCCCGCCGGCGGATCATCCGGCAGCACCACCACATACTCGGCGCCCACCTCCCCGAACCACTCCTCCCCCGGCACACTCGCCCGCCCCGACACCCCCGTCACCACCGGCGGAGCCACCCCCGCGGACCGGACCAACGAGACCGACACCCCACCGGCCCCGCCCCCAGACCCCCCGTCCTCGCCCGCCCCCACCACCGTGTAGCGGACGAACACCCCGTCCTCCGCCTCCTTCACCGTCGCCCCCGCCACCACAGGAGGACGCCCCGGCGCGGGCAGCACGGCGACCGACGCCGACGGCCCTCCCCCATGGACCCGCACCTCGTCCGTGTGGGCGTCGAAGACCACCCCGCCACCGGACTCGGCGAGCACCAGCCGCTCGGCGCCCCAGGCCCGGCCCCGGTAGGCGGTACGGGCCGTCGCCGCGTCGAGGACGAGCAGACCGACCCGGCTGCCGTCGGCGGCGTCGACCTCGACGAGCGCGTCGGTACCGGGACGCAGCCCGGTCACCAGGACGCGGTCACTCGTGGTCGACACCTCTCCCGAAGGAGCGGAGACGGTCGTCACCGTCCGCGCGTCCAGGGCGAGTTCGGGGTCGATGCCGTCGATCGCGGCGAGCACCAGGACCGTACGGCCCCGGCCGTCGTCGACCGTGCAGACGGGCTGCGCGGTGGCCCAGTCGAGCCGCAGCCCGGCGATCTCCAGCCTCAACGGCCAGCAGAAGTAGGCCCCTTGGGGGACGGTGACGGGTGTGCTCGGCAACGACAGAGCCGTGCCGCCGTCCGGGAACCCCACCTCGAACGACGTCCCCGGATGCTCCGGCAAGGGCTCGTGCGGCTGGTGGTTGTTGACGAAGAGGAAGCCCGAGCGGCCGTCACCGCGCACCGCCCACCGCAGTGTCTCCCGGTCGTGCTGACCCGCCGGCAGCCGCTCGGGCAGCACCGAGTCCATCGGGGCGATCAGATGACCGAAGTCGGCCAGCAGCAGGTGCTGGAGGCGGAGTTCGTCGTAGGAGGGGCGGTACTGGCCGTACTCGCCGAGGGGGGCCTGGAAGTCGTAGGTGAGGACGGGGAGGTCGTTGGGGTAGCCGGTGGCGTGCGACTCCTGGAGGGAGGTGAGGTCGCCGGGTGGGTTGGTGCCGCCGTGGAACATGTAGTAGCCCTGCCAGACCGAGCCGCAGCCGATCTTGGTGAGGCCGAGGGCGCCGACGTCGGCGGCCTCGACGCGCGGCCGACGGTGGTAGGCCACCGCCATGCCGCCGCCCAACTCACAGGTGGCCCAGGGGAATCGGGCCGCCGAGGCCTCCGAGGCCGCTGTGGACGACGGGTCGCCGTCGCGCACGGCGGTCGGGCGGAGATCCGCGCCGATGCCCTCGTCGTCGCGCTGGTCGGTGAAGAAGAAGTGCTTGCGGCAGGTGTCGGGCCAGCCGCCGTCGGCCTCGGTCCAGAACGCCTCGGGGTAACCGCCGTAGAGCGGGAGGAGTTCGTCGGGGGGCAGCCGGACCCCGCCCCAGGCGGTCGACGTCCACAGGGGCGCCGACAGGCCCGCGTCCTGCGCGAGCCGCTTCAGGGTGAGCAGATGGCCCGGCCGGTCGTACAGCTCGTTCTCGATCTGGATCGCGACGACCGGACCGCCGTGGGCCCGGTCCAGACCGCGCAGCTGCCCGGCGATCGCCTCGTACCAGGTGCGTACGGGGGCGAGGTAGGCCGGATCGTCGGTGCGGGGCGCGTCCGTGCGGGCGAGGACCCAGTCGGGCAGCCCGCCGCCCCGGACCTCGGCGTGCACCCAGGGCCCGATGCGGGGGATGAGGTCCAGGCCGTGGCGGGCGCAGAGTTCGGCGAAGCGGCGCAGATCGCGGTCGCCGTCGAAGCGGACACGGCCCTCCACCTCCTCGTGGTGGATCCAGATGACGTACGCGGCGACGGCCGTCACCCCGCCCGCCTTCATCTTCAGCAGTTCCTCCTCCCACTCCCCGGCCGGGTAGCGGGAGTAGTGGAACTCGCCGGAGACGGGGAACCACGGCCGGCCGCCCCGCGTCAGCCAGCGGCTGGTGACCTCGACGGGGTCGGCCACGCCCGGCGCGTCGGCGAACGGGAGGTGGCCGCGCAGCGGCGGCACCCGCCCGGCCGGGAGCCGCAGCCGGTGCGGCTGCGGCTGCGGCTGCGGCGGTGTCATCAGGGCTTCACCGGGCCCAGGTCCGGCGTGTCCGTGAACTCCGCTCGGGCGCCGGTCGTGGCGTTCAGCTCCAGCAGGACCAGTTCGTTGGCGCCCGCGCGCAGGACGGGGGCCGGGACGTAGAGGGTGCGCTGCGGGCCGCGGTTCCAGTAGCGGCCGAGGTGGAAGCCGTTGATCCAGGCCTGGCCCTTGGTCCAGCCGGGCAGCGAGAGGAAGGTGTCGGCGGGGGTCGCGATCTCGAAGGTGCCGTGGTGGAAGGCCGGGACGGTGACCGGGGCCGCGTCGGCGGGGGCCGGGGCGAAGGGCACCGTGGACAGGTCGGCCAGCGGGAGGCGGTGGGTGTCCCAGCCGAGCAGCGCGGTGCCGTTGAAGGTGACCTGGCCGAGCATTCCCTTGGCGGCGCCGATCCGGGGGCCGTAGTTGACGCCGCCCATGTTCTCGACCAGCACGTCGAGCGTGGCGCCGGCGTGCGGGACCCGCAACGGCAGGGTCTCGTCGTGGCGTTCGCGTTCCAGGACGCCGACGGGGGCGCCGTCCACGAAGACCTGGGCGCGGTCGCCGACCCCGCCCTCGAAGTGCAGCAGACCGTCGCCCGCCTCGGGGAACGTCGTGCGGTAGAGGGCGTAGCCGGAACGCTGGCCGAACTCCTCCATGGTGAGCGGGTGTTCGGACCGTCCCACGGACGCGTCGAGGGAGGTCGCGTACGGCAGCAGCGGCGCCCTGCGGTCCAACTCCACGGTGATCCCGCCGAGTTTGGGCGCGGGGGACGGGACCGGCTCCTCCGGGACGGGCGCGTGACGGGCGATGACCTCCCGGAACGCGTGGTACTTGGGGCCGGGGTCGCCGGACTCGCCGAGGGCCGCGTCGTAGTCGTAGGAGGTGACGATCGGGGCGTAGCACTGGTCGTGGTTGGCGCCGTTGGTGAAGCCGAAGTTGGTGCCGCCGTGGAACATGTAGATGTTGACGGAGGCACCGGCGGCCAGCAGCTTGTCCAGGTCGGCGGCGGCGCTCTCGGCGTCCCGGACGTGGTGCTCCTCGCCCCAGTGGTCGAACCAGCCGATCCAGAACTCCGAGCACATCAGGGGCCCTTCGGGCATGTGTTCCCGCAGTGCCGCCAGGGACTCCTCGATCCTGCCGCCGAAGGTGCCGGTGGACAGGACCCCGGGCAGGCTCCCGGCGGCCAGATGGTGGCCGGAGCCCGCCTGGTCGCAGGTGAACAGCAGCTCGTCGACCCCGCGCGAGCGCAGCGCCTGGTGGACGTGCTTGAGGTACGCGGTGTCGTCGCCGTACGCCCCGTACTCGTTCTCCACCTGGACGGCGATGACCGGGCCGCCGTTCGCGGCCAGGTGCGGCAGCAGCGGGGGCAGCAGGATGTCGAGGTAGCGGTCGAGGGCGTTCGTGAAGCGGGGGTCGCTGGAGCGCAGCCGGATGTCGGGGTCCGAGGTGAGCCAGGAGGGCAGACCGCCACCGTCCCACTCGGCGCAGATGTACGGGCCGGGGCGCAGCAGGACGTGCAGGCCCTCGGCGCGGGCGAGGCTCAGATAGCGGGGCAGGTCGAGCAGCCCGTCGAGGACGAGCGGGCTGTCCGGGTCGGGCTGGTGGAGGTTCCAGGGGACGTACGTCTCCACGGTGTTGAGGCCCATCAGCCGGGCCTTGCGCAGCCGGTCGGCCCACAGGTCGGGGTGGATGCGGAAGTAGTGCATCGCGCCGGAGATGATCCGGAACGGCTCACCGTGCAGGAGGAAACCGTCGGACGACGTGGTGAGGGCGGGCGGGCGCAAGGCTGTTTCCCTTCGACTGGGGGTGGGGGGCGAACAGGACAGGACAGGGCGGGACAGAGCGGGACGTGGCCGGGCCGGACGGTCGGCGAGGGCCGCGCCGACGGGGCTACGGGGGCGCCGGGTCGGTGCGGGTGGCGCGGATCAGCCAGAGCGTGGCCAGCAGGCACACCGCCGAGACGGCGCAGAGCAGCAGCGGGACCGCGCGGACGCCGGACCACTCGATGGCCTTGCCCAGCGCCGGGCCCGCCGCCACTCCCCCGGTCATGGACGCGGCGATGACGAGCGCGCCGGCCCGGCGGGCCCGGGGCGCGGCCGCGTTGAGCCAGGGCAGGCCGGTGGGGAAGATCGGCGCGATGAACAGGCCGACTCCGGCGTAGGCGAACGGGGCGAGCTGGGGCACCGAGGCCAGCAGCAGACAGACGGTCATGCCCGCGCAGGACACGGTGATGATCGTCTGGGGTGAGTACCGGAGGGCGACGGGGGCGACCAGGAAGCGGCCGGCCGTCATCATCAGCCAGTACACGGAGGTGGCGGTCGCGGCGGCTCCGGCGCCGTACCCGACCGTCTCCAGATGGGTGGGTTCCCAGCCGCCGACGCCGGTCTCGACGCCGACGTGCAGGATGTAGAGGACGACGAAGACGGCGAGCACCGAGCCGAGGCTGCGGCCGAGCACCCGGCCGCCGGCCTGCCCTTCGGCTCCCCCGGCCGCCTCGGCGCCCGGCTGGGGCACCCGGTCGCGTACGCCCCGCAGGCAGAGCAGCAGGGGCAGGGTGACGGCGGTGAAGGCCAGGAAGAGCGCCGGGTAGTGCTCGGCCCCGAAGGCGGCGACGAGGGCGGGGCCGAGGATCGCGCCGATGCCGAAGTGGGCGTTGAGGATGTTCAGCATGGCGGTCGAGCGGTGGCCGAAGCCGACGGCGAAGAGCTGGTTGAGGCCGTAGTCGATGCCGCCGAAGCCGACGCCGGCGAGCAGGGCGGCGGCGAGGGAGGAGGGCCAGTCCGGGGCGAGCGCGAAGCCCGCCGCGCCGAGGGCCATCAGCAGGTACGAGGTGCCGAGGAGCCGTCGGTTGCCGATCCGCCCGAACAGCCGGTCGAAGAGCAGTACGCCGAGGACCCCGCCGACGAAGTGGGCGCTCAGCCCGAGCCCGGCGGCCGACGGCGACAGGTCGTAGGTGTCGCGGAAGGCCGGGATCGCGGGGCCGTAGAGCGCCTGGAGCACGCCGATCAGGACGAAGCCGACACAGGACGCGGCCACGGCGGCGGGGCTGAACACCCTTGTCCGCGTGGCCGGTCGGCTGTGCGTCACCTCTTGCGCGATAGGTGTGTCGGGCACGCGCGACTCCGCCTCTCCGTGACTGGGACCCTCGAAGTGTTACCGGTAACATCCGCGTCGTCAAGATTGCCGTACGCCACGGTGACGGGTGGGGTGCGCGAGGGACGCGCGGGGCGGGGAGGACCCTGCGGGGGCGGCCTGCGGCCCATGGGGGCGCGTGTATCGGCTGGAGCGCCTGACGGCCGGGGCGTGTGTCAGCCGGAGAGGGCGAGGCCCAGGGCGGTGCGCTCGTGATAGGTGAAACGTCCCACCCGGTAGCTGGTGACGAGGCCCGCCGCACGCAGTGCGGAGATGTGCCCGGAGACGGTGGCGGGGCTCGTGCCGTGCAGCCGGGCCAGGGTGCTGGTGGGTGTGGGCCGGTCGAGGCCGCTGAGGATACGGGCGCGGGTACGGCCGATGAGGTGGGCCAGCGCTCCGCCGCCCCCGGGCTCCGCGGCGGGGCGGGCGAGGCTCCAGAGGTCGCCGATGCCGCGCGCGGGGTAGACGACGGTGGGCTGCCAGGGCGGCTCGGCGACGACGGTCAGGGCCGGCCAGACGAACACGCTCGGCAGCAGGAGCAGGCCCCGCCCGCCCAGCCGCCGGACGACGCGGTGCGGGGTGTCGATCACCAGGCGGTGGTCGTCGTGCCGGCGCACGGAGGGGTGCAGTTCGTCGAGGACGTACTGGAAGCCGCCGGTGGCGACCTGTCGGGTGCGCAGGGCGATGTCGGCGTGCAGCAGATCGCGCAGTTGTGGCCACTGCGGGGCGACGAGGCGGTCCCAGCACAGTCGGACGAGTGCGCCGAGTTCGGCCACCGTGCGGGCGGGGTCGGCGAGGAGGCGGTCGGCGAGCGCCCGGTCCGGCGGGCTGCCGCGCTCGGGACCGCGCAGACAGCGGCGCAGTTCCTCGGCGACCTGGGCGAGGGGGGTCGCCGCCACCTGGGCCAGTTCGTCGTCGAAGGCGGCCAGGGGGCCGGAGGGCGGCGGAGTGAGGAAGTCGGGGGTGTAGCCGGTGTGCGGCAGCAGGGCGAGCAGCGGGGCGAGGGTCGCGTCGTCGACGAGCGGACGTACCCGCCGCACCCAGGGGAGGTGGTACGCCTGACGGCGCGGGTCGGCCAGGGTGCGGACCGCGGCCACGGTCTCCCAGAGCGGGGAGAGCGCGAAGCGGCAGCGCAGCAGATCGCCCGTCTCCACCAGTAGCTGTACGGCCATGCGGCCCGGCCTCCTCCTGGGTTCGCGCTGGTTCCCGCCCGGGCCGCCCGGCTCGCTCGCCGGGCGGATTCGAGTATGTCCGAAGCGATTGAGCGGCGGCACGGCGTCACGCGAAGCTGCGGCCCATGTCGCAGCAGAACTCCCCTTCACCTCGCGCGCCTCGTGCCGGTCGCGCCGACGATCCGGCGGTCGGGGGGCCGTCGGGCACGGCCGAGGAACGGCGGGGCCCGGAGCCGTCGGGCACGGCCGGGGCAGCCACGGCCCGCACGCCCGTCCCGCCTGCCCCGCCCGCCCCATCCGCCCCGTCCGCCCCGTCCGTCCCGTCCGGCCGGGTCCCGACGACGGCACCGTCCGCCTCCTCCGCCCCGGTCGCCCAGGTCACCCCGGTCGCCGTCGAGGTGTCGACCTATCGGGAGATCCTCGCCGTCGCCGAGTTCCGGGTGATGTTCCTGGCGCAGATCGTCGCCACGCTCGGCAACGCGACCGCCCAGATCACGCTCTCGGTACTGGTGTACGAGAGAACCGGGTCCCCCCTGCTGTCCTCCCTGACCTTCGCGCTCGGTTTCGCCCCCTATCTCTTCGGGGCCACTCTCCTGTCGGCGGTCGCCGACCGGCACCCCACCCGCGATGTGCTCGTGGTCTGCCAGACCGTCAGCTGCGGGGTGGTCGGTCTCATGGCCGTGCCGTCGGCCCCGATCCCTCTGCTTCTGCTGTTGCTGCTGGTCCTCGGGACCGTGGCCCCGGTCTTCCAGGGGGCGCGCGCGGCGAGCCTGCCCGATCTGCTGTCGGGCGCGGGCTACGTCCTCGGACGCTCCCTGCTGCGGCTGGTGTCGCAGAGCACCCAGATCATCGGCTTCGCGGCGGGCGGTCTGCTGCTGATCGCCCTGACTCCCGCGCAGGCACTGCTCCTGGCCTCGGCGGGCTTCGGGATCGCGGCCCTGCTGCTCAGGTTCGGCACCCGCCGGCTGCCGGCCCGGCAGGAGCACGACCGCTCGTCGGTGGCGCGTTCCTCGCTGCGGGGTGTACGACAGGTGCTCGCCACCCCCGGACTGCGCCCTCTGCTGCTGCTCACCTGGCTGCCGCCGACCCTCGTCGTGGCACCGGAGGCGCTCGCCGCGCCGTACGCCGACCAGTTGGGCGGCGGCTCCGGCGCGATCGGACTGCTGTTGTGCGCCGCGCCGGCGGGGTCGGTGCTGGGCGAGATCCTCGCGGGGACCCTGCTGCCGCCCGGCGCGCGCGTCCGGCTGGTGCTGCCGCTCGGCTGTCTGATGTTCGTACCGCTGCTGTTCTTCGTCCTCGCTCCCGGCCTGGTGGCGGCGACACTGCTGCTGCTGGTGTGCGGGTTCGGGTTCACCTACGCGATGGGCCTGGATCAGCGTGTACTCGACGCCACGCCCGAGGAGTTGCGGGGCCGGGCGCTGACCCTCACGATGGCGGGCCTGATGATCGGTCAGGGCGTCGGCTTCGCCGCCGCCGGGGCCGCCGCCGAGTTCCTCCCGGCCCATGTCGTGGTCGCGGCGGCCGGTGCGCTGGGCCTGGTGAGCGTCCTGGTGTGCGGCGCACGCGCGCCTCGCGGGGACGCGTCGGAGCAGCGGGCGGGTGCCGAGGGCTGAGTCCGGGCGCTCGCGGGGCCGGCGTCCGGCTCAGCCCGGTCGCAGCAGGGCCCACTCCCGGTCCTCGTCGAGCCAGCGGTGCAGGGGGAGGCCGGATTCGGCGGCGAGTTTCTCGATGGTCTCGTCGGAGTGGACGAGGTCGGTCCAGGAATGCGTCCAGGTCGTGCCCCGATGACGGCATTCCTGGGCGGCGTGCAGGACACCGTCGTCGAGCCGGGCCTCGGTGACGGTGACGGAGAACTCGCCGGACCGGTGTTCCCCGCCGGGCCGCAGCGAGGCGGCCCACCGCGGAGCGGTCCGCTGGACGAGGACGACGCCGTCGTCCGCGACGTGCCGTCGGCAGGTGGCGAGGAAGGCGTCCCGCTGGCCGGGCACGATGGTGTTGACCAGATAGCCGGCGAGGACCACCGCGGGGAAGCGGCGCCCGAGGTCGAGTCCCTCGATGTCGGCGTGGACGGGGGTGGCGTCCCGTACCGAGGCGAGCATGTCGGCGCTCTGGTCGACGGCGACCACGGGGTGTCCGAGGCCGACGAGCGCGTGGGTGATCCGGCCCGCGCCGCAGCCGAGTTCGAGGACGGCGGCGCCCGGCGGAAGGGCGGCGTGGATGAGCGCCGGCTCGCGCCCCGGCGGGAACACCCGGTAGAGGCCGACGGGACTGCCGTCCGGCGCCACGGGGCCGCCGTCGGAGGAGGTTCCGGTGCCGAGCGGGCTCATCCGGCGCCTCCGCTCACCGGCAGTCGGCGCAGACCGCGCAGTGTGGCGTGCCGCCAGTGGACCGGCTCACCGGTCTGCCGTAGCCGTGGGGTGTGGCGCAGCAGCGCGTCGAGGGCCACGGAGCAGGTCAGCCGGGCCAGCGAGGCGCCCACACAGGCGTGCGCGCCCCGGCCGAAGCCCAGGTTGTGCTCGGCGGCGCGGGTCAGGTCGAGCTCGTCGGGGCGCGGGAACCGCTCCGGGTCGCGGTTCGCCGCGGCGATCAGCAGGATGACGTCGCTGCCCTTGTCCAGGCGGTTGCCGCCCAGCTCCACCTCCTCGGCGCAGACCCGGGCGACGGCCTGGACGGGTCCGGAGTGGCGCAGCAGTTCCTTGATCGCGCGCTCGGTCACTCCGCTGGCCCGGAGTTCGGACCAGGCGGTGGGTGAGCGGAGCAGCGACAGCACGGAGGCCGCGATGAAGCGGCTCGTGGGCGCGTATCCGGCATGCAGCATCGCGCGCAGCGTGTTCAGGATCATGTCGCGCGAGATGGTCCGGTCCGCCTCCGCACGCCGCAGTTCGGCGAGCAGACCGCGGTCCGGTCGCCTGTCGAGCCAGCCGGAGATCTCCGCGCCGAGCGCGTCCCTGGCGCGGGTGCCGGGTGCGGCGGCCTCCGGGGTGAGGCCGGAGTCCATGGCGGCGACGATCGCCTCCGACCAGGCGACGATGTTCTTCTCGTCGGCGTCCGGGACCCCGAAGAGTTCGGCGACCGCGGCGAAGGACAGCGGGGCGGTGAAGGCCTCGATCAGCTCGAACTCCGGCTGGACGGCGAGCTTTTCGAGGAGGTCGTCGGCCAGCCGCTCCAGTCGCGCCCGCATCGCGGTGAGGTCCTGCCGCCGGTAGGCGTCCATGAGCACCCGGTGCACGGCCCCGTGCTCGGGCGGGTCCAGGGTCTGGATGCTGAGCAGGTTGTCCGGGATCTCGATACCGGCCCGGCGCCAGTCGGAGGAGAAGAGGTCGGTGCGGTGCAGGGCGAAGAGGCAGTCGTCGTACCCGCTCACCACCCAGGCGCTCAACGGCGCGTACCAGTGCACCGGTTCGGCCGACCGGAGCCGGTGGTACATGGGGTGCGGATCGTCGATGGTCGTGTCGTCCAGCGGCCGGAACAGGTCCATCCTCGGTTCTTCTCCCGCGAGTCGGTGGGGCAGGGTCGGGCTGGAGCGCAGGCGGTACCGGGGCCGGTGGCGGCCCGGTGCGGGGCCGCCACCTCGGGACGCGGGTGGAACCGCGCGGCGTTCGCCGGGCGGTCCCCCGCGTCCCTCCGGAATCAGTGCAGGTAGCGCATGGTTCCTCCTCGGTGGTCGACGGTGTGGGTCAGGGCCGGGGTTCAGTGCAGGTAGCGCATGGTCCACCTCCTTGACGCCGGTGTCCGGGCAGGCGCGGGCCGCCTCCTGGCGGATGACGGGAAGGGCCCGCGAACTCAGGGGCGCGCCGGGCTACGACAGGGCTGCCGGGCCGGGCGGTGGTGCGCGTACGAGGCCGGGCCGGGCGGTGGTGCCGGTACGAGGGCGGACCGGGCGGAGCCGAGGCCACGGTCCGCCCGGGTCACGCCAGGGCTGCGGGCCGGGCCGGGCGCTCGACACTCTGCCGGTGCCGGCCGCGCCGGGAGAAGAGCACGACGCGGGGGTGGTCGCCCGCGAGGCCCAGGTACAGACCCCGCTCCTCTATCCAGCCCTGGAGCAGGAATTCACCGCCGCCGACATGGACCAGGCCGAAGCGCGGCCCGTCGGCCAGGTCCAGCACCAGTCGCCCGTCCTCGGCGACGATCCGGGCGTCCAGGTCGGGTTCCGCGTGCTCGGCGACCGGCTCGTCCAGCCGCAGAAAGCTCGGCGGCAGCGTCAGCGCGCACTGGAAGTCGGTCAACTCGAAGGTCCGCAAAGGCACTTCGGGGCGGGCGAAGGCCACATCGCTGAGCGGGACCCGCCGTTGGAAGTCCTCGGGGAACAGATCGAGCAGTGCGGGGGTGACCGCGCAGTCGACCACGAGGTGGACCCGTGCGCGGTCACCGGTGTTGACCACGCTGTGCGGGCGCCCGAAGTCGCCGTACCAGAGACTGCCCGGCCGCCAGCGGTGCTCCTTGCCGTCGATCCGCAGCACGGCACCGGGGTTGGTGCGGATCGGCACATGGAGCCGGACGAAGCCGTAGAGGAGCCCGGTGGGCGTGTCCCGGTGCTCGGGGACCTCCACACCCGGGGCCAGCGACATCAGCCGGGCGCAGCGCAGGGGCGTCGGGAGCGAGTCGAGCACCTCGGCCAGATGCGGTGCGCGCGCCAGCAGCGGGGTGTCGGCGAAGCCGTCGGTGCCGGGCCCTCCGGGATCGGTGCGGGCGGGGTCGCCCGCCGGACTGCGCAGGGGCAGGCACCGCCAGTCGATCTCGGCCTCGTCGGTCAGCTCTCCCCCGTCGACGACCGTGCGCTGGGCTCCCCAGGCACGCTCGTCCAGTATGTCCAGGTCTCTTCGGAGGGGCTCGGGATCGAACGAACGTCGCAGCACCGCCGCTTCGGGGAGATCATCGATGCCGTCCCTCGTCCGCGTCACAAACCCTCCCACTACGTCCCCACCCGGCCCACCGGAGGCACCGGACCCGTCTGACCCGAGCATCCGCGAGATACGTGACACCTGCAAGCATTCAGGCTACTTGCCCTTTCCGGGCGATTCGGTTAACACGCGCACGAGACACCGAAATTGACCGAAAACGGTCGGATGGGCGCGCCCGGGAGCGGGTGCCGGGCGCGCCCCGCGACGGGGCCCGGTCAGCAGATGGTCTGGGCGCTGTTGACCAGGCGGTTGTTGCGGAAGGTGGTGTTCTCGCCGCAGGGACTCTCCCGGATCGACGAGTTGGTGACCGTCAGGTTCTGTACGGTGATGTCGCGGTTGTTGGCGAACTCCGTGCGCGCGGCGAGGCGGATCTCGCCACCGCCGGAGACCGTGCCGCTCTGGGCGGCCAGGTTCACGTTGTAGCAGTTCTCGATCAGGATCGCGTTGTTGCCGGTGTTGGTGAGGTTGATCCGGTCGATGACCGCGCCACCGCTCTCGGAGACACAGAAGACCCCGCGTCCGCCGCCGCGCGCGATCACCTCGCCGACCCGGATGTTGGTCGGGTACGAACTACCCACCCGGCCATTGCGGTTGGCCATCCGGAAGGCCGCGTAGCCGGTGCCCGCGCCCGCGCCGTCCGCGTCGACCTTGGTGACGGTGGCGTTGATCGTCTGGTTGAGCAGCAGCCCGGACTCACCGACGTTGCGGGCGGTCACCGTGCCCACGGTGAGCCCGTCGACGCCGTACGTCTCGACCGCGTGGCTGCTCGCGCCGGACACGTAGACGTTGTCGATCCGTACGTTGCGCGTCCACTGGCTGGTGTCGCCCCGGTTGTCGATCCGCACACCGAGACCGCGCGAGAGGCGCATGTCGAGCCGGCCGAGGACGACGTTCTGGACGTTGCGCAGGAAGATCCCGTACAGCGGGGTGCCGGTGAGGTTGAGGTGCTGGACCTCGATGTCGCGGGTGCCCCGGGAGTAGACGGGCGCCTGGTCGCCGGAGCCCGTGCCGGTGACGTCGATCGTGCCGCACACGTCGAGCACGGTGTAGCTGGGCAGCGAGACCCGGGAGCCGGCACCGATGGAGCCCGAGCCGCGCACGACGACGCGCTCCTTCGAAGTCCGGCCGGAGGTGAGGCTGTTGACGGCGGCCTGCATCGCGGCGCGCATGTCGGTACCGGTGTACGTCACGCTGCCGCCGCGCCGGGCCGTCCAGGTGCCGCCGCTGAGCACGGCCTCCGCCTGGTACGCGCCCTCGCCGCACGCCGCCGCGACCGCGGCCTCGGCGGCGACCGGAGCCACGGCGGCGACCGGGGTCGCGGCGAGTTTCCGGGCCGGGGCCGGGGCCGGGTTCGCGGGCGCGGTCAGCGCGGCGGCGGCGGTGAGCAGCGCGGTCGCACAGGCCGCGGTGAGGAGGGCGCGGGTGCGGGTGCGGCTGGTGGTGGGGGCTGTGTCGGTGGGCCGGGCTGCGGCTCTGCGTCCCATGTCGGCTTCTCCTGTGGGGGTTTCGGTGCGCCTGCCATACGGTCCCGCCGTGTCGAACGCGATTCGACCGGGTCGTCCGCGGTCCGCGGGCCGCGGCGGGCCGCGAGTGTGGCAAGCGCTTTCCACGGGAGTCAAGGGCCGGGCGGGACCATCCTCCGTTCCCTCACGGACGGGGACTGTGCGTAACTCTGGGTAACTCGGGGAATCACGTATGGTCATGGGCGGGGGAAAGATACGAGATACGAGATATCAGGAGGGCCAATTGGCGCTGGAGCCGGTGCGGTTCGCGGTTCTGGGGTCGGTCCGGGTGGAGCGGACGGGGGCGGAACCGGCGTGGGGGCGCCCTCAGGAACGGGCGCTGCTGGCGCTGTTGCTGGTACGGGCCGGGCAGCCGGTGGCGGTGAGCGAGATCGTCGACGTGCTGTGGGGACGGCTGTCGCCGGACAGCGCCGTCAATGTGATCAGGCGTCATATCGGCTCCCTGCGGCGGATGTTGGAGCCGGGCCTGCCCAACCGTGCCACCGGCCGCTGGCTGATACGGGACGCGGGCGGCTACCGGCTCCTCGTCGACGCCGACTCCCTGGATCTGCTGCGGTTCCGCCGGCTGCGGGACGAGGCGCACCGGGTCCGTGGCGACACCGAGGGGTCGGCGACGCGGGTGGTGGAGCTGCTCACCGAGGCGCTGGGGCTGTGGCGGGGCCCGGTCGGGGCGGGGCTGCCCGAGGAGCTGCGGGAGCGCGCCGGGTTCGCGGCGGTCGACCGGGAACGGGCGTCGGCCGCACGGGAGGCGGCCGACGCGGCACTGCGGGCCGGCCTCCCCGCCGCCGTACTGCCCCCGCTCCGGGAGGCGGTCGCCGACGCCCCGCTGGACGAACCCCTGCTGGCCCGGCTCGTCCGTGTCCTGGCCGCCACCGGGCGCGAGACCGAGGCGCTCCACACCTTCCGCGCGGCCCGCGAGCGGCTCGCCGACGAGCTGGGCATCGATCCGGGTCCGGAGCTCCGGGACGCGCATCGACGGGTCCGGCGTGAGGGTGCGGGGCGCGAGGGTGTGCCGGGCGCCACCGGCACCGGTTCACCGGAGGCCCCGGCGCCCGAAGCCGATGCCGAAGCCGAGGCCGAGGCCGCGGTACCCGAGGCCGAGGGCGTGACCGTGGCCGAGGGCGAGACCGTCGGCGCCCCGACTCCACCGTCACGGGCTCCGACCGCCGTACCCGCCCAACTCCCCCACGATCTCCCGACGTTCACCGGACGCCGCGCCGAGCTGGAGCAGGTGCTGGCCCTCCTGACCGACAGCGACGGCGGCGCCGACGTGGACGCCGGCACCGGCACCGTCGTGATCAGTGCCATCGGCGGCATGGCCGGAATCGGCAAGACGACGCTCGCCGTGCACTGGGCGCACCGGGTCGCGGACCGGTTCCCGGACGGGCAGCTCTACGTCAATCTGCGGGGGTTCGCGCCCTCGGGCGCGGTCATGGAGTCCGGTGAGGCGGTGCGTGTCTTCCTGGACGCGCTGGGCGTACCGCCCGAGCGGGTCCCGCACGGGGTGGACGCGCAGGCGGCGCTGTACCGCAGCCTGTTGGCGGGACGGCGGTTCCTGGTGCTGCTGGACAACGCGCGCGACACCGAGCAGGTACGGCCGCTGCTGCCGGGCACACCCGGCTGTCTCACCATCGTGACCAGCCGCGACCAGTTGGCGGGCCTGGTGTCCTCGCACGGCGCGCACACCCTCGCGTTGCGTCCGCTGGACACCGCGCAGGCGCGGGCGTTCCTCGAACGCCGGCTGGGTGCCGGGCGGCTCACCGGGGAGGCGCGGGCGGTGACGGAGATCGCGGCGCTGTGCGGCGGGCTGCCCCTGGCGCTGGCCTGTGTCGCGGCACGCGCCGCGGCGCACCCGGGCTTCCCGCTGTCGGCGATCGCGGCGGAGCTGCGCGCCGCGCACGGCAGCCTGGACGCGTTCAGCCGGACGGACCCGTCCGCGAACGTCGGCGCGGTGTTCTCCTGGTCGCTGGGGGCCCTGTCGCCCTCGGCGGCCCACCTCTTCCCGCTGCTCGCACTGCATCCGGGCCCGGACTTCTCGGTGGCGGCGACGGCCGCGCTCACCGGGCTGCCCGCACGCCGGGCACGGCGGCTCCTCGCCGAGCTGGCCGACGTCCATCTGCTGGGCGAGCCCGCCCCCGGCCGGTACGCGCTGCACGACCTGCTGCGCGCCCACGCCGCCGAACTCCTGGAGGAGCGACGCCCGGAGGACGAGCGCGAGGCGGCCACCGAGCGGCTGTACGCGTACTACGTGCACACCGCGCACGCCGCCGAGCCCCTCCTCGCCCCGCACGCGGACCCGCTGCCGCCGGACCCGGCCCCGGCCGGCGTCCAGGCCGAACCGCTCGCCGGCCACGAAGAGGCGCTCACCTGGCTGACCGCCGAGTATCCGGTACTGCTCGCCGTCGTCGGGGCGGCGGCCCGGTCCGGCCGCGACCGGGTGGCGGGCGCGCTCGCCTGGTCGCTGGAACCGTTCTTCGACCGGCGGGGCCACTGGCACGACTGGGCGACGGTCCAGCGGATCGCCCTCGACGCGGCGCTGCGGACGGCCGATCCCGGGTGGGAGGCCAGGGGGCTGCGGGCGCTGGCGCGGGCGGAGAGCCGGCTCGGGCTGCACGGCACGGCCCGCCCCCGCCTCGACCGCGCGCTGGCGCTCTTCGCCGAGCTGGGCGACGACATCGGGCGGGCCGACACCCATCGCAGCCTCGGCTGGACCCGCGACCAGGAGGGGGATCTGCCCGGCGCGCTGCGCCACAACCGGCTGGCCATGGAACTGTTCCGCTCCGGTGGCCGCCGGGCCGCGTACGCCAGTGTCCTCAACTCCGTCGGCTGGTACCACACCCTGCTCGGCGAGCACCGCGAGGCGCTGCGGCACTGCCACGAGGCGCTGACCCTGCTCCAGGACCTCGGCGACCGCTACGGCGAGGCCGCCACCTGGCACACCCTCGCCTACGCCCACCACCACCTGGGCCGCCATCCGAACGCGCTCGTCGGCTACGGCCACGCCCTCGCCCTCTACCGGGAACTGGGCGTGCCGTATCTGGAGGCCTGCACCCTGGTCCACATCGGCGACACGCACGAGGCGATGAGCGACCACGCCACCGCCCACGAGGTCCGTCAGCAGGCGCTCACCCTCCTCATCACCCTCGGCCATCCCGACGCCGACCAGGTACGGGCCCAGCTCGACGCGACCGGGCGATACGGGTGACTCGGGGGACGCGGTTCGAGGTGCTGGGACCGCTGCGGGTGTGTCTGGACGGGCGGGAGCCGGATCTCGGGTTCCCGCAACAGCGGGCCCTGCTCGCGTTGTTGGTGGTGCGGGCCGGGCGGCCGGTGCCGTCGGACGAGATCGTCGACGTACTGTGGCCCGACCGGGCGCCGGCCAGTGCGCGCAACGTGGTGCGCCGTTACGCCGGTTCGCTGCGGCGGCTGCTCGAACCCGGGCTGCCGCCCCGGGCCCCCGGCCGGCGGCTGCTGCGGCGCGCCGGGGGTTATCTGCTGGAGGCGGACGAGGACGAGGTCGATCTGCTGCGGTTCCGCGCGCTCACCAAGCGGGGCATGCGGGCGGCGGCCACCGGGCGGTCCGAGGCCGCGTCGGCGCACTTCCTGGACGCGTTGAACGAGTGGCGCGGTCCGGTGGCCATGGGGGTCCCCGCCGTGGCACGGGAGCACGCCGTCTTCACGGCGGTGGAACGGGAGTTGGTGCACACGACCCGGATGGCCGCCGACGCGGCCCTCCTCCGCGGCGGCTCCGAGCGGTTGCTGCCCCGGCTGCGCCAGGCCCTCGAACTCGACCCCCTGAACGAGTCCTTGCACGCCGCCCTCGTCATGGCCCTCGCCTCGTCCGGCCTCCAGGCCGAGGCCCTCGCCGCCTACACGCGCGTACGACGGCTCCTGGCCGAGGAACTGGCGGTCGCCCCCGGCCCGGAACTGACCGAGGCCCACACCCGCGTCCTCCGCCAGGAATGGACCACCCTCACCCCGGCGCGCCCCACGGCCCCCCACCCCGAGGACACGCCGACACCGGGCACACACCCGCCACGTTCGGAGGATGCACGGGGTTCCGGTACGCGTCGGCCCCGCCCCGCGACGGCCGACAGCGCAACCGACGCCGGCCCCGGACCGGGCAATGGCCACGGCCCGGCCCCCGACTCCGACTCCCTCCCCGCCCAACTCCCGCCCAGCCCGCCCGAGTTCGTCGGCCGACAACCCGAGGTCGCCCGGCTGTCGGAGATCACGGACGCGGCGGCATCGGCACCCGTCTCCGTGCTGATCTGCGGCATGCCCGGCGTCGGGAAGACCGCGCTCGCGTCGCACTGGGCGCGCCGGGTGGCCGGGCGCTTCCCCGACGGTCGACTACGCGTGGGGCTACGGGGGTTCGACCCCGTCCGGGCTCCGCTGACCCCGGCGGAGGCGCTGCGGGAGTTGCTCGTCGCGCTCGGGGTGCCTCCGGCGCGGATGCCGGACCGGACGGACTCCCTCGCCGGGCTGTACCGCAGCCTGGTGGCCGACCGGAGGCTGCTGGTCGTGCTGGACGACGCGGCCGACACCGAGCAGGTACGACCGCTGCTGCCCGCGTCGCCCGGCTGTCTGACCCTGGTCACCAGTCGTCGCGGGCTGTCCGGCCTGATCGCCGCGGGCACCCACCCCCTGCATCTGGACCCGCCCTCGACGGCCGACGCACGGGCGGTGCTCGCGGCCCACACCGGCCCCGCCCGACCGGCCGCGGAGCCCGAGGCGGCCGACGAGATCGTCATGCGGTGCGGTCGCCTCCCCCTCGCCCTGACCCTCGTCGCGGCCCGTGCCACCGCCCACCCGGGCGTCCCCCTCGCAGCCCTCGCGGCCGAACTCCGGCGCCCCTCACACCTCCTCGCCGGACTCCGTACCGCCTTCGCCCTCTCCTACCGTCGCCTCCCACCCGAACACACGCGGCTCTTGCGGAAGTTGACCCTGCACCCGGGCCCGGACCTGACCCCGGACACGGCCGCGGCCCTGCTCGGCCTCCCGGTCCGGCGCTCCCGGCGACTGCTCGACGACCTCGCCGACGCCCACCTCGTCATCGAGCACGCGCCCGGCCGCTACACCCAGCACGAGCTCCTGCGCGCCTTCGCCACCGAGCCGCCCGAGACCTGAGCGCCGCTCCCCCCTGCACCACCTCGCCACGCCCGCCGACACTTCACCGTCACTCTTTTTTCACATCTCCCTTCCTACGCTCCGGGTGAAGTGACTGACGGTGTGCTCGAACGGCCGTGGAGGCAGCGACAGATGACCAGGTCCAGTTTCAGGTCCGGGTCCAGATCCGACACCGGCGCGGCGGGAGTGGCGGGACTCCGCGTCTCCGTGCTCGACCTGGGCCCCGGGTTCGACGGGACGGCCGCGGAGCTGCCCGGGGGCGGGCGGCCCGGGCCGGACGCGTACCGGCTGACCGCGCGGACCGGCGGCGCGTATCTGCTGGTGGGCGTCGGCGGCACCGGCGTTCCGCCCACCGACCGGCTCCCCGATGTCTCCCTCCAGCCCGGGGACATCTGTTTCTACGACGCGAACCACCCACCGCGGCTGGACCTCCCCACCCACGGCCGGCTGAAGGTCTTCCTCGTCCCGCGCGAGGAGCTGGGACTGGAGGACGCCGATCTGCGCCGCGTCGTCACCACCCCGGTCGCCCGGTCCTCCCGGCTGGGGTCACTGCTGTCGCCGTTCCTGTCCGAACTGGCCGACACGGCGGTCTCGGCCGCGCCCCTGGTCGGCGAGATGCTCGCCCGCAACGCCGTGAACCTGCTGGCCACCCTCGCCACCGAGCAGCTGGGGCGGACCGTGACGGGCACACCGGGCGGCCGGTCACCGCTGGTGGCGCGGATGCTGCGGTTCATCGACCAGCATCTGGCCGACGCGGACCTGTCACCCGAGGTGATCGCGGGCGCCCATCACATCTCGGTCCGCTATCTGCACAAGCTCTTCCAGGACGAGGGCACGACCGTGGGCCGCTGGATCCAGCGACGCCGTCTGGAGGAGTGCCGTCGCGACCTCGTCCTGGGCGTCCGCAACCGCCGCACCATCGCCTCGGTCGCCGGCCGCTGGGGCTTCCTGAGCGCGACCCACTTCAGCCGGGTGTTCCGGGCGGCGTACGGCATGTCACCGAGCGAGTGGCGGGACGCGGCGGGGCGGACGCGGACGCTCAGCCCGCCGCGTGCTCCCCGATGACTGCCTGCGCGTAGACGATCCCGAGGCCGTAGGCGCCGCCGTGCTCCTTGACCACCTCGATGGTCGGCCCGTACGTCTCCGTACGCGCCCAGTCGCGCTGGAACTCCAGCAGCACCTGCACCCAGGTCACCGGTACGGCACCGGCCTGGATCATCCGCTGCACGGCGTGCTCGTGTGCCTGCGGGCTGACACCGCCGGACGCGTCGGTGACGACGTAGACCTCATAGCCCTGGGCGAGCGCGGACAGGGCGGGCAGGACGACACAGACCTCCGTCCACAGACCCGCGATGACCAGCTTCTTCCGTCCTGTGGCCTTCACCGCCTCGACGAAGGCGATGTCCTCCCAGGCGTTCATGGTCGTACGGTCGACCGCACCACGGCCGGGGAACACGTCCGCGAGCTGCGGCAGGAGCGGGCCGGAGAAGTCCTCGGCGGCCACCGTGCTGAGGACCACCGGTACGTCGAAGACCCTGGCGGCCTTGGCCAGACCCACGGTCGCGTTGATGATCGCGGTGCGGTCACCGCTGCCGGTGCCGAAGAACATCTGCGGCTGATGGTCCACGAACAGGACCGCGCAGTTGTCGGGGGTGAGCAGATCGGGTCCGGGGGTCGCGGTGACCTCGTCGATGTCGACCATGGGGGGTGCCTTTCGCTTCCATCCGATACGGAACGCGTCGAAGCTATGAGGGCCGGCCCCCTGCCCCTGTCCCGGTGGCGCACCGCGTTCGTCCTCACAGCGCACTGGGGACCGGCGCTCCGCACGCCGTGCGCTCCCGGACCGGATCCGGTGCGCTGACGGACGATTCCCCGGGGTGCCGCGGTTCTAGCGTGCTGACCGGAGTACCGCACCGCACCCCATCGGGAGAACCACATGTCCAACGCCTCCGAACCGACCCCTCCGGTCCTGGAACCGGCCGCCGCCGCCTTCGCGGAGGCCACGGCCAACCCGCCCTTCCTCTTCGAACTGCCGCCCGCGGAGGGCCGGAAGGCGGTCGACGAGGTGCAGTCCGGCGAGATCGAGAAGCCGGACGTCGACGAGGAGTGGATCACCGTCTCGGGCGGCCCGACGGGCAGTGTGCGGGCGCGGATCGTACGGCCCGCGGGTGCCGGGGGCGTGCTGCCGGTCGTTCTCTACATCCACGGCGCGGGCTGGGTGTTCGGCAACGCGCACACCCATGACCGGCTGGTGCGCGAGCTGGCCGTCGGCGCGAACGCCGCCGTGGTCTTCCCGGAGTACGACCTCTCCCCCGAGGCCCGTTACCCCGTCGCCATCGAGCAGAACTACGCGGTCGCCAAGTGGGTCGTCGAGCAGGGCGCGTCCAAGGACCTGGACGGGTCCCGGCTGGCCGTCGCCGGTGACTCGGTCGGCGGCAACATGACCGCGGCGCTGACCCTGATGGCCAAACAGCGCGGTGACGTCCCGCTGGTCCAGCAGGTGCTGTTCTACCCGGTGACCGACGCGAGCTTCGACACCGGTTCGTACCGGCAGTTCGCCACCGGCTACTTCCTGCGCCGTGACGGCATGGAGTGGTTCTGGGACCAGTACACGACCGACGAGGCCGAGCGCGCCCAGATCACCGCGTCACCGCTGCGCGCGAGCGTCGAGCAGCTCGAAGGCCTGCCTCCGGCCCTGGTCGTCACGGGCGAGGCCGACGTCCTGCGCGACGAGGGCGAGGCGTACGCCAACAAGCTGCGCGAGGCGGGAGTACCGGTGACCGCCGTCCGCTTCCAGGGCGTCATCCACGACTTCGTCATGCTCAACGCCCTACGCGGAACACACGCCGCCGAAGCCGCCCTCACCCTCGCCACGACCACCCTGCACAACGCCCTGCACAGCACCTGAGCCCCGTCAGGGGCGCGGGGAACTGCGCGCCCAGCCCCCACCGAACGGACGCCTGGGGGTCATAGGGGCGCAGCCCCTTGAGGATGGGACGGGTAGGGGCGGCGGGGGCGATGAATCCGATGAATCCCCACCACGCCCCACCCGGCCACGCCCGCACGCCCGCACGCCCCGACAACGACCCACCCGGCACACCCGGCGCACCAGGCGCACCAGGCGCACCAGGCGCACCAAGCGCCCCAGAAGGAGAACCCACCTTGTCCCCCACCCCGACCCCCACCGTCCTGCTCGTGCACGGCGCCTTCGCGGACTCGTCCAGCTGGACCGGCGTCATCGAGGAACTGCGCGGCCAGGACATCCCCGTCCGCGCCCTGCCGAACCCGCTGCGCGGCCTTGCCTCCGACGCCGCGTACATCGCCTCGGCGGCGGCCCAGACCGAGGGCCCGGTCGTCCTCGTCGGCCACTCCTACGGCGGCGCGGTCATCACGGTGGCCGGCGCCGCCGAGAACGTCGTCGGCCTGGTCTACGTGGCCGCGTACGTCCCCGAACAGGGCGAGAACCTGGGCGAGTTGCAGGGCCGCTTCCCGCTCGCCCCGCTCGTCGCCAACCTCGACGAGTGGACGTACCCCGTCGAGGGCGCCGCCCCCGGCACAGAGGTCACGATCCGGCAGGACGCCTTCCCCGGCATCTTCGCCGCCGACGTCCCGGCCGAGGTCACCCGGATCCTCGCCCTCTCGCAACGCCCGCTGTCCGCCTCCGTGTTCACCGAGCCGGCCGCGACCGCCGCCTGGCGGAGCAAGCCGTCCTGGGCCGTCGTCGCCGACGCCGACGAGGCCATCAACCCCGACGTCCAGCGCTTCGGCGCCAAGCGCGCCGGCGCCACCGTCACCGAGATCGAGGGCGCCTCCCACGCGGTGGCGGTCTCCCGTCCTAAGGAGGTCGCGGCGGTGATCCGCGACGCGGTCCGCGCGACGGGCTGACGATCCGACGACCCGCACCCGCCGGCGTGGCCTGTCTCTCCGCGATCGCCTCACACTCCGTCAACTGTCCTTGTGCGGAACCCGGTTGCCCTGATCTTCTAGGGCGACCGGACCGACGGAGGTCCGGTGGAGGATTCCATCGACCGCAGGGGGACCCATGCCGCGTACCGCGGTCGTCATCGGCGCGAGCATGGCCGGCATGCTCGCCGCCGCGGCCCTGGCCCGGTCCGTCGACGAGGTGATCGTCCTGGAACGCGACGCGCTCCCGGACGCACCCGGCCCCCGCAAGGGCCTCCCGCAGGGCCGCCACGCCCACATCCTGCTGCCCAGCGGCCGTGCCGCCATCGAGGAGCTGGTGCCCGGCGGCGGGGTGCGCGAACGGCTGCTGGCGGCGGGCGCCCGGGAGCGCGGCCTCACCTCCGGCCTGGTGACACTGGGCCCGCAGGGCTGGTACCGGCGCTCACGCCACCACGACACCCATCCGCTGCTGATCGCCAGCCGCGACCTGATGGACTGGACCGTCCGCGACGCCGTCCTCACCGCCACCCCGCGCGTCAGGATCCGCCATGCCTCGGCCACCGGCCTCCACGGCACCGCCGAACGCGTCACCGGCGTCCGCATCACACAGACCGGAACCGCAACCGGCACCGCAGCCGCAACAGCGACCGGCCCCGTCGAGATCCTCCCCGCGGACCTGATCGTCGACGCGAGCGGTCGCGGCACCCGTGTCGAGCACTGGCTCGCGGACCTCGGCATCACCGGCGTCCGCAAGGACGTGGTCGACGCCGGCGTGGTCTACGCGACCCGCGTCTACCGCGTCCCGGAGGGCGCCGCGGACTTCCCGCCGACGAACGTCACGGCGGACCCGGCGGGCGGGCGGCCCGGCCGGGCCGGTCTCGTCCTCCCGATCGAGGGCGGTCGCTGGCTGGTCAGCCTCAGCGGCACCCGGGGCGGCGAACCCACCGCCGCCCCCGACGACTTCGTCCCCTTCGCCCGAGGTCTGCGCCACCCCCTCGTCGGCCGGCTGATCGCCGGCGCCGAGCCGCTGACGGACGTCACGCTCAGCCGCAGCACCCGCAACGAACGCCGCTGGTTCGAGAAGTCCGAGCGCTGGCCCGAGGGTCTGGTGGTGCTCGGGGACGCCGTCGCCACATACAACCCGGTCTACGGCCAGGGCATGTCGGTGGCGGCGCTCGGCGCGCGTGAGCTGGGCCAAGAGCTGGAGCGGACCGGCGTCGGCGCGCCCGGCCTGGCGCGTCGGGCCCAGCGGGCCGCCGCGCAGGTCGTGAACGCGGCGTGGAGTCTGTCCGTCGGCCAGGACCAGTGGTTCCCCGGCGTCCGCGGCAAGTCCCCCACGCTCGCCGACCGGCTGTTCTCCGCCTACGTCGGCCGGATGTCCCGCGTGGCGACCGGCTCGTACCGCGTCTCGGCCGCCATGTGCGAGGTGACCACCCTCCAGAAGGACGCCCTGCGCCTCCTCCACCCCGCCCTGCTCCTCCCCACGGCCCTGGGCCCGGTCCTCCCACCCCTGTCGGGCCCGCCCCTCACCCCTGAGGAACGGACCGTCCTGAGCAGCCTCAGGCCCTGAAAGGGGCGCGGGGAACTGCGCGAGAACCCCCACCGGCCCGCGCCCGACGACGAACTCACCATCACCTACCGACTCGCCGCCTTCACCGCCCGCTCCACCACCCCCGCCCGCACCGCCCGCGACATCCGGATCAACGACGGCTGCCCGATGTCCAGACGCTGCCCTTGATCCGCGGGGACCAAGGCGTCCCCACCTCCTCCGAGCCCCACGATCGCGTCCAGCGCGGCACGGTCGAGCACCCCCTGATCAAGCACCCCCTGATCGAGCCCCCCGGCACGCCCCCGCGGGCCGGCGAGCGCGGCGACGGCCACCATCGCCGCGTCCCCGATCGCCTCGGCCTCGCCGACGCTGGAGCCGAGGGCGAGCGCCTGCCGGTAGGCCCGCTCGCGCACAGACTCGTCGAAGTGCACGGAGACGTCCCGCAGGCCGTCCCGGATGGCCGTCGTCCGGTGGGTCAGCCGGAGCTCGACGTCACCGAGGGACCGCCAGGACAGCAGGACGTGGTGCCGGTTCCGGCCGTCGTTCCCGGAGCCGACAAGCCGGAAGAGCGGCCCGAGCCGCAGGAAGGCGAGAAGACTGTCGATACGCGGCCCGAACAGCGGCAGCACATAACCGGCCGAGGTCAGGGCCGCGCCCGCGGTGACCAGCATCGGGGCCAGCCGGGTGCTCAGCGGATCCCAGTGGTGCCCGCTCCAGCGGCCGACGAGGGCGGCCGTCTTCAGCACGCCGTACGCGCTGGTGCACAGCCATCCGAGGGCGAGCACGGCCAGCGCCCGCCGCGTCCAGCCGCTGATCTGGAAGGTCCAGCGGCAGCACAGGACCGTGGTGGTGAAGGCCGCCACCATGTGGGCCGCCAGATAGAGGACGATCATCTCGCGGATGTACGGGGTGCCCGCGTAGTAGGTGTCGAAATCGGCCACGCGCTCGACGGGGGCGTCCCCGAGGACGAAGAGCACGGTCTGCGCCACGATGATCACGGCGTAGGCGAGCAGCCAGCGGCGGGAGACCCGCCGCAGCCGGGCGGGGTCGCCCGCTCCGCGCCAGTGCACGATCAGCACGAGGGAGGCGGCGGAGAACGCGTTCACGGCCCCGTAGATGACGCACGCTGCGGCGTTGGGCACGCCGACGGTCCGGTTGATCAGACCGACGGAGGGCGGGGCACCGAGGGCGAAGCAGAGCCCGGCGAGGAAGACCACCGTGCAGAGCGCGCGTTTCAGCGGGTCGTGCCGGTCGCGCCACAGGCCGGGCAGCTGCACGGCGGTGCCGGTCCACAGGACGGCGGCCGCCAGAAAGTAGACCAGTCCGTTCACGTCAGGCCCCCGGGCTCTGTCCGAGAAACCTCTCGCGTCAACACCCTTCACACAGTAGTCACACAGTCAACCCGGCGACGGACGACCACTGGTGAAGGGAGTCACCTCACAACCGGCCTGCTCCCGACGGCACTCAGCTCTCGTCGGCGGCCAGCGTCAGCGAGATGCTGTTGATGCAGTACCGCTGGTCGGTCGGGGTGGCGTACCCCTCGCCCTCGAAGACGTGCCCGAGGTGCGAGCCGCAGCGGGCGCACCGCACCTCGGTGCGGACCATGCCGTGCGACCGGTCGGAGAGCAGCTCCACGGCGTCGCTGTCCTTCGGGTCGTAGAAGGACGGCCAGCCGCAGTGCGACTCGAACTTCGTGTCGGAGGTGAAGAGTTCGGCGCCGCAGGCGCGACACGAGTAGACGCCCTTGGTCTTGGTGTCGGTGTACTCACCGACGAACGCGGGCTCCGTGCCCGCCTGCCGCAGCACGGCGTACTCGGCCGGTGTCAGCTCCGCGCGCCACTGCTCGTCCGGCTTCTCGACGTCGTACGACATGAGCCTCAGCCCCTCACTCCACTCGACCCAGCCGAAGTCACCTGAACTCAGCTGGACAGACGGTCCAGGATCAGCGGGCCCAGGTCCGTCACATCACCCGCGCCCATGGTGAGAACGAGATCACCGGGCTTCGCCATTCCCGCGACCGCGTCCGGCACCTCGGCCTTGTCGTGCAGGGCGGTGACGTCGGCGCCCGCGGTGCGCGCCGCGTCGATGATCAGCTCGCTCGTCACCCCCGGGATCGGGTCTTCACGGGCCGGGTAGATGTCGAGGACGACCGAGGCGTCCGCGAGGGCCAGGGACTGCCCCATCTCGGTGCCCAGCTCCTGGGTGCGGGAGAACAGGTGCGGCTGGAAGACCACCAGGATGCGCGCGTCCCCGGCGGCGGCCCGCATGGCCTCCAGGTCGGCGGTCATCTCGGTGGGGTGGTGCGCGTAGGAGTCGATCACCTGGACGCCCCGCGCCTCGCCCTTGAGCTGGAGGCGCCGCTTCACACCGGTGTACGCCGCCAGCGCGGGCGCCAGCTCCGCCGCCGGCACCCCGAGCGCGACCCCGGCCGCGAGCGCGGCGACGGCGTTGTGGGCGTAGTGCCGCCCGGGCACGGACACCGTGAAGACGATCTCCTGCCCGTCGAGCAGGACGGTGACCTCGCTCTTCAGCCCCTGCGGCACGACCGACAGCACCCGTACGTCGGCGTCCTCGCGCTCGCCGTACGTCACCACGCGCACCCCGGACAGCCGCGAGGTCAGCTCCCGCGCGCCCTCGTGGTCGGCGGAGATCACCAGTGTGCCGCCGGGCACGATCTTCCCCGCGAACGTCTCGAAGGACTCGTAGATCTCGTCCATGGAGGCGTAGTTGGCGTGGTGGTCCAGCTCCACGTTGAGGACGATCGCGACCTCGGGCGCGTACTTGTGGAAGCTGCGGTCGCTCTCGTCCGCCTCGGCGACGAAGATCTCCCCGTCCCCGTGCAAGGCGTTCGAGCCGGGTACGTCGAGGTCGCCGCCGATGGCGTACGAGGGCGTCAGCCCCAGCTCACCGAGCGAGACCGCCAGCATGGACGTCGTCGTGGTCTTGCCGTGGGTGCCGGCGACGGCGATCGGCCGCAGTCCGTCCATCAGCCGGGCGAGCGCGTCCGACCGGTGGACGACCGGAATCCCCAGTTCGGCGGCGCGGGCCAGCTCGGGGTTGTCGGCCCGGATCGCCGAGGACACGACCACACAGCTCGCGTCGTCCGCGAGATGCTCCGCCGCGTGCCCGATGTGCACCGTGGCCCCCAGCGCCCGCAGGGCCTCGGCCGTCTCCGACTCCTTGGCGTCGCTCCCGGCGACCTTCGCCCCGCGCTGCGCCAGGATCTTGGCGATCCCGGACATCCCGGCCCCACCGATCCCGATGAAATGCGGCCGGTCCATGGCGGAAGGCAGTCCGGGAGCCATGCGTGTTCTCCAAGCGACGGTACGAAGACGATCCACGCCCCACAGCAGGCGCGCCCCCAGCCTAGTAGCTACGGACTCCGGGCCCTTTGCGGCCATGGGCCAGGGGCCGCGCCCCTCCAGGGGCGCGGGGAAC
This sequence comes from Streptomyces griseiscabiei, assembly GCF_020010925.1. NCBI lineage: Bacteria > Bacillati > Actinomycetota > Actinomycetes > Kitasatosporales > Streptomycetaceae > Streptomyces > Streptomyces griseiscabiei. The sequence continues at coordinate 1,419,781 of NZ_JAGJBZ010000002.1, read as the reverse complement.
TGCGCGACAAGCCACGACGCACCCGCACCCGACGAAGCACAGCACCCCCTACGGCGCCCAGTCCCTCAAGCCCGACTGTGCGAGAACAGCTTCAACACCGGCACCCCGACCTTGTGCCGGGCCCGCGACGCCCAGTCCCGGTGGAAGAACTCCTCCACGTAGTGCGGATCGGTCAGCACCAGCACCTCATCGGCCGAGACCTCCTCCACCAGCGACTTCAGCGCGTCCAGCGGGTGATCCTCGATCAACCGCCCCTCCGCCGGACTCCCCGCCGCCCGCAGCGCCTGCAACGACACCTCCAGCGCCCGCTCCCCCGCGTCGAGCGCCTGCTCCCCCTCCGGCGTCTCCCTCTCCCGCGCCGCCTCGTCCAGCTCCCCGAGGGCGAGGTCGTCGATGGCCCGCAGCAGCCGGTCGGCCTGATTCCCGCGCGGCTGGAGCAGCACATGGAAGGAGGCCCGTTCGTCGCCGTGCAGGGTCGTGACGAACTCCACGTCCGCGGACGTCAGAGCCTTCTCGATCATCAATACGCTCGTGAACGACACCACAGGCGCCCTTCTCCTCGGAGGGCCCCGCGGGCCCTCACTCCTCAGGGTTCTAGTGTGCCCAGCGAAAGCTAAACGGAACGGTAGATTCCGCCCGCTTTCACGTACGACGGTAACGACCGAACAGGTACCCGGCCTCCGCCAGCAGCGAGGCCAGCGCGAAGCGTTTGGGCACCGGCACGGAGGGGCCCCCGGCGATCCGCTGGGCGTCCCCCGCCGTGAGCATCGGCGACAGGGTCAGACACAGCTCGTCGAGGACGTCGGCGGCGATCAGCTGGCCCAGCAGCCGGGGCCCGCCCTCGCTGAGCAGCCGGGTCAGCCCCAGGTCGGCGAGGCCCCGTACGGCCCGCGCGGGGTCGACGCCCATGCCGTCCCCGGCGACCACCACCCGGACGCCCGCCTTCTCGGCGGTGGCGACCCGGTCGGGGGCGGCGGCGGCCCCGGTGAGCAGGATCGTCGGGGTCAGGGGCGAGGTGAACAGCGGCAGCGAGAAGTCGAGGTCGAGGCTCGCGCTGACCACGGCGACGGCGGGCGCGGGCGTCTGTCCGGCCGCCCGGCGCGCCTCGGCGAACGCCTCACGCGCGCGTGCCGGGCGGTATCCCTCCTGGCGTACCGTTTCCGCGCCGACGATCACCACATCCGCGAGCCCCCGGAGCGTGCCGAAGATCCGCATGTCGGCCTCGCTGGAGATCGGCTGCGAACGCCCGTCGTGCTGGGCGGCGCCGTCGAGCGTGGACACCATGTTGGCCCGCAGCCACGGCTCCCGCCCGCCGGGCCCCGGCTCGGGATAGGCGTACGCCGCCGCCAGCTCGTCGAGCCCCCACTCCCGGTCGACGAGATCCGGCCCGCCGGCCGCATCCGCACCACCGGTCGCTTCCGGTGTCCGGGCCGCTGTCTCTTCGGTCACAGGGAACAGGCGTCGCATGTCGTGCAGTGTGGCACGGCCCTTAGACTCGGTAACCGTGTCGTCGTCCTCAGCCACCGTGTCCGGAATCGGTCCGATACCCGAAGCGGCCCCCTCGTCCCTGTGCGCCCGCGAGCCCCATGTCCCCGCGGACCGGCTCGTCGCCGAGATGGTGCCACCGCCCCGCTTCGACTCGGTCCGTTTCACCACGTACGTCCCGGACCCGAACCAGCCCAGCCAGACCGAGGCCGTCCGCGTCCTGAGCGGCTTCGCGGCGGGCCTCGGCGGGGCGCACGCGACCGGCGCCGGCAAGCGCGGCCTCCTCGGCGCCCTCGGCTTCGGGAGGGCGAAGGCGAGCAAGGCCCCGGCCGGCCCGCGCGGCGTCTATCTGGACGGCGGTTACGGCGTCGGCAAGACCCACCTCCTCGCCTCCCTCTGGCACGCCACCCCGGCCGAGCCCTCCCTCAAGGCGTTCGGCACCTTCGTGGAGCTGACGAACCTGGTCGGCGCCCTCGGCTTCCAGAAGACGGTCCAGACGCTCTCCGGTCACCGTCTGCTCTGCATCGACGAGTTCGAGCTGGACGACCCGGGCGACACCGTCCTGGTCTCCACCCTCCTGGGCAAGCTCGTCGACGCGGGCGTGGCCCTGGCCGCCACGTCGAACACGCTGCCGGGCAAGCTCGGTGAGGGCCGGTTCGCGTCGGCCGACTTCCTGCGGGAGATCCAGGGCCTGTCGGCGCGCTTCCGCTCCCTGCGCATCGACGGCGAGGACTACCGCCACCGCGGTCTGCCCGAGGCCCCGGCGCCGTACTCCGACGAGGTGGTCACCAAGGCGGCGTACGCCACGGAGGGCGCCTCGCTCGACGACTTCCCGCATCTGCTGGACCACCTCGCGCGCGTGCACCCCAGCCGGTACGGCGCGCTCACGGACGGCCTGAAGGCGGTCTGTCTGACCGATGTGCAACCGGTCCCGGACCAGTCGACGGCGCTGCGGCTCGTGGTGCTCGCCGACCGGCTGTACGACCGGGAGGTGCCCGTGCTCGCCTCGGGGCTGCCCTTCGACAGCCTGTTCAGCGAGGAGATGCTGAACGGCGGCTACCGCAAGAAGTACTTCCGCGCCATCTCCCGCCTCACGGCTCTCGCGCGCGACGCCGGACGGCTCGTCTAACAGCCCCGAACGGCCCAGGTCAAGGTGGGTTTCCGGCCACCCCTCCTGCTCTTTTCAGGCTCTCTTCAGCTCGCAACGTTAAGTTAACCCTGCAAACAACTTTGCAGGGTTAACGTGTTTCTTGACCAGTGGTTGACCAGCAGTTGACCAAGTCGAGCAGGTGTCGTCGCGTGGGAGACACCGAGAACTGGCAGCGAGGAGGCTCATGTTGCGCAGCACGCCAACCGCTGTCGGCGCTTCGTCACGGATCACCATCCCGTTCGTCCACATGTTCTTCACTCCCACGGCTCTCTTCGCATTCGCGCACACGTCTGGTCACGTCATGGCCAAAGCCGAGCCCGGAAACAGGCCCGCGTATCCGCCGCTGGGGGAGAACCCGGCGAGCGCGAGCCGACCCGAACGGCCCTCGACCCCGCACCACGGGAGATCGAGATCCCGCACGGCCCCCACCCCGGCCGTGCCGCAGGCCTTCCGCCGCTGAGCCGCGGAGCGCCTGTCCCCCCACATCTGTCGTGCAAGCCCGACGCGCCATCGAGGCGCGCCAGGAGGAGTCACCACATCATGCAGCCCCTCATCGACAACGCCCGTACGTTCGGACAGCGCCCTGAGGAGTTCGCCAGGCTGGCCGAAGGCCAGTCCCCGGAAGTCCTGTTCATCACCTGCTCCGACTCACGGGTCGTCCCGGCCCTGATCACGGGCGCCCGCCCCGGCGAGCTGTTCGAACTGCGCACCGCCGGCAACATCGTCCCGCCGTACGCCCCCGACCGCCCCACCGGTGAGACGGCCACCATCGAGTACGCCGTGGAGGTCCTCGGCGTCACCGACATCGTGGTCTGCGGACACTCGCACTGCGGCGCCGTCGGCGCCCTGGTGCGCGGCGACGACCTGGACGCCGTACCGGCCGTACGCGACTGGCTGACCCACGCGACGCCCCGCCCGGAAGGGGCGGTGGAGGATCCGACGGTCGCCGACGGCGTCCAGAACCACGTCCTCAGCCAGTTGCTGCGGCTGCGCTCCTACCCGTGCGTGGAGAAGCGCCTCGCGGACGGCCGGCTGCGGCTGCGCGGCTGGTACTACGAGGTCCACACCGGTGCCGTGCGCGAACACCGCGCGGCCACCGACGCGTTCGAGACCCTGTGAGCGGCGGCCAGGTACCCGAGATGAACTCCATACCCTCATCCGCCCGCCCCGCGCGGTTCCCTCATCTGCGGCAGGACTTCGGCGCCTCGCTCGTCGTGTTCCTGGTCGCCCTCCCGCTGTGCGTCGGTGTCGCCGTCGCCTCCGGGGTACCGGCCGAACTCGGCCTGGTCACCGGCATCGTGGGCGGACTCGTCGCCGGACTGATGCCCGGCAGCAGCCTCCAGGTCTCCGGCCCGGCGGCCGGGCTGACCGTCCTCGTCTTCGAGGCGGTGCGCCAGTTCGGGCTGCCCGCCCTCGGGGTGATCGTGCTCGCCGCCGGTCTGCTCCAACTCGCCATGGGCGCGCTGAAGCTGGGCCGCTGGTTCCGCGCGATATCCGTCTCCGTCGTCGAGGGCATGCTCGCCGGCATCGGCCTCGTGATCATCGCCGGCCAGCTCTACGCGGCGGCGGGCCTGAAGGCCCCCGCCTCCGGCCTCGGCAAGATCGCGGGCCTGCCCGGCGCCGTCACCGCCGCACTCGGCTCCACCGCCGCGCTGGCCTCGCTGGCGATCGGCGCGGGCACCATCGCCGTGCTGGTGCTGTGGAAGCGGCTGCCGAAGAAGGTCCAGCTGGTCCCCGGCGCGCTCGCCGCGGTCCTGCTGGCCACCCTCGCCACCCTCGCCTTCAGCCTCCCGGTGGCGAACGTCGAGGTGAAGGGCCTGCTGGACGTGATCCAGCCGCCCGGCCTGAGCGCCTTCGGGCAGCTCGCGGACGTGGCGATCCTCGGCACGATCCTCGCCTTCACCCTCATCGCCTCCGCCGAGAGCCTGTTCAGCGCGGCGGCCGTGGACCGGATGCACGACGGTCCGCGCACCGAGTACGACAAGGAGCTGATGGCCCAGGGCGCCGGCAACACGGTGTGCGGGCTGCTGGGCGCCCTGCCGATGACCGCGGTGATCGTCCGCAGCTCCGCCAATCTCCAGGCGGGCGCGAGGACGAAGGCGTCCCGGGTCCTGCACGGCGTCTGGCTGCTGCTCTTCGTGGCCCTGCTGCCGGGCGCCCTGGCCCTGATACCGCTGCCCGCCCTGGCCGGCATCCTCGTCCACGCGGGCTGGAAGCTGATCCCGTTCCGGGAGGTCGTCTCCCTGTGGCGCGGTCACCGGGGCGAGGCGCTGATCCTGGTGGCCACGGCCGTCGCGATCGTCGCGGTCAACATGTTCGAGGGCGTACTGATCGGTCTGGCCCTCTCCGTGGCCAAGACCGCCTGGGAGGCCTCGCACATCAAGCTGGAGGTCATCGACAAGGGCGCGGGCCCCGTCCAGGCCTACCTGTCCGGCAACGCGACCTTCCTCCGTCTCCCGAAGATCCTCGACAACCTCGAATCCCTCCCCCAGGACCGTCCCGTGGAGCTGCATCTGACCGGTCTCCACCACCTGGACCACGCCTGCCGCACCGCCCTGGAGAACTGGGCGTCCCGGCACAGCACGACCGGCACGGAACCGGTCCGTATGACGGTCCCGGAACCGGAGAAGGTGACGTCGGCGAGGTCCTGACCCGGCCGCACCGCAAGGCGCCCCGGCCCCGGGCCGGGGCGCCCCCGTTTTCCCTTCTCCCTCGCCCCCGACATATCGTGGTAATCCCACGGATACGGGGCGACTCAAGGGGGTCGTCATGCTGGAATCCCTGCTCATCGCCGCCGCGGCGGTCGGCTCCGCCGCCGTCGTCTATGTCGCGGCCGCCGCCCGAGTGGTCAAACAGTACGAACGGGGCGTGGTCTTCCGTCTCGGCCGTCTGCGCGGCGACCCCAGAATCCCGGGCTTCACCATGGTCGTCCCCGGTATCGACCGCATCCACAAGGTCAATATGCAGATCGTGACGATGCCGGTCCCGGCCCAGGAGGGCATCACCCGCGACAACGTCACCGTCCGTGTCGACGCGGTCGTCTACTTCAAGGTCGTGGACGCGGCGAACGCGCTCGTCCAGGTCCAGGACTACCGCTTCGCGGTCTCCCAGATGGCCCAGACCTCCCTGCGCTCGATCATCGGCAAGAGCGATCTGGACGACCTCCTCTCCAACCGCGAGAAGCTCAACCAGGGCCTGGAGCTGATGATCGACAGCCCCGCCGTGGAGTGGGGCGTCACCATCGACCGGGTGGAGATCAAGGACGTGTCCCTCCCCGACACGATGAAACGCTCCATGGCCCGCCAGGCGGAGGCCGACCGCGAACGCCGCGCCCGCATCATCAACGCGGACGCGGAGCTCCAGGCGTCGAGAAAGCTCTCGGAGGCGGCCAAGGAGATGGCCGACACCCCCTCCGCCCTCCAACTCCGCCTGCTGCAGACGGTGGTGGCGGTCGCCGCCGAGAAGAACTCGACCCTCGTGCTCCCCTTCCCGGTGGAACTCCTGCGTTTCCTGGAACGCGCCCAGGCAGGCCCCCCACCGGACACCCCACGCCCGCTCTCGTCCCCACCTCCGACGCCGCCCCCTCCGACCGAGTGACACCCCCACGACTCCTCCCCCGTCCCTCTACGCGCGTGGTTCACGTGACGTTGACCGCGTGATACACACAGGCGGGTCACATCCTGTCCGCCAACAGGAAGGTCCCCCCATGTCAGTGACCCGCCGTCAGGCCCTCGCCCGCTCGGGCGCGGGTATCGCAGGCATCGCGTTCACCGGAACCCTGTCCGAACTCTTCGCGGGCACGTCGTCCGCGCAGAGCCCTCTCGGCCACTCCGGGGGCTACGGCCCCCTCCTCCCCGACCCGAACGGCCTGCTCGACCTGCCGAAAGGTTTCCGCTATCGCGTCCTCTCCCGCGAGGGCGATCCCCTCCGCTCGGGCGAGGGCCCGGTCCCCAGCAACCACGACGGCATGTCCGCCTTCCCCGGCCGCCACGGACGCGTCCACCTCGTCCGCAACCACGAGAACCGCCACAACGGCCGTATCCCGGTCCCCACGATCGAGGGCCTCACCTACGACCCGATGGGCAAGGGCGGCTGTACGTCGCTGACGCTCGACGCCCGCGGCAAGGTCCTCTCCGAGCGCGTCGCCATCGCCGGCACCGCGGTCAACTGCGCGGGCGGGCCCACCCCTTGGGGCACCTGGCTGACCTGCGAGGAGACCGAGGACAAGGCAGGCACCAACGGCTACACCAAGGACCACGGTTTCATCTTCGAGGTCGACGCCGCCGACCCGCACCGCTCGGGCGCCGTCCCCCTCACCGCGATGGGCCGCTTCCAGCACGAGGCGATCGCGGTCGACCCGAAGCGAGGGGTCGTCTACGAGACCGAGGACGCCTTCGAGAAGCCCTTCGGCCTCTTCTACCGCTTCCTCCCCGACAAGCCCAAGGGCGGCCTCGGTTCACTGCGCGCGGGTGGCCGCCTCCAGGCGATGCGCGTCCCCGGCGTCCCCGACCTCTCCCCCATCCAGGACCCCGGCGCCTGCTTCGACGGCATCGAATGGGTCGACGTCCCCGACCCCCTCGCCGCCCGGACCGCCATCCGGCACCAGGACTTCGGCCCCGGCGGCATCACCCACGCGCAGAAGCTCGAAGGCTGCTACTGGGGCGGCCGGTGCGTCTACTTCGTCTCCTCCTTCGCCCGCAGCGCGGACGGCTCCGCCGCCGACCACTACGGCCAGATCTGGCGCTACGACCCCGACCACCGCACCCTCACCCTGGTCATCGCCTTCGGCCCCGACACCGACCTCCAACTCCCCGGCGAATCCCCCGACAACATCTGCCTCGCCCCCTCCGGCGGCCTCATGGTCTGCGAGGACGGCAACGGCGCCCAGCACGTCTACGGCGTCAGCCGCAAGGGCGACGTCTACGCCATGGCCCGCAACGCCCAGAACATCGGCACCGCCGAGGAACCCGAATGGGGCGAGTTCGCGGGCGTCACCTTCTCCCCCGACGGCGAGACGATGTACGTCAACTGCTACACCCCCGGTACGACGTTCGCGGTGACGGGGCCCTGGCGTCGCACCTGACGGACACCACGCACGCACGTGTACGGCCCGGCGCCGTACACGTGCGTTCGATGGACAGTACGCGTAACCATTCGTGACTCTGGGTGAGTTGATCGTGGGGAGATCCGACTCATCTGGAGGTGGCCGAGCGTGAGTGTCGACTGGGAGCCGGACCCGTCCGACAGTCTGAAGACGTTCGGGGCGTTCGTACAGGCGCTGCGAGAGCATCACGGCTACACGAGAGAGCAGTTCGCGCCGCTGGTGGCGTTCAGCGTGCATACGGTCGCCTCGATCGAGCTGGGGAGGCGGATGGCGGACGAGGTGTTCGTGGAGCGGGCGGACCGGGTGCTGGGGAACACGGGGGCGTTGCTGAGGGCGGCGAAACATCTTTCGCGACAGCCGGGGTTGGCGTCGTGGTTCAGGAAGTGGGCCCAGCTGGAAGGCCAAGCGGTCAGCCTGAGTACGTACGAGTGCCGGTTGGTGCCAGGGTTGTTGCAGCCGGAGCAGTACGTGCGGACAGTGTTCGGCGAGAGCATCCCGCCCCTGGCCGACGAACAACTAGAAGCCCAGGTGACGGCTCGCATGGATCGGCAGCGGCTGCTCCGCGAGCGCCCCAACACATCGTTCAGTTTCATCATCGAAGAGGCCGTTATCCGGCGGGAGTTGGGCGGGCCGGAGGTCACGCGCGCGATGCTCGACCATCTGCTGGAGCAGATGCGCCTCCGCAACGTGGTGGTCCAGATCATGCCGCTGAGCAGCAGGCATCACGCCTGTCTCGACGGTTCCGTGCGACTCGTCGAGTTGCCGGACGGGCGCCGACTCGCGTACTCCGAAGGGCAGCAGACCGGTCGGCTGATCTCCGACGGGAAAGAGGCACGCCTGCTCAACCAGCGGTATGCGACACTGCGCTCGCAGGCTCTCAGCCCGGCCGACTCCGAGAGCCTGCTGGAGCGAATGCGAGGAGCGTAATGACCAGGTCCGAACTCTCCTGGAGCAAGAGCACCTACAGCAGCGCCCAGGGCGACAACTGCGTAGAGATCGCACTCCCCTGGCGGAAGTCGACCTACAGCGGCACCCAGGGCGACGACTGCGTAGAAGTCGCCGCCTCCCCCACCACCATCCACGTCCGCGACTCCACGCGCCCCACCGGCCCCGCGCTGGCCCTCACCCCCTCCTCCTGGGCCCCCTTCATCGCCCAGGCGGGTGACTTCGGGCCGGACGTTCCGTAATCCGTCGACCCCCTCGCCGTACGTTCATGCGGTGATCAGACCTGTACGAAGAATCACCGCGCTGGCCGCGCTCTGCGCGCTCGGCGCCGCCCTCAGCGCCTGCGGCGGCACGCGGCCCTCGACGCGCATCGTGAACGCCAGCGCGAGCCCCACGGCGGTCACCTCGTCACGGCCGCCCACGCTCGCACCGGGCCCGGCCGGGCTGACCCCCGTGTTCGAGCACGGGCTGCGGAGCCGTGGTGACAAGACCGTGGCGCTCACGTTCGACGCGGACATGACCGTGGAGCAGGGGGAGCGGGCCGCCGAGGGGGAACGCTTCGACAACCCGGAGCTGATCGCCGCGCTGCGGCAGCTGAAGGTTCCGGCCACGGTGTTCCTGACGGGGCGGTGGGTCGAGGAGTACCCGATCCAGGCGCGGTCGATCGGCCGGGACCCCCTGTTCGAGGTCGCGAACCACTCGTACAGCCACCACGCCTTCACCGCGGACTGCCACGGCCTGCCGACGATGGCGCCGGGGCGGATGCGGGCCGATCTGGAGCGGGCGTACCGCGTGTTCCACGAGGCGGGCGTGCGGGACCCGATGCCGTACTTCCGGTTCCCCGGCGGCTGCTACGACAGTCGCGCGCTGCGGAACCTCAGCGCGTCCGGGGTGACGGCCGTGCAGTGGGACGTGGTGAGCGGGGACGCGTTCGCGACGGACGCCGAGGACGTGGTGCGGGAGGTGCTGGACGGGGTGCGGCCGGGGTCGGTCGTGGTCATGCACTGCACACGGAGTGGCGCCCCGGTCACGGAGAAGGCCGTACGGAAGATCGTGCCGGTGCTCCGGGCGCGCGGGTACCGCTTCGTGAAGGTGTCGGACCTGGTCGGGGCCACCACGGCGACGGCGCCCTGAGCCCTCGGCCGGCCCCGGCCCCGTCGCTCTACGCTGGACCTATGAGCGACTACTGCGGCACCGAAACCACCACGGAATCGGCCTCGACCCCGGCGGAGGTCGCCGCCGACGGCCCGCCCTTCGCCGCGTGCGTCCTGTGCCAGGAGCCCACCGAGTATCCGGAGTCCCACAAGGGGATCACGCTGTGCCCGGTGTGCGAGTGGCGGGAGGCGGAGCGGAACGCCTGTTCAGGCTGAGCGGCGGGTCGTCAGGGCGCAGGCCACGGCCGTGGCCGCCGCCGCGAGGAGCCCGGCCGCGAGCAGGGGCAGCACGGGCACCGGGACCGTCGCGTGCCGGGAGCCGTCGACCAGGGCCGTGACCGCCGCCCGCGCCGGGGAACCCGCCACCACCAGCGCCAGCAGCGCGCCCAGCAGGAGCGCGGGGACGGCCCGGCCCCGGGAGCGCAGCAGCGGCCAGTTGGTGAGCGCGCCGACCGCCGTGCCGAGGAGGGCGCAGACGAGCGCGGCCAGCAGGCCGGCGCCGCCCGCAGGGAGCGACTCCACCCGGGTCTGGTGGTCCGTGCTGGTGGGAGCGCTGATGATCGTGACGAGGACCGTGGCCGCCGTGCCGAGGAGCGCCGACGCCGAGAACGCGACCAGGACGCAGGCCAGGTGCGCCCGGCCGGGACCGGCCGCCGCGCCCGTGCAACTGCGGGCCGCGGGCGGCTCGTTGGTGACACAGATCCGCATCAGCCAGGCGGAGACGGGCAGCAGCGCGGCGGCCGTGTAGCCGAGCGAGTCGAGCACCGGCTGCCCCTTCTGCACACCGATGGCGAGGAACGCCGCGTAGAGGATGACGGGCGGCAGCCAGCGCTGGGAGCGGACGAGAAGCGCCGCCTGGTAGCGGAGGAGGGCGGTCATCAGGGGCGCTCCAGTTCGGGTTCCGGTGTCGCTTCCGGTCGCGGTTCGGGCAGCGGCACAGGCGCGGGCACGGGCGTCACACTCACCACGTGCCACGGCGGCGTGGCGTCCAGCAACGCCCGCAGCAGCTCGTCGGAACCGTCCTGCGGGACCGTGAACCGGTGGGTGCCGTACGCCGTTTCCTCGACGCCCGTCACCACCTTCCGCACCTCCTCCGGAACTTGGGCATCAGCCGCCCCCCTCCCTTCCACGACCACGGAGACCGCCGAGTCGCTCTGCGGCACCCGGAGTTCGAGCGCGCCGTCCACCACCGCGTACGTCGCGTCCGGCGCCCCGGCCAGCCGCCGGGGGTCGTGGTCGACGAACACCACGGCGGCACCGGAGGCGGTCCGCTCCCCCACCACCCGCTCCAGTTCCTCGCGCGCGTCGGCGTCCAGGCCGGTCCACGCCTCGTCGAGGACGAGCAACTCCGGTGCGGCGAGCAGGGCCTGGGCGACGGCGACCTTCTGGCTGCTGCCCTTGGACAGCTCCCCCATCGGCGTACGGGCGTACTCGGCGGCCCCGAAGCGCTCCAGCCACTCGGCGGCGGCGCGGGCGGCGGCCGGGCGGTCCAGGCCGTGCACGGCGCCGAGATGGGTGAGGTACTCGGCGGCGGTGAACGGCAGCGCGGCGGGGAAGCGTTCGGGGACGTACGCCGTGCGCGGGCGGCCCGTGGCCCGGCCCTCGGTGGGCGCGTCGAGCCCGGCGAGGACGCGCAGCAGCGTCGACTTGCCGGTGCCGTTCGCGCCCTCGACCCGGGTCAGCGTGCCGGGGGCGATCTCCAGGTCGACATCGCGCAGCACCCAGTCGCCCCGGAGGCCGTAGCGGCGGCCGACACCCTCCAGCCTCAGCAGTAACTCACGTTCCATGCCCCCATCCTCGTACAGGCGGACGAGCACCTGTCCCGGGAACGGGTCTTCCGCCTGGCAGACTGGGCCTGTGACCACCAGTGATCCCACACAGGACGGCCGAACGGGCCAGGACAGCCCCTTCCGGGACGAGCGGACCGCCCGCGACGAGGCGCCGCAGTTCGTGCTGCCCCTGGTCGCGCGGATCGAGAAGACCTCGCCCCCGGCGCGTACGGACGCGCTGGAGACCGCCGCACGGGCCGTGCTGGTGATGCTGAGCGACGCGCGGGCCCTCGGTGACGGGGAGTGGGCCGAGGCGATGCGGAGCTGGCAGGACGCCCGGATCCGGAAAGTGGTCCGGCGGGCGCGCGGCGCGGAGTGGCGGCGGGCCGAGGCGCTGCCGGGGATCACGGTGGCGGGCAAGTCGGCCGAGGTGCGCGTCTTCCCGCCGGTCCCCCTCGACGGCTGGCCCAAGGACCTGGCCCGCCTCCAGGTCTCCGGCACGGACCTCGACGACCCGGAGCCGCCGTCCGACGCCGACCCGGCCGCCCCGGTGCTCTGGCTGAACCCGGAGGTCGCCATGTCGGCGGGCAAGGCGATGGCCCAGGCCGGTCACGGCGCCCAGCTCGCCTGGTGGGACCTCGACGCCACGGCCCGCGCCGCCTGGCGGGACGCGGGCTTCCCGCTCGCCGTCCGCACCGCCGCTGCCGCCCACTGGCGGACCCTCACCACGGCCGGCCTCCCGGTCGTCCGCGACGCGGGCTTCACGGAGATCGCCGCCGGTTCCGTCACGGTGATCGCGGACCATCGGCCGCTGCGGGGCTGAGAGGGCGCCTCGTGTCCGCCTGAGCACGTCCTGAACACGCCCAGAACACGTCCTGAGCACGTCGTTCTCAGCCCGCTCAAAGAACGTTGAACAACTCCGCCGCCCCACGCGTACTTCCCGGTACTGGCCAAGCAACTGCCCCAACGACCAGTTGGCATCATCCGGGAGGATCACTTTGCCTCGTCTCAACGGTTCGGTCTACGCCGGCCTGGCTCTCGTCGTCACCGTCGGCGCGCTGGCGTTCCCGATGTGGTCCTACACAGACCGTTCCGGCACCGCCCAGGCCAACATGGCCGCCAGCTCGGTGAACACCCAGTGGGGTCCGCTCACGGCGTCCGACCGTGACCTCATCATCCGTGTCCGGCTGGCCGGGCTGTGGGAACTGCCCGCCGCCGAGAAGGCGATGGCGCGGTCCAAGAGCCCGGAGGTCCGCGAGGCGGCGGACCACCTGATCGTGGGCCACAAGGACCTCGACGAGCGAGTGCGGGCCGTGGCGTCCCAGATGGGCGTCGAGCTGCCGAACGTGCCGAACGAACAGCAGCAGGGCTTCCTCGCGCAGATGGACAACGCGACCGACGACCAGTTCGACCGGGTCTGGGCCAACCTGCTGCGCTCCGCGCACGGCAAGATCTTCCCGGCCATCGGGGCGGTACGGAACATGACCGAGAACACCCTGGTGCGCCAGCTGGCCTCGGACACCAACCAGACCGTGCTCGACCACATCACGGTGCTGGAGAAGACCGGCCAGGTCGACTTCGACGCGATCGCCAACGGCACCATCTGACGCGGCCCCGACGGCGCCCCGGGCACCCGCCCCGGGCCGCGGTCCAGGACCGGGCACACCCCGCGGTCATCACCCGCACCCCCGCAACGTTCAGTCCCCAACGATCAGTTGGTTTCCTCCGGGAGGCTCTTTTGCGACGCTCCAAGGGCTCTGTCCTCGTCGCCCTGGCGATCGCCGGCACACTCACCGCGGTCGCCTACCCCATCTTCTACTCGTACCCCAACCGCAACGCCACGGCCGCGGCGGCGCTCACCGGTGACACGGTGACCACGCAGTGGGGTCCGCTCACCCCCGGCGACCGCGACCTGCTCATCCGCGTGCGGCTGGCGGGACTGTGGGAGCTGCCCGCCGGGCAGCAGGCACTGGAGCGCAGCGGCAGCGCGTCCGTCCGAGAGGCCGCCGACCACCTGATCGTGGGCCACACCGACCTCGACAAGCGCTCGCGGGTCATCGCGGCGAAGCTGGGCGTCGAGCTGCCGAACCAGCCGACGGCGGAGCAGCAGGGCTGGCTGGACCAGATGACGGCCAGCAAGACCGAGGCCGAGTACAACAAGACCTGGGCGAACCTGCTGCGGGCCGCGCACGGCAAGATCTTCCCGGCGATCGCCTCGGTGCGGAACTCCACCCGCAACACGCTGATCCGCCAGCTGGCCTCCGACGCCAACCAGACCGTGCTGGACCACATCACGATCCTGGAGAAGACCGGAGAGGTCGACTTCGCGACGATCGCCGACAACTCGGTCAGCGGCACCGCGAGCCCGACCGGCCCGCCGGCACCCGTCCCCGGTCAGGTGCCGCCCGCCGCGCCTCCGGCCGTGCCGTCCACCAACCCGGACGTGAAGTCGACCCCGTCGCCCTTCAACAACAGTCCGGTTCCCACCGGCCGTCCGGACCCGGAGGAGATCAACAAGGACCAGGGCACGGTTCAGGTCCAGTAGCGCCGGGCTCGACGGCTCGGGCGGAAAGCTCAAATGTTGCTCTGAAGGTCCCCTCCACGGGGTTCGGGCCCCGCTGCCGGGGCCATCACTCCGGCACGCCGGAACACAGGTCCGCCGTAGGGAGACACACAGGGTCCTGGTGCAGCCGTGACCGACGTGACCGAGGAGGGGGCAGAGACGATGGGGCAGATCGCGCAGACCGCACGGGTGGGGCAGGCAGGGGCGTCGAGCACGTGGGCGGCGTCGGGGACGCTGGGGACGGGCATCGGGTGGCGGCCGGAGATCGCCGACGCCGTCGAGCGCATGGCCGGGACGGCGGGCGGTGTCGACTGGGTCGAGGTCGTCGCCGAGAACGTCTGTCCCGGTCATGTCGACGCATCCTTGCTGCGGCTGCGGGAGCGCGGCGTCACGGTGGTACCGCACGGCGTCTCCCTCGGTCTCGGCGGCGCCGACCGCCCCGACGAGCAGCGCCTGCGCTCCCTGGCGGAGCGTGTGGAGGCTCTGGGCGCCCCCCTGGTGACGGAGCACATCGCGTTCGTCCGGGCCGGGGGCGCGCTCACCGCCTCGCCGCTGCTGGAGGCCGGGCACCTGCTGCCGGTGCCACGCACCCGGGACGCCCTGGACGTGCTGTGCGAGAACGTCCGGATCGCCCAGGACGCGCTGCCCGTGCCGCTCGCGCTGGAGAACATCGCCGCCCTCATCAGCTGGCCGGGCGAGGAGATGACCGAGGGGCAGTTCCTCTACGACCTCGTCGACCGCACCGGCGTCCGCCTCCTCATCGACGTGGCGAACCTGCACACCAACCACGTCAACCGGGGCGAGGACCCGGCGAAGGCGCTCGCCGAGCTGCCGGTCGAGGCCATCGCGTACGTCCATGTCGCGGGCGGCTTCGAGCGTGACGGGGTCTGGCACGACAGCCATGCCCACCCCGTCCCCCAGCCGGTCCTCGACATCCTCGCCGACCTCACCTCCCGGGTGACCCCGCCGGGTGTCCTCCTGGAGCGCGACGACAACTTCCCCGAGCCCGGTGAGCTGGAGCGGGAGCTGGACGCGATCCGGGGGGTGCTGGAGAAGGCCGAGGTGCGGGGCCCCGGGAGTCTCGTCGAGGAGGCCGAGCCTGCGCCCGTCGAGGAGGCCGAGCCGGTCGCCCGGCAGCGGCTCGGGCTCGCGCAGGCCGCGCTGCTGTCCGCGCTGGTCGCGGGGACACCGGTGCCCGAGGGGTTCGACCGGGTGCGGCTGGGCGTGCAGGCGCGGGCGCTGGCCGCCAAGCGGGCGGACGTCGTGGCGAAGGTGGCACCGGAGCTGCCGGAGATCCTCGGATCGTCGTACCGGCCGACGTTCGTGGCCTACGCGCAGGGCCACCCGATGACCGACGGCTACCGGCGGGACGCGCTCTCCTTCGCCGAGCATGTGCTGCTCACCGGGCGCCCCGACGACGCGGACGTGCTCCGCGCGGTCCGCCGGTGGTGGCTCGAGCGCTCGGGCCCCGCGCCGCTCTCGCAGCGCCCGACGGCGCGGCTGGCCCGCGCGACGCGCAGGGTGCTGCTACGCCGTTGAGCCGGGGTGTTCGCCCCCGATGTGCTGCGATTAACAAACCCGTGCCCCCCACACGGGTTTGCTGTCGTTTGTGCCCCGTTCCGACATGATTCGCCCACCCCTTCGCGTACACCGTCCGGCGCACTTTGTCCCCTCCTCAACCGTTCCTCCGCATACGGCAGTTGGCGTAGACCGGGCAGTAACATGCCGTTCGGCAGGCCGATCAGCACCCAGAGCGCATTAGCGTGCGGTGCCGCGAGCAGGAGGCGCCATGCGAACCACCAGGGGCAGAAGGGGACTTTTCAGTGGCACAGGACTCATCGTCGCCGGACTGACGGCGACACTCGTCGCGCTGGTCTTCCCGGTCTGGTCGTACGCGGACCGCTCCGGCACCGGCGCGAGCGTGCTCAACGCGACCACCGTGACGACGCGGTACGGCGCGCTGTCCGCCCTGGACCGGGACTTCATCACCAAGGTCCGCCTGGCGGGGCTGTGGGAACTGCCCGCCGGACAGCAGGCCGAGACCAAGGGCACCACCGAGGCCGTACGGGTCGCCGGTGAGCACCTCATCAAGGGGCACACCTTCCTCGACGCCCGGGTCCGCAATGTCGCCGCGCGCCTCGGCGTGCCGCTACCCAACCAGCCGACCGACCAGCAGAAGGGCTGGCTGGACACGCTCACCGCGGCCCGGGGCCAGGAGTACGACCGGGAGTTCGCCAACATCCTGCGCCTGGCGCACGGCAAGGTCTTCTCCGTCGTCGCCCAGGTCCGCGCCACCACGCGCAACTCGCTGGTCCGCGACCTCGCCGACGACGCCAACACCACGGTCCTGGACCACATCAAGGTCCTGGAGGCCACCGGGCTCGTCGACTACGACGCGATCGCCCGCGACACCGTCTCCGCGAGCGCCCCGCCCCTCACCAACTCCCCGGCCCCGCCCGTCCCGCCGAACGACCCCGGCTCCCCGGTCCCGGTGACCCCGTCACCCGTCCCGGCCACCCCGACGCCGGCGCCCTCCGCGTCGCCGTCGCGCTACGCCCTGCCCCCGGCCGCCAACGGACCGGTGGAGGACGGCGGTTAGCCGCCGCGCCTGGCAATTGCGGCCCGCAACGGTGAACAAACGGACGAGACCGGGAACGTTCCCTCCGGATTACGGTCATCGCCCGCCGCCGCCCCGGGCCGGCGCATAGAAACACGCCATGCTCTGGGTCCTCTTCCTCCTCCTGGCCTGGGCCGCCGCCGGCGTGTCCTGTGCCCGACTCTGTCTGACCTCGCTGCGGGCGGCGGCGGCCGACACCGCCGCCGTCCGCCCGGACCACGTCCACCACTGCCACCGGCTCACGCTGTACGAGGCGGCGTTCCTGTCCGGCGGCCCGGCGCGTGTCGCCGACCTCACCCTCGTCTCCATGGCCCGGCAGCGCCGGCTCCTGCTCGCCCACACCGGCTGGGCGACCGTCGTGGACCCGGACGGGCGGGACGAGATGGAACGGTCCGTCATAGGCGCGATAGGCCCCGGCGGCCAGTCCCGGATCGCACCCGTACGGCGGACCGCCGCCACCGCGGACTCCGTACGGCGGCTCTCCGACCGGCTCGTCGCGGCGGGGCTGGCCGTGCCGGAGGCCTCGCGGACGGGCGTGGCCGACGCGGTCACGCAGGTGCGGGGCGCCGCGCTCGGTGTGTGCGGTCTGGGGGCGCTGGCGCTGATGCTGCCCTCGCAGGGCTTCGAGGAGCAGCGGGTGCTGGTCGCGCTGTGGTTCGCGCTGCCGCTGGTGCTGACCCTCAGCTGCCTGGTCATCGCACGGATCGAGGGACCGCCGGGCACCCGGTGGGCCTCGCCGGAGGGCCTGCGGGTGCTGGGCGCGGTGGTGGGCCGGGGCGGCGGCGAGGTGGCGGACCTGGTCTCCGTGGCCGTGTGGGGGGTGGGGGCGGTGGAGTCCCCCGAGCTGCGGGCGGCGTTCGAGCAGCGGTAGTACACGGCACGGGCGGCGGAACACACGGGCGGCCGGTGCTTTACATTTGCCCCTTATCGCACGAACCATCCTTTTGTCGCTGTCGGGCTTCGGAGGGACTGAGGGACTGCCATGCGAACTGCCGTTCTCTACGGGGCTGTAGGGGCGCTCTTGCTGAGCGGCCTCGCCGCCGCCCCGGCCACTCCAGCCGCCCCGGCCGCTCCCGCCGCTCCGACCCCCGACCAGCGCATCCGGTTCGGGAAGTGCCCGGCGGTGGAGGGCCTGCCGGACGGGGTGCGGTGCGGGACGGTCGAGGTGCCGCTCGACTACGCGCGGCCCGGTGGCGAGAAGATCTCCCTGACCGTCAGCCGGATCAGGGCCAAGGGGAAGGACGCCCGGGGGCGGAAGGTCGCCCGGCAGGGCGCGCTCGTGCTCAACCCGGGCGGCCCCGGCGCCTCCGGCATGTTCTATCCGCTCGTCGGCCACCTCCCGGGGTGGAAGCGGATCGGCGCCGCGTACGACCTCGTCGGGTACGCCCCGCGCGGGGTCGGGCGCTCGGCGCCGCTGTCCTGCGAGGACCCGAAGCGCCTCCACCGGGGGCCCTCGCCCGCGCCGACGCACCCCTCGGAGGCATACAAGAAGGAGCGGATCGCCCGCGCCAAGGCGTACGCGCGGGGGTGCGCGCGGCGCGGCGGGAGCGCGCTGCGGCACTACCACTCCCTCAACAACGCCCGTGACCTGGACGTCCTGCGGGCCGCGCTCGGCGAGCCCCGGCTGACGTTCATGGGCTCGTCGTACGGCACGTACTTCGGGGCCCTGTACGCGGCGCTGTTCCCCTCGCACGTCCGCCGGATGGTCTTCGACTCGGCCGTGAACCCGGACCCGGAGCAGATCTGGTACCGCAACAACCTCGACCAGTCGGCGGCGTTCGAGGGGCGCTGGGCGGACCTCCGGGCCTGGATCGCCCGGCACCACAAGGTGTACGGGCTCGGCGACACCCCGGAGCAGGTGCTGCGGAGCTACGAACGGGCGGCGGCCCGGCTCGCCGTGCGGCCCGCCGGCGGGAAGGTCGGGCCGGGACAGCTGCAGGGCGCGTTCCTCCAGGCCGCGTACTACGACGACCACTGGCCGCAGCGGGCCCTCGCGCTCTCCGCGTATCTGAAGGGCGACGCCAAGCCGCTCGTGCAGATCGCCGGGCCGTACCCGGAGGCGGCCGTCGAGCAGGAGAACACCAAGGCCGTCTACACGGCCGTCGAGTGCAACGACGCGGCCTGGCCGACGCGGTGGCGGACCTGGGACCGCGACAACACCCGGCTCGCGCGCACCGCGCCCTTCGAGACCTGGGACAACGTGTGGACGAACCTGCCGTGCGCGTACTGGACCGGGCCGCGTCAGCGCCCGCTCGACGTACGCACCGGGCCCGGTGAGCTGCCGCCGACGCTGATCCTCGCGGCCGAGCGGGACGCGGCCACGCCGTACGAGGGGGCGATCGAACTGCACCGGCGGCTGTGGGGGTCGGTGCTGGTGACCGAGCGGGACGCGGGGAACCACGGGGTCGCGAGCGGCACGAACAAGTGCGTCAACGGGTACCTGGAGGCTTACCTGCTGGAGGGGCGGGTGCCCGAGCGGCGTGCCGCGTGCGCGGCACGGCCCGCGCCCCTGCCCCCCGAGGAGCGCGGGTAGCCGCGCTACGCCAGGCCCGCCACCAGCTCGGCCACCGACTTGCGGCGGCCCGTGTAGAACGGGACCTCCTCGCGGACGTGCATCCGGGCCTCCGAGGCGCGGAGGTGCCGCATGAGGTCGACGATGCGGTACAGCTCGTCGGCCTCGAAGGCGAGCATCCACTCGTAGTCGCCCAGCGAGAACGAGGCGACCGTGTTGGCGCGGACGTCCGGGTAGCCGCGGGCCATCTTGCCGTGGTCGGCGAGCATCCGGCGGCGGTCCTCGTCCGGGAGGAGGTACCAGTCGTACGACCGCACGAAGGGGTAGACGCTCACGTAGTCGCGCGGGGTCTCGTCCGCCAGGAACGCCGGGATGTGCGAGCGGTTGAACTCGGCGGGCCGGTGCAGCGCCATGTTCGACCACACCGGCGTCAGGGCGCGGCCCAGCCTCGTACGGCGGAAGAGGTTGTACGCCTCCTGGAGCTGGTCGGCGGTCTCGGCGTGCCACCAGATCATGACGTCGGCGTCGGCACGCAGGCCCGACACGTCGTACGTACCGCGGATCGTCACGTCCTTCGCGGCGAGCTGGTCGAACAGCTCCTGGACCTCGTCGGCGTAGCCCGCGCGGTCCTCCGGCAGCACGTCCTTCAGCCGGAAGACGGACCACAGCGTGTAGCGGATGACCTCGTTGAGGTCCTTGGCCAGCTTGCCCTTGTTCGGGATACGGCCTGACTCGGTGGTGGGGGCGTCGTCGCTCATGGTGCCTATTCTCCCGCTCCCCCGTGCAGGCTCTGCACCGGGTGGGCGGTGAGCTCGCGCACCGCGCGCAGGTCGCCGTGGATCTGGTCGACGGCGGCCGTGGCGCTCGCGACGCAGGCCGGGATGCCGACGCCGTCGTACGCCGCCCCGCAGACCGCGAGGCCGGGCAGCCTGCCGACGTGCTCGCGGACGCGGGCCACGCGCGCGTGGTGGCCGACCGGGTACTGCGGCAGGCCCCCGTCCCAGCGGGTGACGCGGGTCTCCAGCGGGGTGGCCGTCAGGCCGGTGGCCTCGCGCAGGTCGGTTCTCGACACCTCCACGAGGTGGGGGTCGTCGCGCTCCAGGATCGCCGTCTCGCCGTACCGGCCGACGGAGGTGCGCAGGACGAGCAGATCGGGGTTCTCGTCGGCGATCCAGCCCCACTTCCGGGAGGAGAACGTGGACGCCTTGATGGTGCGGCCGTCGACCGGCGGCACCAGGAAGCCGCTGCCCTCGGGGAGCGTGAGGCCGGCACGGCGGTAGGCGAGGGTGACCAGGGCCATCGACGCGTACGCGACGCCGGACAGCTCGGCGGCGGCCTCGGGCGCCTCGGCGCGCAGCAGACCGGCGGCGGCCGGGGCGGGGACGGCGACGATCACGGCGTCGGCGCGCAGGACACGGGCGTCGGGGCCGGCCCCGCTCCCCGTGCCTCCGGTGACGACGCGCCAGCCGCCGCCGGCCTCGCGGCGCAGCTCCGTGACGGGTGTCCGGGTGCGGATCTCGGCGCCGCGCCCCCGCACCGACTCGGCGACCGCGAGCGGCAGTTGCGCGATGCCGCCCTCGATGCCCATGAACACCGGCCCGGTCTGCCGGGAGGCGGCGGCGCGCTCCTGGATGCCCCGGACGGCCTCGGTGAGGGAGGTGTGGGTCCGGGCGGCCTCGAAGAGCTGGGGGACGGCCGAACGCATCGAGATGCGGTACGCGTCACCGGCGTAGACACCGCCGAGCAGCGGCTCCACCAGGCGGTCGACGACCTCGCGGCCGAGGCGGGCCGCCACGTACTCCCCCACCGCCACGTCGTCGCCGACCTCGGTGCGCGGCAGGTCGGCGTCCCGCTCGATCCGGGCCAGGCCCTCGGCTGACAGGACCCCCGCGAGGGCGGAGGCGGTGCCGGGGACACCCATGACGTGCCCCTTGGGCATGGGCCGCAGGGCGCCCCGGGTCCACAGGGAGGCGGTGGCGGTGGCGGGCGGCCGGAGCCGGTCGGCGAGGCCCACCTCACGGGCGAGGGCGACCGCCTCGGGGCGGCGCGCCAGCATCGACTCGGCGCCGAGGTCGACGCGCGCGCCCGCGATCTCGCCGGGCAGCAGTTTGCCGCCGACCCGGTCCGAGGCCTCCAGGACGGTCACTCTCGCACCCCGGTCCAGCAGCCCGTGCGCGGCGGCCAGCCCCGCGATCCCGGCCCCGATGACGACGACATGCCCGGCGTCGGGCCCGCTGTCGCGCCCTGCGTAGCGCCCGACACCCGTACGTGATCCGCTCATGGCTCCACCCTCTCAGATGTCACTGACAGTCACGCCGTCGGCCCGTTCACCGGCCCGTTCACCGGCCCCCGCGGATACGTGGCCCCTCCGAGTCCCGACCGTGACCGCTTCGGGACCGGGTCCCGCCAACGTTCCGGTCCCCTCCGGCGTCGAAGAAACGTCAGCACGGCAGGCACACAGGCCTGCCACGACCCTCGGGGGGTACGCCGCACATGGCCGCAACACACATACGACGCTCCCGGCGTCCCGCAGGAACCCTGGCCGCTCTCCTCCTCGCCGCCGCGCTGGCGCTCACCGGGTGCAGCGGCGGCGGTGACGACGCGGCGAGTCTGAGCAGCGGCGCGGAGGCGCAGAGCAAGGCCGACGCCGGGGCGGTCCGGCAGCAGGAGGGGGCGGCCGCCGAGGACACGAGCGACGGCAAGGCGGCCGACGTGCCGCCGAGCATCGCGTCCAGTCACATCATCCGCACCGCCACCCTGACCGTGCGCGTCAAGGACGTGCCGAAGGCCCTGGGCGAGGCCCGCACCGCCGTGGAGAACGCGGGCGGGTACGTCGGGGACGAGTCCACCACCCGCGACGGCAAGGACCGCGAACGCACCCGGGTCGTCCTGCGCGTGCCCGCCGAGGAGTACGAGGAGGTCCTGAGCGCGCTGGAGGGCACCGGGGAGCTGATCGAGCGCAAGACGAAGGCCCAGGACGTCACCGACCAGGTCGTGGACGTGGAGAGCCGGATCAAGACGCAGCAGGCGAGCGTGGCCCGTATCCGCGAGCTGATGAACCGGGCGACCAAGCTCGGTGACGTGGTCACCCTGGAGGGCGAGCTGAGCACCCGTCAGGCCGACCTGGAGGCGCTGCTCGCCCAGCAGAAGTCGCTGAAGGACCGTACGAGCCTCGCCACCATCACCCTCTCCCTCTCCGAGACGGCGGTGAAGAAGGCCGACAAGAAGGACGAGGAGCCCGGCTTCATGGACGCGCTGGCGGGCGGCTGGAACGCGTTCGTCGCCGTGTTCCGCTGGCTGGCCATGGCCCTCGCCGCGATCCTCCCCTTCGCCCTCCTCACGGCCCTCGCCCTGCTCGTGTGGTTCCGCGTCACCCGGACCCGCGCCCCCCGCCCCGCCGCGGTCGGGGCCGCTCCGGGCCAGGAGGAGGAGCGGGAGGAGCAGGAGGAGCGGGAGTGACGCGATCCTGAAATGCGGGACCGCCGTAGCGTGTTCCCATGAACATGAGCCGCGCTGAAGAACGTTCGAGGGAACGCCTGGTGGTCGTCGGGGGCGACGCGGCGGGCATGTCCGCCGCGTCGCAGGCCCGCCGGATGCGAGGGTCCGACGAACTGGAGATCGTGGCGTTCGAACGGGGGCACTTCACCTCCTACTCCGCGTGCGGCATCCCGTACTGGGTGGGCGGCGACGTCCCCGAGCGCGACCGGCTCATCGCCCGCTCGCCCGAGGAGCACCGGGCCCGCGACATCGATCTGCGGATGCGGACGGAGGTCGTGGAGATCGACGTCGAGGGCTCCCGCGTCCGCGCGCGGGACCTCGACTCCGGCGCCGAGTCCTGGACGGCGTACGACAAGCTCGTCCTCGCGACCGGCGCCCGCCCGATCCGCCCCGACCTGCCCGGCATGGACGCCCCCGGGGCGCACGGCGTGCAGACCCTGGACGACGGCCAGGCCCTGTTGGACACCCTGAAGGCCACCGAGGGGCGGCGCGCGGTGGTCGTCGGCGCGGGCTACATCGGCGTGGAGATGGCCGAGGCGCTCATCAACCGGGGGTACGAGGTCACGGTCGTCAACCGCGGTCAGGAGCCCATGTCCACGCTGGACCCGGACATGGGCCGCCTGGTGCACCGGGCCATGGAGGGCCTCGGCATCACCATGGTCGACGACGCCGAGGTGACCGCCCTGCGCACCGGCGCCGACGGCCGGGTCCGCGCGGTGGTCACCGAGGACGCCGAGTACCCGGCGGACGTGGTGGTCCTGGGCATCGGCGTACGCCCGGAGACGTCGCTCGCGAAGGCGGCGGGCCTGCCGCTGGGCGACCACGGCGGGCTGCTGACCGACCTCTCGATGCGGGTACGGGGCCACGAGAACATCTGGGCCGGCGGCGACTGCGTCGAGGTTCTCGACCTGGTCTCGGGCGTCCACCGCCACATCCCACTGGGCACCCACGCCAACAAGCACGGCCAGATCATCGGCGCCAACGTCGGCGGCGGGTACGCGACCTTCCCCGGTGTCGTCGGCACCGCCGTCAGCAAGGTCTGCGACCTGGAGATCGCCCGCACCGGTCTGCGCGAGAAGGACGCCGCCCGCGCGGGCCTGCACTACGTCACCGTCACCATCGAGTCCACCAGCCGCGCCGGTTACTACCCCGGGGCCGCCCTGATGACGGTCAAGATGCTCGCCGAACGCCGCACCGGCCGCCTCCTCGGCGTCCAGATCGTCGGCCGGGAGGGCGCGGGCAAGCGCGTCGACATCGCGGCCGTGGCCCTGACCGCCCGTATGACGGTGGAACAGATGACCGCCCTGGACCTCGGCTACGCCCCGCCCTTCTCCCCGGTCTGGGACCCGATCCTGGTGGCGGCGAGAAAGGCGACGACGGCGGTGAGGAAGGGAACGTCCTGATGGGGACGCCTGGCGACAAGGGCCGCACCCCAGGCTTCTAAGGGGCGCGGGGAACTGCGCGACCAGCCACGACGCACCCGCACCCGGCAACGCACAGCACCCCCACGGCGCCCCCCCGGTCTCTGGATCTCCCCGCTACATGGCCGACGTACCGGTGATCCGGTCGATGGCTTGCCGAGCCTGATCCGCCGGGGGCCGCGACGGCAACGAGGACACGGACGCCGCCGACGTCACGGCAGACGTCACCGCGGGCGGCGCCGTCGGCGCCGCCCCAGCCGGCTTCGCGTGCGCCGCCGCCGGCCGGGCCGACCGCAACCGATGACTGACCGCCTCGTCCAGCGTCACCGGCCGCTGCATCCGCGCGGCCAGCCGCCCGGCCTCCTGGCCGAGCGCGGCCACGTCCTCCCAGGACAGCCGTACCACCAGCGAGAGTTCGGCCTCACCATCGGGGGTGGCGTGCATCGCCGGGGCAACTCGGTCGTTCATCGCCTGTTCCTCACGTAGATACGTAGATCCGCGGTTGAGGAGTCATACGCACCATCCGCCCCGCCCGTTCACCGGCCCCGCGCCCGGGCCGCACGGACCCCCGGCGCATCCGGTTCCGGCCCCGTATCCAGGGCACAAGTCCGGTGTGGTCATCCCCGTCCATGACGTGAACCCCGTGAGCCGCACGCCCTATGTGACCTACGCGCTCATCGCCGCGAGCGTCTTCGTCTTCGTCTTCATGCCGGGCCTCGCCGGTTCCGTACCGGGCGACAGCGAACTGGCCCGGCTGTGCCACACCCAGGCGTTCCTGGAGCGGTACGCGGTGGTGCCGCAGGAGTTGATCCGGCATCAGCTGCCGCAGCTGGTGCCCACCGGCGGGCTCGCCCCCTCCGGCGGCTGCGCGCTGGGCCCGCCGGGCTACGACAAGTCGCCCGCGCTGTCCGTCCTCACCGCGCTGTTCCTGCACGGCGGCTGGCTGCACCTGCTGGGCAACATGCTGTTCCTGCTGATCTTCGGCAACAACATCGAGGACCGGCTGGGCCACATCCGCTTCGCGCTCTTCTACGTGGCCTGCGGCTACGCGGCGTCGTACGGGTACGCCTTCCTCAACGCCGACTCCGCCGACCCGCTGATCGGCGCGTCCGGGGCGATCGCCGGGGTCCTCGGCGCGTATCTCGTGCTCTATCCGAGGGCCAGGGTCTGGGTCCTCGTGCCGTTCCTGGTCTTCCTGCCGCTGAGACTGCCCGCCTGGCTGGTGCTGGGCTCCTGGTTCGTGCTCCAGGCCGTCTACTCGTCCGGCGAGGGCGTCTCCGAGGTCGGCACGGTGGCGTACGCGGCGCATCTCGTCGGTTTCGTGGCCGGGATGATCCTCGCGTGGCCCCTGCGCCCCGGCACCCCGCCCCCGCCCGAGCCGCGCGGCCTGCTGTTCGGCAGACGGGCGCGGCCGGGCTGGTGAGCCGGGGTACTACTTCGCCGTCCGCGTGTGGACGTACTCCACGAGGCGGGTCAGGGAGTCCGGGTCGGTGCTGGGCATGACGCCGTGGCCGAGGTTGAAGATGTGGCCCTCCAGTCCGGCGGCCGAGTCGAGGACCTCGCGGGTCTTGGTCTCGACGGCCTCGGTGCCGGCGAACAGGACCGTCGGATCGAGGTTCCCCTGGAGCGCCTTGCCGGGGCCGACGCGGCGGGCGGCCTCGTCGAGCGGGACGCGCCAGTCGACGCCGACGACGTCCGCGCCGGCCTCGCCCATGAGGCCGAGCAGCTCACCGGTGCCGACACCGAAGTGGATGCGCGGGACGCCGTACCCGGCGACGGCGTCGAAGACCTTCGCGGAGGCGGGCAGCACCGAACGGCGGTAGTCCGCCGGGGCGAGGGCGCCGGCCCAGGAGTCGAAGAGCTGGACGGCGGAGGCCCCGGCCTCGATCTGCACCTTGAGGAACGCGGAGGTGATCACGGCGAGCCGGTCCAGCAGGTCGGCCCAGAGCTCGGGGTCGCCGTACATCATCGCCTTGGCGTTCTCGTACGTCCGGGACGGGCCGCCCTCGACGAGGTAGCTGGCGAGGGTGAAGGGGGCGCCGGCGAAGCCGATGAGGGGGGTCTCCCCCAGCTCGGCGGTGAGCAGCCTGATCGCCTCGGTGACGTACGAGACGTCCTCGGGGGTCAGATCGCGGAGCTGGGCGAGGTCGGCGCGGCTGCGGATCGGCTTCTCGACGACGGGGCCGACACCGGGCTTGATGTCGAGGTCGATACCGATGGCCTTGAGCGGGACGACGATGTCGCTGAAGTAGATCGCCGCGTCCACGTGGTGCCGGCGGACCGGCTGGAGGGTGATCTCCGTGACCAGCTCGGGCCGCATGCACGACTCCAGCATCCCGATGCCCTGGCGCACCTTCAGGTACTCGGGGAGCGAGCGCCCGGCCTGCCGCATGAACCACACCGGCGTGTGGGGCACGGGCTCACGCCTGCACGCCTTCAGGAAGGCCGAGTTCTCGACGGTGTCGCGGGGGGCGGTCGGCTGGTGGCCCGAGGGGCCGGCGTTGGCACTCACGAGGCAAAGTCTCGCACGCCCGCCCGACGCCGAGGGCCGGGGCCGTGGACGACCGGGGCGCCCGCTTCTCCGGCCGGTGCGCCCGGCCTTCGGCGCGGCCTCCGTTCGCTGAGCGCGATGCGACCGTGACCCAGCGCACGGGTGTCTTGCCCTGCGCGGGGGCCCGGTTCCCTTTAATGTTCCGGCATGGCTGCGGCTCAGGGACGACTGTCGGACGGCGCTGGCGGGATGGACGACGCGAAAGAGGGGGAGCGCGATGGGAGGGACGCGGCACCGTTGCCGTTCCGCTCGGCCGTCGAGGCGCTGCGGTCCACACGGCTGCGGCCGGAGATCGAGATCGAGTCCACCAAGCCGCCCCAGCGCCTCGCCCCCTACGCGTACGCCCTGGAGGCCGCCGTCGTCGAGGGCGACGAGGATCTGGCCGACGGCCGTCTGGTCCTGCTGCACGACCCGGCCGGGCACGACGCCTGGCAGGGCACCTTCCGGCTGGTGACGCTGGTGCGGGCGGAGCTGGAGCCCGAGATGGCGGCCGATCCGCTGCTGCCGGAGGTGTGCTGGTCGTGGCTGACGGGCGCGCTGCAGTCCCGGGGGCTTTCCTACGGCGAGCCGAGCGGGACGGTGACCCGGGCCGGCTCGCACTACTTCGGGGGGCTGGCGACGCGTCCGGCGGCCTCACAGATCGAGATCCGGGCCTCGTGGACACCGCGCGAGGTCCTGGGCGGCGTCCCCGACACCGCGGCCCATCTCGCCTCGTGGTGCGATCTCCTCGCCCAGATCGCGGGCCTGCCCCCGGCCGTCGACCCGGGGGACGCGGCGGTGGTGACCCTGCCGCAGCGCCGGGGACCGCAGTCCCGCTGACCTCTCGACCCTCAGGACCGTGCTCCGTGGAGCACGGTCCTTTTCCGTGTGCGCGCGACCACACCGACCGCCACATCGATCGCCACACCGATCGCCGCACCGACCATCACACCGGCCGAAACCATCACTTTGTCGATACGGCCACTTTCGGCCTCGTATCGACGTGAAGCGACACCGTTCGGTCTTCGAATGATCGAAGACGTGTCCGAATTGCACGGATTGTTACTCACTAAATCGTGATCATTCTCTAAAGGAGCAGAGGTTTGGTGCCGAAGACCTCTGTGACCTTGAAAGCACGGTTCGTCCCGGCTTCGACCCCACGAGCCCGGCGAACCCGCCCTCGTCCCGCCCCCCAGGAGGCCTGGTGTCCGTTCTCCTCGAGCAGCCCGCAAGCCTGGTCGCCTACCGTCCGAACAAGCCGACCGCGATGGTGGTGGTGGCCGATCCCCGGGTCCGGTCCACCGTCACCAGGCACTTGTGGGCCCTCGGGGTCCGCGATGTCATCGAGGCCTCGTCCATCGCCGAGGCCCGTCCCCGCGTCGGCAACCCGCGTGACATCTGCGTCGCAGACGTTCACCTGCCGGACGGTTCCGGCCTCACCCTCCTCTCCGAGACCCGCGCGGCGGGGTGGCCCAACGGCCTCGCCCTCTCCGCCGCCGACGACATCGGCGCCGTACGCAACGCCCTCGCGGGCGGTGTGAAGGGATACGTCGTCACCGGCACCCGCACCAACATCGGACTGCCCACCCGCCCGGGTGCCGCCCCCATCGGCTCCGCCGCCCGTATGCACCGCCGTCCCCCGGGCGCCCCGAGCCACCCGGGCGGCTACCGGGAGCTGTCGGGCCGCGAGGTCGAGGTACTGCGCCTGGTCGCGGAGGGGCAGTCCAACAAGGCGATCGGCGTCTCCATGGGCCTGTCCGCGCTCACGGTCAAGAGCCACTTGGCCCGAATCGCACGCAAGCTCGGCACCGGCGACCGCGCCGGCATGGTGGCGGTGGCCCTGCGCACCGGGATCATCCACTGACACCAAGGCCTCCGAGGACCCCGGGGCCTCCGCACAGGCCCTCCGGGACGGCGAGGGGCCGGGAACGTTCGCCGATGTCCGGCCCCTCCCGGTTCGCCGGGAACATTCACTGACACGTGTGACACGTGACTGGTTTACGCCCCTGGAAGGCCCGTCGACGGAACGTTCCGTCGGCGGGCCTCGTCCATACACAGATACCCTTGACAGGTGACCGACGCCCAAGAGACCGCAGCAGACAGGACCCTGCGAACCACCGGAGGCGCCCCTCCGGACGACGGCGGATCTTCTGAAGCGGGGGCGCCGATCCCTTTGCTGGAGCCACGGGACGGCGTTCCGGCCGTGATCGCCGACGAATCCGCGCTCGCCGCGGTGATCGCCGCGTTCGCCGCGGGCTCCGGGCCCGTCGCCGTGGACGCCGAACGCGCGTCCGGTTACCGCTACGGCCAGCGGGCCTATCTGGTGCAGCTGCGCCGCGAGGGCGCGGGCACCGCGCTCATCGACCCCGTCGCCTGCCCCGACCTCTCCGGCCTCGGCGAGGCGCTCTCCGGCGTCGAGTGGGTGCTCCACGCGGCCACCCAGGATCTGCCCTGTCTGCGCGAGATAGACATGGTGCCCACACGGATCTTCGACACCGAGCTGGCGGGCCGTATCGCCGGGTTCCCCCGGGTCGGCCTCGGCGCGATGGTCGAGAGCGTCCTCGGCTACGTCCTGGAGAAGGGCCACTCCGCGGTCGACTGGTCCACCCGCCCGCTGCCCGATCCGTGGCTGCGGTACGCCGCGCTCGACGTGGAACTGCTGGTGGACCTGCGGGACGCCCTGGAGAAGGAGCTGGACCGGCAGGGGAAGCTGGAGTGGGCGCGGCAGGAGTTCGACGCGATCGCCTCCGCGCCGCCCGCCGAGCCACGCAAGGACCCGTGGCGGCGTACGTCCGGGATGCACAAGGTGCGGCGGCGCCGGCAGATGGCGGTCGTCCGGGAGATGTGGGAGGCCCGGGACCGGATCGCGCGGCGGCGGGACGTGTCGCCGGGCAAGGTGCTGAGCGACGCGGCGATCGTCGAGGCGTCCCTCGCCCTGCCGGTCAACGCGCACGCGCTGGCCGCGCTCAACGGCTTCGGGCACCGGATGGGACGGCGGCAGCTGGAGCAGTGGCAGGCCGCGGTGGACCGGGCCAGGGCCCTGCCCGACTCGGCACTGCCGGCGCACGGTCAGCCGGTCGCGGGGCCGCCGCCGCCCAAGGCGTGGGCCGACAAGGATCCGGCCGCGGCGGCGCGGCTGTCGGCGGCTCGGGCGGGGGTGAGCGCGCTCGCCGAGCAGCTCGCCATGCCCCAGGAGAACCTGATCACGCCGGACACCGTGCGGCGGCTGTGCTGGGAGCCGCCGCGTACGGTCGACGCCGAGTCGGTCTCCGCGGCGCTGGCCGGGTACGGGGCTCGGGCGTGGCAGGTGGAGTTGGTGACTCCGGTGCTGGTGGGGGCGATGTCGGCGGTCGCGAAGGTCAAGGGCGCCTGAAAGGCCCCGTTCCCCGCAGCCGAGCAGGCGCCGCTATTTCGTCGCTCCCCTCGTGAAGCCGTTGTAGATGAACCTCTGGAGCAGCAGGAAGGCGATCAGGGTCGGCAGGATCACCAGGACCGCTCCTGCCGAGATCGTCTCCCAGTGGGCGCCGAAGGGGCCCTTGAAGCGGAAGAGGGAGGTGGAGATGACACCTCGGTCGTCGGAGGGGAGGTAGAGGAAGGGGATGTAGAAGTCGTTGTAGACGGTGATCCCCTTCACGATGACGACCGTGGCGATCGCCGGCTTGAGGAGCGGGAAGATGATCTTCCGGTAGATGGTGAAGGCGTTGGCGCCGTCCAGGCGGGCGGACTCGTCCAGGGAGACCGGGATCGAGCGCACGAACTGCAGGAAGATGTAGATCGAGACGATGTCGGTGCCCATGTAGAGGGCGATCGGGGCCCAGAGGCTGTCGAACATGCCGAGGCTGTCGACGATCTGGAAGGTCGCGACCTGGGTGGTGACGCCGGGGACGAGGGTGGCGACCAGGAAGAGGGCGACCACCGGTTTCCGGAGGCGGAAGCTGAAGCGGTCGATCGCGTAGGCCGCCATCGAACCGATGAGGACCGTGCCGGAGATGGCGAAGAAGAGGATGAACGCCGTGTTGCCGAAGGCGGTCAGCATCTCGCCGTCGCGGAACGCCGTCGCGTAGTTCGCGAGGTTCAGGAAACTGTCCGGCAGGGTGAGGGCACCGCTGTCGTCCGCCAGTTGCTCCTCGGTCTTCAGCGAGGTCAGCACGACCACGAGCAGGGGCAGCAGGACCACGGCCGACGCGCCGACCAGGGACAGATAGGTGAGGGAGCGGGCGACTCGCCTTCGCAGTACGGGATTCGCGGTCGTCATACGAGGTCCACCCTGTCGTCGGGGACCAGTCGGCGTTGCAGCCACGTCACCGCCAGGATGATCAGCAGCAGGACGACCGCGGCGGCGGACGCGAGGCCCGTCTTGTTGAACTGGAAGGCGAGCTTGACCGTCTGGATCACGAAGGTCTCGGTGCCGGTGGCGCCGCCGGTCATGATGTACGGGATCTCGAAGACCGAGAGCGAGCCGGAGATCGAGAGGATCACGCTCAGACTGAGGACCGGG
Organism: Streptomyces griseiscabiei; assembly: GCF_020010925.1. Lineage (NCBI taxonomy): Bacteria > Bacillati > Actinomycetota > Actinomycetes > Kitasatosporales > Streptomycetaceae > Streptomyces > Streptomyces griseiscabiei. Next base: position 1,388,535 of record NZ_JAGJBZ010000002.1, on the reverse strand, counting down.
CGGATACCGGGCGCGATGATGTACCGGAACTGGTGCCAGCGGTTCGCGCCGTCGAGTTCGGCCGCCTCGTACAGCTCCCCCGGGATCGACTGGATCGCACCGAGGAAGAGCACGAAGTTCAGGCCCATGTAACGCCACACGGAGACACCCGCGAGGGAGACGTTGGCGGACGTGGACGTGCCGAGCCAGGCGCGGTCGGACTCGTGGCCGAAGAGGGCCAGGACCGAGTCGAGGGTGCCGCCGTCCTGGAAGAAGTAGAGGAAGACGAAACCGATCGCGACGCCGTTGATCAGGTACGGGAAGAACAGGATGCCCTTGAAGAGGTTCCGGAAGCGGACATCGAAGCTGAGGACCGTCGCGAAGTAGAGGGCGAGCCCTATCTGCAGGACCGACGCGGCCAGGTAGTAGCCGCTGACGAAGAAGACCTGGAACAGCTCGGGGCGGGTGAAGATCTCGATGTAGTTCCCGGCGCCGGTGTAGGTCAGCTCGGGGCTGACTCCGTCCCAGTCGGTGAAGCTGTAGGCCAGCATGTTGGCGACCGGCGCGTAGGTGAAGACGACCAGCAGGGTCAGCGGGGCGGCCAGGAAGAGCCACGGGGTGAGCCCCCGCCACAGGCGCGCCCCGCGGGGCGCGCGCCGGGGCGCCGGGGGCCGGGGCGCGGCCTTCGGGGGCCGCGCCTCCTTCTCCGTCACGCGCGAGGGGTCCGTCGTCCGCGCGTGGGGCATCAGGACCCCACGGTCTTCGCCGCCTCGGTCCAGCGCTCGCCCAGGTCGTCGAGGAAGGTGTCGATGTCGCCGTCCTTGGCGCCGCGGGCGATGTCGACCAGCTCCTGGCGGTAGGCCGGCGCGTTGATGCCGACCTCCGAGGCGTTGTCGATCTCCTTGACCGTGCCGCCCTCGGCGTCGTCGAGTTCGATGAGTTCGACGCCCTGCTCCTCGTACGGCTTCAGGACCTCGGGCAGCGGGGCGTCCTTGAGCGTGGAGATCGAGAGGTTGTCCTGTGCGTAGCCCGACTTGTCGGTGAACCAGTCGACCCAGGCGCGGGCCGCCGCCTTGTGCTTCGAGTGGATGCTGACGGCTTGGTTGTAGTCGGGGTTGACGGTCGCGCAGGCCTTGCCGTCGACCCGGGCGGGGAACGGCATGAAGCCGATGTCGTCGGGGTCGGCGCCCGCCTTCTCCGCGGCCTGCCGGAACTGGATGACCGCCCAGCTGCCGAGCCAGGCCGTCGCGATCTCGCCCTTCGCCAACTGCGGCTTGGAGTTCTCCCAGTTGGTGGTCGCCGGGTCCTTCTCGATCAGCTTCTGGTGCACGATGTCGTACAACAGCTGGTCGGCGACGCGCAGTTCGCCGTCCTCGCCCCATGGGTCGCCCTCGGCGAGCCTGGTGGTGGCCCCGGTGTCGCAGCTCACCGAGCCGTTCACGGCGGTCCACTGGCTGAGCGGCCACTGGGCGGCGAAGTTGGTGTAGTACGGGACGGCGTCGGTCTTCGCCTTGATGGCCTTCAGCGCGGTGAGGAACTCCGCCGAGGTGGTGGGCCAGTCGGTGACGCCGGCCTCGGCCCAGATCCGCTTGTTGTAGAGGAAGCCGGGGGCCGCGCCCATCGGGCTCTGGCCGTAGACCTTGCCGTCGACGGCGGTGAAGTCGGTGAAGCGGTACTTCTCGCTCAGCTTCTTCTGGGTGCCGAGCGAGGCGAAGAACTTGGGATAGTCGTTCTTCTTGATGACGGCCGGGATCATCAGCACGTCACCGTAGTTGTCCGTGTTCATCCTGATCTTGACTTCGGCCTCGTAGTCGGTGATCGCGTCGAACTTCACCTTCACCTTCGGGTACGTCTTGTTGAAGGCGTCGGCGTACTTCTGCATCGTGCCGTCCTGCACGATGTCCGTCCGGTGGGTGAGGACCGTGATGGATCCGGACACCTGGGCCGGGTCGTCGGCCGCCTCGGCGTCGGCGCCCTTGGAGCTTCCTCCGCCGCCGGTGCAGCCCGACGCGAGGAGCGCGGCCGCCAGCAGTGTTCCGGTGAGCGTCTTCCGGTGGTTCATGTGCACCAGCTCCGTTCGGGACGGACGAGCACGGGTGGGATGGATGAACGCATGGGTGCGCGGATGGGATGGCTGGTTCGGCACTCTGGCAGGCAGTCACTGAACCGGTAAAGTCCCTATTTCGCCAAGGCTGTCGAAAGATTTCGCGCTGGTGTCGACATGGTGGACTGGACCGGTTTAGGAGTGCGCATGCTGGACGCCACACCGCTCACCGAGGGCTGGATCCTGCGGCACGAGGGGGGTTCCCTGCCCGCCGCGGTGCCGGGGTGCGTGCATACCGATCTGCTGGCGGCGGGGCTGATCCCGGACCCCTTCCTCGGGCGGAACGAGTCCGAGGTGGCGTGGGTGGGGCGCCGGGAGTGGACGTACGAGGTGGAGCTGCCGGACGTCGGCGCGGTGGGGCACGACCAGGTGGACCTGGTCTTCGACGGGCTCGACACCGCCGCCGAGATCCGGCTCGACGGGCGGGTCCTCGGCTCCGTGCGGAACATGCACCGCTCGTACCGCTTCGACGTCACCGGGCTGAGCGGCCCGCTCTCCGTGCGTTTCGCCTCCGCGTACGCCGAGGCGGAGGCGGTGCGCCGGCGGCTCGGCGACCGGCCGAACGCCTATCCCGAGCCCTTCCAGTTCATCAGGAAGATGGCCTGCTCGTTCGGGTGGGACTGGGGGCCGACGCTGGTGACCGCCGGGATCTGGCGGCCCGTCCGGCTGGAGAGATGGTCCACGGCCCGGATCGCGCGCGTACGGCCGCTGGTGACCGTCGAGGGCACCACCGGGCATGTCGAGCTGCTCGTCGACGTGGAGCGGGCGGCCGTCGAGGCGGGGCTGCGGCTGGAGGCCCGGGTGGGGGGCGTCAGCGCGGTCGCGGAGGTCGAGGGGACGAGCGGGGTCGTACGGCTGGAGGTGCCCGGCGTGGGGCTGTGGTGGCCGCGCGGGTACGGCGAACAGCCGCTGTACGAGGTCGAGTTGACGCTGTACGGAGAGGGTGACGCACTCGACGTGTGGCGTCGGCGGGTCGGGTTCCGGACCGTGGAGCTGGACCGGGGCGCCGACGAGCACGGGACCGGTTTCACCCTCGTCGTCAACGGCGAGCGGCTGTTCGCGCGCGGCGTGAACTGGATCCCGGACGACGTGTTCCCCTCCCGTGTCACCCGTGAGCGGTACCGGGAGCGGCTGCGGCAGGCGGCCGGGGCCGGTGTCGACCTCGTACGGATCTGGGGCGGCGGGATCTACGAGAGCGAGGACTTCTACGACGTCTGCGACGAGCTGGGGCTGCTGGTCTGGCAGGACTTCCCCTTCGCGTGCGCGGCCTACCCGGAGGAACAGCCGCTGCGGGGCGAGGTGGAGGCCGAGGCGCGGGAGAACGTCGTACGGCTGATGCCGCATCCCTCGCTGGTGCTGTGGAACGGCAACAACGAGAACCTGTGGGGGTTCCGGGACTGGGGCTGGGAGGAGCGGCTCGCCGGGGAGTCGTGGGGCGAGGGGTACTACCTGGGGCTGCTGCCGCGGGTGGTCGCGGAGTTGGACCCGACGCGGCCGTACACGGCGGGCAGCCCGTGGTCGGGTTCCTGGGAGCGGCATCCGAACGATCCCGCGCACGGGACGCACCACTCCTGGGAGGTGTGGAACCGGGAGGACTACGCGGAGTACCGGGCGAACGTGCCGCGTTTCGTGGCCGAGTTCGGCTGGCAGGCGCCGCCCGCGTACGCAACGCTGCGGCGGGCGCTGCCCGGCGAGGAACTCGCCGCCGACTCTCCCGGCATGCTGCACCACCAGAAGGCGGAGGACGGGAACGGGAAGCTGGCGCGGGGGCTCGCGCGGCATTTCGTGGTGCCGGAGGGTTCAGCGGGTCCGGAGGGGGACTTCGACCGGTGGCACTACCTGACGCAGGTCAACCAGGCGCGTGCGGTCGCCGCCGGGATCGAGCACTGGCGGTCCCACTGGCCGGTGTGCGCGGGCACGGTCGTGTGGCAGCTCAACGACTGCTGGCCGGTGACCTCGTGGGCGGCGATCGACGGGGACGGGAGGGAGAAGCCGCTCTGTCACGAGCTGCGGCGGCTGTACGCGGACCGGTTGACGACCTTTCAGATGCGGGACGGGGAGCTGGTGTTGGCCGTGGTGAATCAGGCGGCCGGAGAATGGACGGGCTCCGCGCGGCTGCGGCGGATGTCGGTCGACGGGGCGGTGCTCGGGGAGGCGTACGTCCCCTTCGCCGCCGCCGGGCGGGCGGTGGCCCGGGTCGGCGTGGAGCGGGAGCTGGTGCCCGCCGGGCCGAAGGAGTTCCTCGTCGCGGACGCGGACGGACTGCGGGCCCTGCGCTTCCCCGGCCCCGACCGCGACATCCCTTGTCCGCGGCCGGAGTTCGAGGTGACCGTCGCGCCGGGTTCGGTCACGGTGACGGCCCGCACCCTCGTACGGGACCTGCTCCTCCAGGCCGACCGGCTGGACCCGGGGGCGCGGGCGGACCGGGGGCTCGTCACCCTGCTTCCCGGGGAACAGGTGACCATCGGGGTCGACGGCTGGGAGACTCCCGATCCGGACGCCGCGCGAGCGGCCCTGTACTGCCTGGAGCCCCACCGATGACGACCCCCCGCGTGACCATCAAGGACGTCGCCGCGCGCGCCGGGGTGTCCAAGGGGGCGGTGTCGCTCGCGTTCAACCGGAAGCCGGGGCTGGCCGACGCCACCCGGGACCGGATCTTCGCGGCGGCGCGGGAGCTGGGGTGGGCGCCGAATCTGGCGGCGCGGTCGCTGTCGAGTCAGCGGGTCGACGTGGTCGGGCTGGCGGTGTGCCGGCCGGCGAAGCTGCTCGGACTGGAGCCGTTCTACATGGAGTTCATCTCCGGGGTGGAGAGCGTGCTGACCGAGCGGTCCTGCTCCCTGCTGCTGCGGCTGGTGCGGAATCTGGAGGAGGAGGTGGGGCTCCAGGACGCGTGGTGGCGGGGGCGGCAGGTCAGCGGGTCGATCCTCGTCGACTTCCGCGCGGACGATCCGAGAGTGGCGGCGGTGGAGCGGCTGGGGGTGCCGGTCGTCGCCGTCGGGCATCCGTCGCTGACCGGAGGGCTCACCTCCGTGTGGACGGACGACGCGACCGCCGTGACGGAGGCGGTGCGGTATCTGGCGGCGCTGGGGCATCGGCGGATCGCGCGGGTGGGGGGCGCTGCCGCGCTGGGGCACACGGCGATTCGTACGGCGGCGTTCGATCGGGCCGCGCGGGAGTTGGGGCTGGCCGGGGCCCGGCAGGTGGCGACGGACTTCTCGGGGGACGCGGGGGCCCGGGCCACTCGGTCGCTGTTGACCGGGGCGGGGGATGATCGGCCCACGGCGATCGTCTACGACAACGACATCATGGCGGTGGCGGGGTTGTCGGTGGCGGCGGAGATGGGGGTGCGGGTGCCGGAGGAGGTGTCGTTGCTGGCGTGGGACGACTCGCAGCTTTGTCGGCTCACTCGGCCGACTCTGTCCGCGATGAGTCATGACGTGTACGGGTTCGGGGCGGATGTGGGGCGGACGTTGTTCGGGGTGATCGCGGGGGACGGGGAGGTGGGGGTGTCGCATCCGGTGGCCACGCCTGTGCTGGTACCCAGAGGGTCCACTGCGACTGCCCCTTGAGCGCCGTGGCGGACTGCGGGTTCGTTTCGGCTGGTCGCGCCCACGCGGCGGAGCCGCATATCAGGCACAGCCCCGCGCCCCTGCGGGGCGCTGATGTAACCGGCGGTAACATGGGGAAGTCGTGTGACCTTCGCCGCTCCCTCCCCCAGGGGTGGGCAGCTCGGTTACTCGTAAGTAGCATGGGGCTGAGCGCCCGCTCAGCGGATGCGTATCGCAGCAGTGCCGTCCCGCACCTCTGGAGGAGAGCCATCGTGCCTCGTACCGTCAAGGAAGTCGTCTTCGTCGACGGCGTCCGCACCCCGTTCGGCAAGGCGGGCCCGAAGGGCATCTACCACGAGACCCGCGCCGACGACCTCGTCGTGAAGGCGATCCGGGAGCTGCTGCGCCGCAACCCCGGTCTGGAGCCCGCGAAGATCGACGAGGTCGCCATCGCCGCGACCACGCAGATCGGTGACCAGGGCCTCACCATCGGCCGTACGGCGGGCATCCTCGCCGGACTGCCGCAGTCGGTGCCCGGCTACTCCATCGACCGCATGTGCGCCGGCGCGCTGACCGCCGTCACCTCGGTCGCCGGTTCCGTCGCCTTCGGCGCCTACGACGTCGCCATCGCCGGCGGTGTCGAGCACATGGGCCGCCACCCGATGGGTGAGGGCGTGGACCCGAACCCGCGGTTCGTCTCCGAGAAGCTGGTCGACGAGTCCGCCCTGTTCATGGGCATGACCGCCGAGAACCTGCACGACCGGTACCCGACGATCACCAAGCAGCGCGCCGACGAGTACGCCGTGCGCTCCCAGGAGAAGGCCGCCAAGGCGTACGCCAACGGCAAGATCCAGGCCGACCTGGTACCGATCTCGGTGCGGCGGACGAACGCGGAGGCCGGTGAGACCGGCTGGGGCCTGGTCACCGCCGACGAGCCGATGCGGCCGGGCACGACCATCGAGAACCTGACGGGCCTCAAGACGCCGTTCCGGGTGCACGGCCGGGTCACCGCCGGTAACGCGGCCGGTCTGAACGACGGCGCGACCGCCTCGCTCATCGCGTCCGAGGACTTCGCCCGCGAGAACAACCTGCCGGTCAAGATGCGTCTCGTCTCGTACTCCTTCGCGGGTGTCGAGCCGGAGGTCATGGGCTACGGCCCGATCCCGGCGACGGAGAAGGCGCTCGCGCAGGCCGGTCTGTCCATCGACGACATCGGCCTGTTCGAGGTCAACGAGGCCTTCGCCGTGCAGGTGCTGGCCTTCCTGGAGCACTACGGCATCGCCGACGACGACGCGCGCGTCAACCAGTACGGCGGCGCCATCGCCTTCGGTCACCCGCTGGCCTCCTCGGGTGTGCGTCTGATGACGCAGCTGGCCCGGCAGTTCGAGGAGCAGCCGGAGGTCCGCTACGGCCTCACCACCATGTGCGTCGGCTTCGGCATGGGCGCCACGGTCATCTGGGAGAACCCGCACCACAAGGACGCCGGAGGCGACAAGTGAGCACCACCGAACTCCTCAAGGGCGCGGCCGAGCTGTTCCCCGACGAGGTCGTGACGTCGGCGCACGTACGCCACCTCGACCTGCCGTTCGGCGCCGGGCGCTTCGCGCTCATCACGCTGGACAACGGCCTCGACCACACCAAGCCGACCACCTTCGGCCCCGCGTCGCTGGCGAACCTGAACACCGCCATCGACCAGGTCGAGAAGGAGGCCGCGGCCGGTGAGATCGTCGGTGTCGGTGTCACCGGCAAGCCGTTCATCTTCGCCGTCGGCGCCGACCTCAAGGGCGTCGAGCTGCTGAAGGAGCACGAGCACGCGCTCGCCATCGGCAAGGGCGGCCACGAGGTCTTCAAGCGGCTGTCGGGCCTGGCCGTGCCGACCTTCGCGTACTACAACGGCGCCGCGATGGGCGGTGGCGTCGAGGTCGGTCTGCACTGCGCCTACCGGACCGTCTCCAAGGCCATCCCGGCGTTCTCCCTCCCCGAGGTCTTCCTCGGGCTGGTCCCGGGCTGGGGCGGCTGCGCGCTGCTGCCGAACCTGATCGGTGCCGACAAGGCCGTCTCGGTGATCATCGAGAACAGCCTCAACCAGAACAAGCAGCTCAAGGGCCAGCAGGTCTTCGACCTCGGGATCGCGGACGCGATCTTCGAGGGCGCCGACTTCCTGGAGCAGTCGCTGATCTGGACGGCGAACGTCCTCAAGGGCGAGGTCACGGTCGAGCGTCCCGTGATCGACCGCGGCGAGGGCTGGGACCAGGCCGTCGCCAAGGGCCGCTTCATCGCGGACTCCAAGGTGCACGGGGCGGCCCCGGCCGCGTACCGCGCGCTGGACATCATCGCCGCCGCCAAGGACGGCGACCTCCAGGCGGGCTTCGACGCCGAGGACGTCGCCCTCGCCGACCTGATCATGGGCGGCGAGCTGCGCGCCGGCATCTACGCCTTCAACCTGGTGCAGAAGCGCGGCAAGCGCCCCGCCGGTGCCCCGGACAAGAACCTGGCCCGCCCGGTCACCAAGGTCGGTGTCGTCGGCGCCGGTCTGATGGCCTCCCAGCTCGCGCTGCTCTTCCTGCGCCGCCTGGAGGTGCCGGTCGTGCTGACCGACATCGACCAGGAGCGCGTCGACAAGGGTGTGGGCTACGTCCACGCCGAGATCGAGAAGCTGCTCGGCAAGGGCCGCATCAACCAGGACAAGGCCAACCGCCTCAAGGCGCTGGTCACCGGTGTGCTGGACAAGGCCGAGGGCTTCTCCGACGCCGACTTCATCATCGAGGCCGTCTTCGAGGAGATCGGCGTCAAGCAGCAGGTGTTCGCGGAGGTCGAGGCGGTCGCCCCGGCGCACGCGATCCTCGCCACCAACACCTCCTCCCTCTCGGTGACCGAGATGGCGTCGAAGCTGAAGAACCCCGAGCGGGTCGTCGGCTTCCACTTCTTCAACCCGGTCGCGATCCTCCCGCTCCTGGAGATCGTCCGGGGCGAGGCCACCGACGACGCCTCGCTCGCCACGGCCTTCTCCGTCGCCAAGAAGCTGAAGAAGACCGCCGTTCTCGTGAAGGACGCCCCGGCGTTCGTCGTGAACCGCATCCTCACCCGCTTCATGGGTGAGATCCAGAACGTCATCGACGAGGGCACCCCGGTGGCCGTCGCGGAGAAGGCGGTCGAGCCGCTGGGTCTGCCGATGTCGCCGCTGGTGCTGCTCGAACTGGTCGGCCCCGCCATCGGTCTGCACGTCTCCGAGACCCTCAACCGGGCCTTCCCGGACCGCTTCACGGTCTCCCCGAACCTCGCGGCCGTCGTCAAGGCGGGCAAGCGCGGGTTCTACGTCTACGACTCCGGTAAGCCGGAGCTGGACCCCGAGGTCGCCGCGCTGCTCAAGCAGGGCGACTCCGTCCTGGACGAGGAGCAGGTCCGGGCCCGTGTGCTCGACGCCGTCGCCCAGGAGATCGGGCTCATGCTCGACGAGGGTGTCGTCGCCGAGGCGCAGGACATCGACCTCTGCCTGATCACGGGCGCCGGCTGGCCCTTCCACCTGGGCGGCATCACGCCGTACCTGGACCGCGAGGGCGTCAGCGAGCGCGTCAACGGCAAGAAGTTCCTGGCGGCCGGGGTGGCTTCGGTCCCCGCGTGACGTCGTACGGACATGAGGTCGTACGGACATGAAGGTCGTACGGGCTTGACGGTCGTACGGACCTGAGGAGGGCCTCCGCTTCCGGGCGGGGGCCCTCCTGTCATGTGCTCGCGGACGTGAGCGTGAATCTGCCCGTCAGCAGGGCGTGGTCCGACTCGGCGTACTTCTCCGCGTCGCCGTCCACCACCGTGAAGTGGCGGCGGTCGGCGAAGACGTAGTCGATCTTCCTGCCGTCGGCGGTGGGTTCGTCGTCGGCCTCGTCCGCCTCCGCGAAACGGCCGGTGAGGTGGGCGAGGGCGGGCGCGTCCGGTGGGAGGTTGAGGTCGCCGGCGAGGATCACGGGCATCTCCTGCGGGAGTCGGGCCAGCCGGTCCCGTATCTCCCGTAGCTGCCCGGGGGCCTTGGCGTTCGTATGGGCCGTGCAGGCGACGAGGGACCGCCCCGCGAACGACGTGTGGGCGCACAGGAGTCCGCGCCGGACCTCGACCGTACGGCCGCCACCCGTGTAGGTCTCGCCGCCCGTGTCGGTGAAGCGGTGGTGGTCCTGCCGGTCGTCGGGGACGTCCTCCCGGCTGAGGACGGCCGAGCCGAAGGCACCGGTGCCGCCGCAGGCGGGCACGTTGCCCTGGGAGGAGGCGTAGGTGCCGTCCATCTGCCAGCCCACGGCGATCAGTTGGCGCTTGAGTTCCGCGTACTGGGTCAGACAGATCTCGTTGACGGTGACGATGTCCGCCCGGAGGCGTGCCGCCCGCTCCACCAGGCGCGGGATCGAGGTGCCGGGGCCCGTGCCGCCCGAGTTCCAGGGGCAGACGGCGGCGGCTCCGCACAGGTTGTGGTGGACCACCCGTAGCTGCCGGGGCCTCGGGGGTGCCGTACCGCCCCCGTCGTCGTCACGCGGTACGACGAGTACTCCCAGGAGCACGGTGAGCCCGGCGGCCACCGCTCCCAGGAGCACCCGGACGCCGCGCCTACCAGTCACCGGTGAACGGCCGGTGCTCGCAGACCGCGTCGGCGCAGGCGTGCCGGGAGGCCCCGGACATCCGGACGGGGCTGTTCTCGGGGATGCCGACGACCTTGAACGTCCGTGCGGCGGCCGGGGATTCGGTGGCGCCGAACACGGCGACGGCCTCGACGGTGTGGGTGCCGGAGCGCCAGGGGTGGGCGTGGGTGAAGGACCACTCCCCGTTGTCGTTGACGCCGGTCGCGCCGATGAGGACGCCGTGTTCCAGCAGGACCACCTTGGTGACACCCTGCTCCACCGTGCCCGCGAAGCGCGGCCGGGGCCCGGCGAAGGCGCCCTCGACGGGTGCGGTCACCAGCGGGGCCGGGACCTCGGTGCGCACGGTGAAGCGGTGGTCCAGAACCGGGGTGCAGCCGTCGCCGCGCAGACCGACGCACTGGATCGCGTGCTCGCCGCCGGGCCAGTTGACCGAGCGGCGCCATATCCACTGGCCGGTGTCGCCGACGCCCGTACCGCCGAGGTACCGGCCGTTCTCGAAGAAGAGGAGGTAGTCCGTGCCGGGTGCGGCGACACCGGTGAACTTGACCATCGGGCCGCAGGGTCCGCCCGGGGCGGGCTTGCTGATCACCGGTGCCTCGCCGACGCGTTGCGCGTAGTGCAGAGCCGACTCCGGGGACTGGACGGTGAACTCGCCGGAGAGCGGGGGCATGACCGGCGGCTCCGTCAGCGCCTGGACGTCCACCTCGGACCGGTCGAGGACGCCGAGATCGCACAGGCCCGCGACGACGATCCGGGCGACCTCGACGGCGCCGGTGTGGTTCAGGTGGGTGGAGTCGATGCTGCCGTCCGGGTGGCCGGGGTGGTCGCCGGCGTCGACCCAGCAGAAGAACTGGCGCAGCCGCAACGGGCCGATCTCGGCCCACCGTTCCATCGTGCGGCTCGTCAGGTCGACCAGCGGGGCGCCCAGTTCACCGGCGACCTCGGTCATGGCGCGGGGGTGGGCGCCGAGGGTGTGGAGGACCTCGCCGGTGGCGGAGAAGGCGTACCCGGCCATGGGGGTGACGAGGACGGGGACGCCGCCCTCCCGGTGCACATGGGTGACGAAGAGACGGAGCAGTTCCTTGTACTCGGGGACGGGGACGTACCGCGTCCCGTCGTGGATCATCCGGTCCACGTAACCGAAGCCGATGAGGACGATGTCGCCGCGCTTCATGCGGTTGAGCATCGCCGGGAAGCGTTCGGTGAAGTACTTGCGGCTGGTCATGGCGGAGCGGGCGTAGTTGGCGACCTCGACCGGGCCGGGCAGCAGCTCCTCGATCTTCTGGCCCCAGCCCGCCATGGGCGCTTCCTCGTCGGTGCGAGGGGCGGGCACGGAGTCCCCGAGCACGAATATCGTCCGGTTCATCTCTCGCGGTTCCTCTCCCGTCCGTCCTGACGGTCTCTAGCGGTCTACGACGTTCATGGCCATGGCGCCCGAGGCCGAGCAGTACGGCCGCACCCAGACCGGACGCGCGGGGTGGATCACGGCGTACGCGGAGGGCTCGTCGCCGACGAGGGGCACCGGCGGGTAGGCGTAGGCGCCCTTGACGTCCGGGAAGTCCTCCAGGAGGTGGCAGACGCGGAGCTTGCCCCGGTCGGCCGGGTCGGGCCGGAGCCACCAGTCCCAGTCCTCCCAGCGCTCCAGGCGGTGGTCGACGACCTGTCTGATGGGTGCCTCGGCGCGGAACCGGCGGCTGCCCAGCAGCTGCACGGGCACCGTGAAGTCGGTGGAGTGACGGCCCCGGCGGCTGACGACGAAGAGCGCGCCGGGCTTCAGCAGGCGCTTGCCGCACAGGACGCCCTCCACGGCGATGCCGGTGTCGGTGACCTCCACGCCGACGCATTCGGCGTGGTCCTGGCGGAGGACACTGCGCAGCATCAGACGGCCGTTCGGCTGCGCGTAGGGGAGGTTCCAGCCGACCGGGCCGGTCGGCGGCCTCGCCACCAGGCGGTCGCGGGCGTCGATGAGGGCGCGGGTGTCGCGCAGGCCGGCCTTCATAGGGACGGCGCCGGTCTTCGGGGCGCGCATCGTCACCTGCCAGCGGCCGTCGCCGAGGTGGTCGAGGGCGGAGGGGGTGATCGCGGCGGTGTAGCGGGTGCCGCCGTTGTCGAGCGGCTTGCGTACGGTGCGCAGCGGCAGGTCGGGCAGCCGGTCGCCGTCGGAGGGCTTGTGGCGGAGGACGAACTGCCAGCGGTGGCGGCCCTCGGCGGGGCCGTCGGTGGCCAGGCGCAGCCAGCCCGCGTCGTCCGCCGTGACGTCCACGGTGGCGGCGCGGAGGGAGGTCGGGGGTACGGCGGCGAGGGCCTCGGCCTTCTTCCGGGGTCCGGCGGGCGCCCGGTACCCCTTCGTCCGGGCGGCGCGGCGCCGGGCCGCGTCCTCGAACAGCTCGGCATAGCGGGCGGCGACGGCGGCGGGGTCGTAGCGGGCGGCGTTGCGCAGGGCGGCGGCGCCCATGTCCCGGCGCAGGTGCTCGTCGGCCATCAGGCGCCGCAGGCCCCAGGCGATGGCGTCCACGTCGCCGTTGGTGACGAGAAGGCCGTCCTCGCCGTCGGCCAGGATCTCGCGGGGGCCCACGGGGCAGTCGGTGGAGACCACGGGCAGGCCGCAGCGCATGGCCTCGACCAGGGTCATGCCGAAGGACTCGGCGCTCGACGTCACGGCGGCGATGGAGCCCTTGGCCCACTCCGACTCGATGGGCGAGAAGCCGCCCATGAGCAACGCCCGTCCCGCGAGGCCGAGTTCGGTGACCAGGGCGCGGAGTTTCCCGGCCTCGCCGCCGTCGCCGTAGATCCGCAGCTGCCAGTCGGGGAACTCCTCGGCGAGCATCCCGAAGGCGCGGATCAGCAGGTCGTACCGCTTGATGTGGTGCATACGGCCGGCGCTGACGACGACCTTGTGGGTGCAGTCGGAGGGCGGTACGGCGGGCTGGGGCACGCTGTTGGGGATGCCGACGACGGTGAGGCCGGGGATCGGGGTGTGCTCCATGAAGGAGCGGGCGTCGGCCTCGGTGACCGTGGTGATGCCGTCGAGCCGGGGGTAGACGCGGGCCATCTCGGCGCGGACGGCGGGCGGGATGGCCAGGTGGGTCATGTGTTCCTGGGCCACGCGCAGGGCGCCGTCGCGGGTGTGGGCGGCGACGAAGAGGTTGAGGCTCGGGCGGGTGCCGACGACGACGTCGGCGTCCGTCCTCCTCAGCTCGCGGATGATGCGCTGGTCGGTGAAGCGGCTGTACTGCGCGAAGAACTCCTCCTGGCGCGGCACCACTTCGCTGGGTTCGTCGCTCCCGGCGGCCCCGCGGTCACCGGAACCCGGCCGCAGGTCGACCAGGGCGCGGACGGTGATCCTCGGGGAGATCTCGAACTTCGTCGCGGTCGAGCGCCGGAACACCGAGACGATCTCGACCTCGTGGTGGACGGCGAGCGCCTCGGCGAGGTTGATGACCGTGCGGTTGGTGCCGCCGATGCCGTAGATGTTGTTGATCAGGAAGGAGATCTTCACCGGACCTCACGCTCCTTCCGCTCGAAGGGACTCGGCACCGGGTAGTAGGAGTCGAGGAAGCGGCCGAGCATCGCCGTCTGGCGGTCGGTGTCGTGGCCGTCGGAGAGGGTGTCGTTGATACAGAACGCCTGCCGGTCGCGGCGGGCCAGCAGGATGCCGAGCCGCCGCTGGATCTCGGGGCGGGCCAGGTCCAGGTAGGCGAAGCTGATGTCGGAGGGCACGGCCCGGCCGGTGAAGTACGCGTAGTAGTGGTACAGCGACGACGGGATCGAGATGTCGTCCGGGCTGCGGAACCGGCTGTGCGAGGTGGCCCGGTGCGCGTCGGCGAACTCCTGCTCGATCTCGTGCAGCACACTGCGGCGCAGGGCGTACGGCGCGTGCCGGACCTTCTGCACGATGGCCGAGCCGAAGTTGTCCAGCAGCAGCCGGCGGTTGTTCTTGCCGGCGGCGTCGACCGGGCGGTCGCCCTGGGTGCGCTCCCACCGGGGGACCTGGGAGGGCGAGAAGAACGTACGGGTCATGCCGTTGGAGAGGAAGAAGTCCTGCGGGGTGACCGGGCGGCCCAGGAACATGTCGTCGTTGAAGTAGAGGAAGTGCTCGGCGAGGCCGGGGATGTGGTGCAGGCGGCTCTCGATGGCGTGGGAGTTGAAGGTGGGCAGGGCGCTCGGGTCGGCGAAGATCTCGGAGTGGTCGACGACCGTGAGGCGGGGGTGGCGGTCCAGGAGCCAGGCGGGGCGCTGCCGGTCGGTGACGACGTAGACATGGCGGACCCAGGGGGCGTTCTGCTCCAGGGCGCGCAGCGAGTAGCGCAGCTCGTCGCGGCTGATGTAGCGGGCGGCGTTGGCGGACTCGGTGTGGTAGCCGCTGTGCCCGTAGTCGGCGCGGCGGTGCTGCCAGGCCGGGTCGTTGCCGTCGACCCAGGTGTAGACGACGTCGACGGGGAAGCGGACGTCCTCGGGCAGGGCGTCGGCGCAGGGCGCGATGGTGCGGACCGCGCGGGTGCGGCGGGTGTGCAGGGCGGCGAAGCCGGTGAGCCTGCTGACGGGGACGGTGACCCGGGGCTCGGCGGGTGAGACGTCCTCGGTGACGCGGTTGGGGCGCGGGGCGACCAGGCGGCCGTCCTCGGGCCGCCAGAACTCGATGTCGCAGCCGTGCTGCGGGCCGAGGACCAGGGAGCCCGCGGGGTCGCTCCACACCATGCCGACGCGCAGCACCCGGGCCTCCCCCGCGATCCGCCGGCCGGTCCTGGAGCCGCAGAGCGCGGTCCGGCCGGTGGCGACGTCGCCCCGGCAGGCCGTGACGTACACGGGCCCGCTCGCGGAGCCGCGGTCCAGGGCCGCGCGTACCCGGTCGCGGTCGGTCTCGGCGACGGCGAGGCAGGAGCGGAAGTCGGAGTTGCCGCGGATCGCGAAGTAGTCGACGCCCGCCTCCTCCAACAGGGTCACCACCAGTTCGAGGTTGGCCTCGCGCAGCCCGAGCGGCGACACGGTGGGGCGGACGAGGGCGATCTGCGCCCCGGGTCCGGCCAGCGCGGCGAGCCGCTCCCCGGCGCGGAACAGCTGCGGCCAGCGGCGGCGGGCGCGGGCCGCGCGGAGCAGCCGGGAGCCCAGGGTGACCGACTGGAGGTGGCGCAGCAGTTGCTTGAGCGCCATGCGCAGGCGCGGTGGTACGCGGCGCGCGACACGGCGGCGCAGGCCGGTCGGGACGAGGGCGCGGTACGCCCCGACCAGGGCGGACGCCTCGGGGTTGGCGGTGCTCACGACGGGTTGTCCGACTCCTCGGAGTCCTCGTGCTCGAAGACGCTGGGCACGGGGAAGTAGCGGCGCAGGAAGTGCAGGACGGCGTCGGTGCCGCCCTGGGCCAGGGCCTGCGGCTCCCCCAGGCCGACGAGCTGGATCTGCTGGCTGTCCCTGCGGACGAGCAGCCGCTCCAGGTGGTGGGTGAGGCCGGGGAGGGCGGCGTGCAGGGTGACGGTCGCCTCACCGGAGGGGTCGGCGAGTCCGGCGACGGCGCCGACGTGGTGGATCAGCCCGTCCATGGGGTGGGTGCCGGTCGCCGCCGGGGCCCGCTGGACGTCGGGCAGGGGCAGGAGCGGGGCGTTCGACTCGGCGAGGCGGGAGAGGGTCGCGCGGCTGTGGGGCTGGGGGCCCTCGGCGTAGCCGTGCGCGGTGACACGGCCGGTCGCCGCGTACGCGGAGCGGGTCCAGGGCGCGAAGGACTCCTCGGCGGTCCAGGGGCCCCGGCGGGGGCGGGTCACGCCGTGCGGGGTGAAGTAGTCGAAGGCCCGGACGGGGCGGCCGAGCAGTGCGCCGGGGCGCAGCAGCAGGAAGTGGTCGGCGATGTCGGGCAGTTGGTGCAGCCGCCATTCGGCGCCGGGCCGGGCGGGCACGATGCTGAGCCGTTCGTCGGCCCGCAGCCAGTCGGGGACGGGGGCCTGGGCGACGACGTGGACGACGTCGGTCCAGGGCGCGTACTGGTGCAGTGAGCGCAGGGCGGCGCGCAGCAGTTCCTCGCCCCAGTCGGTGGCGTACTGGTGCAGCAGGACCGCGTCGACGGAGAAGGTGATCTCCTCCAGCCGGGCGATGTCGAAGTTCTCCAGGGTGATCGTCGGTTCCATGGCGCCGTCGATGTCGAGATAGCCGGAGAGCCGGTCGAGGCCGATCTCGATGCCGAGGGCGTCGCTGGGCACGGCCCGCTGGACCCGGTTGGGGCGCGGGCCGACGACCCGTTCCCGGGGCAGGTCGGTGTTGACGGTCCAGAACTCGATCTCGACGCCCTGGTCCTCGCCGACCCACAGGTTCTCGGTGGGGTCGGTGCGCAGCCAGGTGAGGCGGATCACCCGGGCCTTCCCGTAGTGCTTCCACGCCTTCACATGGCTGCCGGGGATGTCCTGGGTCTCGCTGTCGGCGGGCGAGACGGACACCACGTAGCCGGTGTGTTCCTCCAGCAACGCGCGTAGTGCCCGGCGGACGGCGCCCTTGTCCCGCTGCTCCACGGCGAGGCAGATCCGCCGGTCGTCGAGGGCGGGCACCGCGAACCAGGGGATGTCGGCGGCGTCGAGGGCGTGGGTGACCAGGTTGTGGTCGAGGCGGCGGGCGAGGTCGACGGTCAGTCCGGTGTGCACATGCCCGATCCGGCCGTCGTGCGCCTCGGTGCGGCGTTCGGAGTGCCCGAACTCCGCCTTGCGGACCCGCTTCAGGGCGCGCAGGTGCAGCCGGGCCTCGCGGCGGCCGAGGGCACGGGCGAGCGACCGCTTGGCCTTGCGCCGGACGCGTCCGGGGACGGTGGTGGCGGCGACGGTACGGACCGGCTGCGGGACGAGGCGCTGGTAGACGTGGGCGGCGGAGCTGAGCGACGTCTGGTCGGACACGTCAGGAACTCCGTCTCGTCGTCGGCGGGGGGCAGCTGCGCGGGGGGCATGCGCGCGGGGACCCTTGTAGGGGCCATGCATCGGGGGGGAGGTCCGCTCGGCGGTCGAGCGGGCCCCGTGGGGCGCCGTTCATCGCTCGTAGGGGCTCGGGGTGGGGAAGTACGCGTTGAGGAAGCCGTCGAGGAGTTCCTGCTGGGCCTCGATGTCCTCGGGGGTGGAGAAGGCGTCGTTGAGGCAGAAGGTGTCCTGGTTCCGGCCGTCGAGCAGCCGGTTCAGCCGGTCCGCGAGGTCGGGGACGGACAGCTGGAGATAGGTGAAGGGCATCGATCCGGGCTGGGCCCGGCCGGTGAGCGCCGCGTAGTAGAGCGCGAACGACGAGGTCGGCGACAGGTCCGTCATCGCGCGGAACCGGCTGGCCGACGTACGCGCCCAGGCCTCCGGGAAGTCCCGCTCGGCCTCCTCCATCGCCGAGCGGCGCAGGGCGTAAGGGATGTGCTCCATGGGCTGGGTGATCACCTTGCCGAAACGTTCCTTCAGGAGCGCCCGGTTGTTCTTGCAGGCCGCGTCGACCGGGGTGTCGGTCTCGGCGACCGGGCCCTGCGGGATGCGGTTGCGGGAGGGGAAGTAGCGGGCGGTGCCGGACGGGGTGAAGAAGGCGTGCGGGGCGACCGGGCGGCCCATGAACATGTCGTCGTTGAAGTACAGGAAGTGCTCGGCGAGGCCCTCGATGTGGTGCAGCTGGCTCTCGATCGAGTGCGAGTTGAACGTCGGCAGGTCCGCCGGGTCGCGGAAGATCTCGCGGTGGCTCGCGATCCGCAGTCCGGGCAGGTCCTCGCGCAGCCAGTCCGGGACCTGGTCGTCGGTGACGATGTACACGTTGCGGATCCACGGCGCGAACAGATGCAGCGACCGCACCGAGTAGCGCAGTTCGTCGCGGCTGATGAAGCGCGCGTCGCTCGCCGACTCGGCGTGGTAGACCTCGCCCTTGGCCGTCGCCTTGCGCCGCTGCCACGCCGGGTCGTCGCCGTCGACCCAGGTGTAGACGGCGTCGACGGGGAAGCCGATGTCGTCCGCGCAGTCGACCAGGAACTCCGGGCGGGTGGCGAGCGCCGGCGCGAGGTGCCGCGGCGTCCAGTCCGACACGAAGCGACTGAACAGCCGGGCGGCACCGTGCACGTTCGCGTCCCGCGCGAGGACGGCCCAGGTGGCGCGGTTGGCGCGCGGTGCGACGAGGTGGTCGCCGTGCGGCTGCCAGAACTCGACAGCGCAGCCGTACTCGTGGCCGAGCAGCAGATGCCGGCCGGGGTCGGTGCGGTACCAGCTGACCTGCACGACCCGGGCCGTGGAGACTCCGCGCCAGGCCTTCGGATCGCGCGAGGAGACGGGGCGGGCGGGCCGGGGCGCGTCGGGGTCGATCACGCTCAGATGGCCGGGGTACCGGCCGAGTCCCCGGAAGACCGCGCCGAGCACCCGCTCGCGGTCCTGCTCGGCGACGGCGACGACGGTGCCGTGGTCCGAGGTGCCGCGCACGGCGAAGTACGGGACACCGGCCGCGTCGAGCAGGGAGGTGAGGGCGCATCGGTTGGCCTCGCGGGCCGCCAGCGGGGTCAGGCCGGGCTCGACGTACACATCGCCGCGCTCGGCGGCGACGGCGGGGTTCGGCGCGTGGCCGGAAATCTGCGGTGGAGGAGCGGCAGCAGCCTGGGGGACATGGCTGGATTCACCCGTCGCCCGTTGGACGCCGGGTTCAAAAACAGTTGTCACGCCTACTGCCCCTTAGCCCCCGTCGGCCACCTGCCTTCGCGCCCCCGGGCTCGAAACGTGACCACTTGCACACCGACGACACTGTCGGATTCATTCACATAAAAACTTTAACCTTGCACAGGTCTGGCACATCATCACGACCAAATCAGCCAACTGTCAACAGCAGGCAAAAATGACAGAAAACACACAGCAAGTGACATCGTGACCGAACTCTCGGTAACCGAGGGGTGAACGGGGGGCCACCCGACCTGCCCTGACGGTCGGTTTATAGTTCGGACTCGTCGCGATTTGTCGAACATTCGTATGCCTGTGTCCCAGGGTCGGCATCGATCGCTTCAAGCCACACAACGAGAGGACGCCGAGGCGCCATGACGCACGCCCTGACGGAGCCGGACCAGAGCCCGAGATCCAGGCGTGCGCCGTCGAGCCGCCGCGCCAAGCCTCAGCGCAGGCGCCGGGTGTGGCGCTGGATCGCGCTCGGCCTCGCCGTCCTCGTCCTGGCGGCCGGCGGCACCGGCTACTGGCTCTACAGCGACCTCGACGGCAACATCGACGGCGTCGACCTCGACCGGGCGATCGGCGACGACCGCCCCGAGAAGCTGCCGACCTCGGGCCAGAACATCCTGGTCCTCGGCTCCGACTCACGCTCCGGGAAGAACGCCGACCTCGGCACGGGCGACGTCGCCGGCGCCCGCTCGGACACCGCGCTGGTGATGCACATACCCGAGGGCCGCAGCGAGGCCGTGGCGATCAGCATCCCCCGCGACACCCTGGTGACCCGTCCCGAGTGCACCAGGTCCGACGGCTCCACGCTCGCCTCCGCGAAGCGTGTGATGTTCAACTCGGTCTACTCGCTCGCCGGTCCGGCCTGTGTGGTGAAGACCGTGGAGCAGATGTCCGGCATCCGCATGGACCACTTCATGGAGATCGACTTCGCCGGCTTCAAGGGGCTCGTCGACGCGATCGGCGGAGTGACGGTCACCGTCGACAAGGCCATCCACGACAAGTCCAGCGGCCTCGACCTGGAGGCGGGCACCCACCGGCTGGACGGCACCCAGTCCCTCGCCTTCGTCCGCACCCGGCACGGCGTCGGCGACGGCAGCGACCTCGGACGCATCGGCCTCCAGCAGCAGTTCATGATCGCCCTGCTGGGCGAGATCAAGAAGCAGGACCTCCTCGGCAGCCCCACCAAGGCCTACCGGATCGCCGACAGCCTCACCGAGTCCCTCACCACCGACTCCGACCTCGACTCCCTCACGGCCCTGTCCGACTTCGCCCGCAGCATGAACGGCGTCGACCCCGCCACCATGGAAACGATCATGCTCCCGGTCACCTACGACAAGACCGACCCCAACCGCGTCGTAGCCGCGGAACCCCAGGCGACGACCCTGTGGAAGGCACTCCGCGCCGACAAGGAGATCCCGGAGTCGGCGAAGAAGTCCCCGGCGACGGGGCAGGGGTCCTGAAAAGGACGACGAGGCCACGGGTCAGCAACGCCTGACGGGGCTGCGGTCCCGAAAGACACGACGGACTGCGGGCCTGAAAGACACGGGGCGCAGCCCCTGCCTTTCAGGGGCGCGGGGAACTGCGCGAGAAGCCCCACCGGAGCCGCACCCGCCGTCCCACCGCACCCGGCAGACGCCTGGGCCCCGTCACACAACAACAGACGGCGCCAGAGCCAACCCACCCTCATCCCGCTGCACAGCGACCCGCAGCGCCCCATCCACCCCGAGCACCCCCAACACCACCCGCCCATACGCGTCCCGCGCCAACGCGGGCGCCCCCCGCTCCCCCGTGGGCGCCCACCACACCCCCGCCTGCTCGTTCTCCGTCCCGCACGCCGCCAGCAGAACCTGCCCCCCGGCATCCCGATGGGCCAGCACCACACAGTCGTACCCGTCGAGCGGCACCCGAGCCACGGCCACCGGCCCCGCGTCCGGCGCCCCGCCCAGCGGAATCACCCACCCGCCCGGCCGGTGCGCGACGACGCCCCCGGTCGCCGGGTCGATCCAGTAGTACGTCGCCCGGTCGGGCCCCGTCTCCAGCCCGACCACGCTGCCGGCCAGCACCGGGAGCGCGATGTTCGGCGCCTGGCCGAAGGCCCCGTCGGGCTTGTCCTGGGTCCAGCGCATGATGAGGTCCTGGCCCCCGGCCATCGCCTCGACCCGCCCGGAGGCGTACGCGACCACGGCCACCGGCTCCCGCACCCCGCTGCCCTTGAGGTCGGTCCACGGGCTCCACTTGCCGCCCGCCAGCTCCCGGCGCAGCATCACACCGCCGCCCGCGTTGCGCACGAGGACATGGACGTTGCCGCCCGCGCTCACGGCCCCGGTCGGTATCCCGAAGCGTGCCGCCTTCGCCGCGTCCTTGTGCGGATTGCCCAGCGAACGCCACTCGGTGACCGGCCGCCCCGTCTGGTACTGGATGGCGTGCACGATGTCCACGGCGGCCGGACCGTCGCCCTTGGCGGTCTCCCGCCGCCCGAGGAAGTGCACATAGGTGTCCGCGCCCTGCACGATGTGGAGGTCGGTCAGCCCCGCCACCGGGAACAGCTCCGGGCCGGTCCACTCCGCGCCGCCCGGCCGGCTCTGCGTCCAGCGCAGCAGTCCCGTACGCGCGCGGGCGTACGCGGTGAGCCTGCCGTCCTTGCCGAGGACGAGCCAGGAACCGGTGAGGGTGGCCTCGGCCCGGTGCCGCCCCGCCCCGCCGTTCGCCGAGGTGTCGGCCGCCGCCCCCTGGGCAGCGGCGCGCCCGGATCTGGTCCGCATGACGTGACCTGCCCTTTCGATGACGCTCGGCGCGGCTCCCCGGCCGCCTTCTCGCACACGTACGCGGAAGGCCGAGCGGCCCCCATCATAGGATGAACGTTTCACCTACCGGGAGCGGCGGCCGGGCGTGCGACCCTGTCCCCATGGACGACCCTCTGCTTGTGATCGTCGACGCGGCCAATGTCGTCGGCTCCGTGCCGGACGGCTGGTGGCGCGACCGGCGGGGCGCGGCGGAGCGCCTGCGCGACCGGCTCGCCCGGGACGGCGTCCCCGGTCGCGACGAGCCCGTGGAACTCGTCCTGGTCGTCGAGGGCGCCGCCCGCGAGGTGGAACCGGTCCCCGGGGTACGGGTCGAGGCGGCGTCCCGCAGCGGTGACGACCGCATCGTGGAACTGGTCGCCGAGGAGGCCCGCGACCGCCCCTGCCTCGTCGTCACCGCCGACCGTGAACTACGGCGCAGGGTAGGCGAGTTGGGCGCCGAGGTGACCGGGCCCCGGACGGTGCGCGGGAACTCCTGAACGCGCCTACGAGGCGCCGTTCCCCGGCGGCCTCCCGCCGACCTCGTCCACGGTGGTCTCCGCTTCGCGCCCGAGGCGGCTGTGCGACCGGCCGTACACGAAGTAGACGGCGAAGCCGAGCGCCATCCAGCCGGCGAAGCGGAGCCAGGTCTCGGTGGGCAGGTTGAGCATCAGCCACAGCGAGGCGAGCACCGACAGGACCGGGACGAACGGCACCCAGGGGGTGCGGAACGACCGGTGCAGGTCGGGGCGGGTCCGGCGGAGGATGACGACGCCGATCGCGACGACCACGAAGGCGAACAGTGTGCCGATGTTCACCAGCTCGGCCAGCTCGCTCAGCGGGGTGAAGCCGGCGACGATCGCGATGATCACACCGAGCAGGACGGTCGGCCGGTGCGGGGTCTTGAACCGGGGGTGGACGTGGGAGAAGAAGCGCGGCAGCAGTCCGTCGCGGCTCATCGCGAAGAACACCCGGGTCTGGCCGAGCAGCAGGATCATGCACACGGTCGTCAGACCGACGGCGGCGCCGAAGCTGATGAAGCCCGCGAACCACGGATGCCCGGTGGCCTTGAAGGCGTCGGCGAGCGGCGCGGTCACCGACAGATCGGTGTAGTGCTGCATGCCGGTGACGACGATCGACACCGCCACGTACAGCGTGGTGCAGATGACGAGGGAGCCGATGATGCCCCGGGGCATGTCCCGCTGCGGGTTCCTGGTCTCCTCGGCCGCCGTGGCGACGACGTCGAAGCCGATGAACGCGAAGAAGACGACGGAAGCGGCCGTGAAGATGCCCATCACACCGAAGTTGGCGGGCGCCCAGCCGAACATCAGCTGGATCAGCGGGGACTGGAGGCTGTCCCCCGCCGGGACCTCCTGCGCCTTCGGGATGAAGGGGTCGTAATTGTCAGCGCTGATGAAGAAGGCGCCCGCGACGATCACGGTGAGGACGACCGTCACCTTGATGGCGACGACGACGGAGGTGACGCGCGCGGAGAGCTTGGTGCCGACCACCAGGATGGCGGTGAGGACGAGGACGAGCGCGGCGGCGAGGATGTCGAAGCCGAAGCCGTCCGCCCCGTCTCTGGTACCGAGCGCGGCCGGCAGCTCCCAGCCCGCGTTGGCCAGCAGCGAATGGATGTAGCCGGACCAGCCGACCGCCACCACCGCCGTCCCCAGTGCGAACTCCAGTACGAGGTCCCAGCCGATGATCCAGGCGGGCAGTTCCCCGAGTGAGGCGTAACTGAAGGTGTACGCGGATCCGGCGACCGGGACCGTGGAGGCGAACTCCGCGTAGCAGAGGGCGGCGAGCGCGCAGACGACGCCGGCCACGACGAAGGCGAGGGCCACGGCGGGGCCGGCGTTGTTCTTGGCCACCGTGCCGGTGAGGACGAAGATGCCGGTGCCGATGATGACACCGACGCCGAAGACCGTCAGATCCAGCGCGGACAAGGATTTCTTGAGCGCGTGTTCTGGTTCCTCGGTATCGAGGATGGACTGCTCGACCTTCTTCGTCCGGAAGAGTGTGCTGCTCACAGGGGACCTCCCACGCTTGTCGTCCTCGACATGATCGAGAGGGGGCGTGGAGCGTATGCCCCGGCGCGGGCGGTTTCACGCGAATGGGCCGGTCTCGCCACCGTAAAGGATGGCGGGACCGGCCCGAACAGCTCAACCGGGTACGTCAGTCGCGGGCGGACTCCACCTCGGCGGCGGTGTCGCCGAAGCGGCCGTCGATCTTGGAGACCAGTCCGGTGACCTGGCGGGCGATGTCGGGCGCGGTGAGCCCGATCTCGGCCAGCACCTCGGCACGGGTGGCGTGGTCCAGGAAGCGCGGCGGGATGCCGAAGTCCCGCAGCGGGATGTCCACCCCGGCGTCGCGCAGTGCCTGGGCGACGGCCGAACCGACGCCGCCGACGCGGGAGTTGTCCTCGACGGTGACGACCACACGGTGCTTGTCGGCGAGCGGCGCCATGTGCTCGTCGACCGGCTTGACCCAGCGCGGGTCGACGACGGTCGTGGTGATGCCCTGCTTGTCGAGCAGGCCGGCGATCTCCAGGCACATCGGGGCGAGGGCACCGACCGAGACAAGGAGCACATCGGGGGTGTCGGTGCCCGGCTCACGCAGCACGTCCATGCCGCCGACGCGGCGCAGGGCGGGTACGGCGGGACCGACGGCGCCCTTGGAGAAGCGGACCACGGTCGGCGCGTCGGTGACCTCGACGGCCTCGCGCAGCTGGGCGCGGACCTGGTCGGCGTCGCGCGGCGCGGCGAGCCTGAGCCCCGGGACGACCTGGAGGATCGACATGTCCCACATGCCGTTGTGCGAGGCGCCGTCGGTGCCGGTGACACCGGCCCGGTCCAGGACGAACGTCACACCGCACTTGTGCAGGGCGACATCCATCAGGACCTGGTCGAAGGCGCGGTTGAGGAAGGTCGCGTAGACCGCGAAGACGGGGTGCAGTCCCCCGGTGGCGAGGCCGGCCGCGGACACGGCGCCGTGCTGCTCGGCGATACCGACGTCGTACACACGGTCGGGGAAGGCCTTGGCGAACTTGTCGAGGCCGACCGGCTGGAGCATGGCCGCCGTGATGGCGACGATGTCCTCGCGCTCCTTGCCGAGCTTGACCATCTCCTCGCCGAAGACGGAGGTCCAGTCGGCGCCGGAGGAGGCGATCGGCAGCCCGGTGTCCGGGTGGATCTTGCCGACGGCGTGGAAGCGGTCCGCCTCGTCCTGGAGGGCGGGCTGGTAGCCGCGGCCCTTCTCGGTGAGGCAGTGCACGATGACCGGTCCGCCGAACCGCTTGGCACGGGACAGCGCGGACTCCAGGGCCTCGATGTCGTGGCCGTCGATCGGGCCGACGTACTTGAGGCCGAGGTCCTCGAACATGCCCTGCGGGGCGATGAAGTCCTTCAGCCCCTTCTTGGCGCCGTGCAGCGTCTCGTACAGCGGCCGGCCGACGACCGGGGTGCGCTCCAGCAGGTCCTTGCCGCGGGCGAGGAACCGCTCGTAGCCGTCCGTCGTCCGCAGGGTGGCCAGGTGGTTGGCGAGGCCGCCGATGGTCGGCGCGTACGACCGCTCGTTGTCGTTGACGACGATGACGAGGGGGCGGTCCTTGGCGTCGGCGATGTTGTTGAGCGCCTCCCAGGCCATACCGCCGGTGAGGGCGCCGTCGCCGATGACGGCGACCACGTGGTCGTCGCGTTTCAGCACCTGGTTGGCCTTGGCGAGGCCGTCGGCCCAGCCGAGCACCGTGGAGGCGTGGCTGTTCTCGATGACGTCGTGCTCGGACTCTCCTTGCGAGGGGTAGCCGGAGAGGCCGCCCTTCATCTTCAGCCGGGAGAAGTCCTGGCGCCCGGTGAGGAGCTTGTGGACGTAGGACTGGTGGCCCGTGTCCCAGAGCACCTTGTCCTTGGGCGAGTCGAAGACCCGGTGCATCGCGATGGTCAGCTCCACCACGCCGAGGTTCGGGCCGAGGTGACCGCCGGTCTTCGACACCGCCTCGACGAGGAAGGTCCGGATCTCGTCCGCCAGCTGGTCCAACTCCTCCAGGCTGAGCCGGTCCAGATCGCGCGGTCCCCTGATGCGGGTCAGCAGCGGCACCCGTGCCTCCTTGCGATAGTGCTGTTCGAGCGTTACCGGGCTCGTCGAAGTCTAATCTTCCGCGCGCACGGCCGACCGCCGGGCGGTCGACTCCCACGTCACACGAACGGCCGTAAACCATCCTGCGCAGACGTACCCGTACGAAACGTCCGACAACAAACAGAAGTGCCCGGCGCCTTGAAGGCGCCGGGCACATTCGCCCCCGGACAGCGTCTAGGCGCGACCGGCCGCCTTCTGGCTGCGACGGGAGACGGAGTCGATGACGACCGCGCCCAGCAGCACCGCACCCGTGATCATGTACTGGATCGAGGTGTTCATGTTCAGCAGGTTGAGGCCCGTGGTGATCGACTGGATGACGAGCATGCCCAGCAGCGCGGACCACACCGATCCCCGCCCGCCGAAGAGGCTGGTGCCACCGATGACGGCCGCGGCGATCGCGAGCATCAGGACGTTGCCGCCACCGGCGGACAGCGTCGCGCTCGCGGTCTGACCGGCGAAGAACATGCCGCCGATCGCCGCGAACCCGCCGGAGATGGCGAAGACGGTGATCCGGACCATCGGCACGTTGATACCCGCGCGGCGGGCCGCCTCGATGCCGCCGCCGACCGCGAACACCTGACGGCCGTAGGTCGTCCGGCGCAGCACGAAGTCCACGATCACCAGCGCCGCCAGGAAGACCACCAGCGCGTTGGAGACACCGGACGCGTCGTTGAGCACGGCGGCGGCGGCGAAGGACACGACGGCGAGCGCGCCGACCCGCAGCACGATCTCGCTGGTCGGCCGGAACGGCACGTTCGCGGCCCGACGGCGGCGCTGCTCGCCCAGGTTGCCGACGAGGGAGAGCAGCACACCGAGGCCGGCCAGGATGTACGCGCCGATGATGGCCTGGTCCATGAAGAAGGAGCTCTTGCCGAGCAGATGGACCGGGCCCGTGTCGGACGGGATGTTGATCGTGCCGCTGTCACCCAGCATCCACAGCATCACGCCGTTCCAGCCGAGGAAGCCGGCCAGGGTGACGACGAACGCGGGGACGCCGACCCTGGCGAAGAACCAGCCGTGCAGCGCGCCGATGGCGAGACCGGTGACGATCGCGAGGATCAGTGCCAACCAGGAGTTCATGCCGTGGTTCACCGCGAGCACGGCGAACAGGGTGGAGGCCAGACCGCTGACCGAACCCACGGACAGGTCGATCTCACCGAGCAGCAGCACGAACACCAGGCCGATGGCGAGCATGCCGGTGGCCGAGAGGAAGTAGCTGATGTCCGAGAGGTTGTCGGCGCTCAGGAAGAGGTCGTTCTGCAGCTGGAAGATCGTCCAGATGACGATCAGGCCGATGACCACCGGCAGCGAGCCCAGCTCGCCGCCCCTCACCTTGCGCTTGAACTCGGTGACGTAGCCCTTGAGGCCCTCTTCGCGGACCAGCAGTCGCGGGTCGACGACGGTGACCGGCGCGGCCGTGGGGTCGTCGGCGGGGGCGACCGTGGTCTGGCCCTCGTCCCCGGTGTCCGGCGCGGAGTCGCTCTTCACGGTCTTGGACGTGTCGCTCACTTTGCCGCCTCCGTGGTGCGCCGCCCCGCACGACGGGTCACGGCGTTGTCCGTGGCACCCGTGATCGCGGCGATGATCTCTTCATGGCTGGTGTCCTTCACGGAGAAGGAACCGTTGTTCTTGCCCAGGCGCAGCACGGCGACGGTGTCCGCGACCGCCTTGACATCGGCCATGTTGTGGCTGATGAGGATGACGGCGAGGTTGCGCTCGCGCAGCCGTTCGACCAGGTCGAGGACCTGCGCGGTCTGCTCGACGCCGAGGGCGGCGGTGGGCTCGTCCAGGATGACGAGCTTGGGGTCGCCGATGAGGGCGCGGGCGATGGCGACGACCTGGCGCTGACCGCCCGAGAGGCTCGCGATCGGGATGCGGACGCTCGGGATGCGGATCGAGAGCGTGGACAGCAGTTCGCGGGAGTTCTTCTCCATCGACACCTCGTCGATGACGCCGCGGCGCAGCAGCTCGCGCCCGAGGTAGAGGTTGCCGACGACATCGAGGTTGTCGCAGAGGGCGAGGTCCTGGTAGACCGTCGCGACGCCGAGTCCCTGGGCGTCGTGCGGCTTGTTGATCCGGACCGGGTCGCCCTGCCACTCGATGACGCCCTCATCGATGGGGTGGACACCCGCGATCGTCTTGACCAGGGTGGACTTTCCTGCGCCGTTGTCGCCCACCAGGGCGACCACTTCTCCGGCGTGGACCTCCAGATCGACGTCGGTGAGTGCCTGCACCGCACCGAATCGCTTGGAGACTCCGCGCAACGCCAGCACGGGCGTAGCGGACACGTGAACCATCTCCTTCGCCGCCTGACCGGCGGGGATGCCGCGCCCGGAATCAGGCGCGGAAATGTGCCGGCTCCTTCGACATGGGAACCGTGCACAAGGCTTACAAGGGGAACATGGGGGGAGTCGCCACGCCCCCCGAGCCCTGCGGGGGCGCGGGGAACCGCACGACCGGCCACGACGGCGCGGTCGGCGAGCGACGGTCCCTCGTGGCGATTCCCGCGGAGCGGAGCGTTGTGATTCCGTCCGGCGCCCGCCCCGGAAGCGGGGTCTGAAGGTGGGGCGGGCGCCGGACAGGCTCAGTGGGCCGGAGTGACTACTCCAGGCCGGCGGACTTGCACGCCTTGGCGTACTCGGCGGTGCAGATGTCGGCGACCGTGTACAGGCCGTCCTTCACCACCGTGTCCTTGATGTTCTCCTTGGTCACGGAGACCGGCGTCAGCAGCTTCGCCTGGACCTTGTCACCGGAGCCGCTGGTCACCGTGGTGTCGGCCAGGGACTTGATGTCCTTGCCCTCCAGCAGGTTGACCGCCAGCTCGGCGGCCGTGTCGGCCTCCGGCTTGTAGGCCTTGTAGACCGTGGAGGACTGCGTGCCGGCCACGATCCGCTGGATGGCGGCGAGTTCGGCGTCCTGACCGGTCAGCGGGATGCTGCTGATCTTCGCACCCTTGAGGGTGTTGGCGATGCCACCGGCCATGCCGTCGTTGGCCGCGTAGACGCCGGCGATGTTCTTGGCGCCCAGCTGGGTGATCGCCGCGGACATCTTCTCGGCGGCGACGGTGTCCTTCCAGAGGCCGGACTGCTCGTAGGCGATGTCGACCTTGCCGTCGAGGGCCTTGTGCGCGCCCTCCTTGAACTGGCCGGCGTTCGGGTCGGCGTCGTCGCCGTTGATCATGACGACCTTGGCCTTGGGAGTGGCCTTGTCGCCGAGGGCGTCGAGGAGGGCCTGGCCCTGGAGCTCGCCGACCTTGACGTTGTCGAAGGAGACGTAGGCCGAGACCGGGCCCTGGGCGAGACGGTCGTAGGCGACGACCTTGACGCCCTTGTCCACCGCGGCCTGGATGGAGGACTTGATGGCGGCGGAGTCCTGGGCGGAGACGACGATGACCTTGACGCCCTTGGTCACCATGGTGCTCATCTGCTGAGCCTGCTTGTTCGGGTCGGCAGCGGCGTTCGCGTACTGGACGTCGCAGTCGTCGCAGAGTTCCTTGACCTTGGCCTCGAAGTAAGGCTTGTCGAACTTCTCGTAGCGCGCGGTGACCGAGTCGGGCAGGAGCAGGCCGATCGACTTGTTGTCCGAACCGCCGGTGCTGCCGCTGTCCGAGTCCTTGTCGTCACCGGCCTTGCCACAGGCGGCTACGGACAGCGCCAGCGAGATCGCCGTGGCGCCGATCGCGACTCTACGCATCGTTGCGTTCATTTGGGTTGTGCCTCCCTGACACGGGCCGCAGCACTGCGGCCGAGGTGGCTGGAAGTCAACTCGGCCACACGTGCGACGTCAAGAAGTAAATCCTTAACGGGTTGGCAACGGCGTGTTTCGTTCTCTAAGTGAAGGCAGGGGTCGCTGCGGTGAGGGTCCCGTCCAAAAGGGTCGAATCACCCATCTCACTGAGGGCCAGGGCCAAGGCCCCGAGGACCTCGGCTCGGCCGCCAAGTGCCCCTGGCAGCACCGAGAGTTGACGTGCGGCACTCGGGATCGCGTACCGGCCGACCGACTCCCTTATGGGTCCGAGAACCAGCTCTCCGGCCTCGGCGAGATCGCCACCGAGAACCACGCGGCTCGGGTTCAACAGATTGCAGAGATTGGCGACTCCACTTCCGATGTGTCGGCCGACGTCGGCGATCACCCGACGGCAGCCCGGGTCCCCGTCCCTCGCCAACCGTACGACCCCTTCCATGGTCAGATCGGTGCCGTGGCTGGACTGGAGGAGCGGCAGCACATAGCGCGCGGCGGCGAAGGTCTCCAGACAGCCCCGGTTGCCGCAGCGGCAGACCGGGCCGGATTCATCAAGAGTAATATGCCCGATTTCTCCCGCCGTGCCACCCGGACCTCTGTAGATCTTGCCATCGATCACCAGTCCGGCACCAACACCGCTGGACACCTTGATGTACGCCAGGTCCCGCACCCCCCGGCCACTGCCCCAGACCAGCTCACCGAGGGCGCCGAGGTTGGCGTCGTTGTCCACGTGCACCACGACCCCGAGGCGGCCCTGCATCTCGGCGGCGGGCTTGGTGCCGGTCCAGCCCGGCAGGATGGCGGTGGAGCCGAGCGTCCCGGACTCCACGTCGATCGGGCCGGGCACCCCGAGGCCCACGCCCGCGATCTTCGTACGGTCCACACCCGTGGCCTCGATCAGCCGCGTGACCAGCTGTTCCGCCCGGTCGAAGCCCTGCGTCGAGGAGGCGTCCACATCCAGCGGCTCGGCCTCCTCGGCGAGCACCTGATGGGCGAGGTTCCCTATCGCGACGCGCAAATGCGTATGCCCGAAGTCCACGCCGATCACGATCCCGGCGTCCCCGCTGAGCGAGACCGCGCGCGCCCGTCTGCCGCCCGCCGACGTGGGCGTGACCTCGACGGTTCCCCCGTCCTTCAGTTCGCGCACGATGTTGGAGACCGTGGCCGCGGAGAGGCCGGTAGTCCTGGCGATCTCCGCCTGCGTCAGCGACCCGGCGAGCCGCACCGCCCGTACGACGCGTTCGAGATTTGCTCGGTGCAGCGACGACTGCGACCCCGGAGTCTCCATCGACTCATCCACTCCCGTCCAGGACGGGCGGCCCGCACGCCGCCCGTGACCCAGGTCACAGCCACGGGACCCGGGTCACTTACAAGTTGTGAACTCCAAGCTCCGCTGAACGGGTTACCGCAGTCAAGTCCTTGACGGAAACTGGGGTCGCCGAATGACCACTAAATGTCACTCTGCGGCTACTTGGGGTCCCGGGAGTGGCTACTTGAGCGTGGCCGAGGTGAGGCCCGCCTGCACCTGACGCTGGAAGGAGAGGTAGACCACGAGCATGGGGATCATGGCGATGGTGACACCGGCGAACAGGACGGGCAGGTCGGAGGCGTAACCCTGTTGCTGCTGAAGCTGGATGAGGCCCTGGGTGAGGACGTACCGCTCGGGATCGTCGCCGCTCTGTGGCTGCATCAGGACCGTGGGCAGGATGAACTGGTTCCACTGGCCGAGGGTGTTGAAGATCCCGACACTGATCAGGCCCGGCTTGGCCATCGGCAGCATGACCTGGAAGAACGTGCGGGTGTGCGAGGCCCCGTCGAGGATGGCCGCCTCGAAGACGGCGTTGGGCAGCGTCCGGAAGAACGCGTGCATGAAGAACACCGTGAACGGCAGCGAGTAGGCGACGTACACCAGGATCAGCCCCTGGTAGGTGTTCAGCATGTCCAGCCGTTTGACCATGAAGAACAGCGGCACCAGGGCCAGGAACACCGGGAACATCGCGCCGGCGACGAAGAAGTAGTAGAGCAGCCGGTTGCCCCGGAACGGGTAGCGGGCCAGGACGTACGCGGCCATCGAGCCGAACAGCATGGTCAGCGGGACGGAGAAGACCAGCACGATGACCGTGTTGACGAAGTAGTCGCCGATGCCCTTGTCCCAGGCGCGGGAGAAGACGTCCAGGGACCAGTTCTCGGGCCAGCCGAAGGCCGAGCCGCCGATCTGGGCGTCCGTCTTGAAGGAACTGAGCACCAGCCACAGCAGCGGCAGCACGATCAGCAGGGCCCACAGGGCGAGGAAGCCGTGCGAGAAGACGTTCAGGACGACGCCTTCGCCGCGCTCGTCGCCGGGACCCGTGCGGGCCTTGTCCACCGTCGGGCCGGTGGGGACCGAGTCGCCGCGCGAGGCGGTCTTGAGGGGTGCACTCATCTTGTGTCGTCTCTCCCGCTCAGAACTCGACGCGCTCGCGACGGGTGGCGCGCAGCATGACCACCGACACGATCAGGGTGAGGAGCAGCATCACGACGCCCATCGCACAGGCGTAGCCGCTCCTGCCGTACAGCAGGAAGTTCCGCATCATCACGGTCGCCATGACCTCGCTGTGGTGGTCGGGGCCGCCCCCGTACTCGCCCGCGGTCATGGTCGAGACCAGGATGAACATGTCCATCGCCGCGATGCCGAGATAGACCCAGGCGGTCTGCACGGAGTCCCACAGCAGCGGCAGGGTGATGCGGAAGAAGGTGTGGGCGCGGCCGGCGCCGTCGATCAGCGCGGCCTCGTAGATGTCCCGCGGGATGGCCTGCATCGCGGCGGAGAACAGCACCAGGTAGAAGCCGACGCCGTGCCAGACGACGACCAGGATGAGCGCCCAGAGCACCATGTTCGGCTCGTTCAGCCACTCCACCGGGCCGCTCTCGTCGACCAGGCCCAGCTTCATCAGGAAGCCGTTGAGCATGCCGCCGCTGTCGCTGCGGTACACGGCCCCGAACAGCACCGCGAGGATCGCCAGCGACAGCACCTGCGGGAAGAAGTAGACGATCTTGTAGAACCCCGAGCCGGCGACCCCCGAGACCCCGCCGGCCCGGCCGCGCCCGCCCGCGTTCAGCATGAACGCGAAGAACAGGGCGAGCAGGATGGTGATCACCGGGATGAAGATCAGGAACAGGATGTTGTGCCAGATCGCCTGGAGGAAGATGTCGTCCTCGAACAGCGCCGTGTAGTTGTCCAGGCCGATGAACGAGAACGTCTGGGACTGTCCTTTCCAGTCCGTCAGCGAATAGCCGAACGTCTGGATGTAAGGCCAGATCACAAAGATCAGATAGAGCGCCACGGGGACCAGGAGAAATCCCGCGACGAACCGGTTCTGCCCTTTACGCATTGGCGTTTCCCTGCCTCCGGTTCGATGAGTCGAAAAGCGCGCCCCGGCTTTTCAGGGGCGCGGGGAACTGCGCGGCGAGCCACGACGAACCCGCAGCTCACCACAGTGCGCAGCTCCCACGGCGCTCCGACGCCCCTCTAGTCCCGACGGTTCTTCTTGGATTCCGGGTCCTTCGCCTGCTTGTCCACCGCGGCCTGTGCCCGCTTGAGCCACTCGGCGGGCTGGATCCGCTTCGCCATCAGTTCGTTCGACGCGTTCTGGATCGCCGTGTCCATCTCGCTGTACCACTCGGTGTACAGGTAACGGAACGTATTGTCACCGGCTGCCTTGGAGACCTCCACCGTGGACTGCGTTCCCGGCCGCAGCGAGACCCCGGTGTCGACGCCGTCCTTCACGATCGTCAGGGAGTTCGCCTCCTTCGCGAACAGCGTCGACCACTCCTTGGAGAGCATCATCCGCATGAACTCCTTGGCCGCCGGCAGGTTCTTCGCCTTGGCCGGGATGATGAACGGCTCCCCGGAGCCGGCCCGGATCGCCTCGAACGGCATCACGCTGCCGGGGAGGACCGGCATCGGCATGAACGTCATCTCGAAGTCGTCCGGCGTCTGCTTCAGCTGCTCGTTCTCCAGCCAGGAGCCGGAGGTGATGAACACGGCCTTGTACTGGTTCCAGCGGGCCTGGGACTCGGTGTGCGTCAGGCCGTTCGTGCCGGGCATCAGATAGCCCTTCTCGACGACCTCGTAGATCGCCTCCACACCGGCCTTCGCGGCGTCGGAGCCGACGAACGCCTTGGGGTCGAGGTTGTCGATGGCCTTCATGGCGTCCAGGCCGCCCGTCTTGGCGATCAGGTCCATGATGGCGACGTTGATGTAGTACGGGTACTTGCCCTGGTGGGCGAGGCCTCCGATCTCCTTGGCCTTGGCCTCCTTGCAGATGGTGAGGAAGTCGGCCCAGGTCTTGGGCTCCTCCCAGCCGTTCTCCTTGAAGAGCTTGCCGGAGTACCACAGGCCCCACACCGTGTAGATGTAGTTGAGGGCGACGACCTTGTCCTCCTGCATGCCGGCGTCGAGGGTGCCGGGGATCAGCGTGTCGCGGACCTTCTTGCCCGGGTCGTCGATCGAGGGCGAGTCCAGCACCTCGGCGAGGTCGAGCAGCTGGTCGTTCTTGTAGAGGACGTCGATCGGGATCTGCTGGGCGCCGGAGTCGTCGACGATGTCCGGCGGGTTGCCCGCGTTGAACCGCGGCTGGAGCTTGCCGGTGATCTCCTGGGTCCCGGTGTGGGTGGAGGTGACCCCCCACTTCTTCTGGAACGCGGCCTCCCAGGCCTTGGCGTACGCGTCTCCGTAGCCGCCCTTGAAGATGACGACGTCGAGCTTGCTGCCCTTCTTGACGCCGAAGGGGTTCGACTCGGAGGTCTCGCCCTGGGTGTCCTCGGAGGTGTCGTCCCCGCCGCCCCCGCTGGCACACGCGGACAGGAAGCTCATCGTCGGGACGGTGATCAGGCCGAGCGCGGCGGAACGCTTGATCAGATCGCGGCGGCCCACGCCTTCGAGGTCGGTGGTGCCGGCGCCCTCGGGGCCGTGGTCGTTCTCGGCGGTAGTGGATCCCATGCTCAAGTCCTCGCCTTCTCCAGGACTCAGGCGGTGAACCGGATCCTCCCGGCACCGCGGTCGGTTCAAGCTGGGGTCGTGCGTGAGGATTCAACAGGGGCAAGACGGCGGTCGGCGCGCGGACACGTCCGCGACCACCGGTAATTCCCCCCAGGTAGTGCCTGTCCACGGATGTGCGACCTGTGCGACCACTATGCGGACGCCGACAGGTATAGTCCATTTCCCGCCAGGGGGGCAAGATCGAATGCAAGGTTCACCATCGGTCTTTTCCGAGTTGAGACCTCTCGGAAATATGAGCGGCCTTGCGCCACCTGACCGGAAAATCCCCGCCATTCGGCCCGGATGGCGCACTCAACACCCTTGACATCGCCCGTCACTTCAACCCCTACTGGTCCCTGCGTCACACGCTCGACAACGTTGTCCTCTTTCGGTCGTTTCTTGATCGGAAACAGTTGCTGGACGTAGGGAGAGTGCTCGCCGATGCGGCACAGACGGGGTTCCACGGCGGTGCTCGGCGCCGCCGCTTTCGCTCTGGTGGTGGCCTCGCAGGGCGCGGCCGTCGCGTTACCGGACCGACCGGCGGCCGGGGAACGGGAGTTCAGTTCCTCCTTCGAGCCGGACGACCCGGCACCGGACTGGGTCAGCACGGTCGACACCGCGCCCGACGGCTCCCCCCGCGCCTCCGGCGTCGACGGCGGCTACACCACCGGCATCCCTGGCGGTATCACCGACCGGGTCACCGACGTCCGGGCCAGCGGGGAGAACACGGGCAGCGGGGAGGTGAAGGAGAATCTCGTCGACGGGGAGTCCGCCACCAAGTGGCTCACCTTCCAGCCCACCGGCTGGGCCGAGTTCGACCTCGACCGGCCCGCCAAGGTGGTCACCTACGCGCTGACCTCGGCGAACGACTTCGAGACCCGCGACCCCAAGGACTGGACCCTCAAGGGCTCCACCGACGGCAAGGAGTGGAAGACCCTCGACACCCGCACCGGGGAGAGCTTCGAGGAACGGTTCCGGACGAAGTCGTACGACATTCCCGGTGACGCGGCGGCCGAGTACCGGCACTACCGGCTGGACATCACGAGGAACAACGGCGCCTCGATGATCACCCAGCTCGCCGATGTGCAGTTCTCCACGGGCGGCGGGCAGGCACCGGCGCCGAAGGAGATGCTGTCGCTGGTCGACCGGGGCCCGAGCGGCTCGGCGACCGCGAAGGCCGGGGCGGGCTTCACCGGCAAGCGGGCCCTGCGCTACGCGGGCCGGCACACGGCGGACGGCCCGGCCCACTCGTACAACAAGGTCTTCGACGTGAACGTGGCCGTCGAGCGGGACACCGAGCTGGCGTACCGCATCTTCCCCTCGATGGCGGACGGCGATCTGGACTACGACGCCACGAACGTCTCGGTCGACCTGGTCTTCACCGACGGCACCTCGCTGAGCGAGCTGGGCGCCGCCGACCAGCACGGCTTCCCGCTGTCGCCGCGCGGCCAGGGCGCGGCGAAGGTGCTGTACGTCGACCAGTGGAACGACGTGGTGGCGCGGATCGGGCCGGTCGCGGCCGGGCGGACCGTGGACCGGATCGTGGTGGCGTACGACTCCCCGAAGGGCCCGGCGAGGTTCCGCGGCTGGCTCGACGACGTGACGCTGCGCGTCCGCGCGCCGGAGCGGCCGAAGGCACATCTGTCCGACTACGCGGTGACCACCAGGGGAACGAATTCCAGCGGCGGTTTCTCCCGCGGCAACAACTTCCCGGCGACCGCGGTGCCCCATGGCTTCAACTTCTGGACGCCGGTCACCAACGCGGGCTCACTGAGCTGGCTGTACGACTACGCGCGGGCCAACAACGCGGACAACCTGCCGACCATCCAGGCGTTCAGCGCGAGCCATGAGCCGAGCCCCTGGATGGGCGACCGGCAGACCTTCCAGGTGATGCCCTCGGCCGCCTCCGGTACCCCCGAACTGAGCCGTACGGCACGGGCGTTGCCCTTCCGGCACGAGAACGAGACGGCCCGGCCGTACTACTACGGGGTGCGCTTCGAGAACGGCGTCGAGGCCGAGCTGGCGCCGACGGACCACGCGGCGGCGCTGCGCTTCACCTATCCCGGCGACGACGCGAGCGTGCTCTTCGACAATGTGACCGACCAGGCGGGGCTGACCCTGGACAAGGAGGCCGGGGTCGTCACCGGGTTCTCGGATGTGAAGTCCGGGCTGTCGACGGGCGCGACCCGGCTCTTCGTGTACGGGGTCTTCGACGCTCCGGTCACGGACGGCTCCTCGACCGGCGTGAAGGGCCACCTCCGCTTCGACGCGGGCGACGACCGCGCGGTGACGCTCCGCCTCGCCACCTCCCTCATCAGCCTCGACCAGGCGAAGGACAACCTGCGCCAGGAGATCCCCGACGGCACCTCCTTCGAGACGGTGAAGGACCGGGCGCGGGCGCAGTGGGATCGTGTACTCGGGAAGGTGGAGGTCGAGGGCGCGACCTCCGACCAGCTGACCACGCTGTACTCGAACCTCTACCGGCTGTACCTGTACCCCAACTCCGGTTTCGAGAAGGTCGGTTCGGCCTACAAGTACGCCTCGCCGTTCTCGCCGATGACCGGCCCGGACACCCCGACGCACACCGGCGCGAAGATCGTCGACGGCAAGGTGTACGTCAACAACGGCTTCTGGGACACCTATCGGACGACCTGGCCCGCGTACTCACTCCTGACACCCGGTCAGGCGGGCGAGATGGTCAACGGGTTCGTGCAGCAGTACAAGGACGGCGGCTGGACCTCCCGCTGGTCCTCCCCCGGCTACGCGGACCTGATGACCGGCACCTCCTCGGACGTGGCGTTCGCGGACGCGTACGTCAAGGGAGTCGACTTCGACGCGAAGTCGGCGTACGAGGCCGCCCTCAAGAACGCCACGGTCGTCCCGCCCTCGGCGGGCGTCGGCCGCAAGGGCATGGCCACCTCGCCCTTCCTCGGCTACACCAGCACCGACACCCACGAGGGCCTGTCCTGGGCGCTGGAGGGCTATCTCAACGACTACGGCATCGCCCGGATGGGGCAGGCGCTGTACCGGAAGACGGGCGAGAAGCGGTACGAGGAGGAGGCCGCCTACTTCCTCAACCGGGCCCAGGACTATGTGCGGTTGTTCGACGAGAAGGCCGGGTTCTTCCAGGGCCGGGACGGCAACGGTGCCTGGCGGGTCGACTCCGCGAAGTACGACCCGCGCGTCTGGGGCCACGACTACACGGAGACCAACGGCTGGGGCTACGCCTTCACCGCGCCGCAGGACAGCAAGGGCCTGGCCAACCTGTACGGCGGCCGGAGCGGGCTGGCGGAGAAGCTGGACACCTACTTCTCCACCCCGGAGACGGCCTCCCCCGAGTTCGTCGGCTCCTACGGCGGGGTCATCCACGAGATGACCGAAGCCCGTGACGTACGGATGGGCATGTACGGCCACTCCAACCAGGTCGCCCACCACGCGATCTACATGTACGACGCCGCCGGGCAGCCCTGGAAGGCACAGGAGAAGGTCCGCGAGGCGCTCTCCCGCCTCTACACCGGCAGCGCCATCGGGCAGGGCTACCACGGTGACGAGGACAACGGCGAGCAGTCCGCCTGGTACCTCTTCTCCGCGCTCGGCTTCTATCCGCTGGTGATGGGCAGCGGCGAATACGCCGTCGGCTCCCCGCTGTTCACCAAGGCGACCGTCCACCTGGAGAACGGCAGGGACCTGGTGGTCGAGGCGCCGAGGAACAGCGCGAAGAACGTGTACGTGCAGGGCCTGAAGGTCAACGGCAAGCGCTGGACGTCGACTTCACTGCCGCACTCCCTCATCTCCCGTGGCGGCGTGCTGAAGTTCGACATGGGTCCGAAGCCGTCCCGCTGGGGCACCGGCGAGAAGGCGGCCCCGGTGTCGATCACCGAGGGCGGGCGGGCGCCGACCCCTCGCTCGGACGCGATCGAGGGCGACGGCGCGCTCTTCGACGACACGTCGTCGACGAAGGCCTCGGTGGAGACCGCCGCGCTCCCGGCCCCGGCCCGGACCAGGGCGGTTCAGTACACGCTGACCTCCGCCGACCGCGCCGAGGCGCCGACCGGCTGGACCCTCCAGGGCTCCAGGGACGGCACCACCTGGAAGACCCTCGACGAACGCTCCGGGCAATCCTTCGCCTGGGACCGCCAGACGCGGGCCTTCTCGATCCCGGCCCCGAGGAGGTACGACCACTACCGGCTCGTCCTCGACGGCACGGCGACGCTCGCGGAGGTGGAGCTGCTGGCCTGACCGTCCGGGGTCGGGTGGTGTGACCCACCCGACCCCGGTCCGGACCCAACCGGCTTGACTTGGTTGCCTGTTGAAACGATAGAGTCTTGTCCAGACCACTCGACAACGTTGTCCTGTCGAGGGGCCCAACAGCCGCACTCCCACCGCGCCCGGTCTCCCCCGTACCGGGTCGCGGCTCGCGGACCGGGTGGGCACGCACCGCCCGCCCACCCGGTCCGCTCCGAGCGTCGTCGTCACGTTCCCGCCCCCGCACAGGGCGGGTGACGTCGGTCGGACCGCCGGGTTCAGCCCACCCGGCAGGGCAGCGTGGTCGCGGGATCACCTCCCGACCCCTGCACCACGTACCCGAACGTCGCGGTCTCGCCGGGATCCAGCGAGCCGTTCCAGTCCGCGTTGTGCACCATCACGTTCTGCCCGGTGTACGTCGCGCTGCCGCTCCAGAGACTGTCGACCTTCTGTCCTGCGGGCAGCGTCCAGTTGACCATCCAGCCGAGCATCGGCACGTCGCCGGTGTTGGTGACGACGACCTCGGACTGATAGCCACCGGTCCAACTCCCTGTCGTACGACGGGTCGCGGCGCACTGGCCCGGCACCGGCTCGGTGGGGTTGCCGGGCTCCTTGATGCCGGTCACCTCGCCGTTGCCGCC
This sequence comes from Streptomyces griseiscabiei, assembly GCF_020010925.1. Lineage (NCBI taxonomy): Bacteria > Bacillati > Actinomycetota > Actinomycetes > Kitasatosporales > Streptomycetaceae > Streptomyces > Streptomyces griseiscabiei. The sequence goes on along the minus strand of NZ_JAGJBZ010000002.1, from coordinate 1,349,079 downwards.
GTCGAAGACGACGTCGGAGCAGGAGTAGAAGGTCTCCTGGCTGTCGGAGCGCTGCCAGACCATGTAGACGAGGTGGCGGCCCGACTTGTTGGCGGGCAGCTGGCCCCGCCAGGAGTAGTTGGCCTCGACCGTGCCCGGACTGCCGTTCAGCGGCGGGTGGTCGACGCTCAGGAACGGCTGGGCCTCCATGTCGTTCCAGGTGAGCGTCTTCGTCGGGTCGAAGCCGTCCTTGGTGATGTAGACGTAGAACCAACCCGGGTGCGCCGCCCACGCGTTGTACGAGAAGTCGACGGTCGCGCCGGAGGTGAGGTGGGTCAACGGCCAGTCGGCGCTGGGGGTGTTGAACCCGGTGAAGTTGGTGTTGCCGCCGCTGCACAGCTGACCGTCCGGCACGAAGCCCCGGGTACGGCCGGCGCCGTCCGAGCGGAGCACCGAGAACCAGTTGTAGAACGGGGTCGTCCCGCTGACCTGCTGCGCGGAACGGCAGGCCGGGTTGATCGGTTTGATCTCCCCGGTGTCGGTCAGCCCGTCCTGCCAGCACAGGAAGGTACGGCTGCCGGGCTTCATCGGGGTGCCGTGCGCCTCGGCCTTCCCGCTGCCGGCCGTGACGACCAGGCCGAGCGCCGGGATCGTGGTCACGAGGGCGAGCAGGACGAGCAGGAGCGCCTGGTGGCGCCGGGGCATCCTTAATCGCAAACCTGTCACGTGCATGACAAATACTCCTTGCGTGTACGGCTTGGAGGTGGGGGGAACGTGCGGGTGCCGCTGTGCGGGGGTGCGGAGGGGTGGTGTGGGGCGGGAGCGGACCCGGGAGGCGACGGGTTCCGGTCCGCCACCCCGATTATGGGAGCGCTCCCACCCCCACCTGCTTCGGAAGCTAGCGCGGAGCGCGGCGCTTGTAAACGGCCGGCGCGTACGACTGCGCGTACGGCCGGCGGGTACGGCTCGTGCTCACGGACGCGCGGACGGGTCCGGCGGCCGGACGCGGCGACCGGGCGCGGACCCGCCCCGCCGTCGTGGTCAGCCGGGCGAGCAGACCAGGATCCGCCCGTCGCCGGTGCCGATCAGCAGGCGGCCGGAGGCCGTCACGGTCAGCGCGGTCGGCAGGACGGACACCGCCCCGACCGTCGGACGACGGCGTTCGCGCACCGTGCCGTCGCGCGGATCGAGCGCGACGATCTCACCGTCGTCGTAGGCGATGTACACGGTCTCCGGATCGGCGTCGAGGGCGGTGGCCCTCCGGTCCGTCCGGAACACCCAGGCCGGCTCCCCCGTGGTCGCCGAGCGGCGTACGACGAACGAGCCGCCGGGCCGCAGCCCATGACCGTGGTACACGGTCCCGGCGTGGATCAGATCGCCCTCGCCGGTCTCGATGCCGGGGCCGGCGTAGTGCGTCTCGCCCGGCACCCAGGAGTACGGGAACAGCTTCCTGATCTCCTCGGGGGCGGGCTCGCGCGGGCGGTCGGCCGCCGGAGCCGCGGCCGGGTCGGCGGCGTAGAGCCACGCTTCCCCCGGGTCCGGCCCTTCCTCGCCCTTCGCCCGCACGGTCTCCCGGAAGTAGATCCGGCTGCCGCGGCGGATGCGAAGGGCGCTCGTCTCCCCGTGGAGCCCGGCGGGCGCGAGGGCCGGCCGGCCGTCGGCGCCGCGCAGCACGGACACCGGGGCGGAGGGAGTGAGGTGGTCGAGCTGTGTCCCGTCGTCGAGCGCGAGCCGGAGCACGGACTGCGGACGGCTCTCCCACGCGGGCCGCTTCAGTCCGACCCAGACCGACCGCTCGTCGGCGGCCACGACGAGGTCACGCCCCCCGGCGGGGCCGTCGTCCGGGACCGTCCACTGCCGGCTGCCCCCGGGCGACCACGACTCCAGCCCGACCCCGTCGAGCGTCGTCAGGATCCTGCCGTCGGAGAGTTCCTCCGCCGCGCGGACGTTGCGGCGCGGATCCCAGTCCGCGGTGAGCGCCGAGAGGGTGCGGCGGGCGTGCTCCTGGCCGTCGGGGCGCGGGGCCGCCACCCGTGGGCCGGCCAGTTCCTCGTCCGTCACCGATCTCGGCGGTACGGCCCTCCAGTCGGGGCGGCACACCACGGCGACATGCCCCTCGGCCCACGCGTCCTCGTCGTCCCAGTCGTCGGGCGGTGCCATCAGCACGCGCAGCCGCTGGTCGTCGAGCCACTCCAGGCCCAGGACCTGACGGCCCAGCGCGTGCTCGATGAGGGAGGTGGCCGTGCCCGACTCCAGGTCCAGCAGGAGCAGTTCGCCCTCGAAGAAGTAGCCGCCGTCATAGTGCCCCGTGCCCACCGCGAGGAGCGGGAGGCGGGGGTGGAAGGCCAGCGCGTGGACGGGGTGGCGGGCGCGGAGAAGGGCGCGGCACGCCAGGTCGTCGGTGCCGTAGACACCGACCGGCGTGATCCTGCCGTACCCGTGCAGGCCCGCGAGCATTCCGGACGCACCCGCCACCGCCAGCAGCCGACGGCCCTCGTCCTCGACGGTCAGGGCGGGGTCGCCGATCTCGGCGAACGGGCGGTCGCCGAGGACGCGGTCGAGGCGGAAGCGGGTCACGTGGGAGGGGGTTGTCATGCCGGTAGTGGTCCTGCCGGTGGTGGTCATGCCGGTGATTGTCTCCAGGGGCGTTCGGCGCGGAGGCGGACGGTGGTCAGGAGGCGGCGGGTCAGCTTCGCGTGGGTGCCGGTGCCCAGGGCGAGCAGCCGGTAGAGGCCGCCGGCCGGGCCCGGGAAGGTGGCACGGGTCTCGGCGCGGAGGCGGACCCCGCCCGGCTCCGCCTCGTCCAGGCGGAAGGTCCAGGTGTACGAGGAGAAGCGGTGGCGGCCCAGGAGGGTCAGCTCCCGGGGCGGGACGGCGGTCGCCGTGCGGAAGCCGGGGAAGGTCGTCTCGCCCTCGACGGGCGGGCGGGGCCCGGCCGCCGTGTGGTCGGCGCAGCCGACGATCCTGGCGTAACGGACCGCGGAGGGGCGGGAGAAGGCCCAGTCGAGCGTCTCGGCCAGGGCCCACCACACGTCCTCGGCGTCCGCCGCGACGAGGATCGTGTGCTCGTCGACGAAGGGCAGGGGGCGGGCGGGGCGGCGCATCGGTGCGGCCGGTGGAGCATCCATGGGGAGGAGTCTTCGCTGTCGGTGGGCCCGGCGCCAGGGGATTGTTCGGTACGGCGCGTGACACCGGGCCCGGCGTGTCCCGTGTGTCTCATGCATTCCATGTGCCCCATGCATTCCGCAGGTGTTGGAGGTGTCCGGCTGTCGCGTCGCTGCCGGTGGGCGGGGTCATAGGATCGCCGCCATGGCACTGCGACCCGCTCACCTGATCATCAAGGCTCTGGACGCCTCGGCGGTCGGCCGGTTCTGGGCGGAGGCGCTCGGCTGGACGGCCCACAGCCCCGGGGTGACCACGTATGTCGGGCCCGGCGAGGAACTGGTCTGGCCCGATCCGGTCGTCATCGGTATCGACGTCGTTCCGGTCGCGGAGCCCAGGGCGGCGGTGAAGAACCGGACGCATCTCGACCTCGCCACCACCTCGGCGGCCCATCAGGCGGAGCTGGTCGCGCGGTTGAATGAGCTCGGGGCGACAGCCGCTGACGTGGGCCAGGGGGAGGTGCCCTGGACGGTGCTCGCCGATCCGGAGGGCAACGTGTTCTGTGTGCTGGAGCCCCGGGAGGTCTACCGGGACACCGGGCCCGTCGCCGCGGTGGTGGTCGACTGCACCGATCCCCGTGCCATGGCCCGGTTCTGGGGCGAGGCGCTGGGCTGGGTCCCGCGCGAGGTCACCGACGAGCAGGCGGCGCTGCGCTCCGCCGAGGGGGTCGGCCCGTATCTGGAGTTCCTCCGTACGCCGGGCGGGAAGACCGTGCCGGACCGTGTCCATCTCGACCTGCTGCCCCACCCCGGTGACGACCGGGCGGCGGAGGTGGCCCGGTTGCGGGCCCTCGGCGCCACCGACCTCGATGTCGGTCAGGGCGAGGTGCCGTGGACGTGCCTGACCGACCCGGAGGGCCACGAGTTCTGCGTCCTCGCCCTGCCCTGAGCCTGCCGGGTCGCGCTGCCCCCGCGGATCGGCGGCGCCACGCGCACCGGGCGGACAGCCCGCACGGGGTGGTGTGCCCGCCGGCCGCCGGGCAGGCGCGCCGGCCCGCCTCGGTGACTCGGGGCGCGGAGGTGGCGGTCATGTCCTGACCGTGGCGCCGGGGGACGGCGGAGGGCCGCACCCCCGTCACCGGGGATGCGGCCCTCAACCGCCGTACTGCCGTACTGCCGTACCGAGCCGCTTACTTGCGGATCAGGCTGCGCAGCACGTACTGCATGATGCCGCCGTTGCGGTAGTAGTCGGCCTCACCGGGGGTGTCGATGCGGACGACCGCGTCGAACTCGACGCCGCTGTCGGTGGTCACCTTGACCGTGCGCGGGGTGGTGCCGTTGTTCAGCTCCTCGACGCCGGTGAAGGAGAAGGTCTCCTCGCCGGTCAGGCCGAGCGAGGCGGCCGAGGCACCCTCGGGGAACTGCAGCGGGAGGACGCCCATGCCGATGAGGTTCGAGCGGTGGATGCGCTCGTACGACTCGGCGATGACGGCCTTGACGCCGAGGAGGGCCGTGCCCTTGGCCGCCCAGTCACGGGACGAGCCGGAGCCGTACTCCTTGCCGGCCAGGATGACCAGCGGGATGCCCTGCTCGATGTAGTTGCGCGAGGCGTCGTAGATGAAGGAGACCGGTCCGCCGTCGACGGTGAAGTCGCGGGTGTAGCCGCCTTCCGTGCCCGGCGCGATCTGGTTGCGCAGGCGGATGTTGGCGAACGTGCCGCGGATCATGACCTCGTGGTTGCCGCGGCGCGAGCCGTAGCTGTTGAAGTCACGGCGCTCGACACCGTGCTCCGTGAGGTACTTGCCTCCGGGGGTGTCGGCCTTGATCGCGCCGGCCGGGGAGATGTGGTCGGTGGTGACCGAGTCGCCCAGCTTGGCGAGGACACGGGCGCCGGCGATGTCCGAGACCGGGGTGGTCTCCATCGTCATGCCCTCGAAGTAAGGGGGCTTGCGCACGTACGTCGACTGCGGGTCCCACTCGAAGGTGTCGCCCTCGGGGATCGACAGCGCCTGCCACTGGGCGTCGCCCGCGAAGACGTCGGAGTAGGACTTGGAGAACATGTCCTCGCCGATGGCGTTCGCCACGACGTCGTTGACCTCGGCCTCGGAGGGCCAGATGTCGGACAGGAAGACCGGCTTGCCCTCCTGGTCCACACCCAGCGCGTCGCGCGTGATGTCCACCTTCATGGAGCCCGCGAGGGCGTACGCGACGACCAGCGGCGGGGAGGCCAGGTAGTTCATCTTGACGTCGGGGTTGATCCGGCCCTCGAAGTTGCGGTTGCCGGAGAGCACCGAAGTCACGGCCAGGTCATGGTCGTTGACGGCCTTGGAGACCTCCTCCGGCAGCGGGCCGGAGTTGCCGATGCAGGTGGTGCAGCCGTAGCCGACGAGGTTGAAGCCGACCTTGTCGAGGTAGGGGGTGAGCCCCGCCTTGTCGAAGTAGTCGGTGACGACCTTGGAGCCCGGGGCGAGGGTGGTCTTGACCCACGGCTTGCGGGTCAGGCCCTTCTCGACGGCCTTCTTCGCGACGAGCGCGGCGGCGACCATGACGTACGGGTTCGAGGTGTTGGTGCAGGAGGTGATGGCCGCGACCGTCACCGCGCCGTGGTCGATCTCGTACGTCGAGCCGTCGGGGGCGGTCACCGTGACCGGGTTGGACGGGGCGCCGTTCGGGGTGACGGCCGGGGAGTCGGAGGCCGGGAAGGACTCCTTGCCCGCCTCGTCCACGACGTCGACGTAGTTGAGGACGTCCGTCTTGAACTGCTCGGCGGCGTTCGCGAGGACGATGCGGTCCTGCGGGCGCTTCGGGCCGGCGATGGAGGGGACGACCGTTGCGAGGTCCAGCTCCAGCTTCTCGGAGAAGTCGGGCTCGGCCTGCGGGTCCAGCCAGAGACCCTGCTCCTTGGCGTACGCCTCGACGAGCGCGAGCTGCTGCTCGGAGCGGCCGGTGAGCTTCAGGTACTTGATGGTCTCGCCGTCGATCGGGAAGGTCGCGGCGGTGGAGCCGAACTCCGGCGACATGTTGCCGATGGTGGCGCGGTTGGCGAGGGAGGTGGCGGCCACGCCCTCACCGTAGAACTCGACGAACTTGCCGACGACACCGTGCTTGCGGAGCATCTCGGTGATGGTCAGCACGAGGTCGGTGGCGGTGGTGCCGGGGGTCAGCTCACCGGTCAGCTTGAAGCCGACGACGCGCGGGATGAGCATGGAGACCGGCTGGCCGAGCATCGCGGCCTCGGCCTCGATGCCGCCGACGCCCCAGCCGAGCACACCGAGGCCGTTGACCATGGTGGTGTGCGAGTCGGTGCCGACGAGGGTGTCGGGGTACGCCTGGCCGTTACGGACCATGACCGTACGCGCGAGGTGCTCGATGTTCACCTGGTGGACGATGCCGGTGCCCGGGGGGACGACCTTGAAGTCGTCGAACGCGGTCTGGCCCCAGCGCAGGAACTGGTAGCGCTCGCGGTTGCGGCCGTACTCCAGCTCGACGTTCTGCGCGAAGGCGTCGTGCGTGCCGAACTTGTCGGCGATCACGGAGTGGTCGATGACCATCTCGGCCGGGGAGAGCGGGTTGACCTTCGACGGGTCGCCGCCGAGCGCCTTGACGGCCTCACGCATGGTCGCGAGGTCCACCACACAGGGCACACCCGTGAAGTCCTGCATGATCACGCGGGCCGGGGTGAACTGGATCTCCTGGCTGGGCTGGGCCTGCGAGTCCCAGCCGCCGAGGGCACGGATGTGGTCGGCGGTGATGTTCGCGCCGTCCTCCGTGCGGAGCAGGTTCTCCAGCAGGACCTTGAGGCTGTAGGGCAGGCGAGCCGAGCCCTCCACCTTGTCCAGCCGGAAGATCTCGTACGACTCGTCGCCCACCTGCAGCGTGCTGCGGGCGTCGAAGCTGTTCGCCGACACGACAGTCTCCTTCATTCCATGTGCGCGTACCACCGCATCCTGCCGCCACGTCCCCTTGGCCGATCCGCTAAGGTCAGGCTAAGTTAGGTATGCCTTACCGGGGTGGCGGTCGCAGTGCGCCTCGGCAGATATCTCGATGTCGAGATAACAGTAGTACATGGGCGCGGGCTGGTCATGCCCGGGCCGATGTGGCGTGCGCCAAGCCGATGTGGCGTGCGCCAGTCTCCGGGCCGACAGGCCGGACGCGCGCGGGCCCTTCAAATGCGTTGCGGGGCGCTTCCCGGGCTTCCTAGCATGGTCGCTCCTCGCACGGTTGTTCCTCATGGGCGGGGAGCGAGCCCTGTCCGCGGCCGTGCCGGCGGATCGGAGATCCCACGCGATGACTTCCCACCTCCACGCGCTCAGCTTCGACGCGAACGACCCCGAGGGTCTCGCACGCTTCTGGGCCGGCCTCCTGGACCGGGAGACGACCGAGGACCCCTACGGCGGCATCGCGCTCGCACCGGACGGCGAGACCGCGCTCCGGCTGCGCTTTTCGCCCAGCCAGGAGAAGAAGACCGTCCCCAACCAGATGCACTTCGACCTGACCAGCGCCTCCCCCGACGACCAGCGGCGGGTCGTGGAGCGTGCGCTGGAGCTCGGCGGACGCCACATCGACATCGGCCAGCTCCCGGAGGAGAAGCACGTGGTCCTCGCCGACCCCGAGGGCAACGAGTTCTGTGTGATCGAGGCGGGCAACGGCTTCCTCGCCGGCTGCGGCTTCATCGGCGCGCTCGCGAGCGACGGCTCGCAGGAGGTCGGGTACTTCTGGAGCCGGGCGCTGGACTGGCCCCTGGTCTGGGACCAGGACGAGGAGACCGCGATCCAGTCACCGCGGGGCGGCACGAAGATCACCTGGGGCGGCCCTCCGCTGGCCCCGAAGGCCGGGAAGTACCGCCTCCACTTCGACCTCGTCCCGGCCGACGACAGCGACCAGCGGAGCGAGATCGACCGCCTCGTCTCCCTCGGCGCGACCCCCGTCGACATCGGCCAGGGCGAGGTCGACTGGGCGGTCCTGATCGACCCCGACGGCCACGAGTTCTGCGTACTGCCGCCAATACCCCTGCCGTGAACCGCGGTTGCGGGCACTGACGACGATCGGCAGGGATGCGGGACACGGAGTGGGGTACCCGGCACACATCGGGAAGGAGGCAGACATGCCACTCACGTTCCGCAAGAGTTTCCGCATCCTGCCGGGTGTGCGACTGAACATCAACAAGCGCTCCTGGTCCCTCACCACCGGCGGCCGCAACGGTCCGCGCCACACGCACAGCAGCACGGGGCGCCGCACGACGTCGATGGACCTGCCCGGCCCCTTCGGCTGGCGCCGCACCCGCAACGCGCGGCGTCGCTGAGCACGGTTGACCTCCCGTCACCTGCCCAGTCACCTGAACGGACCCGTGCCACCACCCCAACAGACCCCCCAGGAAGCGCCATCTCATATCTGAGATAACCTCTGCCCCATGGCAGACGACTACCTCGAACGCATCGGCAAGCTCATCCGTGACGCACGGCAGCACCGCGGCTGGACGCAATCACAGTTGGCGGAGGCGCTCGGCACGAGTCAGAGCGCGGTGAATCGAATCGAGCGCGGTAATCAAAACATCAGCCTTGAGATGATCGCTCGAATCGGTGAAGCCCTGGACAGTGAGATCGTCTCGCTGGGATACGCGGGCCCGATGCATCTACGGGTGGTCGGAGGACGTCGGCTGTCGGGTTCCATCGATGTGAAGACCAGCAAGAACGCGTGCGTCGCGCTGCTGTGCGCCTCCCTGCTGAACCGGGGGCGCACAGTGCTGCGCAGGGTGGCCCGCATCGAGGAGGTGTACCGCCTTCTGGAGGTGCTCGGCTCCATCGGCGTCCGCACCCGGTGGATCAACGGCGGTGTCGACCTGGAGATCGCGCCGCCGGCCGAACTGGACCTCGACGCGATCGACGCGGAGGCGGCCCGCCGCACCCGCTCGATCATCATGTTCCTGGGCCCGCTGCTGCACCGTATGGACCACTTCAAACTGCCGTACGCCGGCGGCTGCGACCTCGGCACACGCACCATCGAACCGCACATGATCGCGCTGCGCCGGTTCGGGCTCGACATCACGGCCACCGAGGGCCTCTACCACGCCGAGGTGGACCGCTCCGTCACCCCCGGCCGTCCGATCGTACTGACCGAGCGCGGCGACACGGTGACCGAGAACGCACTCCTCGCCGCCGCCCGCCACGACGGCGTGACCGTCATCCGCAACGCCTCGTCCAACTACATGGTCCAGGACCTCTGCTTCTTCCTGGAGGCCCTCGGCGTACGGGTGGAGGGCATCGGCACCACCACGCTCACCGTGCACGGGGTCCCGCGCCTCGACGTGGACGTCGACTACTCGCCCTCCGAGGACCCGGTCGAGGCGATGAGCCTGCTCGCCGCCGCGGTCGTCACCGAGTCCGAACTGACCGTGCGCCGGGTGCCGATCGAGTTCCTGGAGATCGAACTGGCGGTCCTGGAGGAGATGGGCCTCGACCACGACCGCACACCGGAGTACTTCGCCGACAACGGCCGTACGCGCCTGGTGGACCTCACCGTCCGCCCCTCCAAACTCCAGGCCCCGATCGACAAGATCCACCCCATGCCGTTCCCCGGCCTGAACATCGACAACGTCCCGTTCTTCGCGGCCATCGCCGCCGCCGCGCAGGGCCAGACCCTCATCCACGACTGGGTCTACGACAACCGCGCGATCTACCTCACCGACCTCAACCGCCTGGGCGGCCGCCTCCAACTCCTCGACCCCCACCGCGTCCTGGTCGAGGGCCCCACCCGCTGGCGCGCCGCCGAGATGATGTGCCCACCGGCCCTCCGCCCCGCCGTGGTCGTCCTCCTCGCGATGATGGCCGCCGACGGCACGTCCGTGCTCCGCAACGTCTATGTCATCAACCGCGGTTACGAGGACCTGGCGGAGCGGCTGAACTCGGTGGGGGCGCAGATCGAGATCTTCCGGGACATTTGATACGCGAATGCCGCCACACCCTGCCTGACCTGCTACTTAGTGGGCCAGGAGGGGGTGCGGCGGCACCTCTGGGACTTCTCTGGGACTTTGAGCCCGCGGCGGGCTACGGGCCACGCTCCAAAGGCTCTGCCGACCGGCCGTGGCTACGCGAAGATCGCGTCGATGGCGGCGCTGCCCCGTGCACCAGCGCGGGGCAGGAAGTGGGAGTACTTCCGCAGCGTGAACCCGGGGTCGGAGTGCCCCAGCCAGCGTGCCAGGGAGACGACCGATTCGCCAGCCTCCAGTTCCTCGGAGGCGTAGAAGTGGCGCAGGGCGTGGAAGCCGTGCTCCCGGGACGGCTCCCACACGCGAGCACCGTCGGTGCTGCCCTCGTCCAGCGGTGCGATCACGCCCGCCGTGGCCAGAGCGGGCTTCCACACGTAGGAGTTGAGGTAGTTCCGGTTGATGGCCTTCCGCTCGCGTCCTGTCACCAGGAGGTTGTAGGTCCTCGGCCGCCGGTGTTTGGCTTCCACCGGCGTCTTGGCCGGAGTCGGGTCGTCCCACGGCAGCGTGACCGGTACCGGCGCGAACTGCACAATGTGCTGCCGGATGGCCCGGGCGACGCTGGCCGGCAGCGGCACGTCGCGGACCTTGCGGCCCTTGGGAAGCGCGAAGCACAGTTTCGCCCGCACCATCTTGACCTGCCGCCGGACGTGCACGACTTCCTTCTCGAAGTCGATGTCGTCCGTCGAGAGACCGAGCGCCTCCCCTTGGCGGAGCCCGAGACCTGCTCCGATCACGAGGAGGAGTCGGTAGCGATCCGGCAGGGCCTCCCGTACCGCCAGGACCCGTTCGGGCGGCCACGCTTCGACCCTGCCGGGTGCGGCGGCCGGAGGGCCGACCGTGCTGGACCGGCATGGGTTACGTCCGAGGCGGCGATCCTCGACGGCGGCCTGGAGGATGCTGGAGAGCGTCGCCCAGACGAGACGGATCGAGGTCGGACCGAGGTCCTTCTCCAGCCGCTTCTTCCAGTGGCGCAGGACTTCTGTGCCGATAGCGTTGAGCGGCTGAGCGCCCAGGTGGGGAACGATGTGCCGGCGTACCCTCTGCTCGATCCGTTCGATCGTGGACGGGTCACCGCTCTGGGTGGGCCACCAGTGGGTCGCGATGTAGTCCTTGAGGGAGATGGCCCCATCGCGCGGATCGACGAACTCGCCACGGCGAGCGTCGGTCTGAGCCTGGGCGAGCCAGGTCTTGGCGTCCTGGAGGGCGTCGAAGGAACGGTCCTTGACACCGGGGATGCCCTTGACGCGATAGCGGGTGCACTTGCCGTACATGGCGGTACGGTCACGTTTGCCGGTCTTCGGGTTGGGGCGCTTCCTCAGCCATCGGTCTTCTATGTAGCCGGCCAGGTGGAACTCCTTGGTGATGGGGATGGAGGCAACGCTCTACGGCGCTTGGGGTTTCAGGCGCTGAGGAAGCGGCTCGACCGCTCCTGCAGAGGGGTGTTGAGCGGGTTGAGGGCCGGGTTGGAGCGGGAGTCGGCCTGTTCCTGTTCGCGGACCCAGGCGTCGAGCGCTTCGAGCCGGTACATGACGCGACCGCGGGGTCCCATACGGAAGCTCGGGGGTCCCTGGCGACGGTGGCGCCAGACGTAGAGCGTGTGGGGTGAGAGGCCGAGATAGTCGGCGGCGTTCTTCACGGTCAGGAAGGCGGCGGATGTGGCGCCTGAGGAAGCTGTAGCGGCAAGCGAAGATCGTCCAGGCATCGGTGGTTCTCTGTGAGGTAGGGGCGGAGTGAGCCCGGGTGGGCGGAAATCCAATTCCGCCCACCCGTCGCCTTGTCATGCGGCAGGAAGGGAATCGCAGACGATCCACAACGCGGAACAGCGCTACGGACGGCGCACGGCGGTCGGGGCAGGCTCACTCGACAGGTCAGGAAGGGCGAGGGCAGCTTCGAGCCGGTCCCAAGGGATTTCATCCCGTGTCGGCTTACGAAGGCAGTGCGCGAAGCGTTCGGCGAGGCGAGGAGCGCTCATTCCGGCGCACTCGGCCACCACGAAGATGTGCGCCGCGCTTTGGTCACCGTTCTTCAGCCACGCCGCGATGCACGCGTCACGCAGAGCAAAGATATTCCTGCCGAGCGACGAGTCGGCCTCGTGCGCTTCCAGAACCGCCGCCCGCGCTTGCTGCCAGATCTTCCGGTAGACCGGGGCGGTCAGCGGTCGCCCGTCGTCGAGAACGAATATCGCGTCATCGGGGCGGAGGTCGCGCCGGGTGATCTCCGCCTTCAGGAGCGCCACCAACTCCCGGCAGGCGGGAACACGCCGTTCGGCGCCCGCGCACTCCGAATCCGTCTCGCGGCGCTCTTGTCCCTGAGGGTGGATCAGCAGCCAACCACTGCCGTCGTCCGCGAGTTCCACGTCTCGGACACGCAGCACCAGGGCCTCCTTCGGCTGCAGCGCCGCGAGGGCGATGGACGCCAGGAAGGCTCGCAGTACGAGACCGTTCTGCGGCTGCTCGGCGGCCCAGTCCAGGATCGAAAAGCACTGCCGATCGGTCAGATGAAACGTCTTGGCACCAACAACTGCGGCCATGTGTGAGCTCCTTGGGGTGAGGCGTGGGGGTAGGCACGGCAGTCCGGGCACCGCCTGTGAATCGCACGGCGACCGGACCACTCCAATAGTCCGGAGGATCGCCGGTTTGGGTAACCGGCGATCCCGTGCTATGTTCCGCCGACCACGCAGATGATCTTCCGTGAGCTGCTCTAGGTTCACTTGCTTCGCCGCACAATTCCAGTCCCTTCCGGGCTCAATGCGTCTGCCGTGAGCGAATCACCATGCTGACCCAGAATCGCTGACTCCCGGCCACTGAGCGGTCGATCTGAACGTGCCAAACGCGGGAATAGAGCAGGCGCCTTCTAAGCGCTTGGCCGCAGGTTCGAGTCCTGCCGGGGGCGCCACTGACCTCGCGTCAGGCGGACCGCATTTTGCCTGGTCAGACTGTGTCTGACCTCCGTACATTTCCAGCCTACGCCGGTTCGCCGAAAGGCGTGGGAGTCCGGCTGACACCGGCTGAAACTGGGTTTCTACGGGTGTCTGTCCCCCATGCGTCCCCCAGCCTCCACCACTCAGATACACCAAAAGAACGTCTGCCGAGCAACGCCGAAGGGCGGTGTGGGACCCCATCCATGGAGGTCCCACACCGCCCTTCTCGCATCCGGGCTTACTCTGCCTTGCCGACATACCTGACGTCGTAGATCTGCTTCAGGTAGTTGTCCCGCTGACCGACGATGCACCGCGCATAGATGGCCAGGAGCACGGGCACGCTGTTCCCGGCCCACTCGGCGACCTGGGCCGGAGGTATGCCCTTATTGAGCCACGCGGTGAGGCAGGTGTGGCGGCAGTCGTACACGCGCTTACCCGCCGGCGACTTGTACTCGTGGGGCTGGAGGACCTCCGCTCGGGCCTTGTCCCAGACCCGTCGGAACACCGAGCCGGACAGCCTGCCGCCAAACTCTCCGGGGAAGAGGAGGTCGGTCGGCTTGAGCTTGTACTGGACGATGACCTCGCGAAGGAAGGCGACAAGGTCGGGGTGGATGGGCACAGTGCGGGTGTCGCCCTCCGCTCGCCCCTTCAGGTCACGGTCATCGTGAGGCTCTCCGCTGTCGGTCCATTGGCTGCCGACCTCCGGCCGGGCGCTGTGGACGATGAATTCACCCCAGCCCGTTTCGGGCAGTATGGCGTCGCTCACATGAAGCGCGACGGCTTCCTCCGGGCGGAGACCTGCGTAGCAGAGGGTCGCGAAGAAGGCCCGATAGAGAGGCCCCCGCCGCAGGGGCCGCTTGCCGATCCAATCGAGGAGCGCGGTGACCTGCTCAGGGTTCAGCAGAGAGCGTTTGTCGATGGCCTGAGCGACCTTGGGTGCACCCCCTCCACTACCCTTGCCCTTCGGCAGGGGGTTCTGGCGGAGGATGCCGTGGCGGACGGCGTACTCCATCGCCAGGTTCATGATCCGCCGGTTGCGGGACACGGAGCTGGCCGCTGCGGCAGTGCCGTCCAGCAGCGTTCCGAGAGCGGAGACGACCGTGTCGATTCGGTCCGACTGCTCCCACGCTGCCATCGACAGCGTATTGCGCTGGACCCAGTCGAGGATGACGCGAACCTCGTCGGGCATCGACTCTTCGGGGTTGGTCCGGCGCTTGGAGTTGAAGGCCCACTCGCGCAGCGCGGTCCGCACCTTGACCGGGTCGAACTGCTTCGGAGGCGTCCGGAGCAAGGCGATGGTCGCGGGGGTCATCGCCTTGGCCACGTTCTTCCGCTGGTTGGCGGAGAAGTGCGGCCAGGACTTGTCGACGAACTCGACCGCGAAGTCGTACCAGTTGGTGTCCGCGGCCTTGCTGGAGTACGAGATCGGCATGCCGGTCTCGGTGCTGAAGGGCTCGCCACGCTTGACTGCGGTCAACAGATCGGAGCGTCGGGCATCCGCGAGTGCTTTGGTCGGGTAGGTCTTGCTGTGCTTCTTGGTGCCGACCTTCCAGACCACCTTGTAGGTGTATCCGTTCGCTCGGGTCCGGCGCTCGATGTTGTAGATCCGTACGTCAAACGTGCCATCGATCAAGATGCGTCCTCACAATCACTAAGCCAGTTTTCGAAATCGCTACGCCGTATCCGGAGGCTTCCGTTGGGAAGGCGGATGCAGCGTGGTCCTCGCCCCTTCTGTCGCCAGTCGTAGAAGGTGGATCGAGCAATCCCCAGCTCGTCGCACACGTCATCGACCGTCAGCTTTGCCCCGGGCCGAGCTGCTACTGCCACGCCGCCGCCTCGCAGGCGTCGAGGACAGGACTCGGCGTCATCTCAGCAGGGGGTATCGCGGATCGGCGCATGGCAGGGTTTCCTTGCTGAGGAACGAGGAGCGACAGGGGATGCGACAGCAACACCTCGCGCGGTCTACGCAAGGACGGCCGCCTGCCGGCGACCCGCGCTGCCTACGGCGGGAAGCGCCGCAGCAGAGTTGCCCCGCGCCTCCTCTTGCCAACGCGAAGCTGCCTGCATCGCCACGACTCCACCGCCAAGCGCAGCCGAATGCGAACACCTCAATAGTCGCGACGATCGCCGGTTTGGCTAACCGGCGATCGTCGGCTATGTTGCGCGCCGCATCACATACCTGGCGTCTTCTTGGGCTCGCCGTCGGCGAAGGGATTAGATACGAACGCAGGGCTCGGGGCGCGCCGTCCGAGGCGACCGTCAGCAGGCCGTCGTCCACGAGCCAGTCGAGATTCGCCGTGGCGCGACGCTCGGGAACCCAGCAGGCCGCTTCCACTTGCCACTTGGGGCACCGGGATGCCCCGCGACATACGCGAGGACAACACGATTACCGCGGTATCCCCGTTGCAATAGATCCTCAGTCCGCCAAGGACAGTCAGCGCGGGTGAAGTGAAGCGGGCAGATCGGATAGCGGATTCAGACAGACGGGCCTCCCAAGTCGGAGCCACGCCAGCGGGCCAACTTATGCGGCGCGTCATTTCGAGCGGTTTCGGGAACCTGATCGCACCGAGTAGCAGCACCGTTGACCTGGTGTTTTGCGGGACGTTGTACGTTGACATGGTCCCGGCGCACCTTTCCAGTCTTTAGGAGCTATTTCTTGTCTGCCGTGGGCGAATCCCTAGCTGTAGATAGTCACGGTCCCTTGGTGCGGGCATGCTGCCTTAAGGCGCGTTCAACGTTGAGGTCGAGACAGCACGACTCATCCTCGTCTCCCCAAGGAGGGCTGGATCAGGGCCGCGCCCATTCTGGTCGTCTCATGTCCTGGTACCTGCGTGCCCCCGGGGCGCCGCTGGATAGGGTCGGGTTACTCCCGGCTTGAGAGGCAGCGGCATGACCGACATTGTGATCGCGCAGACGACCAGCGACAGCGAGGACCTGGCGAAGGCGCTGGCCCGAGGCGCGGTCGAGAGCAAGCTGGCAGCCGGCGTTCACATCGATGGGCCGATCACCGCCCACTACTGGTGGGAAGGCAAGGTCGAGGCAGCTCAGGAGTGGCGGATCTCGTACATGACAACATCAGACCGTCTCCCAGCACTGGAAGCCTGGCTCCACGAGAAGCACCCGTACGACGTCCCCCAGTGGATCACACTGCCCGTGACTGGGGGGTCGGAGGCGTACCTCTCCTGGGTTGCCGAGGAAACGACATCGGGCTGAGAAACGCTGAGCCAGGGTTCGGCGGCTTCGTCGCCCCCGCGTTTGCCCGCGTCGCCCATACAAGGGTGCTCATGCTGCGAACTGCGCAAGGTGCAGGGCTAGTTCTTGCTCGCTGGCTGGAAGGGACGCAGCGATGGCTTGTGCGCGCTCCTTGCCCATTGTGTTGGGCTTAGCCTGAGCTGCTGCCGCGAATTGACGTGACACGTAAACGCCTTGGTCAACGTCGCCCCCGCGCAGGAGGGCCGAAGCCAGATCGCCGAGAACCACGACGCCCCCGTCCGGAAGCTCCCTTCCAAGGCGGCCGAGTGCAGTGTCAGCTGTGGACGCGAGTTCGGGGCGCCCCAGCTGGCCGTACACGGAAAGGGCCAACGAGTCCATGCGGTATGGGGTCACAAACCGAACCCATGCCTGCTCGCTGGCGTGATCCGCGAAGTCGTAGACGAACCGTGCACGCTCCAACGCCCGGAGCGCCCCCGTCTCATCGCCGGCCGCCGCAGCCTCCTCGGCATGCCTGCCGAGGACCCAGGCAGCAGCTGTTGCGTTGCCATGGCCTCGCACGTCCCTGGCCGCTTGAGAGAGGAGTTCAACCTTCGCCCTCGGCGTCGAGGTGGCGTAGCTGGCGTAGGTCAAAGCCAGAGCTCGGAGTGGTGGGTGTCCGGCGGTCGTCGCACACTGCGACGTGACCTTGTAGTAGGCGTCGGCTTTGTCAAGCTCCCCCAGATCCCAGGCCACCCATCCGGCCAGGGCGGCGGTCTCCCCGGCCGCGATGGTGAGTGCGCGTTCGTGCTCACCGGCGTGAGGCAAGGCCGCGGTGATCGCGTCAAGATGCGACTCGACAGTGCTCTGCAAGCGCCGGGCGCTGAGGCTGAGTTCCTGAACGTGCAGATCAGCAGCCCGGTCGATGAGCGCGATAGCGGCGACCCTATCGATCTTGGCCCCTTGGCGGAGGGCGAATGCGAGGCGCCCCCAGGGCTCGGCCGCTGTGCTCACGCCGATCGCAGCGCCACCCAGTAATGTGCGGCGCTTCACGGCGTCCTGGTCCTCCCCTGCATCGGCATGCCCCCTTCTCTTCCGAGCGCGTGCTGCCTTGGCCTCCCGCTGCAACACCTCGGAAGGAACACCGCAGGCCGCCGCAATGTGACCGATCGTGTGGCTGGTGGGAATGGTTTCAAAGTTCTCGTAGCGGCTGATCTCTCTGCGGGTCATGGTGTCCCGGCCGGAGACAACGTTGATCGCCTCTGCCTGCTGCTCCTGCGTCCTGCCCGCATCCTGCCGCAGCCGGAGGAGCAGGTCGGCGAACGGATCTGGCATGAGTCTGACCTCTGTTGGTGGGCGGAATCCAATCATGGCCTCAATTCCCCCCTCCAGTTTCCCCCCTTGACAAGTTTTTCCCCCTCTCAATTCCCCTGGTCCGAGGCCGGGGCACACGATGCGATGAGCCCATGACGATGTTCCGCAGGGTGGCACCGCTCCCGCTCGCGATGGGGATCAACCTGGCGGGCAGAACTTGGCCCCAGAAGTGGGCTCCCCTGCAACGCAGTCAAGCCGTCAGGTCGCGGCTGGCTCTTTACGCACCGTCGGGGAGCGAGTCTCTGGCGCTACCGAGCGTGAGAGCCGCCGATCGGTTCCAGACGTCCCAAGGGAGCATGGTGATGACCTGTTCGGTACACGCCTGCTCGCGAGGTATGCCTAGCGGACACTGCCTCATACGATTGATCAACTCGGGTTTCAGCGATGCCGCCGTCTCAGCGTTCGGCAGCGTCTCGCCAGTAGTCCATCAGCATCTCGCTCGGCCAAGAGGGCTGAGTCATGGGGCCGCGAGGGAGCATCTCCTCGAACACGGCCACCAGATCCACCACCTCCGTTCCGTCATCTGCGTCGAGATCGGTCACGTGCAGATCGCGCCCGTCAACGCGGAGAAGCCGAGGAAAGGAGGTCGCCAGCCGGGCGGGCCGGCGGTGGTTGTGGTGTACGAAGGTCCCGGTCGCCGGCCACGCCGGATTGTCGCGTGGGCTGCGGGCATGCAGGGCTACGTCATCAGGCGCCCCGAGGTTGAAGAACCAGGTGACCTGGAGGTGCGAGAACTCCTCGATGCCCTGCAGGGTCTCCACGGGGTAGTCTGGCCGCAATCGAATGATCGATTCCACACCGCCCTTGAAGTCGTCGAGCCGCCCGGTGTGGCCTCCCACAACAGTGGCGATCACAGGCACTTCGATGGACTGTGCGGACACGATTTTCCCCTTCTCGATTTCGAGCAGGGCGGGACGCACGGCTGCACCGTGTTCGTCCTCGCCACCACGGCGCCGTCAGGCTACTCGTTCGAGTACGGCCTTGGCTCGCTCGTCGATCTCCGCTGCCGCGTGGATCCCGCGGTTTCGGAAGGGAGACAACACCCTGCGCATGTTCACGACGGCCTCCCGGGCTCTTCCCGACTGGACGCCTTCCATTGCGTCAAGTGCCTGTGCCCACGTGTGGCAGGCCGCCTCGACGTTGCCCTGTTTGGCCTGCACCGTGCCCATGTAGCCCAGTGTCACGGCGTGGGTCCGGCTGAACGTGACGGCCTTCCGTGTCAGCACGCTGTTGTTGAACTCGCGAAGCGCCCCTTCAAGGTCGCCGAGGGTCCACAGGGTGCGTGCCGTCTCGTGAGCCAGCGAGGCTTGTTGGAAGAACCACACCCGGTGGGGATCTTCGTCACCGGGTCGGGCCGCAGCGAGGTCGTCCTCGGCCCGGAGAAGGGCTGCAATCGCCTCACGCTTCTGCCCGTCGGTCGCGAGGCTGCGCGCCTGTACGACACCGAGCAGCGCGCGCTCCCGAGGTGTTGCCAGGGTGTACCGCTTTCGGTCCACGGACGCTGCCGCAAGTCTCACCCCTGCGCGGGGATGCCCCAAATCGGTTGCCTGATGGGCCATGGCGCGCAGAATGTGACCCGCCAGCGGGGCTTCGTCGGCTTCGGCTGCGAGCTTCAGGGCCAGTGTGAAGTAGCGGCGTGCTGCTTCGTGTTGAGAGGCGTCGAAGCTCATCCAGGCGGCCACGTACACAGCTTCGGATGCGGCAGCAAGAAGGTCGCGACGAGTCTCCTCGCTTTTGAAGTCCCCACCCACGTATCCAGCGACATCATCGAGGATGTACTGCCGCAGGGCTGTGCGGCCGTCCATCCCGCCGTGCCGTTGGTCTCGCTTGGAGAAGAACTCGGTCATCTCGCGGACGGCGGCGACCTCGCCGGCACCGATCCGACGACTTGTTGCTGCTGGACGGGACCTGGCTCGCTCTGGGGCGTCGTCCCACCACTGCTGGGCGGGCAGCACCAGGCCACCTACCGAGTAGGCGGCACCAGCCAGCAGTTGGCGGCGTTCCAAGTCCACGTCGCTCCTCCCCAGATCCACCAGCGCGGTCAGCGTATCGACGCGCCATTCGGATGCCGGGGCGGCCTCGAGAGTCGATGCCGCGAGCCCGATTTCCGCCAGGGTGACCGGGCGCTGCAGCCGCCGGGACAGCGTCTCGCACAAGATACGGGGTGCCCTGCCGGCGGGGCGTGTCCCGGAGATCCACATCGCGATGTGCGAACGGCTCGTGCTGAACAGCTCGTCCGCGCCAACCTCCGCGGCAACCCTGACCACCGCCGCAGCAACCTTGGGCTGCGACCAGCCGGTCTCCGCAATCACAGCGGCAAGTTGTTCGTTCCTGCGTGCCATCACGCGTCCCCGTTCACAAGAGAACGATCTTTGACGGGTTTGACGGCCTCACGGACTGGCCGGGGATACCAACCCGTCGTCATTCACGGTTCGCTCAAGGTCAACGAAACCACCATCTGCCTTTGCCTGGGAGGAAATCCGGTGAAGACCAGCCACTCGTCTGGTGCCGACGCCAGGACCTTTCCCGGCGGCTCAACTGCCGCTACCGCTGTCTCGGGGGCGGAAGAGGACTGGGAGCCGCAGTCCGCCCAGGTACGAGCCGTCAGGAGCCGGGCATGAATCGGCCACAGGCCCAGGACGACTACGCCGACGCCCCCGAGCATCAGAAGAGTCTGACGCTGGCGGCAAATGACAGTGCCCCTCGGGTGGCTCGGTCCTTCACCCGCGATGCGCTCAGTGCCTGGGGGCTGGACGACCTCTTGGACGATGCGGTGCTGATCGTCAGTGAACTCACCACCAACGCCGAGCGATATGGCCGAGTTTCCTCCGAGGCTGTGGAGAGGGATCGGTCCACAGAACAGGGCGTATGCAACGAGGAGATCACGCTGACGCTCGTGGTCCAAGCCGATGTCGTGACGATCGAGGTGGAAGACAACTCGCCTCACGCCCCAGTTGAGCGGGTTCCCGATCAAGACGCGATCAGCGGACGCGGCCTGCAGCTCGTGTCGGCGATGGCCGAGAGCTGGTCCAGTTGCCCCACCGAGGACGGAGCCGGCAAGCGGGTGCTCGCCTTCATCAAGCGCCCGGATCCGACCCCCACTTCCTGAACCTTGTCATCCCCTTGTCCTCTTTGGAGACCTTCGCCATGCCTCCCCAACCATGTCTCTCCACTTCGTCCTCCGTCACGGGGAGCAAGGCCGACTCCGGCTCCGAGGCCGGGCCTGGCCTCCTCCTCGACCTGGACGGTGTCCTGGTCGACACGCTTCCGGTGATGGAGAGTGCCTGGCGCGCAGTCCAGGAGGCACACGGCCTCGTGGTGCCCTTCTCGGCGTACCAAGAACACCTCGGCCGCCCCTTCGACGACATCATGGAACGTCTCGGCCTGCCCAACGCCCAGGAGATCCACCGGACATACACGGAAGCGTCTGCGGCTGCGGCCCACCTGGCCCGAGCGTTCGATGGCATCACGGACGTGCTTCTCGCGGTCGCTGCCGCCGGCTGGTCGCTCGGGGTCGTCACGTCCAAGCCGCTGCTCCGGGCAGCCCCTCTTCTCGCGGAACTGGGCTGCCCATTCGCGACGGTTCGCGGACCCGGCGGGCCGGGGCGGGGTAAGCCGGCGCCGGACCCGCTCCTGCTCGCCTTGATCGACCTCGGCACTGATCCGGCCGACGCGAAATTCGTGGGCGACATGGCGGTCGACCAGGAGGCTGCCCGCCGGGCCGGCGTCCCCTATATCCATGCGGGTTGGGGATACGGCCGTCCGAATGGCCCGTCTCCCGTGGTCGCCGAATCACCCAGAGAGCTCTTACACCTCCTCGGCGTCACCACCCCTCCGGCCCCGTTCATCGAAGGGGGCCTGTTGTGAGGGAAGTCGGGCACAGCGCCCTCGGCCTGGTCCGGACCGGTGCCGCTGGGCAGCCGTTGTGGGCCTTGGTGGGAGAGGGCGCTCTCGCCAACATGCGCGCGGAGCAGATCACCACACGCGACCTGGAGGCCCTGCCGCTCGACTCGGGCGAGGTGGATGAGCACGTCGACCGGATCATGGGTGCCCTTGAGACGTACGGCGCGCACCTCGCGGCGACACCGGGCGGCGCGGGATGGCTCTACGTGCAGCATGTGCCGGTCCGGCGTCTGGTGGCGCAAATGGTGCGCAGGCTGATGGCGCTCACTGCCTGGGAGCCGTTCGCGAAGGCCCCCGGCCCAATGACGCTCGCTCCGTACGAGGGACTCGTCGGGGTGCGGTCGAGCAGTTCGCGGGAGTACCGGTCCTACACCGTCAGCTGGTCCGGTGTTGCCTTCGTACTGGGCGCGGCAGCCCCGCACAACCCGCTGCGCTCGGCGCCATTACGCACCTTTCCCGCGCCTCAGGTAGCCGCTGCGGCCACGTCTGTTTCCGGGGACTTGAGCAGTGATGTGGTGGCGTTGTCCTGGTCGTCTCGTCACGCGGCCACGCTGCTCCCCGTTCTCGACGTCCTCGCGCGTGGCGGGCGGCGGAGCCTGCTGATCGACCTCGCCACCGATGCGGAGGAACGCTGTCCGGCTCCAGATTCCGGAGAAGTGGGACTGCGCTCGCCGTCCGCTGGTTTGTTCGGGCTCCGGGGCGCTGTGGAAGGGCTCCGGCCGCAAGAGGGCAGCGCCGTCGTTCGGGTGGAGGAGCACACAGTGCTGCTGGGCCGGCTGGTCCGGCTCCTGTCCGTGCTGCTGGAGACGAGCGGGGGATGCACCCAGCCGTCGTGGCGATCCGTTGTGGAAGCGGAAGCCTGGCTGGACGACGTCCTTGCCGCGGCCCGGCCGCACACCCTGCTGGTCAGCAACGACACCAGCCCGCTGGGAGCACTCGCCGTACATGTGGCCGATCGCCATGAAATCAATACGGTGCACGTTCAGCACGGGGCGTGGACAGCCGAGTCGGTCGCGTGGCCTGCTCTCCACAGCCGTCACATCGTGGTCATGGGCGAACGCGACGCCGCTCTCGCGAACGCCTGGACGCGGCATCCCGACGCCGAGGTCCACGTCCTGGGCCAGCCTCGCTTCGACGGCCTGGTTCATCTCGACCGTGAGGCCCAACGCCGTTTTCTGGCACAGCTGATGGCTGGAGCCGCGGGACGTGAGCCCGCCCGGATCGCGGTGTGGGCCTGCCAGCCCTTCGGCCCTGACCGGCTCCGCGCCCAGGCGAACCTGCTCATGGACGGGCTCCGTCGAGCCGACGGTGACTGGGGACTTGTCATCGCCCCTCACCCCGCCCAGAGCGCCGACGCGTTCTCCAGCCTGACCCGCCGCAAGGACGGACCCCTCGTAGCCGTGTCCGACCCGCGCATCGGGGCACGGGGGTGCTTTGCCGGTGCCGATGCTCTGGCGAGTGCGTACTCGACCTGCGGTATCGAGGCGGCTCTCCTGAACGTGCCCGTCCTTGAATGCGGTCCGGCAGGCGAGCGCACGCTCGGGCTGGCCGACCACGGCCTCGCCTCGCGCTGCACCAGTGCCGACGAGGTCGCCGACGCACTCTCCGCGCTGGCCCGTCCCGACCAGCCCGCCGTCCAGACGATGCCGGATGCGGTGTGCCGGTGGCGCGGCAGCAGCGCTGCCGACATCGCGCACCTCATCCTCAGCCGTGCCGACGGCACTGCCGCATACCCCGACCCCGTCCACCACGATGCCCCCGGCGCTGATCGCACACAGGCGCGGGGCGAAGGAGTCCGTGCCCGATGACCCAGTTGACCGGCGACAGCGTCGCCGAACTCTTCGCCGGGGCCGTCACCCTGGCGAAGAGCGGCGAGAAGGTCGCGCCCCGCAGCATGGCGACCCGCGAGGTCCTCGACGTCCACATGCTGCTGACCCAGCCCCGAGCCAGGCTGCTGTCCGCACCGCCGGCGCGGATCCTCAATCCGGCGTTCGCGGTAGCCGAGACCGTCTGGCACCTCTCCGGCTCGGACGCCGACTGGATCTTTGATTACAACGCCCGGTTGAGGCAGTACGCCGATGACGGCGTACTGCGAGGCGCGTACGGGCCACGGATGCGGAACTGGGCTGGGAAGGTTGACCAGTTGCGCCGCGTCGTCGAAATCCTCACAGAGGACGCCGACTCCCGCAGGGCCCTGATACAGCTGTACGACCCGGCCCTGGACGCCGCCGGGCACAAGGACGTGCCCTGCACGCTCGGCTTCGCCTTCCACCTGCGCGCCGGCCGCCTCCACATGACGACCACCATGCGCGGCCAGGACGTGTGGATCGGCCTGCCGTACGACCTGTTCTTCTACACAGTCCTGCACGAGCTGGTTGCCGGGTGGCTCGGTGCCGAGCTCGGCGACTTCCACCACCACGTGGGGTCCTTGCACATCTACGAGCACCATCTCGACCAGGCCGCGCACCTCACCTCGCTCAGCGCGAGCGAGATCATGCCCGACCTCCGCACCCCGTGGGACGGCTTCGACGAGCTACTCCGGCACGTCCAGGCCGGGGAACTGACGGGACATCCGGGCTGGGACGCCATGACCGAAACGATGCACAGCTACCGGCTGTGGAAGGACAACCTTCGCGATCCGGCACGGCAACGGGCCCACCGGATCAACGGCCCACTCGGCCCGGCGCTGGCGTCCTGGTACAGCGAGCTGAACCGCCGCGCCGCGTCCGCCCGCACTGTGGCAGGGGTCAGGTGACGGCCGCCATGGACCACATTCCGTCCGTCATTCTCGGCCTGTGCTCCTACACCCACGACTCGGCCGCCGCGCTGCTGGTCGACGGGGACCTGATCGGATTCGTCGAGGAAGAGCGGCTGTCCGAGGCCAAGCACACCAAGGCATATCCACGCCAGGCGGTCGAATGGCTGCTGAAGGAGGCCGGGATCACCGCCGGCGATGTCGACGCGGTCGCCTACAACTTCCAGCCCGCCCGCTACCTCGTCGAGTCCCCGGCCGCACTGCGCCTGACCCTGTCGGCGACGACACGCGAGCGGGCGCTACCCAGGGCCCACGGCTTCGCCAAGGTGGCCTTGCGCACCCAGCACCGCGTCCGCACCCTCGGCCGGCTGTTCCCCTCCGCCCGCGTCACACCGGTCCAGCACCACCGGGCCCATCAGATGGCCGCCTTCGCCGCGTCGGGGTGGGCCGAATCCGCAGTGCTCGTCGTCGACAGCCTCGGCGAACGGCAGACCACCACCATCGGCCACGGTCACGAAGCGCTGCGACCGCGCACCCGCATCGTCGAGGCACTCCACGACCCGGCGTCGTTGGGCTACGTGTACGGCGCAGTCACCGAACACCTGGGGTGGCGCCGCGGGGACGAGGAAGGCACCGTGATGGCCCTCGCCGCTCTCGGCGATCCCAAGCGGTTCCGGCACCTGTTCGCGCGCGCCGTCCGCACCACGGCGGCCGGCTTCTTCGTCGACCCGGCCTACTTCCCCCCGCGCACGCTGTCCTCCGGCTACCCCCGGACCTCACGTCGCTTCACCTCCGAGACATGCCCCGCGCGACACTCGGACGAGCCGCTCGTGGACGTCCACCAGGACCTGGCCGCGGCGCTCCAGGAGCGCACCGAGCAGGTCATGCTGCACCTGGCCCGGCGAGCCAGAATGATCACCGGCTCTCGCCGCCTGTGCGTCGGCGGCGGAGTCGCCACGAACTGCGTGAGCATCGGGCGCATCATCGAGGCTGGCATCTTCGACGAGGTCTTCGTGCCCCCCGCCCCGGGTGATGCCGGCACCGCGCTCGGCGCCGCGGTCGCCCTGCACATGGGCGCGGGAAGCCGACGCCCCGTCTCGGGCGTCGCCCGCGCCTGCTACCTCGGTCCGTCCTTCCACGACCTCACCCTCGACCTCACCCCGTGGCCCGGGCTGCAGCAGAAAATGCTGGGCATCGAGACCGCCGAGTTCCTCGCCGACCAGCTCGCCCACGGCGTGATCGCTGGCCTGTTCCAAGGCCGGGTGGAAGCCGGACCCCGCGCCCTGGGAAACCGCTCGATCCTCGCGTCGCCCCTGGAATCCGGCGTCGTGGAACGACTCAACGCCACCGTGAAATACCGCGAGCACTTCCGGCCCTTCGCTCCCATGGTCCTGGCCGAGCGCGCCCGGGAGTTCTTCACGCTCAGACAAGAGGCGCCCTACATGTCCATGGCCTCCGGCGTGACGGAGACCGCACGCGAGCGGGTGCCGGCCATCATCCACGCCAACGGCACCTCCCGCCTGCAGACCGTCACTGCCGCACAGAACCCGTTCATGCACGCGGTCCTGACCGCCTTCGCCCGCCGCACCGGAGTCCCGGTCCTCATCAACACCTCGCTCAACGTCAAGGGCAAGCCCATCTGCGGGACACCGGCCATGGCCCTGGATTGCCTGGCCGACTCCGGCCTCGACGCTCTGCTGCTGGAAGACCGGTGGATCACCAAATGAAGATCGGATACAGCTTCTGGGGCTTCCTCGGCAACGGCATCACCAACACCCCGGACGGGGGCCGCAGCCACCGCCGCCCGTTCATCGACGCCCTCATCGCCCGCGGGCACGAGATCGTCTTCCTCCAGGCCAACCGCGACCTGTTGGAAGCCGACGACGACCTCGGCGGCACCTACGCCTTCGACACCGGCATCCCGAAGATCGATGCGCTGTTCCTCGAATGGCGCTGGGCGATCGACGGACGCAACACGACCCCGTGCGGCACCGAGGGCCACACCTGTGACCTGCACCGCCAGGCCGAACTCATCACCCACTACACCGCGCGGCGCGGCGCGCCAACCGTGATCTGGGACAAGGACCGCACACTGCGGCACGAGAGCATCTGGCGCGGCACCCTGCAGACCGCGGTATGTGAAGCGGCCCTCGAACCCTCACCGGGCGCCCACCGCCTGCTCTTCCCCGTCGACGACCAGCTCCTGGCCCAAGCCGACCCCGTCGCACTCACCGCGCAGCCGCGTGACCTGGTGCTCGGCTACGTCGGCAACCAGTACGACCGCGACGCCCACTTCGATCGCTACTTCGCCCCTGCCGCCGCACACGTGGCGCACCTCGTCGGCGGCAAGTGGGCCCGGACCGACCGTTG
This sequence comes from Streptomyces griseiscabiei, assembly GCF_020010925.1. Lineage (NCBI taxonomy): Bacteria > Bacillati > Actinomycetota > Actinomycetes > Kitasatosporales > Streptomycetaceae > Streptomyces > Streptomyces griseiscabiei. The sequence continues at coordinate 1,322,503 of NZ_JAGJBZ010000002.1, read as the reverse complement.
GCCGCATGTCCGCTTCCTCGGACGGGTCCCGTTCCAGCAGGCTCACGCACTGTATGGCAGGTCCCTGGCCACCGTTCTCATGCTGCCCGAGCGGTATGCCGCGGTCGGGCAGATGACCCAACGGATCTTCGAGGCGGTGCTCGCCGGCTGCCTGCCGCTGGCGCCGGCCGACATCCGCCACGTCGAGGAGTTCGTGCCCGCCGAGCTGATCGTGGCCTCCGGTCACGAGGTGATCGAACGGCTTGCCCATCTCCGGAAGATCGCCGGGAGCCAGCAGCACGCGGACCTGATACGGGCCTGTCTGGACCGCCTGGACCTGTTCCGCCTGAGCCGGCAGGTCGACGCCCTGGAGAGCGTGCTGGCCACGCTCGTTTGTGGCGCGGACGAGCGAGGAGCGGCCTGATGCGACAGACCTTCCAGGCCGGCCTGCCTGGATCATCCGGATGTGTCCCGGCGGCCGGTCCGCCCGGGCACGCAAGCGACTCTAAGCTGGAGCACCATGATGAAGGTTGCCATTGTCGGCTGCGGAGGCAGCGGCAAGTCGTACCTGGCCCGCGAGCTGGGGAAGATCCTCGACGCCCCGGTGACGCATCTGGACGCCGCGTTCTACGACGACGACTGGAACGCGTTGCCGATGGACAAGTTCGCCGAGCTGCAGCGGGAGCTCGTTGCCGAACCGCGGTGGGTGATCGACGGCAACTACAACTCGACGCTCCAGATCCGGCTGGAGTCCTGCGACACCGTGGTCCTCATGGACGTGTCCACGATCTCCGCGCTGTACGGGATCTTCTCCCGGCAGCTGCGGCACGGGGCCGGGCACAAGGGCAACGGGGTGCACAACCGGATCCACTGGGGCGTGATCAAGTACGTGGCGACGTACCGCCGCAAGATGCGCCCGCGCGTCATGGCCAAGATCGACGAGTTCGCCTCCAGCCGATCCGACCTCGTGCTGCTGGCCAACCGGCGACAGACGCGCCGCTGGCTGCAACAGGTGGCCGCCCAGCACAGCTGAGCCATCCGCGCCCGCGAGGGGAGGGCGCGGCATGACCGAGGTCAATCCCTTCCTCGACCCCGTGCGGCAGGCGGACCTCTACGGCGATCCGTCTCGCCTCGCCGGCCGGTCCAACGCCCTGATGCGGGCCAAGACCGCAGGCCGACCCGTGCCGGACACGATCGTCGAGCTGGTGTGGGCGCACCACGCGCGAGCGGACCGTCTCGGTGTCGTCCTGGACATCGGCTGCGGTCGCGGCACGAGCAGCGCGATGCTGGCCAGCCTGCTGAACCCGGAGCGGGTCGTGGGATTCGACGCGGCCCCGGCCCTGATCGACCAGGCCCGCGAGCGGACCCGCCATCTGCCGGGCGTGCAGGTGAGCTTCCTCCAGGGCGACTTCCACCAACTGCCCCTGCCCACAGCCTCGTGCGACCTGGCGGTGGCCGCGTTCTGCCTGTACCACTCAACGCGCCCGCAGGCGGTCGTCGCGGAGATCAACCGCGTCCTCGCCCCCGGCGGGCTAGCCGTGCTGGTCACCAAGAGCCTCGACAGCTACCGGGAGCTGGACCAGCTGGCCGCCACCGCGGGCCTCGACCCTCTCGCCGAGCAGCACGAGAGCCTGTACGTCTCGGCGCACAGCGGCAACCTCGCCGCGCTGGCCGCGACATCGCTCGACGTCGTGACCGTCGAGAACGAGGAACACGTCTTCACCTTCGACGGCCACGACCACATCGCCGAATACCTGGCCACCAACCCGAAGTACGACCTCGCCCCGGGGCTGTACGGCCAGCCGGGCGCCCTGGCCGCCGTACTGCACGAGTTCGTGCCGGACCAGCCGCTGACCGCCCGGTCCGTCATCACGTTCGTCGTGGCCCGGCCCCCGGAGGGCCGATCATGACGAGCGCCCACTTCACCAAGTTCTACGAGACACCCGATCAGGTCTCCGCAGCCGTCCGTCACCACTGGTGGCTCACCGAGCACGCGCACCCCATGCGACTGCCGGCGTTCGTGGTGATCAGGCATGCCAGCCTGACGTACCGGTGGATCGAAGGACGCCCAGTCCAGCCCGAGGACCTGACCGCGCTGGCCACGCTGCTGGGCCATGCCCACGGCGGCGCCTGGGCCAGCGACCTTCAGGCCGCCGATCTGGCCACACCGCACCGCTTCCAGGACGGCACTGCCTTCGCCGACTACCTCGGCCCCCGCCGAGTCGCGCTCCAACGCCGCCTGGAGCAGGGCTACTTACCCAACAAGGCCGCCCTGTACGCGGTGTTGGCGCTGTTGGAGAAGACGGCGGAGGGGCCCGTCTCCTTCTACAAGGACAGCAACCCCCGCAACTTCCTCATCACTCCTGCCGGGGCCGTCGTGACCGTCGACACCGACGACCTCACGCTCGCGCCGATGGCGTACGACCTCGCGAAGCTGATCGCGACGCTGCTGCTGACGTACGGACCGCTCCCCGATGACGCCATCGGCACGGCGCTGAGCGCATACAACGAGGCCGCCGGGCACCACGACATCCGCCTCGGTTCCACGGACCGCCCTCGCCTCGACGACTTCCTCGCCCTGCACGCCGTTTTGACCGCCCCCTACATCGGGCGCAACGGCTACAGCTACGGCTGGCCCCCCGCCTACCCCAGACTCCGAGGTTGAACATGATCACCACCGAACTCGTCTTCGTCCGCCACGGCGAGGCACAGTGCAACGCCGACGGACTGGTGGGCGGACCTCGGACCTGCACCGGACTGACCAACCGCGGCTACACCCAGGTGGAACAGGTCACCCGGCGGCTCGCCAACGAACACCGCCACCAGCCCTTCGACGCCCTGTACGCCGGGCCGCGCCTGCGCCTGCTCCAGACCGGCGAGATCATCAGCCAGGCCCTTCGCGTCCCGCTCACCACGGACGTACGGCTCGACGGTCCCGTCCACGGCGACGCCGACGGCAAACCCTGGGCCGAGGTGAAGACCGCCGCCGACGGCGGGCCTCACGCGCACCCCGACACTCCCTGGGCGCTGGGCTCCGACACCTGGAACGGATACCTGGAACGGGCCGGCGCCCACCTGGCACAGCTCATCGCCGAACACGAGGGCGACCGCGTCCTGTTCGCCGCGCACGGCGAGACCGTGATCGCCGCCCACACCCTGCTCCTGGGCCTCCCGCCCGGCTCCCCGGCAGGCTTCACCCACACCCACGCGTCCGTCACCTGCTGGCAGCACCACCGCAACCGGCTCGACCAGACGAGATGGATCCTCGACCGGCACAACGACACCTCCCACCAGGCCCTCCCCATGCAGGAGGCCACCTCATGATCACGTCCCGCGTCGATCCGCGCCTGGACCTGGCCCGTGACCGCATCGGCGCCGTCCGCGTCATACCGGACCCGTCCCTTCCGCCCCGCCTGCTCCTGCTGGCCGACGGCCGGGGACGCAGATACTTCGCCAAGCAGCACGGCGGCCGGGCCCGGTATGTCCAGGAGGTCCATGCATACCGGACCTGGGCCCCGCACCTCAACGCGCATGTGCCCGATCTGGTCGGGTATCACGACAGCACGCACACGTTCCTGGTGACCGCGCTGTCCGGCACGCCCGCCGACACCGTCCCCCCGGGATCGCCCGAGGAAGATCTGGTCCACCACGAGGCGGGCCGTATCCTGCGACTGCTCCACCAGGCCACCCTCATCCCGCGCTCCGGAGCCGTCGGCCCCGACCTGGCAGACCGCCTCGCCCGCTGGATCCAGCGGGCGGATGAGGCCGGCCTCATTTCCGCCGACGAACGCGGACTGCTGGCCGTCCACCAGGACGTCCTGGCGGGCACGCTCATGGACAGCGCGGCCTGCCACCTCGACTACCAGCCGCGGAACTGGAACATCGGCGAGTCCTTCGGGGTGTACGACCTGGAACACATGCGCCGTGATGCCCGCATCCGGGACTTCGCCCGTCTCGAATTCCGCCGCTGGCAGGCGGCTCCCCGCCTCAGGGAGGCGTTCTACGCCGGATACGGCCGCCGCCCCAACGACACCGAGCAACGCCTCCTCGAATCCTTCGGTGCCATCGAGGCGGTGACGGCCCTCGTCCGCGGAAACGAGCAGGACGATCTCGCCCTCACCACCCACGGCCGCACGGTCCTGACCCGGCTGAGCTGAAACGCCAACCCCACCGCTACTGGAGACGCACCGTGACACAGCAGCTGAGCCCCCAGCACCCCCAACTTCCGCGCCGGGCCGTCGTGACCGGAGCCGCCGGATTCATCGGCTCCCACCTCGCCCACGCCCTCGTCCAGGCCGGGACCACGGTCATCGGCGTCGACCGTCGCGACCCGGCCACCCACCAGGCTGCCGCAGCCAACCTCGCCCCCCTGCGGTCGCTGCCCGGGTACATGAACGTCACAGCTGACCTGGTCAGCTGTGCCATCGATCCCCTCCTCATCGACGCGGACGCCGTCTTCCACCTCGCCGCCATCCCCGGCGTCCGCCCCTCCTGGGGAGCCCAGTTCGGCGACTACGTCGCCTCCAACATCATGGCCACCAAGCGCCTGCTGGACTCCGTCGGCCGTCTGCGCGTCCCTCGCCTGGTCGTCGCCTCCTCCTCCAGCGTCTACGGCACCACCGACGGCGGGCCCAGCGTCGAGACCGACCACCCGCATCCAGCGTCGCCGTACGCCGTCACCAAACTCGCCGAAGAACAGCTCTGCCTCGCCCACGCCGCGCAGCCGCACTGCCCCACCACCGTCGTCGCACTGCGCTACTTCACCGTCTACGGCCCCCGCCAACGCACCGACATGTTCACCCACCGCGCTCTGCTGGCCGCCCTGACCGGCCAGCCCCTGCACCTGTACGGCGACGGTCACCAGCGCCGGGACTTCACCTACATCGACGACGCGGTCGCCGCCACCATCGCCGCGGCCACCACGCCCCACGCGCACGGGGTGATCAACGTGGGAGGAGGAGCGAACGCCTCCCTCCTCGAAGTGATCCACATTGCCAACAGCCTCGCCGGCCGCGAAATCGAGGTGCTGCAGGACGGCCCCCGCCACGGTGACGTCCTCACCACCCGCGCCCACCCCGGTCGCGCCCACGAGGTCCTGGGCTGGCAGGCACAAGTCGACCTCCACAGCGGCATGCGCGCCCACATGCAGACCCTCACCGCCGCGCCCACCATGCACGGCCAAGCTGCCTAACCAGCAGGAATTCAGGAGGAGTTGCTGTGGAGAGCCCCGAGCGAGCACGACTCGACACCTTCTTCCGACGCGTCACCGAGCAATTCCCCGCTGCCGGCCCGATCACCTCACTGATCATCACGCACTTGCTCTCCGAGCGCCCGGCGTTCCTACGCGCGATGGCCGCAACCTCGACCATCGGCGCCGTCCTGCCCAAGCCCAAGTCCATCCACCAGCGAACCCTGGAGGAGGTCCGGGATCTCTACCCCGTCCACGACCTCAGCAGGGACCTGTTCGCCGACCCCACCCGTGCGCTGGAGTGGGTCGAGGAGACCGCGGGCGGCCAGGACATCGTCCTGGCGGACATCGGCGGCTACTTCGCCCCCAGCCTCGCCACAGTGGTCGAGAAGTTCTCCGGCCGCGTCCTGGGCGTCGTGGAGGACACGGAGAACGGCCACCAGCGCTACGCCGGACTCGACCAGCTCAGATGCCCCGTCATCTCGGTAGCCCGCTCACCCCTCAAGGACTGCGAAGACCACCTGGTCGGCCGGTCCATCGTCTTCTCCACCGACGCTCTGGTCCGCGCCCGCGGCGACATCCTGACCAGCCGCAA